>CAZRUA010000059.1:0-21376 GCA_964603125.1 uncultured Flavobacteriaceae bacterium | reverse complement strand
TTACTTTACATTTACCTCTTCTTTAAAAACCTCTTCTCCACCCTGACTAGCTTCAACTGTATATTTACCTTTAGTCTTTAAATCAATTCTCTCTTCAACGTTTTTACCGTTAGCCACTTTTCTTGTTTCAACAACCGCTCCTTTAGAGTCAGTAACAGTAATAACAACCTCTCGAGCATCGTTTGAAGAAAGTTTAACAACTAAAATCTTATCCTCTACTTGCAAACCAACCGAAACACTATTATCTGGCTCAGATGATTGGCGCTTTCTATTGATGTATTCTTTATTATCAACCTTATCGCCATTATTAATAATTATTTCTTCATCTTCCGCCTTTTCTTTGTCGCTTTTTCGTTCTTTCTTTTTTGATTTTTTTGTTGTGTCTTGTTGTATCACTGACTTAGAATCAGTGCTTATATTTTCATGTGCACTTATTGAATTTACAGATAAAACAATAAAGGCTAAAAATAGAATTGGAAAAATTATCTTCTTCATAGATTTAAAATTTAGATGCAATTACAATATCAAATATATGAATTAAAAACCAAATCTACTACAGCGAATTTACTCTACAATCAATTTCTTAATCAAGCGCTTGTTTCCTTCACTCACCTTGATTGTATAAATGCCCGCTGCAACACCTGATAAATCAATGTTTGAACTTAAAGATGCAACTTGCGTCGAATAAATTTGCTTACCCAAAACATCAAATAACTGTATTGTTCCGTTGTTTAATCCTGCTGCTAATGTAATATTAACGATACCGTTTGCAGGATTTGGGTAAACACTCATAAAATCATTAGCGAAACTTATTTCACTTATGCCAATTGAATTTGTACGGATATTAGAACGTGATGTGTTAATTGGACCTCGAGTTGGACTACAATTGATACTCCAAGCAGTTTCTACACGCCAACTTGCATTTGGGTAACTTGCATAAGCTGGATCAACTATTGTTTGCTGCGTGCCTGCTGTTGAAGCTATTTGTGTCCAAGTTCCATTTGATAAATCATCTCGCATTAGTAAATAATTATTTACAGGGTTGGTGGTATTCTCAATTGTATACAATGGATTCCAAATATATTGTCCACTGCCTGCATAAATAATATAAATTGTATTGTGGTAATTACTCAATGCAGACTCCTGACCACAGCTATCAACTGCACTTATTTTATATCGCTTTGTAGTAACATTTGGATCTGTTCCATAATCATGATACTCACTCAAACTATCATTATCAACTGTACCTATGTGTGTATAAACATTGGTTACATCTTCGCGATAAATTCTAACACTATCTATTCCTACAAAACTTGTTTTATCCCATTGCAAAATATTGTGTGTGCTAGCATCATCAACTGTTACAGCACAAATTTGTGGAGTTACAACAGGATTCACATTTACTTGAATTTGAGTTTGACTAATGTTCCCAGCATTATCTGTAACAGAAAAAGTAATGATTGAACTACCACTAATAAATGGATTTAAACTAATCGTCAAAGTTCGAATTGAATCATTACCAGTAATTTGAATATTAGCATTGCTCAATAAAGTCGTATTTGATGAAGTTGCCGTAAGGTTTGTCAGTGAGCTGGCATCTTCGTCATGCACTACAATCGGAATTTGAATACCAACTGTACCCGCACAAAAATTCAATGCGCTTGGCGCTGAAAATGTAGCTGGATTATTTACTAATGGCCATTTTAAAACAGAAATTTTACGATCGCTAGTTCTGCGCATAATGGCAAAAATGGTATCTCCAATTAAAGTTAAACTTGTATTATCACATAAATCTGGAACCAAGCTTGCAGTGCCGTAATCAACCCAAGCATTAAGCCCATTGAACTTTTTACAGCTTACAACATTATTATTCTGATAAATTACCACAGGTACACCATTTACAAATTCCATTTCCACATTTGGTGGTGTATTGGTGCCAAAAGGGATTATCAATTGAGTTCCCACATTTTGCCATACATTACCATTTAATTTCTTAACATTCCAAGTGGTATTCGGTGATCCGAATTGATAGAAAGCATACAAAGAATTATTAAGAGGATTTACTTTTAGAGACATTTGAGGTGTTTGCGAAGGTGTTGTTGCTATAGTGGAACTCAAACTCCAACTACCATTAAAGTACTTGTATAAATTTAGACTCGTTAATTCATTTACCATAACGAAAAGACTATCGCCCCATTTGGAACAATAAGTATTTTGCGCTGTGCTATTACTGCTAACCGGAACGGAAGGATTATAGATCCAATTATTCGGCTCAGCAAATTTTGCGACATTTAATCTACCACCTAATCCAAAATCTTGGAGAGACACAAATAAAGTATCTTTATAAATTATTGGATAAATTCCATTTCCATTAGTAGCACCAGCTATACCAAGCGAGTCCCAATTACCGTTCGAAAATTTTGAAACACGGGGAGCAAGTGAAATGTCTCTATAAGAAAAATAAACAGAATCATTATAGACATGCATTCGCGAATAAAAGGAGTGCCCCTTTGCAAAATTTGCTTGTCCGAATTGTTGCCATGCACCATTCTCGTAAATATAAGCATCGATAAGACTATCTGTGGCACTTCCAAAACTAACCAAAGGCTTATTGTTATAATTAGCAATTCGAGGAAACGTTCTATCTACATCACTAAACCAAAGTGATCCAACAGGTGTCCACTGAGCATCCATGCCAACAAAGGCAATAAGGAAAGCAAACATAAGGAAGGTTCTTTTTTTCATATTCTTATTTTTCATGTTTTTTAAATTCTAATCTGGCTTATTGAAAAGATTATACTTTTGCATTCTTAGTAACTGCAGCCACTCTTGTTTTCACATTTAACTTCATGTAAATGTTCTTCAAATGTGTCTTAATTGTGTTTACACTTACATTTCGAGAATTAGCAATTTCTTCATTACTAAGACCTTTGCATAACAAATTATATACTTCTCTTTCTGTAACTGATAATTTATGATTCATACAAACATTTATTCAAATGTAAAAGTAGACTGTACCTACTACTTTCCTTTCACCCTTTCGGGTGATTTTTAAATTTCCGCCCTTTTCAGGCTCAAAACACCTAATTAGAATTTAATTACCTTTGTTATATTATATGCGCAAATCGAAAATATACGGCTCAATCTTAATTTTTCTTTTTATTCTTGGATTAAATTTAAAAGCTCAAGACAAGGAGAAAGTAAAGGAATGCTTATTAGTTATAGAGAAAGGTAAACCGGACACTATACTAACAAGAGCATATAATGAGTTAGCTACCGAATTTTTAGGGAGCGCTGATGAAAAGGCAAAGCAGTATGCAATGCAAGGTTTAGAATTATCCAACAAATTAAATAACAAGTACTTTCAATCTTGGTCATTAAACCTAATTGGTATGTCGTTCGATTATCTAGGTAAACCAGATAGTGCATTACTTAACTACCAAAAAGCTATAAGTGTAAAAAAACAAATCAATGATATAGATGGATTAGGCGCAGTGTACATGAATATTGGCGTTCTTTATTACTATCAAAACAACACGGATAAAGCAATTGCTTATTACAATCAGTCCATGGAGTATTATACTAAAGCAAACAATCAAAAGCGCATTGCTGGAATTTTAAATAACATAGGAATTATATATCGTCAAGAAAAAAAATACGCAAAAGCCGTTGAAACCTTTGAAAAGGCTTTTGAAATTAAATCAAAAGCGAATGATACAACAGGAATGGCAAATGCACTTGGCAATTTAGGCGTTGTTTATCAGTACATGGGCGAATACAAAAAAGCCGAGCTTTATCATTTAAAATCAATGCGATTGGATAGCTTAAAAACAAATAACTACAATTTAGTATCATCTTACATTAGCTTAGCTGAACTTAATTTTTACACGAAAAATTACAATGAGGTGAAAAGGAACTTGGAAAGAGCCATTGCAAAAGGAAGTGAAATTAACGCAATACATTATCTTGATGATGCCTATTTATTATATACTAAGTTAGACAGCACAATTGGAGATTACAATGCAGCATACTTTCATTTGAAAAAATTCAACTATTTCAACGATGAAATTCTAAAAGATGACCGCATAAAACAAATGGATAAGTTGGAAACTATTTTTAGTTTTAAAGAAAAAGAACAACAAATTAATTTATTAAATGCCACTGCCGAAATTAAAGAGTTGAAAATAAAGGAACAGAGTAAACAAATTCTTATTTTCATTATTAGCTCCATACTTTTAATAAGCTTGCTTGTATTAATTGCCTTATCCTACAAACGAATAAAAAAACAACGAAAGGAATTACAACAAAAAAATGAAATTATTCATTTAGCCTTGCTTGAAAAAGAGACTTTACTGAAAGAAATTCATCATCGTGTAAAAAATAATTTGCAGGTAATTTCAAGTTTACTTAGCATTCAATCGAGATACATTACCGATTCAAAAGCCCTAAATGCAATTAACGAAAGTAAAGACAGGTTAAATGCCATTTCATTTTTACACCAAGAATTGTATCAAAACGAAACATTAAAATCAATTAGCATTAAAACTTACTTTGAAAAGTTATTAGATACTATACAAAATACATTTGACCCTTCAAAAAAAACGACTTTCAATATTCAAGTTCAAGATACTTTGTTAGATGTTGATACGTTAATGTCATTGGGTTTAATTGTAAACGAACTTCTGACAAATGCTTTTAAATACGGCTGTACAAATAAAAACCCTCACATTAATTTTAGCTTAAGCATTGAAAAAAACAAACTTCAATTTAACCTAAAGGATAATGGAATTGGGATTGATCAAGAATACATAAAAAACACAACCAATTCCTTAGGATTAAAATTGATTCAACTTTTTACACAAAAACTAAAAGGTGAAATTAACTACCGAAATGAAAATGGAACAGAAATTACATTTAACTGTACAATAAAAAATGCATTATAATATAAACATACTAATTGTTGAAGATGAACCTTTAATTGCTGATGACATTAAAGGATATTTAAATTCGGCAGGGTACAAAAATGTAGATGTTGCTTTTAATGCAGAAAAAGCTATTGCTAAGCTAGATTTAAACAATTGTGATTTTATCTTCTTAGATATCAATTTGGAGTCGGAAATGAATGGCATTGAACTAGCGAAAAAAATAAATTCAGACTACCTTCTCCCCTTTTCTTTTATCACTTCTTATTCTGATTCAGGAACAATCCAAGAAGTTAAAAACACTTATCCTGTTGGTTATATTGTAAAACCATTTAATGGAAAGGAAATTCCTGCTGTACTAGAAATTGGCTATGAGTTATTTTACACTTATATTGGACCTAATTCATCGTTTGACTTTGACAAACTAAACAAACTTGTTTCAGAAAAATTAAGTACGAAAGAGATGGAAGTGATATTGAAAATAACTGAGGGTAAAAACAACAAACAAATTGCGGAGGAACTGTTTGTATCTGTAAATACTATCAAAACTCATTTAAAAAATATTTTCGTAAAGCTTGATATAACATCTCGTTCTGAAGCAATTGTCCTTTTAAATAAGGTTAGAATGAAATAAATATAAAATCACCCATTAGGGTGAGAACAAAGCGACATTTATTAAGGAATTTTGAAAAAAAATTCTAAAATGAAAACTACATTCCTAACCCTACTCATGAGTACTTTCGTAGTATCGAAAGCACAAACCTTTAGCACAAACAATTTCAATACGGATGGTTATCCAATAAGCGCTGGATTTCCTGCAAAAATTGACAAATCCATCAAGCCGACTGCTAACGACACGATGCTTACCGCTACGTCTACTAGTGGTGGGGTAACTTACGCATTAACTTGTAGTAGAGTTAAAACAAGTGAAATTGCCACAAAAGCAATTCCTGGAATTATTAGCCGCCTTGAAAAGAAAGCTACCAAAATAGATTCAAAAACAACTTCAACAATAGCTGGCAAACCTTCTACACTTCTTAAATATGTGAATGACAAAGGTACAAATATTACTCTGCACTTATTCTCTGAGGGTCGTTTTGTTTACCAAGCATTCATTCTAAACAAAACATCATTCACTCCTGATAATCAAGCAAGCTTGTATTTCAACACAATTCAACTTGAAAATAAAACAACTCTGCCAAGAAGTAATACGAATCCAGTTGCCTCCCCAACAACTAACACAACGAGCACTCAACCAGTAGTTACTACTACTTCTAATGCAGCGTGGGCTGTGAACGACCGTGCTGAAATTTTCGACACGAAGGAAAACAAATGGTTTGGTTGCCTAATCTTAAAGGTAAACTCAAACGGTACATATAAAATTGGTTACGATGGATATGGCGATACATATGACGAGGATGTTACTGCAGATAGATTAAATAAACCTACTTCAAACACTACTCCAACAAAACCAAGTTATGTAAAGGCAATAAAAGGTCAAACAATTACCATAAAAGGAAATTTAAAGACAGGAGAGATTATGGAAGACCTAGAGTGGGCTGAATCAAGTTCAATGGCTTGTTGGGTTGGTATTAGAAATATAGAGTTCGAAGGTAAACATGTTGCGTATTGGTTTGATTTACCAAAAAAATCAATTGTAAAAATTACGGTAACACCTGCCAGCACAAAATCACGTATTAATATATATGGATACTCAGGATTCGACTTCATAAAAACACCTCCTGAAGTAAGCCGATGCACAGCTTGCGAAGCTTCATTTCCTGAATGGGTTGGTCAACCAAACTTAACCGAACCTTCAAAACCACAAACCATTGAATTTAATGCGACAACTATAAGAAACAGAGTTTATTTTGCTGTTGCAGGTGCCAAAGGTGTTACTGAAGGAGATTATACAATAACTATTGAGTTACAATAATTAAAACTCATTGAACATATAAAAAAGCCTCAGTGATTCTTCACTGAGGCTTTTTATATATTCTAAAATTCTTTACTCAACGATTAATTTCTTAATCAAGCTCTTATTTCCGTCACTTACTTTAATCGTATACAAACCCGATGCAATATTTGATAAATCAATAATTGCAGTTAAACTAGTTATTTGTATTGAATAAATTTGCTTGCCTAAAACATCATACAATTCAATTGTTCCATTCGTTAATCTTTCTGCTAAAGTAATATTCACCAATCCCTTTGCTGGATTTGGGTATATACTCATGAAATTGCTTGCAAAACTATATTCATTTAAACCAACTGAATTTGTGCGGATGTTAGAACGTGATGTGTTAATTGGACCTCGAGTTGGATTGCAATTAATACTCCACGCTGTTTCTACACGCCAACTTGCATTCGGAAAACTTGCATAAGCTGGATCAACTATCGTTTGTTGCGTACCTGCAGTTGAGGCAACTTGAGTCCAAGTCCCATTTGATAAATCATCTCGCATTAACAAGTAATTATTTACAGGATTAGCTGTATTCTCAATTGTATATAGCGGATTCCAAGTGTACTGACCACTTCCTGAATAAACAATATAAATTGTGTTGTGATAATTACTTAATGGAGATTCCTGTCCACAACTGTCTATTGCACTTATTTTATAACGCTTAGTAGTTACATTTGGATCTGCCCCATAATCGTGGTACTCACTCAAACTATCATTATCAACTGTTCCAATATGTGTATAGACATTAGTAACATCTTCACGGTAAATTTTAATACTATCAACTCCAATAAAACCTGTTTTATCCCATTGCAAAATATTGTGAGTACTAGCATCATCAACAGTTACAGCACAAATTTGAGGAGTAGCAGGCACTGGTTTAATGGTTAGATGTATCGTATCTGTGTTTTTAAAACAACCATCTGGCTTAGTAATAGTTGCATAATAATCATTAGCTGTACTAACCGTAATTTGGGTAGTTGTTTCACCTCCTGGACTCCATAAATAAAAAGATGTGCCTCCACCATTAGCTGTAATTGTAACATTACTTCCTGGACATAAGGCTGTATAATTATTTGGAGTTGAAATTGTTGGAGTAGAAATATCACAAAACTTCAATAAAGAAAAATCCGATTGTGAACCACTTGAATTATTCATTTCTGCAACACAATAAATTCTTCCATTAGCTGTAACATCCATATCTCTTGCAAAATCATTACCTACCAAAGCTCCGGATTTTGTTGTGCTCCATAATAAATTTCCTGTTGAATCAAACTTCATCAAAACTAAATCGCGTTCAGAGCTATTAGAAGTCAACGCTTCTCCAAAACAATAGTAATTTTCGTTAGCATCAACCTTTAAAGCAGTTGCGCTATTTCCGCTGCCAGCACTAATACTTTGTTCCCATACTAACGAGCCATCATTACGGCTAATTCTTCTCAAAAAATATGTTCCATAACCGCCCGAAAAAATTACTAGCTCTCCACTGCTAACAAATTCCATTGTTCCCGAAACCTCTCTTCCAAATCCTCCATAAAATAACTGTTGCCACAACTGTGTACCGTTATTATCAAATTTAGTTACATAAGAATAAAATTCTCCAAAACCAGTTGTATCATAACCATTACCCATAACATAAACGTTATTTGCACCATCAATCAGAACTTTATTTGCAATATTACCTGACTGAGAATAACTATCTGTAGAATCGACTAAATTTAATTGTTTAAGCCATAAAGAGTTTCCAGATGGAGAGAATTTCTGCACGATTACTCGTGTAACTGCAAAAGGAGTATTAGCATTAACAATACGTGTTCCTGCTGCATAAATCCTACCGTTTGCATCTAAGGCCATTGTTGGGTTATTTAATGAATAAATTGCACCTGTTGAACCTATTGTTTCAAAAACGGTTGAACCAGAAGCATTAACCTTTTTCACCGTAAATGAAGAAGATAAGTTTCCATTACAAACCATATACGAATTTCCTCCATTATCATTCATTATCTTTCTGTAAGCGTAAGAAGATGGGTTAACCCAAATTGGGGAACCTATTGAGTCATACTTAACAAGTTCTCCACCAGAAGAAGTTTGTTTTGTAACATAAACATTATAAATACTGTCATGCCCCATATCATAGGCTTCATCGTATCCATTGGCAACATCAATCATATTTTGCCATTGTATATTACCTTCTGCATCATACTTGCTTAATACAGCATCCGAATTTGAATTATCATTTGTTACATAACCTAATGAATAAATTGCATGATTTCCGTCTGTAAATACACGGGATGCTTTATCATAAGTATTAGCTGTGCCCGCAAAAACTCCTTCAAACTGAAATGCCCCTGTATTATTTAAACGTGCGTTATAAATTTTATAACTTGTACCGACCATATTCATAAAGCCACTTGCATCTGCAACAATAAATGCAGGATTGGACGGAGACATACTAGATCCCACCAAAACATTTGTAAAAGAAATACTTCCTGCTGCATTTATTTTTGAGCAGAAATTTGAATCGAATCCAAATGAAGAGTTACCTGTTTGCCCAGAAGCAAATAAATTGTTATTGACGTCTAAAAAGATGTCATTAACCTTATCAACAGAATTACCAACCACATCAATTGTATTATCATAATTTTGAGTACCCGATGATGAATGTTTAACAATGCGAGAATACCTTGTTGATAAGCCCATGGTTACATAAATAGCCGAATAGCTATTCCCCAAATTATCTACAATTAACTCAACTGCTTCCGAACTCATTTGTGAAGGAATGTACATTTTCTTTTGGAACTGTTGCGCTCCCGACGCATTATACTTTGTTAGATAAGGGGTGAAATCTAATGAACTCGTGTCAGCAATGTTTGAAAACACATACGAATTCGAACTATTATCAACAGCAATGTTAATTGATATGTCATCCGCGCCTGCAGCACCAGTAATTTGTTTGGTCCATTGTACAACACCACTTGTATTTAATTTTGCTGCAATTGCATCAAATGAATTAGCTACTACCTGCATTTTTCCAGCTATATAAATATTACCTGAAGCATCCAAAGCTATATCCTGACCTGAGCCCAAATCAGTTCCTCCTATAGTTAGGTGCTTTACCATTTGAACAACTCCCGCATTACTTACTTTACCAACAACCAAACTATCATTCATAGCTCCTGTAAAATAAATGTTGTTTGAAGCATCCAATGCAATGGCATTTGCGCTAACTTCAGTTGGATAAACCCAATTACTTGGAAGATAATTAACCTGCCAAGCCAAAGTACCAGCTGCATTAAACTTCACAATTGTTGCATAATAACCAAATGAACCCACACTAAATGAATAACCTACAATATAAATATTGCCCGATGCATCATAAGTAAAATCCTTTGGATAATCATTTGTATTGCTTGGATTATTATAAATATAACTTTGCGTTACACCAGTTGAGCTATTAAATTTAACAACTACCATGTCCTCATTCGCATAAGATAATGTATACACATTTCCTGAAACATCCGTAAGTGTTTTAACTAAATAGTGTGTTAAACTCGCACTACCATTTTGAGATTTCTCCCATTGCAATGATGCAGGTGTAGTTTGCGATTGAGCATGAATACCAAATAAAATGGCAATAAGTAACAGTAAAATTTTCTTCATAGTTTTAATTAGATTTAGTGTAAATGTATTAAAAAACTACTATCCATTTAAATAAAAATGTTGATTTTTATCAGTTTTGGGAAAGGGAAAATAAACCATAACTAATTGTTAATTAAGAAATTAAATGTATATTTGGTAATATTTCGGAGAAACAAAAATGGATGTAAACGACCCACTATTTGAGCTAATTAAAACACTTAGCCCCAATGAGAAAGGCTATTTCAAAAAAAATAGTTTTATTGGGAAAGATGCCAACTACTTGCTTTTATTTGACACGATAAATTCCTTAACTGAATACAATGAAGGCTCAATAATCAAAAAAATAAAAAATAGTTCGATAGCAAAAAATTACTCGCAATCCAAAAAGTATTTGTACGATTCTATTCTTGAAAGCTTAATTCATTACAACAAGGAAAAAAACATTGAGGCGAAATTAAATGATAGCATTGAATCAATAAAAATACTTTTCGATAAAGGGCTTCATGATCAATGCGAAAAGCTTATTGCACAATCGATTGAATTAGCTCAAAAAAATCAGCTCTACATGCACTTAATTCAAATCAATTCATTTGTTTATACCTACAATCAGTTTAAACTAAAATCAAACAAAGAGCATTTTGAATTACAAAGCAAAACAATTCGCCAATTGGAGCAAATTAATTTATCTAATAAATGGTACATCGACATACTCAATTGGGTCCAAAAAAACGACAAAGCAAAAACAAAACAAGAAAAAGATGAAATAACCCAATTATTTCAGGCAAATGAGATATTAATGAATCCTGAAATTTCATTCAAAACACTCAACACATACTACAGTGGTGAAACAATTTACCACTATGCTTTTGATAATATGAAAGAGGCTGTACTCTCAAAAATAAAGCAATTAAATTCCTATATTGATAATAAAGTAATGCGTGAAGTAAACTATAAAACATTTTTACTGGTTTATGGCAACGTTCTCTCTATGCTTTACAATAACAAAGACATAGAGCAATTTGAAAACTACTATACCCAATTTAATTCTTACTTAGTTGCTAATTCCAATCATAAAGTGCAAGAAAAGGAAATTGAATACTCACATGGAATTGGTCGATTTACACTTTCTAAAAAATACAGCGAAGCACTTCCATACATTACAAGTATTGAGAAAGAGTTAACGGAAATAATCTCCAGATTCTCCCCTATTCGAGCTATTGATGTTAGGGTTAATATTGCTATCATCTATTTTTGGAATAAAGAATATAAAACTGCACTAAAATGGTTACATGAAATAATCAATGGACCACAGCAAACCTTATATCAATACACTTACGTAAGATTAATTGAATTGATTATACATATTGAACTAGGAAATATAGATTTACTAAAATCCAGAGCTCAATCCACCTATCGATTTTTAGAACAAAGAAACAAAATATACGATTTTGAGAATGTTATGCTTACTCATTTAAAGAAAATGTTAGGTCATAATTCAAAAAAAAATCGAAAGGACATATTCAAGTCCCTTAAAAATGAACTAGAACTGCTAAAACAAGATAAAACAAAAGCTAGTGCATTTGAACATTTTGACTACATTAAATGGATTGATAATCAATTGAATATTAACTAGTTTATTCATGTGGAATTTAAGTTTCTAATGCATCTTAATAGAGCTATGAGAAAAAAACTACTATTTCTGCTTTTAATTCCGCTATTTAACGTTTCATTTGCTCAAAATGAATTTTTAACGGATTCCATCTTTATACGCGAAAATAAAATTACCAAGATTACCAACTGGCAAATCAGTCCGTTTGATATTTATAACAAGTCGAAAGGCACAAAAGCTTATGAAAGATACTACAATGAGAATGGACAATTAGAAAAACTACTTTACTTTGATGGTGAAAAAGCCAATGTTGAAATGGATTACACATACAATTCAAAACAACATTTAATATCCATTCGGAATATATACATTACCCAAAAAGACACGCAACTAACAACTTATACCTATAACAATAAAGATGAGTTAATTCAATTAGAATTAAAACGAAAAAACTACCCTCCTCTTGTCCAAAAATTTGAATACAAAAACGGCTTACTAATCAAGAAAACTACTTACTCAACTAATACAAACATCGATAACTTTGAAGTATACACTTACAAAAACAACAGAATAGAGACGGTTGCCTATCATTATAACGCAATTGACACACCTTACCTAAAACTAAAGCTCCACTATGACTTGAGAGGAAACGAAGTTTGGAGAGAAATCTTAACAAAAGGAAGAAGTCAATACTATCCAAAAACTTATTATACGCTAGATAATAAAATTGAGCGGACCGAGAGTTATAGTGACAATGGTAAATTACAATCGAAAATTGAATATACACGCAAAGATGGTAAGGTAATTAAAGAAGATTGGTACTCATACGATGAAGAGAAACGTCATAACGAAACCTTTTACATTTATGAAGGAAATTTACTTAAAGAAGTAAAATCAGAAAGTAACCTAAGCAACAACAATAGTCATTCAACTTACACCTATAATAAAGACTCCTTACTCACTGTAAAAACTGATTATTACGGCAAAAACATAACTTATTTAACAACATACCTTTACAACTTAAAAAAACAACTTATAGAGGTTCAGTTGAAGCAACCAGGGAATAATCCACCTAGCAAAAAAATACTTTACACCTATAATTCCAATGGCGATACTTTAGAAAGAACAACCATTGATTTTGAGTCGTATAGCTTTAGAAATAGGAACTATATGATTGAACAGAGATATAGGTCATACGGCGGAATTAAGGAAACGGAAAACAGAAAGCCAATTTGTAATTTAAAAGATGTAGACACGCTTATATATAGCTATATTACCAAGGAAGAACATTCCATTAAAAGTGCTAAAAAATCCTTTGATCAACATTTAGTTTATGGTCCATTAACACGAATTGGAATTGATATAGACTTTGCTTGGGAAGACAATTATTATGTACCATCCTACTACCTTAAAATTGAAGACACTCTGCAAAATAATATAAAAGATGGAAAAGGAGAATTGGTTTTAAAACTTACGGTGAATACTTACGGACGTTCAACAGCAAACACAACAATTAAACGCACCATTTATTTTACGAATCAAAAAAACTTCACGGTAAAAGATCTTGATTCAGCGGGAGTTTGTTTACTGTCTTTAACCGTGAATGATAGTAATTATTCAGAAAGCAGCTTAAAAACAAAATCAATCAAAAACAACACTACATTAAGCACATTTAACTACGAAAACACCTATAGTCCAATTCTTATTAATAAGACGGAATACAACGATAAAGGCTTAATTCTGCAAAAAGAAAACTTCTTCAATGGAGGAAGCGAAAAGAGTAGTTATGATTACAGCAAGCCTTCAGAAAGAAAAGAGACAAGAATTTATAATTCAGGATTAGTTTTTACAACAATAGTCTTTTATAACAACGTTGGACAAAAAACAAAAGAAGTAATTTATAATAACACCGGGCAAATTGGTGCCAATATTGAATACATCTACAAAAACAAACTTCTTGTTGAAACTACTTCGAAAATGCCAGAAGGCAGTTATATGTGCAAATACGAATACAACTAACTTATTATTTTTCGTCGTAGTTAATTCCTTGAGCAATCAATACCGATTTTAATTTAAGCGCTAAAAAAGCTAAGAAAGCAAATAAGAAAACAGGGATAACATATGAGTACTGCATTCCTATTTGCTCACCTAAATACCCTTGAACAGGAGGGATAAACGCACCACCCAAAATCATCATAATTAAAAAAGCTGATGCTTGTGCTGTGTATTTACCTAAACCTGCGGTAGCTAATGAGAAAATACATGGCCACATTATACTGCAAAATAATCCTCCACTTAAAAAAGCATATATGCTAACTACTCCCGAACCAAATACGCCGATTAACATCGCTATTGCTGCCAAAACACTAAACACAAACAAAGTTTTTACAGGTTGTTGTTTTGTGTAAATAAATGCCCCTACTAAAACTAAAATGCAAACAACATAATAATACAAACCACTATTATCAGCTCCTGCGAATGCATTCATACCAACAATAAAACCAAAAGCACCAAGTGGTAAAACTAAAGTCATGATTAACTTCATTTTCTCACTCATGTTAAATGCCCCTAAAGAACCTGTCCAACGACCAATCATTAAACTTCCCCAATACAAAGCCACATAAGGCGCAATTGATGTATCTGTCAAAGAACCAAAATCAGGAGTTTTTAGCAATGCATTTAAATTACTTCCAACAGTTACTTCTACTCCTACATAAGCAAAAATACCTAACATACCTAACACAATTTGAGGATAAGAAGTTGTTTCAAAATTATTTCTTTTCCCGTTTTTTTGAAACTGAAACAACAAAAACAAAAACAACAAAAAGCAAACTCCACTTAAAACAATTAAGAACATAAATATCGAATGATCTTGATTTACAATTTTAAAAGATAAGCTTAGTAAAACAACGCCTAAAAAAACAAGGGTCCCTAAAATAAATAAAACTGGCCCCTTTAGCATTTTTGTTTCGGACTTATCTTCAATACTCAAATTTGGAATTTTTGAAAAATAAAATACAATTGCAGCAATTATAAATGCAATGGATAGAGTTACAAAAAGCACATTTATTTTTGAAAGAGGAATTGATGCCTTATCGATACTACTCGAATTTAACAATCCAAACAAAATTAAACTTACTATGATAGGTCCAACATAAGTACCTAATGAATTTACACTTCCTGCAAAATTTAATCGATTAGAGCCTGTCGCAGGGTCACCTAAATTTAAAACCAATGGATTAGCCGATGTTTGTTGTAACGAAAAGCCCAAAGCAATTAAAAAATACGAAACTAAAATAAAAGGAAATGACTCAGAATTAACAGATGGTATCATTAACAAAGCACCTCCAACAGAAACAAGTAAACCAAGCACAATCGTATTTTTATAACCCAGCTTATTAATTAAATCAGTTTTAAACTGCAGAGAAATAAAATATAATATTAATGAGCCTATGAAATAAGCCCCATAAAAAGCACTATCCACAAGCATAGCTTTGGGCTGCGATAATCCAAAATGAGACTTACAAAAGGGGATAAAAATATCTTTAGATGCAGCTAAAAAGCCCCAAAAGAAAAAAACGCTAACTAAAACATAAAACGAAGGAGGAGTTGACTTTGCTTTTTCCATAAAATTAAATTTTAACTAAAATACAGTCAATTAAATTTTATAGCTAAGGCAATTTAAAAACTTATACAATGATTAATTAACAAATTATTGAGCAATTCTTTTCCCTAAAATAATCAAATCACGCTCAAACTCATCCATTAAAGCCACTTTGGGTAAATGTGCCCACTTTTCGAAACCAAGTTTATAAAACAATTTCAAGCTTGGTTCGTTATGTCCGAAAATAAAACCAAGAATATTTTTTATCTCCAATTCAGGCGCCTTCTCCATAGCATATCGCAAGCAATACTCTCCCAAGCCCTTACCTTGAAACTTATTTTCGAGATAAATACTTACCTCTGCAGTTTGATTATAGGCTGGGCGACCATAAAAACTTTGAAAACTCAACCAACCAGCATATTCACCTTCGTACATAACACACCAAAGTGGACGTGTAATCTCATTATGTGCCTTAAACCATGCTAATTTACTTTCAACGCTAACTTCAGTCAAATCAGCTGTAACCATACGACCTGCAACCGTTGCATTATAAGTAGCTACAATTTTAGCTAAATCATTTTCAATAGCATGTATAAAATTTACTCCTTGCATTAAACGTAATAGTTTTTATTTATGGTTTTTATTAAGCCTAATTCATAGGCCTTATTCATCAATAAATCAACTGCATTTCTTCCCAATTCACCTAAACTAATCGAATACTGATTGACATATAAATTAATATGTTTCTGCTTAACCTCTTCATCCATCTCTTGCGCATGCTCTGCAACAAAATCTTTGCTTTCGGAAGGATTTGCAAACGCAAACTCAACACTTTGGCGAATCAATTCCTCAATATCTTTTTGTGTGTTCTTAGCAATATCATTTCTAACTACAATACCCCCTAATGGAATCGGAGCCTTAATTAAATCCTCCCAGAACTCACCCAAATCAACTATTTTTTTTAGCCCTTTGCTTTCGTATGTAAATCTGTTTTCATGGATTATCAAACCAGCATCAAACTGCCCATTTAAAACTCCTCCTTCAATCTCAGAAAACAAAGTTGGAATTTTATTTTGCATTTTGGGTAAAGCTATAGATAGTAAAAAATTGGCTGTTGTATATTTTCCAGGAATAGCAATAGTTCTATCAACACTTACAAGTTCCTCTAAACTTAATTCGTTTTTCGAAATTAATAAAGGTCCGCAGTTAAATCCCAAAGCGCTTCCCGAATCAAGTAACAAATATTTATCCGTTAAATAAGCGAAAGCATGATAACTCAATTTAGTAACATCTAATTCCCCATTAAAAGCCATTTTATTCAAGGCTTCCACATCTCCTAAAACGTAATTGAACTTTATCCCCTTTGTATCTATTTTATTATGCACAAGCGCATCAAAAATAAAACAATCATTTGGACAAGGACTAAAACCAAGACTTATTTCCATTATTGACTCTTATTAATTAAATCTAACTTTGATTGTGGCCTTTTACTTTCATGATTTACAAAGCCTTTTAAAACGTGTTCCGAAGGAACAACATCTTTAATTGGTATTATCTCGGCCTTTGGTTGCTTAATAAAAGTTACTTTACTAATTTCATTTTTCACTAAAAAAATTCGAATGCTTTCGCAGGTAATTTTATTCAATGCCGTAATTCTCTTCTTATCTTTCATATAGTATGAAGCTTGTGCATTAGATAAAATTTCAATAAAATTTATTGTATCGTTTTTAAAAAATCCATTTATCTCTTGACCTTTCAATTGGCTGTAATAACCTTCCGCCGCTTTTGAAATAACAAAAGCATTGTTTTTAAGTTCAATTTGTTTAACCGACTTATTACCCAAGAGTACATTAATTTTCTTAGCCGACAACTGATTCTCACCATTCCACAACACAGGCATTTTATGAAGAACCATAATCGAATCACTTGTATTATAAGTTAATGAATCTGCAATACCTTGCAAATCCTTACTGTAAATTTTAATATTGTGATAAGCTCTTAAAAATGTGCTATCCTTTTTATTGATTGAATATAGCGTATCTGCCGTTAAAAACAATGTGTCCTTACGCAATTGTTGCGCATACAGAGTGTGACCAGTAACCACTGATTTACCAACAAGTTCATAATGCTCCGCGAAATCTCCTGTTATTGTAAGCTTTTGTGTGGTATCTATGATTGTTACATTTCCTTTTG
Source organism: uncultured Flavobacteriaceae bacterium (assembly GCA_964603125.1). Lineage (GTDB taxonomy): Bacteria > Bacteroidota > Bacteroidia > B-17B0 > Aurantibacillaceae > CAZRUA01. The sequence goes on along the minus strand of CAZRUA010000059.1, from coordinate 3,449 downwards.
CTTTACCATACCCTTTTTTTCTGTCGTAATAAATACTATCTCCTTTTAAAATATTTTTGTCCGTTGTAATAACAGCATTATGCTTTAATCGTGAAATCTCATTTTGTGTATCATACCAACCGTACTCACAATACAATTTATTTTGTTTACTAGTAATAGTGGTAGGACCTAAAAAAGTTGCTACCCTAGAAACTGTATTATAACATAAGGTGTCAGAAAGCATAACATATTCAGGGTTTACAAGCTTAACTTTATATTTAAAACAAATGGATTTAGAAGCTGAATAATAATAACCATTGGTGCTAGTAAGTGTGTTATTCTTATTTACAATTGTTCCACCATTGTAATAACTAGCAACTGAATTTCCCACATCATAAGTTAAAACAGAAGTGGTTAGCGTCATGTCCTTCTCTATACAAATCACATTACCTGTAAGTTGAGCAATTTTTGTATTTCCATCATACTTTAAATTATCACCAACAATACTTAATGAATCTCCCTTCCTGATTAAAATATGGCTGTATGCCTCTAAGGTGTTATTTTCGTATAGGTATGCGCTGTCGCAATTTAAAGTTGTTCCCTCATGAAAAAACTGAACATTACCTAACAAACGCTGAGCGCCTCCTTTATAATTTTTGAGGTACTTAAGTTTGTCGGCCGAACGCAATTCAATTTTAGTAATCTTTTGCGCATTCAGCTGCTGGCAAAAAAAGAAACATAAAATAATACTAAAACGAAAAAGATTTAACATCTCTAAAAACCACTAAATCTCATGAAATAATAAGCCGACATGCATATTCGGATAAGTATATATAATATACCAAAAACTAAAAAGACCGGTTTATATTTTGTTGTTTTCCCTGAAATAACAATAAAAAACACTCCCACACCTATATCACCTAATAAATAAACAATTTGACTCAATCTAAAACCAAAACTTAATTGGTTTATTACAAAACCAAAAATAATAGCGAAAATATGGTATGCAAACAAATAATAACAAAATGAAACTAGTGTTTTGGTGAAACCACTATCGCTTTCGAGCTTTTGAACAGAACCTCCCAAAAAACTTGTTCCGCAATGAGAACAAAAATTTTGATAGCTCGTATAACTCGAATTACATTCATTACATTTTATCATGGCAGTAATTTTTAGATGAATTTACAACAATTAAGCCAATTGCTTATCCATAAAAATTGTTTGCTTCCTATCTGGACCTATTGAAACAATGCTAATTGGCACACCTGTAGCTTTTTGTATGTAATCAACATAATTCAATAATTCTGAAGGCAAAGTATCTTCATTAGAAAGCTTTGTTAAATCAGTATTCCATCCCTTTAACTCCTCATAAACAGGGGTTAAATTATCTTGACTAATATCGTAAGGTAAATAATCAATTTTCTCACCATTGTATAAATAATGGGTACAAACTTTTATTGTTTCAAAAGTATCCAATACGTCAGCCTTCATCATCATTAACTCAGTTGCACCGTTAATCATGATTGCATAATTTAAAGCTGGTAAATCCAACCAACCGCAGCGGCGTGCGCGACCAGTAGTTGAACCAAACTCACGCCCAACTTGACGAATCTTCTCACCTACTTCATCATTCAACTCAGTTGGAAAAGGTCCTGAACCAACACGTGTGCAATATGCTTTAAAAATACCAATTACATTTCCAATACGATTTGGAGCTACTCCCATGCCTGTGCAAGCACCAGCTGTAACTGTATTTGAAGATGTAACGAAGGGATAAGTACCAAAATCAATATCTAACAAGGAACCTTGAGCTCCTTCAGCTAAAACACGTTTACCTTCTTTTAACGCTTTATTGATGTATGTTTCAGTATCAATATGTTGCATTAACTTTATTTCCTCAATACCTTCAAACCAAGCCGGCTCTAGCTCAGCTAAATTGTATTCAAAATTATGAAATGCTAGTAATTGCTTATGTTTTGAAACAAGAACGTCGTATTTTTCAAGGAAATTTGGAGAAGAAATATCACCTATTCTTAAACCATTACGACCCGTTTTATCCATGTAAGTTGGCCCTATTCCTTTAAGTGTAGAACCAATTTTATCCTTTCCCTTTGCAGCTTCCGAAGCTGCATCCAATAATTTATGAGTAGGTAATATTAAATGTGCGCGTTTACTTAACACCAATTTAGACTTAACGTCAACACCTAGTTTCTTTAAAGCATCGATTTCTTTTTTCAAAATTACTGGGTCAATAACAACACCATTACCAATAACATTAATATTTGTATCATGAAAAATACCACTTGGTATTGTATGCAAAACGTGTTTTATACCATTAAACTCAAGTGTATGACCAGCATTTGGCCCCCCTTGAAAACGAGCAATAATATCGTATTTAGGAGTTATTACATCAACTATTTTACCTTTACCTTCATCGCCCCATTGTAGGCCCAATAACACATCTGCTTTCATTTTTTAATTTTATTGTTTTTGTGAATGAATTGAAAGGTTAAAAATACAATTAAAAAATGTGAGTTTTAGCGGGTGTTGATAGGGTGTTAAAAAGTATAATGCTTAAACAATAATAAATCTAAGGCTTTGCTTTTGATGCTTCAGTTTTAGTTCTCCTTGGCATGTTTCCAGGGGTTAAAAAAGATGCGCTTCTACATTCACCTTTAAAAGTTTTCCATTCACCTTTCAAATATATCCAAGTACAATCACCCAAAAACATTAATAAGCTGTCAGGAGAATTTTCATCATACTGAATTAATTCACCGTAATTCATCGTTACAAATCCATTCTTACTTACAAAATAAAACTTCTGAGGCTCAGCATATGTACTGAAAAAAAATACTTTTTCATACTTTTTGTTACTTTTTTCCCAAATTTGAATAGCGGCAGTATCTCCATTAGGTGTATATAAATAGGCTTTACCTTCAAATTTATCATCTACATAATAATGTTCCGCCCATACTTTCCCGTTTTTATAAAACAATTTGAAAATCCCATTCGCTTTACCCTACTTCATTGTAGTCATATATACAGCATGACTATGAACTTTATACTTAGTAATTGTTCCATCGAGATTAGTAATGGTGGTGTCTTTTAATGGTAATTGAACATTTTGCGAATTCAATAAACCTATATTTAAAAGAAAACAAGTTAATATGATTTTATAGAATATTTTGTTTTTCATAAATTAAAAATAACAAAAAAAACCACTGCATATTGCAGTGGTTTTTTGAAAAATAAATAGATAAGAATTAAGCAGTAATTGTGCTTAAAACACTATTCATATTTCTTACAGCCTCGGCGCTCTTTTCAAATAAAGCTTTTTCATCAGCGTTTAATTCAAAATCAACGATCTTTTCCCAACCGTTTTTACCAATGATAACAGGAACACCTAAACAAATATCTTTTTGTCCGTACTCACCATCTAAAGCTACACAGCATGGTAATAAACGTTTTTG
>CAZRUA010000058.1:0-21774 GCA_964603125.1 uncultured Flavobacteriaceae bacterium | reverse complement strand
TGATGCCGGTTACATCGATACGTGTAATTAACAAGTGAATATCATGTGTACCTTCATAAGAAATAACTGATTCTAAATTCATCATGTGGCGCATAATAGGATACTCACCAGTAATACCCATACCACCATGTATTTGGCGAGCTTCGCGTGCAATTTGTAAAGCCATATTTACATTGTTACGCTTAGCCATACTAATTTGAGCTGGCGTTGCACGATGTTCATTTTTCAAAACACCCAGTCTCCAAGTTAATAATTGAGCCTTGGTAATTTCAGTAATCATTTCAGCTAATTTTTTTTGTGTTAACTGAAAGCCAGCAATTGGTTTACCAAATTGTATACGCTCTTTGCTGTAGCGTAAAGCGCTATCATAACAATCCATTGCAGCTCCAATTACACCCCAAGCAATACCGTAGCGTGCACTATTTAAGCAGCCTAATGGTCCTTTTAAACCTTTAATGTTTGGGAAAATATTTTCTTTTGGAACAAGCACATTATCAAACACTAATTCACCTGTTGCGCTAGCACGTAAACTCCATTTTCCGTGTGTTTCAGGGGTTGTAAAACCTTTCATACCGCGTTCAACAACTAAACCTCTGATGTCGCCTGCTTCATCTTTAGCCCAAACTACAGCTATATCAGCAAAAGGTGCGTTACTAATCCACATTTTGGCTCCGTTTAATACAACATGTTTACCATCGCCAGCATCTTTGTAGTTAGTTAACATTCCACCAGGATTACTTCCATGATCTGGTTCAGTTAAACCAAAGCAACCCATTAAATCACCAGTTGCTAGTTTCGGTAAATATTTACGTTTTTGTTCTTCGCTACCGTAAGTATAAATAGGATACATTACTAATGAACTTTGAACTGACGCAGTGCTTCTTAAACCACTATCACCACGCTCAATTTCTTGCATGATAATACCATAAGAAATTTGGTCAAGACCTGGTCCGCCATATTCAGCAGGAATATATGGTCCAAAAGCTCCTATTTCAGCTAAACCTTTAATCCAGTGTTTCGGAAATTCTGCTTTTTGAGCGTATTCTTCAACAGTTGGAGTTACTTCTTTTTTCACCCAAGCACGAGCAGTTTCGCGAATTAATTTGTGTTCGTCGGTTAACAGCTCATCCATTAAATAGTAATCGTGGGCTTGAAAATTATCTGATGCCATAATGTTTAATTTTTGGCTCAAAAATACGGTTTTTATTGTAAACGGGAAGTTTTTTTGGAGATATGTTAAGCTCATGGGCAAAGTAGCACAAGCTGAGCTAATAATTAAAGCGTTGATATTTAACGCCGAAAGCTTAAAAAATATAGATGAATAAAAGAGCCATTTAAAAGCCAAAAGGTAGTGCAATTCTAAAGTTAAGAAAGTGTTATTATCATTTTATCATTTTGTTTTAGTAGTTAATCTCTTTTATTATCAGCTAATTTAGCTCGGTTTTGCTAAACCCAAAATTAACATTTAAATAAATTAACAATGTCAAAAAGATTTTCCTCTTTACATAAACAAAAAAGCCAGTTTAGTGCTATTCTTCTTTGCTTATCCATAATATTTTATATTCATTCAAACGCCCAAATTGCAATTCCTAGTGCAGCGGCTGTAACTGAGAATTTCACCATCGGAACTACTGCAACTGCATCTTTACCTAGCAATTGGAAAATGACAGCTGCAGGAACAGCTTCACCAACTTGGTCGTCTGGCACAAATGTAACGGCAACAACACAAGCGGCAAGCTCTGGAGCACCTGCTACAGGAGGACGATATAACTGGGGAAACGGAACTACAACAACAGATAGAGCTATTGGTTTTATGACTTCAGGTGGTTACGCAAGTCCAAATTCAATCATGGCCTTTTATCAAAATACTTCAGGTGTTCAAATCAATGATTTAACAATTACCTTCGACTATGAGCGTTATAGAATTAATACGGCAGCTTGTACAATAACTTTTTTCACATCAACTGATGGAACAAACTGGACAGCAAGAACCGCTGGAGATAATACTTTTACAACAGGAACTAGTGCTTATGATTTTACCACAGGAACGGTAGCTAGTAAATCAGTTACTATTACAGGAGTAAATATTGCTAATAGTGGAAACTTTTATTTAAGATGGAATTTTAATACTACTGGTGCAAGCTCCCAGGGTGTTGGATTAGATAATGTAAGTTTAACAGCAACTCTAGCAGCATCAGGAACACCTATACTATCAACTCCCACAGTAGCAAGCATTACAACAACAGGTGCTACTTTAGGGGCAACAATTACATCAGATGGTGGAGCAGCCATTTCTGCTCGTGGCACCCAATATGCGCTTACAGTGCCAGGGTTAACAACTGCCGCACTTAATCCAGAAGGTGGAACTGCGATAAGTTCATATACTATGACTTATGCTAGCACCTTTACACCGAATACATTATATTATTTCCGTGGCTATGCAACCAACACTAACGGTAATGGATTTTCAGCAAATAGCAGTTTTACTAGCTTGCATAACGCCCCAGCAGTAGGAACAGCAACATCAATTAACTCAACAACATTTACAGCGAACTGGGCCGCTCCAACTGGTGGTGGAAGCGCTACTTTCACTTATGAAATCCAAGTAGATGATGATATTTTATTTGGCTCAGTGAACTTTACACAAAGCAGTATTAGTTCAGGAACTTTAACAGCAAGTGTTACAGGTTTATCAGGCGGAACAACCTATTATTATAGAGTAAGAGCTGTGAACGCTGGTGGTAACTCTGCTTGGTCCTCAACATCAGCCGCTGTTAATACTCCAAGTGGAGAATCAATTGTAGTTGACAATACAAATTATGCAAGTGGAACACCAGAGTTTAATATTAATACTGCTTATGAAAGTTATACGGATGCTACCTCAACTACAACAGGTAAAATCATCGCCATGAAATTTAAAGTGCAGGACGGTGGTGCTGATTTAACAGACGGTGATGCTTTATCAACCATATTAACTGATATTAAATTCACAGTTGTTGATGCAGCCGCAACAAGTACTAGCCGATTAAGTTTTATCAAAACAGCTATCTTAACTAACACTTCTGGAACTGTTATTTCAACCGCAACAAAAGTTGGGAGTGAATTGGTTTTCTCAGGGATGTCCGGAACTAATGTTACCGCAATTGATGGAAATGAAAAAATAATACATTTAAGAATTTCATTTGATGAAACGCAAGTAATTGATAATGTAAAATTATTGTATACAGTATCTTCAGTAAGCTCATCATCCGGAACCTCATCTTTTGCTTCAGCAAATGGAGGTGGCGCACAGTCAGACGTAACTACATCCAATGATAGAAATAGAATTGAGATTACCACAGATAGATTAAGGTTTTCAACTCAACCAGTTGATGGAACAACTAATGTTAACTTAAGCACATTTGTTGTGCAAGCGCAAGATGTTAATTCAAAAGTTGACGTAGATTTTAATACTACGTTTACATTGACAACTTCTGGCACCGGAATGACTTCTGGAAGTCCGTATATATTATCTTCTGGAAGCGCTAGTATTAGTGATGTTCAGTTTAGTTCGACTCAAACAAACATTACGCTTACTGCAACAACAGCAGGTTTAGCAAATGATAATGATGATGTATCAACGAGTTTTTCTATTTCTTCCGTGACAAGCAATAGTTATAGAACAGCATCGGCAGGAAATTGGCTTGGTAGCACAGGGCTTGCAACTTGGGAACGTTTTGTTTCGGGATCTTGGTCAAGTTCAGCGGCGCCATCTTCTAGCACATCTAATGTAGTTTATATCCGACATACTATTTCTTCAAATGGTTCATTTGGTAATAGTATCAATCTTGTCATTGAAAGTGGAGGAAATTTTACTGTAACTGGATCAAGCACAGCTGCAAGTGTTTGGGTAAAAACAGGTGGATACTTTAAAATGGGCTCAACTTGCACAATTGCAACTGGTGGTAACTTTGAATTAGAAAGCGGGGCAACTTTTGAATATAATGGTTCAACCACAACACCGGCAACTACTATTTGGAATGGAACGGAGGTATTTAGGACTGGTTCTCTGGTTCTTATTACAAATTGGGATGATGGCACTGACCCAACTATTTATACTTCGGGTGCAATTTCAACTACTACTGTCGGAAGTTATTCTGCCCTATTTGGAAATTTAAAAATTCAAATCTCTGCCATAGGAAGTACTTGGAGCCCCGTGTTACCTTCATTAACTGGAATCAATTTAACTCATGGTTATTTTGAAATTGCTAATAATGACGCTGCTGACAATATAAATTTAATGGCGGGTGGAACAGCAAATATTACAATAGGTGGAGATTTTATTATATCAGGTTCAAATACTGTTCAAGGTAAAACTGGAGCAGGTGATTTAACTATAAATGTCAAGGGTAATTTTTCACAAACTGGAACTGGAATATTTAGATTAAGTTCATCAACATCGAATGCAACAAATATTATTATGAATGTTGATGGGGATTTTTCAGTTAGTGGAACAGGAGCAATATTTGATATGCAAAGTAGTTCGACTGCTAACACTGTTACTTCTACTGTTAACCTAAAAGGCTCTTTAACAAAACCAAGTACCTCAACTATGTTGCAAACAAACAGCGCTGGGGTAGCAAACGTTGCTTTTAACTTTACAGGAAGCGGAACAACACAAAACATAAATGTAAACGCAACTTCTACTGATATGCTTCGTTATCGTTTCTTTGTAAAAAATGGTGCATCTATAAAAGTTATTAATCAAAACTGGCAGTTTAATGATCAAAGCGTATTAACGGTGGAGTCTGGAGGAACTCTAGATTTTGGGTTTAATGGAACAATCGCTTTAAATTTAACGGAAGTTGGAGCAAGTCCTGTAACTAGTTTTATTTTAAACTCTGGAGGAACAATAAAAATAACTTCCATAGATGGTATATCATCCGCAGGAACAAACACAGGTAATGTTCGTCTAGATACAAGAACCTACGATGCCGCTGCAACGTATCACTATATTGGCATAACGCCTTCACAAGTAACCGGAAATGGATTACCAACAGCAGGAAGTACTAAAAAAGTAATTGTTGAATTAGATGCACTTACAACAACATTAACTCCAACAGCTTCATTTATAGTAAATACAAGCGGCGGGCAATTGGATATTCGCCAAGGAACTTTTGTTGAAACAAGTTCAATTGGAGTGAGCGGAACTGGTTCACTGGTGATGAGTGGAGGCTTATTCAAATCTAGTATCTTATCTACAACACTTCCACAACTTACAGGAACATATTCGCTCACAGGTGGAACAGTTGAATTAAACGGGGCGGGAGCTCAGGTTTTAAGAGGTGCAAGAGCATATCGTGGTTTAACCTTTTCAACAAGTGGAACAAAAACCGTAACCTCAGCTCCAACTTCAGTTACTGGCACTGTTTTAATAAGTGGTAGTGCAATACTTGATGTTAGTATTAATACTATGGGCGGAGTTGGAACAGATATTACTATGACAGGAACAAGTAGATATAAAACCGCTGGAACAGGAACTAAACCAGATGCGCAAGGAACTTATACTTTAGGAAGTGGCACAACGATGGAATTTTCAAACACAACAGCAACACAGCAAAATATACGTTTATCACCTTCTTACTTTAATATTGATATTAGTGGCTCTAGTGTTGGAACTTCATCAACGGGTTCATCCATACTAATGCAAGCAGGTTCAACATTTAATGTAAGGTCAACAGCAACGTTTAAATTAATTAATACAACGGGTTTTTCAGGCGGTTCTTCTACAGCCGTTAGCTCAACAAACAATCCAACAATAAGTTTAGTGTCCGGTTCAACCATTGAATATAATGGTACAACACAAAGTATAACTAATCAAGCTGCTTATTCTAATTTAACCTTATCCGGAACAGGAACTAAAACAGCACCTACTGGAACTTTAACTATTAATGGGAATTTTACAAACAATAGTACATTCTCGGCTTCAACTGGAACTATTTTGCTAAGTGGCACAACTCAACAAACATTAGGAGGTTCAGCCTCTTGTTCGTTTAATAATTTGACATTAAGTAATTCCAATGGTGCTATTTTAACCATAGCACAAAATATTTCTGGTATCCTTTCTTTAACAAATGGAACGTTTAACACGAATGCGAATACATTTACTTTACTTGCAATTCAAAATGGTTCAGCTTTCACAAATGGAAGAATAGGTCAGATAAGCGCAACAGCAGATATTATTGGGGATGTAACCGTTGAACAATATGCTGTAAGATCTGGAGCAACTAACTGGGGTTTATTAGGAGCTCCGATAGATAATTCATCGGCTTTAACCTTTAGTAGCTGGAATGATGATTTTTATATTACTTGTACTAATTGTCCTGATGGTTCTGCCGCTGGTGGACAAACATTTACTTCCTTATATTCTTATGACGAATCTGCAACAGGTGTTTATGACGATCCTGCAAGTTACATTCCAATTAATGATATTTCAGAATCAATTTCATTGACCAAAGGATATTGGGTTTATTTAGGGAATGGTTTAGGAACACCAATAAAATTTAATGTTACTGGAAGTGTTGCAAAAGCCAATACAGTATCGGTTGATATTCCATTAACCTACAATAATTATGGAAGTACAGATGATGATGGTTGGAATTTGATTAGTAATCCATTGCCTTGCCCTATAAGCTGGACAGCGTTATTAGGTTCAACAACTAATATTGATAATGGTATTTATGTGTATAATAGTAATACAGGTGCTTATGCATCTTATGTTGCTGGAGTTAGCAGCCCTGCGTTAGGTGCTGGAGGTATTGGTGATGAAATTCCAATTAGTCAGGGATTTTATGTTCATTCAACAGGTGCAACTTTATTAACAGCGCTCGAAACGAATAAAGTTGAAAATGCAAATCCTGATTTTTTAAGAGTAAACCCGATGTATCAACAACCTTTAAATTATGTTGCGGTTCCTCGTTTATTTTTAACAAATACAAATGGTTTAAAAGATGAGGTTGCTTTTCATTTCAACTCAAATGCAACTGCAGCTTTTGATAATAAATACGACGCATTTAAATTAATAAACGACCCTACTTTACCTTATATAACAAGTATAACAAGTGATGGGAAATTGGCAGGTATTAATGGATTGCCATCACAAAATGGTCTGGTTATAATTGACGCTAAAACAAAAACAACAGGCTTGTTTACATTTAGTTTGGGTGGAGATACAATTAACGGAACTTGTGTTACTTTATATGATAGCTATACTGGAGTAATTACTAATTTAACTACTTCATCATACACATGCACGCTTTACGATACTACTACAGTACCACGTTTTAAATTAACATTTACTAGTTCAGTTTTAAACGCCTCAACAAGTGTTACTCAGCCAATTTGTTCAGCGCCTGATGGAGCTATTGTAGCTGTTGGCTTAAACGGCGGACCATGGAATTATGTTTGGAAGGATAATAATGGAGTTCCTGTTAAATCAACATTGAATAAAATAAATGCAGATACTTTAACTCAATTAAACGGTGGAGTGTATACATTAGAAATGAGTACATCAGGACAGTGTGATAATTACACTGAGACATTTAGTGTAGATACGGTTGTTGTCCCAAATGCACAGTTTACAGCTAGCGCAGATACAGTTGACTTAGCTTTGAATGGCAATGTTTATTTTGAGCCAGTACAAAATTCTAGTTTTAATTATAGCTGGAATTTTGGCGATGGCATAGGCGTTTCATCTCAAGAAAACCCCACCTATGAATTTATTAGTGAAGGTGTGTTTCAGGTGATACTTAATGTTTCTTCTCAAGCTAATTGCGCCAATGATTTTACTAAGAATATTGTTGTAGTGAATTCTGCAATTGCAACAGTAATAGAACAAAGTAGTTGGGAACAAAGCACAAGTTTAACTCAGATAGAGCCATCAATTTATTTGTTAAGCCTTAAAGGAATAGCTAATAGTAATTGTGTTTACAGTATTTTTGATGTAAGTGGAAAATTAATTTTCAGTAAAAAAGTAGAAACTAGCCAATCGGATAAGATTTTGATTAATCTTAGCAATTATAGTACAGGATTGTATATGCTAAATATTAATGATGGCTCAAATCAATCAGTCAACTTTAAACTTACAAATTAAATTGTTTATCAATCATAGCGATATAATCCTTAATTTCGCATTAAGAATTAATCGCTATGATAACACACCGTCCGCGCCGTAACCGAAAATCGCAAGTAATACGTGATTTAATACAAGAAACTACTTTAAGTACAAATGATTTTATTTTTCCTTTATTTTTAATTGAAGGAAAAGATAAAAAGGCTGAGGTAAAATCAATGCCAGGTATTTATAAATGGAGTTCAAATTTGTTATTGAAGGAAATCGAGAGCTGCATGAAATTAGGAATTAAAACATTTGCTTTATTTCCAAATATTAGTGAAAAGTTAAAGGATAAGATGGCTACGGAAAGTACAAATGAAAATGGTTTGTATTTAAAAACAATACGTGAAATTAAAAAGAAATTTCCGGAAGCCTGCATTATGAGTGATGTTGCTATGGACCCATACAGTAGCGATGGACACGACGGTATTGTTCGCAACGGTGAAATTATAAATGATGAAACTTTAGAAGTTTTAGCCGCAATGGCAATCGCCCAGGCTCAAGCTGGAGTTGATATAATTGGTCCAAGCGATATGATGGATGGACGTGTTGGTTTTTTACGCGATTCATTGGATGATGCTGGTTTTACTAATGTTTCTATCATGTCATACACAGCAAAGTATGCAAGTGCTTTTTACGGACCGTTTAGAGATGCTTTAGATAGTGCTCCAAAATTCGGAGACAAAAAAACATATCAAATGAATCCGGCTAATTCGCGCGAAGCTTTAATAGAAGCAGATTTAGACACAATAGAAGGTGCAGATTTTTTAATGGTTAAACCTGCTTTAAGCTATTTAGATATTATAAAATTATTGAACGACAATTCAAATTTACCAATTGCTGCATATAATGTTAGCGGTGAGTATGCAATGGTTAAAGCGGCTGCAGCCAAAGGATGGATTGATGGTGACAAAGTTAGAGATGAAATATTATTGAGTATTAAACGCGCAGGGGCAAGCGTAATATTAAGTTATTTTGCCAAAGAATGGGCAATGAGTTTGAAGAAATAATTATCGAATTGAATCTGAATAATACTTGTTGGAACCATATTTAAAACAACAGTAGTTTCTAAATTAAAGGGGATTATTTACAATGTGAAAACGAATTTTTCTGTAATTACAACCCTTTCGTAAATTAGTTCTTGGCGTTCATCAATTGTAACGGTTTTTTAGCACAACAAATGATAATATTGTTTTAAATAATAAAACAATTAGTATGACATTTATTGTTGTAAATATCCAACTCGCTTCCAAACCATTTTTAAAATCTCCTTATTTGATAAAAGCCCTACTAATGTTAGGTAGGATTAATCTAGAATAAGCGAAATTTTTCGCAAAATCATTAATCCTTATAATCTGTAACTCAATAGTGTTTTATGAGAATAGTAGTATTTGTAGCACTTTATTTTATTTGTGGTTTTTTGTACCCGCAAAAAGGAAGTTCTTCGTTTAAAAAAACAAATGATTCGCTCAGGGTTCTTCTAAAAGCAACAAAACAAGATACAAGCGTTGTAAGTGCCCTTAACAAGCTTAGTCAATTATTTGAAAGGAGTAATCCAGATACAGCTTTATTATTGGCTGAGCAATCATTAATCCTATCTCAAAAATTAAAATACAAAAAAGGGGAAGCTTGGGCCGCATACCAAATGGGGCGCACCTATTATATTCTGCAAAATTTGGAATTGAGTACGGAATACAGTAAAAGGGCGCTTAAACTGTGTGGTGAAATGGAAGCATACAAAAACCCAAAGGATGTTTTATCAATGAAAAGGCTAATCGGAAAAATTAATAACCTTATCGGAAATGTTTATCTCGCTCAATCCGATTATCCAAAAGCATTATCGAATTATGCCACAGGGTTGAAAATCTCTGAAGAGGAGGGTGATAAGCACCAGGCTTGCGCTATATATAGTAATATAGGAATAGTGTATCATCATTTAGGTGATTACCCAAAAGAACTTGAATATTATTTAAAAGCTTTAAAATTAGCTAAAGAAGTAGGGAATGAAAATCAGATTCGGATGACCTTAAGCAATTTGGGAGCTGTTTATTGCAAGCAGTTGAATTATACTAAAGCATTGGAATATTATTTAAGTGCTTTAAAAATGAATGAAGAAGTAGGTGATAAATACGGGATTATCGCTTCCTATGTCAATATTGGACTTGTTTACAAGGCCCAAGGAGATTATAATAAAGCATTGACATATTATTTTAAAAGTATAAAAATGGCTGAAGAAGTAGGTGATAGAACAAATCTTGCTATTGCGAATGGGAATATGGCGGCCGTTTATGAAGCGCAGGGTAAATATTCGATTGCATTGCAGTATTATTCTAAAAGCTTTACTATTTGTAAGGAATTGAATAATAAACAAGGGCTTTCTATCACACTTGGCAATATTGGCAATATTTACAGAATACTTGGCAAATACAAAGAAGCTGAATCTAACCTTAAAAAGGCATTATATATTTCAAAAGAAATAGGAGCCGAAGATGATGAACGACGGCAATACAATTATCTAAGTTCATTATATGAAGAAACGAAACGTCCTTCTTTGGCTTTGGAGTGCTATAAAAAATACATTTCATTACGTGACAGTATTTTTTCGGAAGAAAATACAAAGAAACTTATTCGATCAGAAATTAATAATGAATACGAAAAACAAACTTTGTTGAATGAGGTAAAACATCAAAAAGAAATTGAAAGGCAGAAAGTAATTGCAGAAGCAAAAAATCAGAAGCAAAAAGTCATAACCTATTCAATAGCTCTTGTTTTGTTGCTGGTTCTTGTTTTAGCCTTATTCATTTTTAGGAGTAATCGACAAAAACAAAGGGCGAATCAAATTATTATTAGGCAGAAGAAGGAAGTAGAAACACAAAAGTATTTGATAGAAGAAAAACATAAAGAGATAACTGATAGTATAAATTATGCCGAACGAATACAACGCAGTTTTTTATCTACAAAAGAGTTTCTCGACACTAATTTAAAAGATTACTTCATTTTATTTAACCCCAAAGATATTGTAAGTGGAGATTTTTATTGGGCGACAAAAATTAACAACTCGAAAGGCGCAGAGAAATTTGCATTACTAACTGCCGATAGCACAGGGCATGGTGTGCCTGGCGCTATTATGAGTTTACTTAATATAACAAGCTTAGAGTCGGCAATAAAAGATGGCTTTACCGAACCCTCTGATATTTTAAACGCAACACGAAAAACAATAATTGAGCGCTTGAAAAAAGATGGGAGTAAAAATGGAGGTAAAGATGGAATGGATGCCAGTTTAATTTGCTTTGATTTTGCTAATAACAAATTCACCTACGCAGCTGCAAATAATCCAATTTGGGTTGTACGTTTAGGTGAGCTAATTGAACTTAAACCAGATAAAATGCCTGTAGGGAAACACGATAAGGATACTATTGAGTTTACCCAGCATGAATTTGAAATGCAAAAGGGCGATGTAATTTATACTTTAACGGATGGTTTTCCCGATCAGTTTGGCGGCCCTAAAGGAAAAAAATTTATGTATAAGCAATTAAAAGAGTTATTGATTTTAATTTCGCAGCAACCTTTAGAAACACAAAAACAATTACTTTTAGGCACTTTAACTGCTTGGAAAGGGGACATGCAACAAGTAGATGATATTTGTTTGATAGGAATAAGGGTTTAAATTATAACGGTTTACGGCTTGGCGATGTGGCGGATTTTTAGCACAAAAATTCAATAGAATTACTGCTGTTGAACCTTGCACAAATGTTTCATAGAAACACTTCAGCCGCCATATTGCCAAACGGATGTTGTGCGTTCGCTTTTTTTTACAGTTAACTTTCCCAAGATAAATGGTCTAAATTTCCCTTGTTGTCAGTTTTTACAACTATAATTTGGTCGGTTATTGTTCTTCTTCCATCTATGTAAACATTTCCCTCAAAAGTGTAGTCAAAAACAGCGAAATAATTAGTGTCATATTTTCCGTCTGGATAAAGTCCTACTCGTTCTAATCTCAATTTGTTTAATAGTTGTTTTTCAGGTGCTATTTCTTTATTGTCGTAGTCAATAAGTTGTGCCAATTCGTCTTTTTCAAACTCTGCAATATGAAAGTCAATATATTCCTTTATAGTGTCGCCATTTTCGTCATTAAAATCCTTGTCTATATAGCCTTTGTTTTGTTTGTCAAATCTAGCAATATCTTCAATGAAGTTTTTAATATTGTCCATTTCAGCTTTTTCAATGGTCGTCTTTCCAAAATTGATGTCAATGCTTATCTCTGTGTTGTCTAATTCAATCTTTGCATTATAATCTTCATTTAATGAAGTCAAGTTGATTTGTCCGAAAGGTGGCAATAAATATTCTGTCATAATTTTTAATTTCGTTTGTTTCAATTTTACGAACACCTTTTTCATCATTTCCTAATAACGCCTTCATAGACGATTCCAACTCTCCCTTACTGTTGCAAGTCGAAATAACAGTACTTCCGTTTTTTCATAATTAACAAGCTTAATTTTTAATTCGACTAATTCTAATTAAAAAATAGGTCATTATGAAAATGAGCAAAGAAATCCCAATAGAAATAAAAAACACCTTTGCCGTGACCAACGGCAATTCATGACCTCTAATTGTTATAATAGAATTATAAAGCCCCATTATATAACCAACCACAGCATACAAAAAGAACATCATTCCAGTTGCAAGCAAAAACATTACAACTATCAATAAATTATTCTTTTTATTTTTAACCATGAAGTATTTCCCTTTCTGATAAAGAAAAAGCCTTCCAAAGTTAAAAAAATTGGAAGGCCCTAAAAGAGATTGAAATTTAATTCTGTATAATTAACTTTTCTGTATATTCTGTAGATAGAGTTTTAATTTTCATAAAATATATCCCATTATTTAAATTGCTTAAATCAACGTTAATTTTCTCAGAAGTGTTTTTAGACATATAAACAACTTTTCCTGTTACATCATATAAAGTAAGAAATATATCTTCCTTTGCTGCATTACTAATGCTAACGAAATTATTCGCTGGATTTGGAAAAATACTAAAATTATTCTTGGTTGTATTTTCAGTAATTCCAACACCGGCAACGTTTATACAGTTTGAAGTATCAGCGCAACCATTAAGAGTTATTTCAACTGCATAATCACCATTTGCTAATGCTGTAAAGCCTTGCAAATTTTCGCCTACTAAAGCAGCGTATCCATTATTACAATCTAACCATTGGTAAGTAGCACCATTTTGAAGAGAAGATATCGTTAATGATGAAGCCGAAATCCCTGTATTAATAGAAGTAACGGTTACAGCAATTGAGGCAGTGTTTGTACAGCCATTTGCATCAGTACCAGTAACGGTATAGTTTGAAGATGTTGTAGGAACAAAAGCAACACCATCAGGAATTGGACCAAGTGAACCTGGCCAAAAATAGCTAACAGCACCCGAACCAGTTAATGTTAAAGAATCACCTGCACACAATGAAGTTGATGATGCGTTTGCAACCACAGTTGGAAGTGGGTTAACATTGAGTACAATAGAACTTGTGTTTGAACAACCGTTTGCATCAACACCAACCACAAAGTAAGTTGCAGTTGTTGTTGGGTTAAATGATATTCCGTTGGTTATACCTCCCGACCAAACATAGCTATTTGCACCACTACCTGTTAATGAAACTGGACTACCACTACAAACTGGATTATTAGTAGCATTAGCAGTTACATTTGGTAATGAGTTAACCATTACTGTAATACTTGTTCTGGTACTAGCACCACAGATGGATGAGTCTTGAGCATAATAAGTTGTTGGTGTTGTTAATGTTGGTGTAATAAAAGTAGCACCACTTCCTAAATAAGTACCTCCAAATATTGCATTGTACCAACTTATATTGCCATTTACCGGAGATACAGATAAAGAAGTATTACTGCCACTACAAACAGTTAAATTGTTATTAGCAGTTGTATTAGTTGGTGCACTTGGTGTTAAGCAAATACAATTAAATGATGTGGATGTTAATGTTGTTCCATCACCTAGCTGACCCTGTCCATTAAAACCTGTTGCACATCTTAAATTTCTATCAGCTTTTAAGCCATTACTAAATGATCCGCCTAGGGCAGCATGAACCCAATTATTGTTTGAACCAATTTGGACGGGACTTGTTTTATCTGTTGTTGAACCATCACCTAATTGTGAAAAGGAGTTACCTCCAAAAGCCCAATACGTGCCGTTTGATTTGATAGCAGAATTATGATAAGTTCCTGAATATATATTCACCCACGTATTGTCTGCTCCAACTTGATTAGGGGATGTTGTACCTGTAGTGTTACCTAAACCTAATTGCCCGTTAGCATTTGCTCCCCAAGACCAAAGAGTTCCGTCACATTTCCTTGCTAATGAATGGCTTGCTCCGGCAGCAATATTCGTCCATTTTGTATCGATGCCAATTTGAACAGGATTAGATTTTAAAGTTGTTGTACCATCCCCTAATTGTCCACTAGAGTTATCTCCCCAAGCCCAAAGTGTCCCATTTGATTTTAACCCAAGTACATGGTTTACCCCACAAGAAATTGTTGTCCATGTATTATCAGTTCCAACTTGAGTTGGTGTTTGAACTGTTCCTGATATTGTATTTCCCCAAATCCAAAGCGTACCATCGGACTTTAATGCACAAGAAAAATAACCAGAAGAATAGATTGAAACCCAATTATTAGATGTGCCAATTTGAATAGGACTTGTTTTATTTACTGTTGTTCCATCACCAAGCTGGTTGAGCGAATTATCTCCCCACGCCCATAAAGTTCCATCTGCTTTTAAGGCAATGGAGTGAAATTGCCCTGTTGCTGAGCTAACCCAATCATTGCTTGTACCTATTTGTGTAGGAACAGTTTTGTTTGTTGTGTTTCCAATACCAAGCTGACCCATTTGATTTGATCCCCAAGCCCATAATGTACCATTCGTTCTTACTGCAACGCTATGGCTAGCAGAAGAAGAAATACTTAACCATTTATCATCTGAACCGATGTTTATTGGAGAGTTTTTACTAATGGTAGTTGCATCGCCTAATTGCCCAAATCCATTGTAACCCCAATTATATTTAAATCCATCGGCCTTAAGGCCCGATGAAGAACCCCCTGCTTTGGATGTGCAAACATTTACCCAATTGTTATTTGTACCAATCTGTATTGGGGTGTTTATGTTCGTATTTGTTCCGTCACCTAATTGTCCATCGGAATTACCTCCCCAAGCCCAAAGCGTACCATTTGTTTTTATAGCTAATGAGTGAAATTGCCCCGCAGCTATTGACAACCAATTATTGCTGCTTCCAATTTGCATCGGATTATTTGAGTTGGTATTTGTTCCATCACCTAATTGCCCATTAGTGTTATTTCCCCAAGCCCAAAGCGTGCCATCAATTTTCAATCCTAAAGAATGATTTGATCCAGCTGCAACACATGCCCATTTATTATCCGTACCAATCTGAGTAGGACTTGTTTTATTTATGTTAGTTCCATCTCCCAAATTACCTTGGCCATTACCACCCCAGGCCCAGAGTGTTCCATCTGATTTTAATGCAAGTGTATGAGATGACCCTGAACAAATTTGAACCCATTTGTTATCTGTACCTATTTGCACAGGAACTAATTTATCAACAGTAGTGCCATCACCAAGTTGACCTGTTCCATTAATACCCCAAGCCCACAACGTACCGTCCGATTTTAATCCCAGCGAAAACCACCCCCCCGCACTAACACTTACCCATTTATTGTCAGTCCCAATTTGAATAGGAGACAAAGAATTTGTGGTGGAGCCATCTCCTAACTGCCCGTTAGAATTATATCCCCAAGCCCACAACGTACCATCAGCTTTTAAACCCAAAGAATGTAGCATCCCTCCTGATACAGAAATCCACGTATTATCTGTTCCAATTTGAACTGCTGTATTTCTGTTGGTGGTTGTGCCATCTCCTAACTGACCAAATACATTTCTACCATAAGCCCACAAAGTTCCATTTCTAATTTCTAAAGTATGCGTATTTCCTAATGCCTTACTTTGATAATTGTTAGCATAAGCCGAAGATTTTTTTTGATTGCTTCTGTTTGTTTGTGCTCCTACATTTATTACTTGCCACAAAAGGCAAATAACAGCAAGCGTTTTAGTTGTCTTACCCATATTAAAATGATTATCTGTTTTTAATGTAATATTAAAACATTACTTAAACAGTAATTGTTCAGATTGGTAAACGGTGGTTTCACTTTTACGAATGCTAAAATTGATTTGAGGAATGTATTGTAATGTTTAAATAAATATTATTTCGAGCTTTTATTACAAAAGCAAATAAATGAGAGTGAAATAAGTAAAATCTAATCTAATAAAAAGCAAACGGATAATTTTACTGTTGAGGTTGCTATTCAACTAAACACCTTTAAGTTATAAAAAGTATTTAATTAATTTTACTCATTCGAGATAAAATGCATCAGAAAAATAAAGCTGATAAATGTCGTCATAAACAATAACTCTATATTTACCTTTAGTCATTTTTCTTTGCATAGGATATGTGGCTATACGTTCATTAATATTGTCTTTAAGTAAAAATAAGGGAATCGTTGTATTATGCAAGCGCGACGGTCCAATGCCACAATCCATCTGATCGCAACAATTATCAGTTACAATAATCCAATTTTCATTTTCTAATTTTTGTAAAGTCCAGATAATACTACCGCCTCCGCAACCACCATTATTTAATACAGTACCGGTTAATACAATACTAATAGTATCATTTGAATTATAAATTTGTTTATTCATTTTTAGATACGAAATGTGATTTTCTGAGGGCATGGAAATAACCTGTTTTGGTGAAGAATAGTAATTTAAGAAATAATCACGGTGTGCAAGAAAAAACAAACTTTTTGCACTTAGGTTTGAGATTAATTTTTGAAGATAAAACAGTCCTCTTTGAAACGGATATAGGAAAGGCAAATTATGTTCATTACTCGTATGGTTTAATAGTAATGCGTAAGGGTCAGCACCGGCTGTTGATATAAGCATGGTGTCTGTATTATCTCTGATAATCATTAAAATATTGGTTGTTAAACATGATTTCCCTCTAAAATAATGGGAGTATGGAAATCTCAAGGTTTCATTAGTAATCTCTACTAATTCAAGCGTATCGATTATTTTTAGAGATTTTAAATCGGGTTTCCAAACAACTTCTAACGAGTCTGAACGTTCGGAGCTATAAGGATACTTGGCAGAACAAGAGTAAATTTTAAAATTAGTATGATACCCACTTGCATCAAATGTAACAACAGAAAATGGATGGTCGCCAGGCTGAGCAAAAGTGAATTGTATCCCACAAAAATGAAAGGTGATAATAAGTAAGTAACTTATGTATAGAGATTTTAAATGCATTTTTGTAAAATATTAGAAGCTGTGGTTTGCTCAAGATTGGGTTTTAAATAAGGTGCCTTATTTATTTGCTATCAAAAGTAAAAGACTACTAGTTTGTATTACTACCCATTTTTGATTTAATATTTTCGATTTCCTTACTATATTCTTCCTGTAAACTCTTTAAATTATATTCTCTGTCGTCTTTTAAACTAGGATTTTGCCTTAAAGTTACATCACCCTTTAACACAGATAACAAGAATATTCCATCGATTTCAATTTTTTCGTTTATTATTTGCCCTTTGGTTGATTCGTTATAGTTTTCTATAGAAGTAAAAAACGGAATAAATGATTTGCCATTTTGCTCATAATCTTGAAGGTGAAGATTAGTAGAATCTTTATTCAATTTTTCGGATAAAATCACAATAACTTTTCCTTTAAAAATTTGATTTGTTTTAATTCCTGTGGATTCAGCACCTTTTTTGTTTTGACCCGCCAAAGTATCTGTAATGGACGAAAACATGTTTTTCTCAGAAGGTTCACTACTACAAGAAATAAGTAAGGAATAGGAATTTATTAATAGTAGTATTTTTAAAAATTTCATGTGTTTATATTTATTCTTTATAGTTAGGCAATATTTAACAGAACTCTAAAGGAGGAATACAGTTAGTAGTTAACGCATGCAATCGCAAAAAATATCGCCTCCACCACTGGTTGTTTCAACACTTATAGTTGACTGGTATGTATTTCCATCCCAAAATTGTGTAAAGCTAAATACTTTAAAAGTGCATTTAGTTTCATCACTTATCCCTACTGCTGCATACATTGTTCGAGATATAATTCTGCCTGTATATTCATTTTTTTCAATTTCCCAATCAGTACTTCTTAACACTAAACTCTTTGCCGTTCCTTTCAAATTATTATTTACCATGTACTTTTTAACTTCAGTCATAAATTTCGCTTCAAGTGCAGGATCCTTCTTTTTGGAGGTTGGCATACAAATAACATAGTTCTTCGGATCAACATAACCTTTTACCACATTTAAATTAATTTCTCCATTTGCTAGCATTTCTCCAATCTCATTTTGAGTTGACATGTGCCCAGCATATATCTCAATCTTGAGTTTATGATTTCCAACTGTTAAAGCACCTTCATTTCGTTTTGCCATTTCTATAAATTCGAAACTACCAATTGCATCATCTTTAAAATCAAGTATACCAGCAAAGGTTGTGCTCACCTTTTTTGAATCCTCATTCATATATGTTTTTTCTGTGCCATTCAGGCTTAATGATTTATTATATGCTAAATTTCCATCAATATAAAATTTCACCCTAAACTTAGAATCCCTTGCTAAAAAATCAGGATTATATTCGGAAACAAGCGTGTTAAATATCGATTCCTTTAAGTATACACGAAAGTGTATTGATTTATTAATGTCAAAATCTGTTTTTAAAGACGATTCGACAGGTGATGTTTTTGAAATTTCCATATTGGAAAAAACTATTTTCCCTACATTTTTAGTGTGCAAAACAGAAGTAATACCTTCATCCTTAATTTTTTTATGTAGCTCATCGTGTTTTGCCTTTTCGGCATTTTTTTCATTCTTCTCTCTCTCACTTGCAATAGCCGCATTCTTATCCTTTACCTCCTTTAATCCTTGCTCCATAGCTTTTTGAAACGAGTTATGTTTTTCCTCAAACTCACTTGTGTTGTACTTAGGATCATCGCGTTTAATGGATTTTATTTTCGAGGCTAAATTCTCGAGTTCTGAGTTAAAACCAGCTTCAAAACTACTGTTTCCCCAATTGGGATCTTGTAATTTTTCATCCAATTTTTTGATACTTGCTTTTGCCCCATCAATGTATACTTGAGCTTTACTTGTTGTTGAAGATTCAACGGGATCTTTCTTAGTTGAAGATAAATCTGGCTTCTTAATTTTAATTAATTGAGCATTAACTCCAAATGCGCATAAAATGCTAAGCGTTAATATTTTATTTTTCATTTTATTATTTGTTTATGTTTTCGCAAATTATATCATAAATATCACCATGAGTTATATATCCTTTGCCGTATGATGAACCATTATAATCTTCTTGATACCAGCTAGATTTTAGTAGAACACAAGTCCCATCACTGTTTTTTAGAGCTGCTTCAAACGTTAAGGCTCTGCTTATGATTTTACCTGTTATTTCATTTTTTTGAATAGCCCAACTAGAACTTACGATGTTTATCTTAACAATAGTTCTTGATTTAGCATGATTACATTCTTTTAAAGCTTTATTGATTAGCTGATTTATAGAGGCGTCGTTTAAAGCTGCCGGAGTCATTCTTAATTTTTTAGCATTCTCCAATTTATTTTTTGCAACGAGTTTTAAAACACCTTCTTTTCCTCCTTCAAGCTGCAATAAGTTATCCGTTTCTTGAACAGCCCCTTTTAAAACTTCACTTTCAGGAAAAACCTTGCTTAATAATTTCCATTTAGTATTAATTACTTTTATTCTGTTATACTCGTTTTCTGAGTAAGAAGCGCTAGTACTGGTTTTAATACTCTCAGGATAGGATTCAATAGTTTCTTTGTCGATACTTCCTTCCAACCAATTTTCTTCAATCTTTGGTAGTATAAGATTGGCATTAGGATCTTTAGCCAAATTATTGTTAAGGTATTCACTAAATTCTTTTTCAAATTTAAGCGCCTCTTCCTGATTAGCATTTAGCTCGTCACGATTATAGGTAAAACTAATTTCAAAACTCAAATAAGTGTTAAGTTCCGAGTCCAATGATTGTTGACTTTTCAATTGCTTTTGATTTTTAGTAGTAGCTGTTTTAAGATTTGATTTATAACTCTCCAGCTTCTCTTCTAAGGATAAAATGTCGTAATTTGGGTCTGATTTTGATAAATAATCAATGTTTCTTTTTGCAATAACTATTTCGTCTTGATAGGTTTTACTACCAGCATCCATATTATCTAGGGTTTCAAACCTTTTCTCAATTTCTTTCAAATAGGTTTTCCCATTATTTGATAATGTAGTAGAAGAACTACTTTTATAGGTTTCCAATTCCGAGTATAAGGTACTAGTATTATAATTAGGATCAGATTTTTTAAGAGAGGCGATAATTCTTTCAGCGTTAGCTATTTCTCCTTTTAATTTTGGGCTTCCGGGCTCCATACTTTTAATTTTACCAATACTAGTATTGTATTGTTTTATATAGTTTTCTCCCATTTTTGATAATGATTGGGAATAAGAACTAAGTCCTAAAAAGAACACAATAAAAATTGAAAAGGTTATTCTTGTTTTCATACACTTTTTTAGTAATATAAACTCAGCGTGAATGCCACACCAAACTACAATACATAAAAGTAGAATTTAGAGCTAATATGAAAATAGTGATTATGTTAGCGCTGGTATAAAATGTATGAACGCTTAATTTGAGTTTAGGAAAGCACAAAAAGCACTAGGAAAGGTTATTTAACACCTGTAGAATTTCTTCTTTTTTACGACCTGAAACAGGAATGATTAAGTTATTCTCCATAACTAGAGAACCACCTTCAGTTTTATCAAACCTTGAAATACAACGCACATTAATTAGGTAAGAACGATGTGGTTTTACAAAACCATACTGCTCAAGTAAATCGGAGTATTCTTTTAGATTTTTAGAAATTACTATTTTTCGGTCGCCTTGAAGATAAAATACCGTGTACGCCCCATCAGCCATGCAATAGATAATATCAGCAACTTTTATAACATAAATAGACTCGCTATCTTTTAAAACCATTTTTCTGTCGGCAAAAATTATTGAACCAAGATTCTCTTGTAAATTTTTGTATTGAGTCTCAATCGTTTTTGACAATATGTTTTTTCTTGCTTTGTTTACACATTTTACTAATTCTTCCGAATCGATTGGTTTTAATAGGAAATCAATAGCGCTTAATCTAAAAGCATCAATGGCATATTTATCAAAAGCGGTAATGAAGACCAGTTGAAAATTATAATTACCTAGTTTTTTTACTAAATCAAAACCAGTACCATCGGCTGGCTAATTGTCAAACCCAACCCTATTATTACCGATTTGCTATTAGTCAATTTCATGGAAAGTCAGTTGCAAGGCTATTTATGGATTATGGCATTTGCGCTGTTGCTATCACTTTTTTTAGCATTTTTGATGGCAAGGCAAATTTTATCGCCACTGCAAAATATTACGGCAGGGATGCGTCTGCTGGCTACAGGGAATTTTTCACTTCAAATTCCTATTTCCA
>CAZRUA010000057.1:0-22337 GCA_964603125.1 uncultured Flavobacteriaceae bacterium | reverse complement strand
ATTTATACGTCATTGCGAGGAACGAAGCAATCTCAACAATTGAAAAGATTGCTTCCTGCCTCGCAATGACGAAAAACAAAAAAGAAATACTTATTTTAAACAAAACAATTGAGACCTAAAAAACATTTCGCCCAAACAACGCTAGCAACAATAATTGTGTTGTTAGTGATTGTAGGCTGTTCGGGCGACAAACCTGCTGTAGCAAAAGAAAGAATTTTTAAAGATTATCATTTGGCTTTAGATTCAATTTTGAAAACCCCGCAAGGAATTTTACGTGGTGTGGAATTGGGAATTAAATCTCAAATTGCAAAAATGGCCGAAAAGCCTGTGCCTGATGAGCAAGATTCAACAATACTTTATTATGAGTATGCTGTTGATTCACTTACCAATTATACAGTTTCCTACAATTTAGAAGAGGATAAAGTGCAGGAAATAGAAATTCAAATTAACAGCAAAGACACTTTAAACGGTGCAGCTATTTTCGATGATTTAGTAAAGTATTTTGGTGTTAAATATAACAAGCCTTTGTTTGAAAAGGGATATTATGTTTTTTCTTCTAAAGATAGCGGAAACATGCCTTTCTTCTTAACGCTTACAGATAACAGCGATAGTGTGACTTCAAATTTTAATTTGAGTATTTATCGTGAAAAATAGTTTGAAGTACCTTTTCAGCTTCATTTTTGTATTTACTTCTTGCTTTGCTATAGCACAATCTAATTTAAGTTTTGCAGATAGTATTCGTGTAAATTATAAAATCCCCGAGTTGGCTTATGCAGTGTTGTCAAGCGATTCAGTTTTGGAATTAAATGTATTAGGTTTTAAACAGCAGAATAAAGTTGTAAAGGCCAGTTTGAATGATAGATTTAGAATTGGCTCTAATACAAAAACCATTACAGCTTATATAGCAGCTGTTATGGTTAAACAGGGTAAGTTAAAATGGGACACAAAGTTTTTCGACTTGTTTCCTGAATTAAAAGAATCATCGGATACATCATACCACAATTGCACCTTACAGGATTTAATAACTTTCCGAATAAATTTAATGAGTTGGACTTATACCTATGATGATCCAGAAAAGAACGAAATCAAGGGAAATAATCAGCAACAACGTTATAGTTTTATTAAGTGGGTTTTAAAGCAGAAACCCGATACTATCAAAAAGATTACTTACTGGTCAAATCCTAGTTATGTTGCAGCTGGCTTAATGCTTGAAAAAGTAAGTGCTAAGTCGTACGAACAGTTGGTTGCGGATTTAGGAAGGGAATTGAACATAAGTTTTGCTTTCGGACAGCCAAATGTTGTTGGCAAAAGCCAACCTTGGGGCCATAATGCGGAACTAAAACCTGAAAAACCTCAATTAAATGAGAAGTTAAATTGGCTTTCATCAGCTGGAAATATAAATGTGAGTTTGCCAGATTATGCCAAGTTTATTCAAATGCAATTGCAAGGACTGTTAGGTAAGTCAAAAATATTTACTGCAAACGAATTTGATTATATGCATTATGGTTTGGAGAAATTTTCTTTTGGATGGCAAGTTTTTGTTGATAATAAAACAAATTTAAAATACTCTTATCACAAGGGAAATCCAGGTACTTTCTTGTCACAGGTATACATTTGCAAAGAAACGAATCGAGCATATATTTTTTTTGCGAATGTTCAATCAGAACAGGCGGAGGTGGGAATGAAAGTTTTATTTAATAAATTAAACGCTCAGTATAGTAAGTGATTTGTAGATTCTTAAAATATGTTATAATAATAACTTGTTTGGGTAATTCACTTCTAGCTCAAACACATACTTTATTATTTGTGGGTACTTACACTGCAGGTAAGCCAGATTCAGGTATTTATGTTTTTGATTTTAATTCTAAAACCGGTGCTATAAAAAAATTAAGTGTTGTAAAAGACATTGTCAATCCATCTTTTTTAACTGTATCACCAAATGGGAAATTTCTTTATTCCTGCACCGAATCTAAACTTCCTCAAAAGGGTAGTGTTACTTCATTCAGTATTGATAGTGTTAATGGACAATTGCATTTTATTAATAAACAAAGTAGTGAAGGCGAAAACCCTGTATATGTAACCGTTCACACGAATAACAAAAATGTTGTAGTGGCTAATTACACTGAAGGTAATGTTTCGATATTAAGTACAAATAATGATGGATCATTAAATGCTGCAAATCAAATAATTCAATTTGCTGATAGTAGTGTAAATAAATCTCGACAAGAAAAAGCTCACCCGCATGCAGGTGTGTTTTCACCCGATTATAAATATATATATTTTCCTGATTTAGGTTCGGATAAAATTAGATGTTATGCTTTTGATACAACCCAATCAAATCCTTTGTTAGAAAGAGATTCAATGAATATTAAAACAGTTGCAGGGAGTGGACCGCGACATTTTACTTTTCATCCAAGCGGAAAATATGCTTATTGTGTTGAGGAACTAAGTGGTACTATTTCGGCCTATTCATATTCAAATGGCAGATTGGATTCGATTCATCGCATTTTTTCTTATTCTCAAAAACTCGATATATACGCAAGTGCTGATATACATATCTCTCCTGATGGGAATTTTTTGTATGCTTCCAATCGATATGAAATTGAGAATACCATTTCAATTTACTCAATTAATAAGGGAAATGGAAAATTAAAACTAGTTGGTCATCAATCAACTTTGGGAGATCATCCACGTAATTTTACTATTGATCCAAGCGGTAAATATTTATTAGTGGCTAATTTGGTCAGTAACACAATTGTAGTATTTAAAAGAAACAATAAAACAGGGTTGCTTTCAAAAACTAAACATGTTTTAAGTATTCCGCGACCGTCTTGTTTGCAGATGAGGGTTTATAAGAATTAAAATATTGCGTTGGTTTAAAAATTTAATGTTTTAAATTCTGTATTGCCTTAATTGGGGTTGCATAAAGATTTGAGTCTAAGCCTCCCCATATTAATCCTATTACTTCACCTTTACAATTTACAACAGGAGCACCACTAAATCCTGCCAATTCAAATGATTTTTTTGACTTAAGCTTAATATCTGAATTTTCATAATCTATGAACTGACAGGGGTAAATTTTTTGAGCGCATAGTGTGTCTTTATACTCACACCCTATAATATATAATATTTCATTTGTGTTTAATTCTCCAAGAAATGGCTGTAATACTTTAATGTTTTTTGTGGGGTACTTAAGTGAGAAAGTAATTATATCTCTATCTTCTGAAGTATTATTAATTAATACATTTGCTGCAAGAGTATCATTTGAGTAATTTGAAACTCGTGGATAAGCCAACCACATATATAGTAGGTCGTTAACAGAATCCTTTGGAACACTAGGTTCTATACCCATGGCTTCTCCAAGTAAATGTTTAACAGTGCACAAAAGTGTATCTCTATTAACTTTCACTAAAAATGAGCTTGCTCCGGAAGCAAGGGGTCTATTATTGAAATCAATATAGTTGGTTAGTAGGATTTGAGAGGAATCTAATTTGAATTCACAAGGTTTTTCTTTTGTGATTTGGTTTTGATTGTTATTGCAACGAGCAAAGAATAGTAATATAATAAGTATAAGAATTAAACGCATTTTTTATTGTTTTAAGCCCACACTTTAGTTCCTTCGCTGCAATTGGCACATATATCAATCTCCTTACGCGATTTTAAAATAGCTTGTCTAAAATTTTGGTAACTTTCATTTTGCCAAACGCTTTTAAAACTTTGTTTTTTCAAATCGCCTAATTGATGTTTAGCATCTTTGTCAAAGCAACAAGGTACCACCAGTCCATCCCAAGTAATTACACAGCTATTCCACATGCGCCAACATTGATTGAGCAAATTGTTTTTTATTTCAAATGTGCCATCTGTGTTTTGTTTGTAACGACTGTATTTATTAATGGTTGGTATTAATTCATTTCCATTTTCAAAATCGTAAACCTGAGCAGTTTTAAATTTTACTGTATCTACTCCTAATTCTTTACCTAGTTTCTTTACGTCTTCTATTTGATGCTGATTGGGCTTAACCACTAAAAACTGAAACACAACATAGGGCGTTTTACTTTTTAGTTCCTTTTTCCAATGAATAATGTTTTTAGTCCCTTCAATTACTTTATCTAAATGCCCGCCCACACGATAGGATTGATAAGTTTCTTGAGTGGTTCCATCAATAGAAATAATAATTTTATCCAATCCACTTTCAACTGTTTTTTTTGCTTGCTCGCTAGTAAGGTAATGGGCGTTGGTGCTGGTTGATGTAAATACCTTTTTATCGGAAGCATACTTAACCATTTGTAAAAAATTTGGATTTAAGTACGGCTCTCCCTGAAAATAGAAGGTTAAGTAAGTAAGCGTTGGATGCAATTCATCAATCATTTTTTTGAAGAAATTCTCATCCAGCATCCCTGTATCGCGTGTAAATTGCCTCAATCCACTAGGGCATTCGGGGCAACGCAAATTACAACTTGTAGTAGGTTCAATAGCAATACTAATGGGCAATCCCTTGTGAATAGCTTTTTTAGTCATGCGCGAAATGTAAAAACCCGAAAGTACTTTTAGGTTGTTCAGCATTTTTTTTGCCGAAGTTTTTTTAAGTATTCGGAATAGTTCCATTCACAATTTATCGTTTAACTTAATTCAAAACTACAAAGGAATATTCCCGTGTTTTTTCTTAGGTAGCTTATCGGCTTTATTGGTAAGCATGGCAAAAGCACGAATTAATTTAGCACGTGTATCTTCTGGTTTAATTACTTCGTCAATAAATCCGCGTTCTGCAGCACGATAAGGATTAGCAAACATATTCATGTATTCATTTTCCTTCTCTTTCCATTTCGCATCTTTATCACTTGCATTTGCAATTTCCGATTTGAAAATAATTTCAGCTGCACCTTTTGCCCCCATTACAGCAATTTCAGCACTTGGCCAAGCATAATTCATGTCAGCTCCAATGTGTTTACTATTCATTACGTCATAAGCTCCGCCATATGCTTTGCGCGTAATAACTGTAATGCGCGGAACAGTTGCTTCGCTGAATGCATATAATAATTTAGCACCGTTAGTAATAATTGCGTTCCACTCTTGGTCAGTACCTGGTAAAAAACCTGGTACATCTTCAAACACTAATAAAGGAATATTAAAGCAATCACAAAAACGCACAAAACGAGCCGCCTTTGTTGATGCATGAATATCAAGCACGCCAGCTAATACAGCAGGTTGATTAGCAACAATACCAATACTTTTCCCAGCTAAGCGAGCAAATCCAACAACAATATTTTCAGCGTAATTTTTATGAACTTCCAAAAACGAATCTGCATCAACGGTTCCTTCAATTACCTCACGCATATCATAAGGTTGGTTTGCATTTTCTGGAATAATTTTGTTTAAATCTGGGCGTATTTCAGAACCATTATTTTCATAAGTAACCGAAGGCGCATCCTCTTCACAATTTTGAGGCATATAGCTCAATAATTGCTTTATATTGTTAATACACTCAATTTCGTTAGCGCAAGCAAAATGAGTTACCCCACTTTTACTAGCATGTGTCATTGCTCCACCTAATTCTTCTGATGTTACTTCTTCATGCGTTACGGTTTTAACAACGTTTGGTCCAGTAACAAACATATAAGACGTGTTCTCTACCATTAAGATAAAATCAGTAATTGCAGGGCTATAAACCGCGCCACCAGCGCAAGGCCCCATAATTGCCGAAAGCTGAGGAATAACACCACTACTTCTAACATTACGATAAAAAATATCCGCATAACCTCCCAATGATACAACACCTTCTTGAATACGAGCTCCACCACTATCATTTAAGCCAATAACAGGCGCACCATTTTTAATGGCTAAATCCATTATTTTAACAATTTTTTCTGCATGTGTTTCAGACAATGAACCTCCAAACACAGTAAAATCTTGCGAAAAAACATATACTAATCTACCAGCTACTGTTCCATAACCCGTTACAACCCCGTCTCCAAGGTATTTTTCTTTTTCTAAACCAAAATCATTACTTCTGTGGGTAACAAGCATACCAATCTCTTCAAAACTTCCTTCATCCAAAAGAAAATGAATACGTTCGCGTGCAGTTAATTTTCCTTTTTTGTGCTGTGCCTCAATACGTTTTGTTCCACCACCTAATTGCGCTTCAGCAATTTTATCTTCGAGTACTTTTATTTTTGATTCCATATACTTCTTAAATGTTTTGAAAAGCTAAAAGTACAAAATATTAGATATAAGTGTGAACTCTAATAAATAAAGGAAATGGATATATTTTTGCTTATTTTACCTATCTAAATTCATATTTATAGCTTAAAATAGGCATTACTGTGTATTTTCTCGTAAATTTGCGCCACCAAAAATGCCAGAAGCCAAATCAAATAAAAATCCTGAAGCAGAAATGTCGTTTTTTGCCCACATTGAGGCATTAAGATGGCTTTTATTACGCTCTGCGGCTGTAATTATCACTATAGCTATTGTTTTGTTTTTTTATAACGATATTTTGTTTGGTAAAATTATTTTAGGTCCAATGAAACAAGATTTTATTACCTATAAAATAATATGTAAGCTAGGATGGAAATTTTTAGGAACAGATGAGGCTTGTTTTACTGTTCCTTCGGAGAAATTATATAGTACTGAGTTATCTGGACAATTTAGTATGCACATGTGGGTTTCAATTGTGGGTGGAATTATAATAGGTATTCCTTATGTGCTTTGGGAAATATGGCGCTTTGTTAAACCAGCCTTAAAGGATAAAGAAATAAAACCTTTTAGAGGTATTGTGTTAATTGGAACTGTGCTGTTTTTAATTGGAGCTGCATTTAGCTACTTCTTAATTTTCCCACTTTCTTGGAATTTCTTAGCTCCTTACAAAGTGGATGCGGAGGTAAATAATATCATCGTGATGGATAGTTACATTAGCGTATTAAATACTTTAACCGTTGCTTTTGGTTTAGTGTTTGAGATGCCAATGGCTGTTTATTTCTTAAGCAGAGCTGGTATTATGAGTCCTAGTTTTATGAAAAAATATAGGAAGCATGCTGTGGTTGTTATTTTAGTTGCGGCAGCAATTATAACACCAACATCTGATATACCTTCATTAATGGCAGTATTTGTGCCGCTTTATGTATTATATGAAGCAAGTATTTTTGTTTCTAAATACGTTTACAAAAAATATAAAATGGAAGTTTAATTTAAACCTTAAACCATGAATGAGCAAGTAAAAGAGTTTAATGATTATCGTGCTAAAATGAACGATGTTATTTTGAGTAAGGATAATTTGGTAATTAAACGTTTGTTTAATTTAGACTCAAATACATACGCAGATGGAGCTTTAAATGTTAAAACAAAGGAGATGTTAGGTCTTGTTGCATCAATGGTTTTGCGTTGCGATGATTGTATTAAATACCATTTAGGTAAATGTCATGAAGAAGGAATAACAACAGCTGAGATATATGAAATATTTGCAGTTGCAAACATAGTAGGCGGTACCATTGTTATTCCACACACACGCAGAGCGGCTGAATACTGGGAAGCTTTAAACGAAGTTAAATAAGCTTTATTTCTTTTTAAATTACTCTTGTTTTGTATAGTGGGTTCCACTATTTTTTGGTATTTTTACTTTAAAAAATGAGAGCACTTTTAAGTATAATTTTCGTACTATTTTTCTTTTCTTCAAAGGTTAATGCACAAACGGATAGCGTTATTACTAATGTTGATGCCGCTACTTTCAAATCTTTAATCGAAAAGAAAGATGGTGTTGTAATAGATTTAAGAACCCCTGATGAAATAAAGAAAGGTAAAATTGAGGGTGCTGTTGAAATAGATTATTTAAATAAAAATTTCTCGGATAAAATAGCTAAGCTAGATAAAAAGAAAACATACTATGTGTACTGCGCTGCTGGCGGAAGAAGCGCTGATGCGGCTGAGGAAATGAAAAAGTTAGGTTTTGTTAAAGTGTTTAATTTGGCAAAAGGATATTCAGATTGGCTTAAAAAGGGCATGCCCGTAATTATTAAGTAGTATGATTTACGCAGTATTAGCCGTCATATCATTATTAGCTGTTATAGCAGGTATAATTTTGTTAATCGTAGGATTATCTATTCCAAAGCCTAAACTGCGCAATGCAGGAATAATTATTGCTCCAGTTTGCATTGTTACAATGGTTTTATCCTTTAGAGGTTGTACTCAAAGGGTAAATGAAAAGTTGAGTATGGTAGGCGATAAGTTTAAAAGCACCATGGATAGCATTATGAAGCTTGAGCCTCAGGATGGTTTCAACAAGAATAAAGCAATACTTAAGGATACAAATAGAAATTCGCAAGTAAATAAATTGAAAGCATGGTTAGCTGATGATGTTAAAGAAACAATTCCTGATAAGTTTTATGTGAATCAAGGTACTTTTATGAGCAGAAGGGCGCCACTAATTTTTCCTTATGCTATTACTGAAGGTAGTGATGTTTGGAGTGTTGTTAACGAATACGATACTTTGCAAATGGGAATAAAGTATGTTTTTAATGTTGAAAAATTGAACTACGACAACAAATTTATGTTATTTCAAACAAAGGCTGGGAATGGTGAAAACGATGAAAAGTCATTTATTCTTTTTGAAATGAAAACTCAAAAGTCGGTTGTTTTTAATTCGTATTCAGAAATGTTAGTATTGGCTAAAAAGAAGGGATATAAAAATTTTAAAGAAGATTTGATTTCGGTTGAAGATTATTATTTGATGTTTAGTTACGATGAAAATGAACCCGCTTTGGTAGAGGATAAAATTAAATTACAAAAGCAAATAGATTCTTTAACTGAGTTGCTTGAGAAATAAAATTAAAATAAATAGCGGGCATTATTCTTGTAGTTTCTATAAAGTAATGTCAATCAATTGAAAGAGTTTTAAAAACGGAAAGTTTAAATTATAATTATAAAAACATTAAAAGCCTTTTAAATACAGGTATATAAAATGATTAGAATGAAGAAGATTATCGCTGTAACAAGTATTGTAACAATTGGTGTTTTAGGATACAATTTTACAGAAGATTATTTTGAGGTGTCAAAAAATTTGGATGTTTACGCGTCGGCATTTAAGGAGTTAAATGTTTACTATGTAGATGATACAAAGCCAGGTGAACTTACCAAAACGGCAATTGATGCCATGTTCGCGAGTTTAGATCCATACACAAACTTTTATCCTGAAAGTGATATTGAAGATTATTTGATAATGCAAAAGGGCGAGTATGGTGGAATTGGCGCTACAATTAGAGAAGTAGATTCTAAAGTAACCATTACAGAGTTATATGAAAATAGCCCTGCTTTTAAGTCGGGAATTAAACCAGGTGATATTATTGTTGAGGTTGATGGTAAAAATGTTAAAGGTAAAAATTCCGATGATGTTATTAAAGTTGTGAAAGGGCAGGCGGGAAGCTCAATAAAATTAGGTGTTATGAGATTTGGTCAAACTCAAACACTTTATTTTGATTTGAAGCGCGAAGAAATTAAAATTAAAAATGTTCCTTATTCTGGGATGATTAATAGTGAAGTGGGCTACATAAAGTTAACTGGCTTTACCGAAAATGCAGCCAAGGAAGTTAAAGATGCTTTTAAAACATTGAAGAACGAGAAAAAATGTAAATCTCTTATCCTTGATTTGCGCGATAATCCAGGAGGTTTGTTGAGAGAGGCGGTTGACATAGTAAATATTTTTGTGGATAAAGGTGAAGTAGTTTCTGTAACAAAAGGAAAGTTAAAGGAATGGGAACAAACGCTTAAGGCAGTTAATAATCCTGAGGATACTCAAATGCCTCTGGTGGTATTGGTAAACAAAGGTTCGGCATCAGCTTCTGAAGTTGTTTCTGGAGCTTTACAAGATTTGGATAGAGCTGTTGTAATTGGCGAACGTACTTTTGGTAAAGGTTTGGTGCAGCAACCGCGCGATTTACCTTACAAAACAAAGATGAAAGTAACAGTTGCTAAGTATTATATCCCAAGCGGACGTTGTGTTCAAGCTTTAGATTATACGCATCGCCGAGACGATGGTAGTGTTGTAAAAGTAGCTGACTCATTAACTTCTGCATACAAAACAAAGGGAGGTAGAATTGTTTATGATGGTGCAGGTGTAACACCTGATTTGCAAATTATTGATGAGGATTTAAGCACGGTGGCTCAAGCATTGTTAGAGAAAGATATTATTTTCTCTTACGCTAATTTATATATCAATCAAAACCCAACAGCCCCAAGCGATTTGACTACTTTTAAATTTACAGATGCTGAGTATGGTAAATTTGTTGCGTATTTGAAAGATAAGAAAATCGATTACAAAACAGAATCTGAAAAAATGTTAGAAAGCTTTAAGGAGCAAGCTAAAACAGATAAGGCACTAGAAGGAATTGATAAAGAATACGCAGCTTTAAAAGAAAAACTTGAGCAAAATAAAAAGGATGATGTTTTAAAGTTTAAGGAAGAAATAAAAGTACTATTGGAAAATGAAATCGTTTTGCAGTATGGGATGGAAAGTGCGCGTATAGCTTCGGATTTAAAGAAAAATCCTCAAGTTTTAGAAGCGATTAAGGTGCTGAGCGAAAAGGATAGAGTAAAAACATTACTTACAACAATCGAAAAACCAAAGCGTCCTTTTAGTCCTAATAAAAGATTTTAAACCGAGTTAAAATCAAATGTTAAAGAAAATAGCTATACTAATTTTTATCTCTTTTTGTTTTGCATTTGTTAATGATGTGCCTTTAAAACAGCGATGTATAAAGTATAAATCTGATTGGATTAAGGTGGATAACGTAGGAAATGTTTATCTAGTTAAAGGGGATGAAATCATTAAGTTTAATGCTAAAGGCGATTTAGTTAAAACTTACTCTAACAAAAAGTATGGTAAAATTTCAAGTCTTGACGTTTCAAATGCTTTGCGAATTTTAGTTTTTTACAAGGATTTTTCTCAAATTGTTATTCTGGATTCTCAGTTGAGCGAGAATGGAGAAAATATTTCATTAGAAGATTTAGGTTTAGAACAATGTGATTTATCCTGCTCTTCTTTTAATAATGGAATTTGGTTATATAACCGCCAAAATAGCGAATTGGTGAGACTTACAAGCGATTTAAAACGAACAGTAAGCACTGGAAATTTAAATGCAATTCTTGAAACGGAATTGCATCCTAATTTTATTGTCGAAAATAATGGATTTGTTTACCTTAGCAATCCCCAAACCGGAATTTTTGTTTTCGATATTTATGGAACTTTTTCTAAAAATATAGCACTAAAAAATCTCAAAGAATTTACGGTTGATAATAACTGTATCTATTTCTATCAGGATAAAAAAATTCAATCATTTGATCATAAATTACTTAACACTATGTCGCTTGAGTTAGCCGATTCTTCAGCCAATCAAGTCATCGCACAGAACAAATTTATTTATATGCACTATGCCGATTCGGTGTGTGTTTTTAAATAGTTTTTTAAATCGGGTTTGTTCATAAAATTAAATTTTACGTAAGAGTTTTTGCTGGTTTGGTTTTAACTTAGTGTTTCAATTCTAATGACACAGTACGAGCGTAATTCAGCTATTTTGGCCAAGTATATTCCAGAGCCAGCAATTCCTCAAATTGCTGAATGGATTGTTGAGCTTGATTTTAAACTAAAGATTAAAAAGGAGCGTAGCACAAAGCTGGGAGATTATAGGCCTCCAACTTACGATAGTAATCATCAAATTACAATCAATTACAATTTAAATAAGTATGCTTTTTTGGTAACACTTTTACATGAGATAGCGCATTTAACAACCTATAATAAATACCAAAACTCTGTATTACCGCATGGAGCCGAATGGAAGCGCGAGTATCAAATTATAATGAAGGACTTTTTGCGACCTGGTGTTTTCCCAGATGATGTAATATCGGCGCTTCGACGTTATCTTGTGAACCCTGCGGCGGCCAGTTGTTCTGATAAAAATTTACTCCGAACACTCAAACGTTACGATCATCCTGAGAAAAACGGAAACCTTGTTTTCCTTGAAACGCTTCCTTATCAATGCACCTTCAAATACAATGAGGATAGGTTGTTTATAAAAGGCGAGCGAATTAGAACTCGTTATCGCTGCAAAGAAGTGGCCACTGGAAACATTTATTTATTTAATGCAGTAGCCGAAGTAGAGGCTTTGATTTCGGCTTAACCAAGCTTAAAACCGTTCATAAAAGAAAGGTATTTAAAACCCTTAATTTCCATATATTTTTTTAAATTTGTTGCTTACACAAACGTTATGAGTACAACAACAATTCAACCTAATTTAAAGGTATCGAAACTGGCCGAAAACATTATTGGTTCAGAAATTATTAAACTTGCTGCTGAAGTTAATGAGAAGATTAAGAAGGGCGAGAAAATTTATAATATGACCATTGGAGATTTTAATCCAAAAATCTTTCCAATTCCTGCGGAGTTAAAACAAATGATTGTTGATGAGTATTTCAATGATCAAACAAATTACCCTGCTGCTGATGGGATGCTTGAATTACGTCAGGCAGTTTCTAATTTATTAAAAGAGCGTGGTGGTTTAAATTATGCAGTGGATGAATTACTAATTGCTGGTGGCGCGCGTCCTGTTATTTACTCTATTTTCCGAGCCTTAGTTGATGCTGGAGATACCGTAGTTTTTCCAGTTCCATCATGGAACAATAATCACTATTCTTACTTAAATGGTGCAAAGGCTGTTATGATTGATGCCGGACCAGAAAGTAATTTTATGCCAACTGCTGCGCATATTAAGCCGTATATCAAAGAGGCAAATCTAATTGCATTATGTTCACCTCAAAATCCTACAGGAACAATTTTTACTAAAGAAGGTTTAGAAGAAATATGCGATTTAATTTTAGCTGAAAATGCTACTCGTAGCGCTGATAGAAAACCAGTTTATTTGATGTACGATCAAATTTATTGGGCTTTAACTTTAGGTGAAACCAAACATTACGATCCGGTTTCATTGCGTCCTGAGATGAAGAACTACACAGTGTTTGTTGATGGTATTTCTAAATCGCTCGCAGCAACTGGTGTTCGTGTAGGATGGAGTATGGGCCCTAAGCCAATTATTGATAAAATGAAATCAATATTAACGCACGTAGGTGCTTGGGCTCCAAAAGCTGAACAAATGGCAACAGCAAAGTACTTGAGCAATTTAAATAATTACGATGCGTTTTTAATTGAACAAAAAAATAAAATTTCTCAACGTTTAACAGGTTTCTATAATGGCTTCATGAAATTGAAAAGCGAAGGTTTTTCAGTTGATGCTATTACTCCACAAGCTGCCATTTATTTAACTATACAGTTTGCTTTACATGGTAAAACTACTAGTGATGGCAAAGTTTTAGAAACAACAAAAGATATTACAAAATTCATTTTAGATGAAGCTAAAATAGCAGTTGTACCGTTTTATTGTTTTGGAGCTAGTGACAATTCAAGTTGGTATCGTTTATCAGTTGGTACTTGTAGTATGGATGATGTTAATGCAGCTGTTGAGTCATTGCGCAGCGCATTAAGTAAGTTGAAATAATTTTATTTTATGATGAAGAATAATTATTGTGTGATAATGGCTGGCGGTGTTGGAAGCCGTTTTTGGCCAATGAGTAAGACTGATTTTCCAAAGCAATTTTTAGATATTTTAGGAACTGGTGAAACTCTTTTGCAACAAACTTTCAGAAGGTTTTTAGACTCATGTCCTGCAAAAAATATTTATGTTGTAACAAGTGCTCAATACAAGGATTTAGTTTACAAGCAACTGAAGGATATTCCAAAGGAGAATGTTTTGTTAGAGCCTTCTCGCAAAAACACAGCTCCTTGCGTAGCTTATGCTTCTTATAAAATTCACAAAATAAATCCTAAAGCAGTTACAGTCGTTGCTCCAAGCGACCACTTAATTTTAAAGGAAGATGTTTTTACCAAAGCAATTAAATCATGTTTTGCAAAGGCACAAAGTGAAGATTGTTTGGTTACCCTTGGTATCAAGCCTTCACGACCTGATACAGGTTATGGTTACATTCAGTTCGACGAATCGCCAATAAAGGAAAAAGATAAACGTATTAAAAAGGTTAAAACTTTTGCAGAAAAGCCTGAGCTTGAGCAAGCAAAGTTTTTTGTTGAGAGTGGTGACTTTTTATGGAATTCAGGAATTTTTATTTGGAGTACCGAAAGTATTATCAAAGCGTTTGAAAAGCACGAGCCAGAAATGGCAGCTTTGTTTAAAGAAGGGAACGATGTTTATAATACAGATAAGGAAGCGGATTTTATCGCAGAAACATATCGTGTGTGTAAAAACATTTCAATTGATTACGCGGTAATGGAAAAGGCCTCTAATGTTTATGTTCGCTCATCAATAATTGGCTGGAGCGATTTAGGTACTTGGGGTTCATTATATTCACACATTAAGCACCAAAAAGGTGATAATGCAGTTGTGGGTAAAAATGTAATGATGTATGATAGCAAAGATTGTATCGTGCATGTGCCTAAAGATAAATTGGTTGTTCTGCAAGGTTTAGAAGGTTATATTGTTGTTGAATCGGAGGGAATTTTATTGGTTTGTAAAAAGCAGGATGAGCAGCAAATTAGGAACTTTGTAAACGACGTAAAGGTGCAAAAAGGAGATAAGTTTGTTTAGCTATAAAGCAGCTGATTTCGTCTAAAAATAGGGTGTAATAACAGATAAATAGAATAACTTTATATAAAAAATTAAACATGACAACATTGGTAGAAAAAGATACATTTGGAATTGCAAAAGCATTGCAATCATTAGGAATTAAGGAAATTAATGATGGTTGCTCAATAGGTTCAAAATCATTTGCTAATGGCGAAATTATTGAATCATATAGCCCTGTAGATGGCAAATTAATCGCAAAAGTTAAGGGTGCAAATAAAGCTGATTACAGTAATGTAATTCAAGCTTGTACAACTGCGTTTAAGTATTGGAAAACGGTTCCAGCACCTAAACGTGGCGAAATTGTTCGTCAGTTTGGCGAAAAATTACGTGCTAAAAAACAAGATTTAGGAAAGTTGGTTTCTTATGAAATGGGTAAATCTTACCAAGAAGGTTTAGGTGAAGTACAAGAAATGATTGATATCTGTGACTTTGCCGTAGGTTTATCACGACAATTGCACGGTTTATCATTACATAGTGAAAGAACTGAACACCGTATGATGGAACAATGGCATCCACTTGGTATTGTTGGAATTATTTCCGCTTTTAATTTCCCAGTAGCAGTATGGAGCTGGAACACGGCTTTAGCTTGGATTGCGGGAGATGTATGTGTTTGGAAAGCATCAGAGAAAACTCCAGTTTGTTCAATCGCTTGTCAAAATATTTGGAACGAAGTAGCAAAAGAAAATAATTTACCTGACGGAATTGGTTGTATCGTTAACGGTGGTGCTGAGGTGGGTCAATATTTAACTGAAGACACTCGTGTACCTTTGATTTCTGCAACAGGTTCAACTCGTATGGGAAGAATTGTTGGTGCAAAAGTGGCTGAACGTTTTGGAAGATCAATTTTAGAATTAGGTGGTAATAATGCTATCATCGTTACTGAAAATGCTGATTTAGATATGACAATTATTGGGGCTGTATTTGGTGCGGTTGGTACTGCTGGTCAGCGTTGTACTACAACACGTCGTTTAATTATTCATGAAAATGTTTACGATAAAGTAAAAGATAGATTAGTAAAAGCTTACTCTCAATTAAGTATTGGAAACCCATTGGATGAAAAAAATCATGTAGGTCCGTTAATTGATAAAGATGCTGTTAAAATGTATATGAGTGCATTGGAACGTGTTATTGCCGAAGGTGGTAAAATATTGGTGCCAGGAGGAATCCTTGAAGGTAAAGGCTACGAAAGTGGTTGTTACGTTAAGCCAGCAATTGCAGAAGCTAAAAACGAATTTGAAATTGTGCAGCACGAAACATTTGCGCCAATTTTATATTTAATGAAATATAAAACTTTAGAGGAAGCAATTGAAATGCAAAATGGTGTTCCACAAGGTTTATCATCAGCTATCATGACATTGAATATGCGCGAAGCAGAGCAATTCCTTTCAGCTAGCGGAAGTGATTGCGGTATAGCTAATGTAAATATTGGTACAAGTGGTGCTGAAATTGGCGGAGCATTTGGTGGCGAAAAAGAAACGGGTGGCGGGCGTGAGTCTGGCTCTGATGCTTGGAAAGCTTACATGCGTCGTCAAACAAACACATTAAACTACGGTGCAAAATTACCATTAGCGCAAGGAATCAAATTTGAGATTAATTAATATCCAATAGTTTTGTAAAAAGACTCTTTCGTTTTGAAAGAGTCTTTTTTATTTAAAGGAATAGCTTATGAACAAAATCACTTTTATAATTATAATTGCGGTAGCGCTCTTTTTAGTGATTGTGGGTGTTGTTTTTAAAGCAATGCATTGGCCTGGAGCTACTGTTTTAATTGGCTTGGGAGTTTGTGCAAAGATTTTTACAGCTTTTTTAGCTTTAGCAAAAGGGGTGAAAGAAGATTAATTCGTTTCTGTTTTTAGAACTTTAATTTCTTTCATCAATCTGTTTACATCTGTACTGTCGGTACCATCATAAATCCCGCGAATACGTTTTTGTTTATCTATTAAAATAAAAGTCTCGCTGTGTAAAAACCCTTCTTCACTTCCATCATCTTCAAGTGCGTTTACTAAATAGGATTGAGCGGCTAAATCATAAATCGTTTTTTTATTTCCAGTAACCATATGCCATTTCCCTTTAATAGCGCCATATTTGCCTCCATATGTATTTAATACCTCTACAGTATCATTCATGGGGTTTACGGTATGGCTTAATAATAAAACGCTGCTATCGTTTACAAATTCTTTCTGAATGCGGCCAAATTGGGTGCTCATGGTTGGGCATATGCTTGTACAGGAAGCAAAGAAAAAATCAGCGACATAAATTTTGTTATCAAAGGTTTGATTGGAGACTGTTTCGCCAAATTGATTGGTAAAGCTAAATTCACCAATTTGATGATAAATAGTATCGCCATTGTTTCCTGCCTTGCGCATGCCAAATACTGGTAGCAGTAGTTTATTTTCTTTTTTAATTTCTGGAGTTGGATTAGTTCCGCACGAAGCAACCACTATACTTAAAACTAATACTGATATTAATTTTTTCATTTTATTTTTTTTCGTCTTTATCTGTTGTTATTTTATCTTCTCGTTCCATCACCACATGTTCATCACGCAATTTAAGGTGCTGAAACTCTTGAATCATACGTTTTACCTCGGTATCAAATTGCAGGTCATAGTAACCTCGTATATGTTTTTTGCGGTCTACCAATACAGCAAAATGATACATGATAAAAACAGGTTTTTCTTTAAAATAGGTTGCTTTTAGCAATGAATCAATATTAGTTGTTTCGAATTGTAACGGTCTAAAATCAGGCAGTTTAATAGGTAATGAATCATACAAACCATTTGATTTTGTTCCTGTTTTAAAATTGGTAATGGAATTTTTAAGATAATTTATTTTATCAAAATTTGATGCAAAGAAAATTGGGATGCCTTTCAAATCTCTTGATTTATGCTGAGCATAATCAAATAATCCATTCATCATATATGCTTTGTCTTTTGTTTTTTCTTGCATAAAAACAATTGCATAAACAGGAAATTCGCTAGTATCAAGTTTAACAGCCTCTACTTTGAAGCTATTTGTGGATAGTGAATCTCCTTGTGGTTTTTCTAAACTGTAGGTTTTAAAAAACTCAGGCACTACATAATAGTTCGTATCGCCTTTTGCATTAACTGTTTTAGGGCCATAGTAAAACATTTTTTTAAAATTGGCTTTACTTAGTTCAAAAAATAAATACGTTAATGAGGGAAGTGCAACTATGCACACTAGTATAATTTTCTTTTTCAAAGGATTAAATATTGAAATGATATAAAAAAACCACGCTTTTGCGTGGTTTAGTTTTTAGTGATGTTCTGCAGCTGGTTTCTCAGTTTTTGTTTCGTGAGATTCTCCACCTCCATGATGACCGCTTTTAAGCTCTTCAATAATTACATTTTTTTGCTCTAAAAATCCAGGCCATAATTTAGTTTTATTTTCAGGGTAACCAGTATAAGTTCCTTCAACTAAAATGATGAATACCAAATAGCCAATAAAAATGCTATAAGGAGCCAATATAGTCCATTTAAAAGCCTTTGTTTCGTGACCTAAGTGCATAAACTCTAAAACAATGTATGCAGCTTTAAGTAAAGTTAAAAACACGAAAATAATTTTTAAAGTAGCAGTAGATCCTCTATGCTCATTTAATAAGCCCATTTTAGATGCATAAGTACCTATTGCTAATTCTAGCAATGTAATACCAAGCATAATCCAAAATACTCTCCATAATTTTTTTCTTTTTGGTTTACCTTCTGCATCAGAGTGCTGATACATTGTTTCGTATGAAGGATAATTATCGTTAAATTCCATAATGAATATTTTTTATTGTTAATATTATAGTAAGTAGAAGAAGGTAAATACGAATACCCAAACTAAGTCAACGAAATGCCAGTATAAACCAACTTTTTCAATCATTTCGTAATGACCACGTTTTTCGTAAGTTCCTTTTAATACATTAATAAAAATAATTAAGTTAATGATAACACCGCTAAATACGTGGAATCCGTGGAAACCTGTAATAAAGAAGAAGAAGTTAGCAAATTGTGGTACACCATATTGGTTAACTACCATGTTAGCTCCATTGAATGTACCTAATTCATATTTCCCTAGCTCATCATTCCAAAGTAACCTTTGTGCGCCCTCTTCAGTTCCTTCAATGAAATGCCACCATTCCCAAGCTTGAGAGCCTACGAACATTGCACCTCCAATGATTGTTAACAACAACCAAATAGTTACTCCTTTTCTGTCATTACGATGACCTGCCTCTACAGCTAATACCATTGTAACTGAAGACATGATTAATATAAATGTCATTAAACCTACATAAGCTAAAGGCACGTGTGCTTTAACAAAAGGAAAATGAGTAAATACTGATTCAGCTAAAGGCCATGCATCTGCCGCCTTGTGACGTGCAAAACCATAAGCACATAATAAACCTGAAAATGTTAAAGCATCGGAAACTAGGAAAAACCACATCATCATTTTACCGTAACTCATACGGAATGGTGATTGGCCTCCGTGCCATGCTGTTTTGGGATTGAAATCTGCTGTTGCTGCGTGACCCATAAATGTTAATTTTTATTAAATTGTGAAATCGGA
The DNA here is from genome assembly GCA_964603125.1 of uncultured Flavobacteriaceae bacterium. Classification (GTDB taxonomy): domain Bacteria; phylum Bacteroidota; class Bacteroidia; order B-17B0; family Aurantibacillaceae; genus CAZRUA01. The sequence goes on along the minus strand of CAZRUA010000057.1, from coordinate 3,099 downwards.
TGCAAGTTTAGTGAATAAAATACAAAAAAAGAAATAAAATCACCCATAAAATTCCGAGAAAATGCCAAAAAATTGAGGTTAAAGTTATACCATGATAATCTGTCGATGAATAGCCATTTTTAAAGGTTTTATTTAGGGTGTAAATTAGGGAGAAAATAGCCGCAATCATATGAGCTAAATGTAAATAAACAATGATATAAAATATCGATCCTGCATTATTAGCTTGCTTACCGGCCAAGAAAATACCACTTTTCATTAAAATTCCCCAAGCTTGAAACTGCGTGAAGGTAAAATAAAGCCCAAGTAGTAATGTTGCGATTAAAAAAAGTTTGGTTTGCTGTAAATTACCCTTTTTAATTGCTCCTTGCCCTAAATATAATGTCAAGCTGCTTAAAAGTATAACTGCAGTACTGATAAAGAATATTTCTGGGACGTCAAATTGTAACCAGCCACTGTCTTTTCTTGCAACTAATCGGTAACTTACAAAGCCTCCAAAAAACATTACTATACTAACCAACGACCAGTACATTAGAGCTCTTTGGGCTTTTTGACGAATCAAAAGTTCTTCGGGGGAATATTTATGTTTTGCCATTTTAAATGATGTATTTTATACCAATGAATAATGCTAATTGAACAACGGGTAAATATAAAAACGAACCAAACATCAGCTTACGAGCAGCTTCAACGGTTTGTAATTTATATAAACGATATGCCTGAATGAAAAACAAAAAGTTAACCGCAAGCACAGCAATAGTAGTGTAGGGGCCAGGAGCAAAGCCAGGCATTTGAAATATAAATGGTAGTAGACTAATAGGTACTAAAAATAAAGTGTAAATAATAATTTGAAAGCCACTGCTTGCGTTTCGCCCACCATGCGATGGAAGCATAAAAAAACCAGCTCTTTGATAATCATCGTGCTGAACCCAGGCAATAGCCCAAAAGTGTGGAAATTGCCACATAAATTGAATAAAAAACAATATCCAAGCACCCATACTAATTTCGCCGAACCCATGTGAACCAGCTATAGCTCCAATTAAGGTTGGCATAGCTCCTGGCACAGCACCAACAAAAACCGAAAAAGGTGTTTTTCGTTTTAGAGGCGTGTAAAACAAGGTGTAAAGTAGAATAGATGTAAGGCTTAAAATGCCACTTAATGTATTGGTATAATACCAAATTAATCCAACACCTAAGACCCCAATAAGCGCAGCAAATATTGTAGCTTCTGGTCGAGTTAAAATATTTAATGGAAGAGGTCTGTTTTGAGTTCTTCGCATTAATTTATCTAAGTCTTTTTCAATAACCTGATTAAACGCATTGGCAGAGGCTGTAACAAGCATACCTCCAAAAATTAAAGCAAGTAAAACTTTTAATTCAAATGTTTCGGCAATGGTTAAATAACTAAGAGCTGCAGAAAATACTACAAGAAGTGATAGGTTAATTTTAGCCAATTTCATAAAACCAGCTAACTTTCCATAAGTAGGATTTTGCACCACTATTTCCGAAGAATTTTCCATTAATTTGGCTGCAAAGTTAGTATTTATAGCAATATGTAGGTGTATTTTAATATGGAATATAGCAATGATTATTTACATAAATAGTGTTTTGAGAAGGAATTGGTAGTCTCCAAGTTGAACGGTTTCATAAAACATAATAGTTGCAAAAACAAAAAAGTCTCAGCGCTAACTGAGACTTTTTTGTTAAAATAATTTGAGACAAACCTTATCCATTCAAGGCTTCAGCACCAGCAACAATTTCTAAAATTTCGTTAGTAATAGCTGCCTGACGAGCTTTGTTATAAGATATTTTTAATTCACGTTGAATTTCTTTAGCATTATCGGTAGCTTTATGCATTGCTGTCATACGAGCACCATGCTCAGAAGCATGAGAATCTAAAATTGCTTTGTAAAATTGTGTTTTTAATGAACGAGGAATTAAATCAGAAACGATTTCTTTTTTGCCAGGTTCAAAAATATATTCAACCGAACTACCTGTAGATGCAGCCGATTCAGTTGTATTAATTGGTAAAAACTCTTCGTTAACAATAATTTGAACTGCAGCGTTTTTAAATTGATTGTAAATAATTTCAACCTTATCAAATTCACCACTAACAAATGTAGCCATCACTTTTTCAGCTAATGCAGCAACACTCGTGAAATTTAAGCCATCAAACAATTCGCTTGCTGATTCAGGTAAATTATCACTTTTTACAATATGTTCAGTTCTTCTAAATGCATCATTTGCTTTTTTACCAATTGGTAAAATAGATACTTTTGCATTAGCATAATCTGTGCGAATTAATGTCCAAGCACGTTTAATAACGTTTGCATTAAAAGCTCCAGCCAAACCTCTATTAGATGAAACAACAACTAATAAAACTTTTTTAGCTTCAGTTTTACGTGCATATACGTTTTCTGAAGTGTCTAAACTAGCACTTAGGTTTTGTAAAATCTCTTTCAGTTTATTAGCGTAAGGACGCATTTGAGTAATCGCATCCTGAGCACGTTTCAGCTTGGCAGCACTAACCATTTTCATGGCACTAGTAATCTGCATAGTAGAACCTACAGAGACAATTCTATTTCGTACTTCTTTTAAATTAGCCATTTCCTAATTATAGATTTCAGAACTTAGATATTAGAAGTAAAATTTTACTTCTAATATCCTGTTTCTTCAATTAATTAAACGATTTTGATACTTCTTTCGCTACTTCTTCTAATGTATTTGTAATCTCATCAGTGTATTGTCCAGCTTTTAAACCATCTAATACATTTTTGTGTTTACGCTCTAATACATCTAAAAATTCTTTTTCAAAATCACGAACTTTTGCAACTGGCACATTACGCAATAAACCACGTGTACCACAGTAAATAATTGCAATTTGTTGTTCAACACGTTGAGGTGAGAATTGTCCTTGCTTTAGGATTTCCACGTTACGTGCACCTTTATCTAATATTGATTTTGTACCAGCATCTAAGTCAGAACCAAACTTTGCAAACGCTTCTAATTCGCGGTATTGAGCTTGATCTAATTTTAAAGTACCAGCTACTATTTTCATTGATTTAATTTGAGCGTTACCACCCACACGTGATACAGAAATACCTA
>CAZRUA010000056.1:0-22338 GCA_964603125.1 uncultured Flavobacteriaceae bacterium | reverse complement strand
TCACGCTTTTACATCATCTGTGGTGGGCGTAAAAGATGTTACAAAAGATATTCCTGCAAAGCCAGTAGAGTTGAAAATGGAGAAAGCTGAGAAAGGAAAATCATTTGTGATTAATAATATTTATTATTCAACAGGTGCTGCCGATTTGTACCCTCAGTCGTATTTAGTTTTGGATGAATTTGTTCAGTACATGAAAGAGAATCCAAAGTTAACAGTTGAGATACAAGGTCATACTGATAATGTGGGTAATGCAGCAGATAATTTAAAATTAAGTACTGAGCGTGCTGAGGCTGTGAAAAAGTACTTAGTTGAAAAAGGAGTTAGTACTGAGCGATTAACCGCAAAGGGTTATGGAAGTATTAAACCAATTGCTAGTAATGCTACAACTGAAGGTAAAGCTCAAAATCGTCGTACAGAGTTTATGATTATTGAAATGTAGAGATGAGCATAGTTTGTAAATTTATTTCAGTTATTTTCTTTCTCTTTTTAGTTTTATTGTCATGTAATTCAAAAAAAGTAGATAAAAAGATAACTATTGAGGGTGATTGGGTTTTAAAAAAGGAAAATGGGACTTTAATTAACGTAAAAATTAAAGGTATTAAGTTTCAAATTTTAACCGAGGATGAAAATGATTTTAACCTTTATAGATATACGTATGAATTACGCGGCGATAGTATTTATACTTATGAGGTATCTTCTATAAAATATTCAACTCATTTCCAACCTACATTAAAAGAGGCGCAAAATTATAAAATTGAGAAACTTGATGAAGATTCTTTAGTACTTAGTATAGGTGGGTTGATGTTTTGGCATATGGTAAGGAAATAAAATGTAAAAGTTGGGAATAAACTTAATTTATTTCAATAACTACGTTTCCAATTTTTTGACCTGTTTCAACATACTTATAAGCTTCAATAATTTCATTTAAAGTAAATTTTCTTTCGTCAATTACCGGAGCAAATTTTCCTGCTTCAGCTAATTCCTTTAAATAAACCACATCTTCTTTTGTAATTGTTGGTATAGGAAATAAAACACGTTTCTTGCTAAGGAACTTCGGCTTAAGTGCTAAAAAAACATTTTGTCCATTCTTTCCTAGTTCCGTTGATATGTATATTCCAGTTTCATTTAAAATGGGTTTACATTTTCCAAAGGAAGTTTTTCCAACGGCATCAAAAACAAAATCATACTTCATATCTGTTTTTGTATAATCCTCTTTTGTATAATCAATAACTAAATCTGCTCCTAATGATTTAACTAGCGCTATATTATTTGTGTTGCATACCGCAGTTACGTTAGCTCCCATATGTTTTAGAATTTGAACGGCTGATGAACCAATAGCTCCAGTTGCTCCGTAAACTAAAACATTTTGTCCAGCTTTAACTTTCGCTGCTCGTATATCGCATAATCCATAGTGAGCACCTTCGGTTAATGCAGCCGCTTGTGTAAAGCTTAAATTATTAGGCATTGTTGTAAGTGTGGCTTTTTCATTTATGCATAAATATTCGGCGTGTGTACCAAATGTTTTATCATTATAACCAAAAACTTTATCACCAATTTTAAATTCAGTTACTTCGCTTCCTATTGATTCAATTACACCAGAAAATTCGTTGCCAAGGATTTTGTTTGTTGGTTTTAATAATCCACTCCAAAATCTTGAAATGAAGTATTCAGCACTTCTAAATCCACAATCTGTTCTATTAACAGTAGTAGCATATATTTTAATAAGTACTTCATTGTTCTTTGGTGTAGGTTTATCTACTTCCATTACTTGAACAACCTCTGGTGGTCCATATTTTACATTAATTGCAGCTTTCATATTTAAGTGCAAGTTACGTAAAGATTGGATACCTTAAATTAAATAAGGTTAAGTGTATTTTAATTTATAACCTAAAAAGTAGTGCTAAGATTATTCTGCTTTCAGATTTTACTAAATCAGGACGCCAATTGGGATCTAGAGGAGTTGTGGTTAATCCTGTTTGCGATGTAACTCCTCCTTTCCCAGCAAAATAAGGTACATTAGCATGACGATAAACATATTCTATTCTGAAAGTAAAACTCTGATTTGGTAAAAAATCGAAATTGCTGGAGCAATCCCAACCTTTGAAGACATCTCCAGGATTAGCGCTAAACGGAAACGCTCCTTCTGTTTGTGTAGGATTATTTATGTTAGGTAAAGGACTTGCTTGTCCCGTTGGATAAAGCACCAAGTAGCGGCCAGGGTTTGTCATAATTCCTCCACCAAAAGTCCACGCAAATTTGTTTTTTGCGAACCAAATTCTGTTATAAAACATAGCGCTTGCAAAATATTGTGCAGGTCCTTGTAAACTGTCTCCATCTTTAAAACCATTTACACCAGCTCCTTTTTCAAATCCAATATCGCCAGTTAATGAGAATGCCATTTTAGATAAAGCTTTACTTTCGGGTTTGTTAAAATATCTCACCAATAAACTATTATCAGAATGAAATCTTTTTCTTTTTGGTAAGCCAGCAGCATCGGTTCCGTAGTAGTTATTGCTTAATAATTTTAAATTACTATTAGGCATCCATGTTATATTTCCACCAAAACCTGGCAAGGTGTTAAATTTTCCATAACTCTGCCAACCATTTATTATCCAAGGTTCTATTTTTAAGTTTTTGCTTGGAAATATTTGTATTCTAATTCCATTGAAGAACCAAGGCGTATTATCAGATGTAAATGATGCTTGGTATTCCCAATTCTCCGCCTGATAAAATGAATTCAATCCAACGTAAGACATAAATAAGCCTGCATCAATGTTAATTCCATGCAGTTTGTTTATGTGGTAGCCTGTATAGGCTTCACTTAAATATCTATAAACATTAGCTAATTGGTACTGTCCTCGATAAGGGCTGAAATCATTTCGAGGTACAACAATTGAACGTGTTCCAAATTGTGTCATAAAGCGGGCTCGTGCATTTTTGTAATTAAAGTCACCTCCAAAATGCAATGCTGAAAGTTGTATTTCATTATTTCGAGCTAATGCTGTTGAACCTACCACAGTGTTATCATTAGGTTTGTTAAAAGAGTAAGTATAGTTTACATCAATTAATAAACTTGGAGAAAAGTACTTTAAATTTTTGAAAATATTTGTTTCTCGTCTATCGCTTCCATTTTGCCAATTGGTTTCAATACCTTCAAAGGGTTCGCCTTTTTGTTTTGTAGATTCAATACTATCCATAATTTCAGGTTTTAAAGCTTCAGCAATTTGAGCATTTGATGTTAGACAGGATAGTGTGAAAAGGCTTGCAATTATTTTTTTCATGATGATATTTTTAAATAGTATTATTTAATTCTCTTTTTAATTCAATTTGATTGGTTTTGTTGTATAGCAAAGGAATTTGTTCAATAATTACATCGCTTTTATCTAAACCAAAGGCTTTTTCATCGCTTTGACCAAGGCGTTTTAACCAAAAATAGGAGTTAAGTAAAATCCCTTCTCGTAATGCAAATTCATTTTCAACTGAAAGAAATTTTTCAATAACAATAAATTTAAAATCAGGCTCATTATTGTATTTGCTTGATCCATCGGGCCGAATATGTAGGTTTAATTCTTTTTGACTGACTAAATCTTGAACAATTTTTTTGAAATAAAGTTCTGTTCTCGGTTGAATTCTAAAACCAACATTGATATTTACTTTTATTACCTTGTCATCTATAAGTTCGGAAACGTTGTAAGATAGGGTGTAAGGTTGCTCAGTTCTATGTATATGTACAAACCAATAAACATCAGCTCTTTTGGGTTTCTTTGCAAAAATGGATTTGATAATTTTTTCTTCAATCTCATGGCGTGTGTTAGCCTTTGTTAAATAGATTAAGTGCGTCGAAAATTTTGGTACGCTTTCATCAAAACTTAATTCTTTTAATAAGTTAGCATACTTGCCTAAATCGATAAACTGAGTGAATTGATTATTTATTTTTCTGGCATAGTACCAAACATACATTGTAAGGAAAATAAATAATTCGAAGAATAGAAACATCCATCTTTCTTTTATTTTAGCCACGTTAGCTATAAAGAAAGAAGTTTCAATGGTAGCAAATAATATTAAAAGTGTTACTACAAAAATGGTATTCCATTTAAGTTTATAAATTAAAAAGTAGTTCAATAGTATAGTAGTCATAATCATGGCTATGGTAATCGAAAATCCGTAAGCTGCTTCCATATGGCTCGATTCGCGGAAGTATAATATCATTAAAATACAACCAAACCAAAGGATGTTGTTTACACTTGGAATGTAGATTTGTCCTTTTGTTTCGGAAGGTTGCCTTACACCAACTCTTGGCCAAAAATTTAAGTTCATGGCTTCGCTAATAAGAGTAAAGCTTCCACTTATTAAAGCTTGGGAGGCAATTATAGTTGCTGCTGTTGCAATAATTATACTTGGTAGTAAAAACCAGTTTGGCATAACTTCAAAAAATGGGTTTCTACCATCCAGTTTGTTTATGCCTTGAGTCATTAACCATGCAGCTTGACCTAAATAGCAGGCAACTAAGCTAATTTTAACAAACACCCAAGTAATCCTAATGTTTTTAATTCCACAATGTCCTAAATCTGAATACAAAGCTTCGGCACCAGTTGTGCAAAGGAAAACAGCGCCTAATAACCAAAATCCTTTTGGATAGTGCACAAGTAAATCATAGGCATAGGTTGGACTTAAAGCTTTTAAAACATTAGGGAAAAGGAAAATTTGAGAGATTCCAATGATTAATAGCATTGAAAACCATATCGTCATTATTGGTCCAAATGCTTTACCAATAACTTGGGTTCCAAATCTTTGAAAAAAGAATAGTAATGATAAAATTAAGATAACAATACCAACTGTAAAATTGTTGCCCGCTACAACAGTGTTTTCTAAACCTTTTACCATACTTAAACCCTCAATTGCAGATGCTACTGAGATAGGCGGTGTGATAATACCATCTGCAAGTAAAGCTGTGGCACCAATTATGGTTGGGATTATAAGTTTTTTACTGTATTTTCTTACCAATGCATATAATGAAAAAACACCACCTTCCCCATCGTTATCAGCTTTTAAAGTAAGCCATATGTATTTAATTGTTGTTTGAAAGACGAGTGTCCAAAATATACACGAAACACCTCCATAAACCAAGGCTTCGTTTATTTCTCTTTCTCCAATAACAGCTCTTAAAGCATAAAGAGGGCTTGTACCTATATCACCATAAATTATTCCTAAAGCAACTAACAGCGAGGCTGCAGTTATTTTGTTGCTAATTCCATTTTTTGCGATTTTCATTTGCTAGATTTTGACAGCAAATTTCTCTCAAATGGTAATGGTAAATTGTAAAACTATATCAATATAATATAAAGAAATTATAAAGACGTTTATGTAAACCTATATCCAACGCCGCTTTCAGTATTTATATGAGTCGGCAAATTAGGGTTAGTTTCAATTTTTTTACGCAGTGTTCCAATAAAAACTCTTAAGTATTGTGTTTCGGTTTGAGAACCAACTCCCCATATTTCTTTCAAAATGTATTGATGAGTTAGTACTCTACCTTCGTTTTTTGCTAACAGTAGTAGCAAGTTAAATTCTGTTGTTGTAAGTTTAATGTGTTCGCTATTTTTTTTGACTGTTCTTGCGGTAAGATTTATTTCTAAGTCACCACAAATTATAATATTGTTATTGTTAGGTGTTTGGTTTCTTCTTATAGCTGAACGAATCCGAGCCAATAGTTCTGCATTTCGAAAAGGTTTTGTTAAGTAATCTGTTGCGCCGTTATCTAAGGCTGTAACTATATCAGATTCGTTATTTTGAACTGATAGTATGATTATAGATTTGTTATACCAAGCTCTTAAATCTTTTAAAACTTCATGCCCGCTTTTATCAGGTAAACCTATGTCAAGTAAAATAAGTTCCGGTGGATGATTTGCAGCCATTATAATTCCTTCTTTTGCTGTTTCAGCTTGCCAAACTTTATAATCATTACTTTCTAAAGTTATTTCTAGAAGTTTTCTAATTTGAGGCTCGTCATCAATAATTAAAATTTCTGCCTTATTCATTTTTTAAATTATTAAGGTAAGATACTTGTGTTGGAATTTTTATAATGAATTGAACGCCACTATTTATTGATTTTTTAAGTTCTATAGTTCCGTTGTGCGCTTCTATAAATCCTTTCACAATTGATAGTCCTAAGCCACTACCTCCAGCCTTACTATTTGGTAGTCGATAAAACTTGTTAAAAACATTGTTAAACTCATTTTCAGGAATTCCATTACCATTATCTGAAATTTCTATCACACAATTGTTGAATTCATGCCTAGCACTTATAGTAATAATAGTACCGCTAGGGGTATAATTAATTGAATTATGAATTAAATTTTGTAAAACTTGTTCAATTAATCCTCTATCATATTTAAATAAAGGTAAATCTTCTTTAGCTCTAAAATTAATAGAATGAGTTTTTATCTCAGCGTATTTTTGGATGACAGAATAGATTAATTCATTTGTGTCGCACCAATCTACGTTAGGCTTAAGCATGCCAGTTTCTAGGCGACTCATATTAAGAAGATTTTCGACTTGTCTATTTAAGCGAATACTAGCATTATCAATTTGATTAAGTAACTCAATTTGGTTTTCATGGGAAAGTTTTTCTTGATTATCTTTCAAAGTATCTATAGCTCCAATGATTGTCGAAATTGGTGTTCTTAATTCATGTGAAAGCGAATTAAGAAGTGTGTTGTAGAGTTTAATCGTTTTTTCCTTTTCTTCTTTATCCCTAACTTTTTTTTCTTCTTTTCTAATTTTAAATGTTAAAACTGTATTGATAAAGGCAACTAAAAAATACAAGAAAAACATGAGTAAATCTTCTGCACTATTAATGTGAAAAGTGTAGATGGGTGGTATGAAAAAGAAATTCCAAATTAAAGCGCTTAGAATGGCAGCAACCAAAACTGGCAATATGTCAAATAACATAGCCATTATTGATACATTCATTAGTAATATTAGCGCTACAATTTTATAACCTATAAAAGAGGTGCCAGCAAAACAAATTCCAGAAGTAAATAAAACAAGAGCTATACAGATAAGGTACTGAACACTTTTTTTGTATTTTCTGGTGTTGTAGAAATTCATTAAACGAAGATATGCTCTAAAATATAAAGATTTTATAAAGAAATTCTTTCCCTCAATTTTTTAAAATAAAAAACTTGCTCCAATAAAACAGTCGCGACGCCATTCGTGTGTTTTGGTTTTGTATATTTTTAATAAACTAATTTCATATCTGGCAAGTAATAAAAAGCGATTACTGAATTTAAATTTTAACTCTGGTAAGGAGCTAAATGAAATTCCATTGGAATAGAATCTTGACCAAATGGGTATAGAATAGCTGAATTTGTTATGAATGCCGTACAATACGCTAGTTATAATTGGTTCAGCACTACTTTTTGCATTACTTCTTATATCATTCACAAATCTTAAACGGGCATCTAAGCCTGCTCCTAATGATAAATGAATATGTTTTGTGTTTCTTAAGAAAATATATTCGACTGTTGGTGTTAAATCATAAGCACTTTTGCTAAAGAAAAATAAACTACCGTATGAACGCAAACGACCATTAAATTTTACATTAAATTTTTTTAAAACAGGCGAATTGTAACTAATGTTTGTGATAGGGTATAAGTATCTATTTCTTAGGCTACCAAAGTCTACCGAAATTTGGTTTTTATCAAATACATAGTTCTCCTGAGCTTTTATTTGAAAAAGGAAATGTATAAAAAGGAAGCAGATGAATAGTTTTTTTATCATGGTGCTACTTCATTATAAGTTGAACCAATTTTTACTTCATCAAAATAAATGATGTTGCTATTTGCAGGCTGATTTTTTCCACGGTATTGTCCAAATTTAAAATAGTTACCAGCTCGGTTATATAAATTTCTTTTGTAGTATTTAAAATCATTTCCGTTAAATGGTGTGATTAAATTTCCATTAAGCCAAAATTCTGTATAAGCTGTTTCATCATCACTCCAATAAATATGTGCGACAACATCATACCATTGCGCTTTATTTATAGTTTGTGAAGCACCTACCAAAAACGTTTGATTGTTTGACGATGGATTTTCATTCATTTTAATTTCTAAATTACCATTCAAATAAACCAATGCTAGGGGAGGTGAAGAGCCTCTTAAATTAGGATCTGGCTCCCAGTTTTCGGCTTGAATGTAATAAGGTAAGTCTTGCCACTGACAAATTAAATTGTATTGGTTGTCGGAATAACTGCTATCAATCATAAAACTAAATCCGTAATACACTTCTGTTTTATATTTTGCGCAATTGTATATGGCAAGTTCTGTTCGGTATCCGTTATTAATAAAGTCGTTTGGACGTAAAGTGTTTTTCAAGGCGAAATTTCCTCTTCTTACAGGATTAGAAACAATGTTAGTATTAACACTTGAATCAACAACTAAAAAATGAAAATTATTTAAATTACCCGATTCAAAGTCTCCAATAAAATGATCAAAAGTTTCGTTTGGTTCGGTTGTTGGAACTTTGCCACAGCTGGCCAAAAATAGTGTTAGTAGTAAAAAATATATTGGAAAATTTATTTTATTTCTAGAAAATACGTTCATGAAATTTCTCTTTAATCGGCAAATTCAACTTTCTGCATTTCTTCAATTTGAGCATAATAACCACCTTTTGCAAGTAATTCATCTTTTGTTCCAAACTCAATTAATTCGCCTTTGTCTAAAACCATTATTTTATTACAATGCTTTAAAGCTGAAATTCTATGGCTTGCTATAATTGTTGTTCTATTCTTAAATTCAGTTTGTAGTGCATTCAGAATGTTTTCTTCCGTTTTATTATCTAATGCACTTAGGCAATCATCTAACAAAAGTATTTTTGGTTTTTTAATTAAAGCTCGTGCAATTGAAATGCGTTGTTTTTGACCACCTGATAATGTTACGCCGCGCTCGCCAATCATAGTTTCGAACTTATTTTCAAATTGCATAATGTTATTGTAAACATCAGCCTTTTTAGCAGCATCAAAAACAATTTCATCATTATTTAATTTGTTTTCCAAACCAAAAGCAATGTTGTTTTTAACTGTATCTGAAAATAAAAATACATCCTGATTTACAGTACCGGTTTGTTGGCGAAATGCATTTAAATTAATTTTCTTAATATCTTGATTATCTATGTTAATTGAACCTTTTTCATTTTCAATGTACCTTAATAGTAAATTTAAAAGTGTTGTTTTTCCGCTCCCCGTAGTACCAATTATTCCAATTGTTTCACCTTTATTAATTTTAAAGCTAAGATTTTTCAAAGCTACTATTCCAGATTCGGGATAGGTATAAGTTACATTGTTAAATTCAATTTCACCTTTATATTCTATTGGTTCATTATTTGAATTAACAATTTGAGGTTTAGTTGCTAAAAATTCATTTATTCGTTTTTGCGAAGCAGCGGCTCTTTGTGTTAAAGAACTTATCCAACCTAAAGATGCAAATGGCCAAGTTAAATTAAAAACATAAAATACAAATTGCGGAAAATTTCCAATACTTATTTTGTCTTGTATATAAAGTTTCCCTCCAAAATATACAATAGATACTAAACTTAAGCCAACCATTAATACCATAAATGGCTGAAATAAAGCTTCAGTTCTGGTTAAATTCAAACTCAAGTTTTTATACTTTTTAGAACTTTCGTTAAAACTGTTAGTAAAGTAAAATTCTCTTCCAAATGATTTTATAGCTCTTACCCCCGAAAAGCTTTCTTGTGTTTTGCCTGTTAGTACCGATAATTCCTGCTGAACCAAAGTGCTTTTTTTATTGATAGCATTACTTACCTTGAAAATAATAAAAGATAAAACGGGCAAAGGGGCAATAACCCAAAGCGTTAGCTCAACACTTTCCTGGCACATAAAAATTATCACAGTGGTAACGGTAACAAAAGTATTTACCAAATACATAATTACTGGTCCAGTAAACATTCTAACCTTACCAACATCTTCGCTAATTCTATTCATTAAATCGCCAGTGTGATTTTTTTTATAAAAGTCAGAATCTAGTTTTTGATAATGTGCGTAAATCTCATTTTTTAAATCATATTCAATTAATCTTGAAACAACTATAATAAACTGACGCATTAAAAACATGAATATACCTCCGGCAATTGAAAGGCCTAAAAAAATCAGTGTAAATTTTAAATAAGTTGAAGCATCTCCTACTGAATTAGCTAGAATGTTTTTACAAAGTTCATCAGTAGCTTTTTTAACATAAACACCGCGTCCTAGAAAGAATATATTAGATGCTGCAACTGCTATAATACCAAGTAACAATCTATACTTATACTTTAAAAAGTATTTATTCAAAAATTTCAGTTCGTGCATAAAGTGTAAAGATACTTCAAGATTTTTTTTATTTGATTTTTATTTATAATTTTACCTTAAATAAATTTTGGCACATCTTTTGGTTTGTGTCTGCCGTATGAAAAAAATTTTAGTCATAGTTTTAGGTTTTATCTTAATGTCAGCTGATGTGGTTGACTACAGTTATTACCAAAAGGATGACACAAACGCTAAAATTAAAGCCGTTTTCATATATAATTTCACCCGTTATTTCGAATGGCCAAGTAAAAATGGCAATTTTGTTATTGCATTGTGTGGCGATAACGCCAATTTAGTTACTGAGTTAAATAAAATGGCTTCTACCAAATTAGTAGGGGATCAAAAAATTGAGATTAAAACAGTTTCCACGATTAAGGAAGCTGAAAAGGCTAATATTCTTTTCTTGATGCCTGATAAATCGGGAAATTTGGCGGATGCTTTAACAAAAGCAAAGGGAAAAGGTACTCTTGTAATTACTGAAAAGAACGGTTTAGCAAAAGTTGGTTCTACAATTAACTTTATTATTCAGGAAAATAAACAAAAATTTGAGTTAAATAAGGCATCAGCTGCTAAAGCTGGTTTAAAAGTAAGTTCAACTTTAGATCAATTAGCTGCGGAGGTTATACATTAATGCGTAAGTTTAAATACATATCGTTTTTAATTATAGCGTTGAGTTTATCAACTCAAGTATCTGTTGCGCAATTAAGCAAGGTTAAACTAGCTTATGAACAGTTGATTAGAAAAAGCCTTGATTCGGCTAAAACTAGCATAGACGAAGCTGCCTTGGACGCAAGCACAAGTAATGTTTACGAATTACATTATATGAAAGCTAACGTTTATAAGGAACTTTATAAGGCTAAACAATCAGGTGATAATAAATCAGAGTATCGTAATATTGCAGTTGATTGTTATTTTAAAGCTTTAAGTTTTACTGAAAGTGCCGACGAGAAACCATTGATTACCAAAAGCTTAATGTTTTTAGCTTCAAAGTATAACAATGATGCTACTAGAATATCTAAAGATACTTTAAACGCAGATATTGCTGATTATAATTTTAATGCATTTATTGATATCAATAAGCGCTTAGATGCTAGTTATGATTCTAACACCCCGTATTTTACTTATTATAGAGCTATGGGATCAACTTATTTAGAGGGTTTCAATCGTTCATCTAGTGCTAATAATCTTCAATTATCTAAAGTTTACTTGTTAAAAGCTTTAAATCTCAATCCAAATGATTTAAGTGTAAACAAAAACATAGGTATTTTATACTACAACCAAGGGGTTAACATTATCAATAATTTAGCTATTGATGCTGATTTATTAGAGTTAGATAAGGCTCAAACAAATGCCGAAGCTTTATATAAACAAGCATTACCATTTATGTTAAAAGCTTATGAAGTTAACCCTAAAGATGTGGATGTTTTAGAAGGTTTGCAGGGTATTTACCACCAATTAAATGATTTCGTAAATCGCGATGATTTTAAGAAAAAATTGGACGAAGCAAAGAAAAATTAACTATCTTTAAACCCCATAAGATAGTTTTGTGAAATTTACAATAGGAAAAAAAATTGGTTTAGGTTTTGGTGTTTTGATCATTTTAACGGTCATTTCATTCTTATTTACCAATAAAACTATTAACAACAGTAAGGACACCACAGATAAAGTTGTTAAGGTAGTTACACCAAGTATCACAGCCTTGGATGAGTTCCATTTACTTTTACAACAATCTCAAAATTTAATTACCAAATGGTACCATGTACCATCTCCTGATACTTTTCCTTTTAAAGATACTTTGCGTAAACTAATTTCGGTGAAATATCCCGAAGTTAGAAAAAGAATCGAAACTCTATCAACCAAATGGACTCCAGACGAAAAAACTGAGATAAGTGTTATTTTTAAATCAACAGATGAGCTTTTTACTCACTATCAAACTGAGATAATGGCTCAATTAAATTCGTTTACAGCTTATAACGATGCAAACGTATTATTTGCGGTTCGTTTGCCTTTTGAGGAAATTGACGATAAACTAAAAAACATTGATACAAAACTTTCTCACTTAACTGATTCGGAAAAGGAGCATGCGGCTATTTCAATTGATAAGATGAATGAATCTTTTACCTTCCTGCAATTTTTTGTGAGATGGTTAGGTATAGCTTTGGTTTTGGGTGGTGTATTTACAGCAATATTCACAGCTCGTTCTATTGTGAAACCAATTGCCAAATTAAAAGGTATGCTGCAAAGCATGAGTTTAGGTATTATGCCTAAGGATAAGATTAAAAAACGTGGTGATGAAATTGGAGAAATGGGAACTGCACTTGAAGGCTTAGTTAACTCAATGGAAAGTACTACTGAGTTTGCTAATCAAGTGGGTAGTGGTAATTTCGAGTCGCATTTTGAGCCTCTAAGTAAAGACGATACTTTGGGACACGCTTTGTTAAAAATGCGTGTTGATTTGCGTGAAAATGAAAGAGTTTTAGAGCAAAAAGTTATTGAACGTACCGAAGAGGTTGTTCGTCAAAAGGAGGAAATTCAACAAAAGAGCCACGAGTTGGAAACTGTTTACAATCAGGTTACAGATAGTATTAAATATGCTAAGCGAATTCAACAAGCCATTTTACCTCCTGAAGCACTGGTAAAGAAGATAATTCCAAATTCATTCATTTTATTTAAGCCAAAAGATATTGTGAGTGGTGATTTTTACTGGATGGATGAGAAAAATGGGAAGGTGTACTTCGCTGCAGTTGATTGCACAGGACATGGAGTTCCAGGTGCATTTATGAGTATTGTTGGCTTTAATTTGTTAAAGGAAATTATCTCAATTCCAGAAGTTGTAACTCCTGCAGAAATAATGAATCGCTTGAAAGATGGCGTTAGAAAGACTTTGCATCATGGTCATTTAACTGATAATGGTTCGGAAGCAAAGGATGGTATGGATATGACTCTGTGTTGCATAGATTTAAAAACTTTGGAGTTGCAATATGCCGCGGCATTTAATCCTTTATATATTGTTAGAAATGGAGAATTAATTCAATTTGCTGCTGATAAATTCCCAGTTGGTGTTCATCATGGTTCAGGAGAAACTGTATTTAAAAATAATGTAATTAAACTAGAAAAGGGAGATACGGTTTATGCTTCAAGTGATGGTTATGCCGATCAATTTGGTGGACCAAGAGGAAAAAAATTCATGGTAAGTCATTTCCGTGATTTACTTGTAAAAGTTAGTAAACATCCAATTTCTGAGCAAAAGACAGTATTAAATCAAACTATCGAAGACTGGAGAGGTGATTTGGAACAGGTAGATGATATTTTGGTTTTTGGTGTTAGAGTTTAAAAATTATGCAGCATAAGTATTTTTTGCAACTGGCCTATAACGGTAAAAATTACAACGGTTGGCAAATACAAAAAAATACTCCAAACACGATTCAAGGCGTTTTAATCGAAAAAATTAAGTTTTTGTTAGCTGATGTTGATGATGTTGTTGGATGTGGCAGAACGGATACAGGAGTTCATGCAAAAGATTATTTCGCTCATTTTGTTACCCAACATAAAATTGATAATAAGGAACACTTTATCTACAAATTAAATAAGTTGTTGCCGTTTGATATAGCTGTTAGTAACGTTTATAAAGTAATTGACGATGCTAATGCAAGATTTAGCGCTGATTTTAGAAGTTACCAGTATTTTATTGCTCGTAGTAAAAATCCTTTTTTAACAGAAACGAGTTATTATGTTTGGGGTGATTTAAACTTAGGATTAATGAACAAAGCTGCAGAACTTTTACTGAACAACAAAGACTTTACAAGCTTTAGTAAATTGCATACTCAAGTTAATAATAATAACTGTAATGTTACTGAGGCTTTTTGGAAAGAAGAGGAGGGATGTTTTGTTTTTAATATTACAGCCAATAGATTTTTACGAAACATGGTAAGAGCAATTGTTGGTACTCTTTTAGAAGTTGGTAAAGGTAAAATTACCTTAGAGCAATTTCAGAAAATCATTGATTCTAAGAATAGGAATAATGCAGGCTTTTCAGTTCCAGCACAAGCTTTATTTTTAACAAATATTATTTATCCAAAATCTATTTTTATAAATGAGTGATTCAGGGAAGGCGCAAGGGAAAAGCTTTGATTGGAAGGTAATTAAACGAATATTTGCTTACGTTAGTCCTTACAAGAAATACTTTTATTTGGCATTGCTTGTAACAATTATTCTTTCTGCTTTAACTATTTCGAGGCCATTGCTAATACAAGCAATTATAGATGGACCAATTTCCCATAAAAACTATCCAGATTTAGTAAAGTATAGTTTGATTTTAATAGTCATTCTAGTTACCGAAGGTTTGCTGCAATACAGTAATATTTTCATTACAAGTTTTATTGGTCAAAATATTATCAGTGATTTGCGAAATAAAATATACAAGCACATTTTAAATTTTAATTCTAAGTATTTCGATAACAATCCTATTGGAATGTTGGTTACCCGTTCGGTAAGTGATATTGAGGCATTAGCAGATGTGTTTAGTCAAGGTTTTATAGTTATTATGGGTGATATACTTACAATGCTTGTGTTTGTTGTTACTATGTTTTTTGTTCATGTTAAACTAACTTTAATTGTTTTATGCACAATTCCTTTACTCATTATTGCAACGCGAATTTTTAAAAGAGGTGTGGCTCACACATTTGGTTTGGTTCGAAATGCTGTTTCCAACTTAAATACATTTGTTCAAGAACATATTCAAGGAATGAAATTAGTTCAAACTTTTAATAGAGAGGAACAGGAATATGAAAAGTTTGATGAAATAAATAAAAAGCACCGCGATGCAAACATAAAAAGTATTTGGTATTACTCTGTTTTTTTTCCAGCAGTTGAAATAATTTCTTCTTTAGCTATAGCTTTGGTTATTATGTATTTGGGTTTTGCCGAAAAGCTTGAAATGACAACTGGTACGGTAACCTTTTTTATTTTACTTACCAATATGTTGTTTCGCCCCATAAGGATGATGGCTGATAGATTAAATACACTGCAAATGGGAATTGTTTCGGCGGAGCGCGTGTTTAAGATTTTGGATATTGAACAAAGTATTGAAAATAAGGGCGTTTTAAAACCTGAAATTAAAGGTGAGATTGAATTTAGGAATGTTGATTTTGCATACAACGATAGCGAGCTAATTTTAAAAAATGTTAGCTTTAAAGTGAAACAAGGCGAAAGTCTTGCAATTGTTGGTGAAACAGGTTCGGGTAAATCAACCATTATTAATCTTTTACCTAGATATTATGATATTAATTCTGGTAGTATTTATATTGATTCCATTAAAAGCAACGACATTGAATTGGATTTTTTGCGTAGAAAAATAGCCATTGTTCAACAAGATGTTTTTTTGTTTTCCGACACTATTTATAACAACATAACTTTGGGTAATGAAGAAATTTCGCTTGAGGAGGTTATTGAGGCCAGTAAGTTACTAGGAGCTTATGATTTTATTATGAAAATGCCTTCTGGTTTTGAATTTAATGTAGGCGAAAGAGGAATTTCTCTTAGTGCCGGACAAAAACAATTGGTTAGTATTATTAGAGCCTTTGTATACAAACCGGTTATTTTGATTTTAGATGAAGCAACATCTTCTATTGATTCTGAATCTGAGCTGGTTATACAAAAAGCTATAGCCACTTTAACTCAAAATAGAACTTCAATTATTGTAGCACACCGTTTATCAACCATAAAAAATGCTACCGAAATAATTGTTCTTAAAAAGGGAGTTATAATTGAGCAAGGCGATGCAAAAACCTTACTTGAAAGTAAAGGTGAATTTTTTAAATCCTATTATCGGGTTTAGTTGTTAATTCATCGTCATCATTCGTTAAATTTCACCTCGTTTTTCTTTGTTTATCGAAAAAATCTGTTAATTTCGGGGCGGTTTTGGCATTAATATTGGTTAGTGCATACGCCTAAACTATTAAACCTATTATAAAATGAAAAAAATTGCCTTTTTAGTATTTTTATTTGTTGCACAAGTTTGTAGTTCTCAAATTAACGAAGAGTTAAAGGAGGAGTTACTTAAATCAATGAAACCAAAGGATAAATTGCGCCTAGAGGTTGCTGATGAATTTTATAATAAAAGTGAATATTTAACTGCTTTACCAATTTACGATAGTTTACATGTAAAATACCCAAAGAATTTATATTTAGCTTATTTGTTAGGTGTTTGCGATAGCTACGAGCCACATCATTTCAATGAATCTGAAAAATTGATTATTTCAGCAGAAAGTATTAAGGATAAATTGGCTGATTATGATTTCTTTTTAGGTAAGGCTTATGAAGATAATGATAAGTATAATTTAGCATTGGATCAGTTTAATTTATACTTGAAAAATGAATTGTCTTCAACTGTTAAATCAGAAGTTTTGCATCAAATACAAATATGCAAAAACGCAAAGATGCTCCATGATAAAGGTGCAATTGCTAAAATTTCGCCACTCAAAGGTAAGCTAAATACTGCTGGTTCTGAATATTGCCCTATTATTTCTTCTGAGGAGAAGTTTATGATTTTCGCTTATTCGGGTTTGTTATCCAAAGGAGGTCGTCAATCAGTTCCTAACCGGCCTAGTAATACAGGTATTTTTTATGAGGATGTTTTCATTTCTTTTAAAGGCGATTCTGATCAATGGGGTGAAGCCAAACCAATTTTAGAATTAATCACCAACGGTCATGACGCACCAGTTTCTATTTCGCACGATGGTCAAAAACTTTTTATCTTCAGAAATCAAGGTGCGGGTAGTGGTGATATTTTTATGAGTAAACTTACAGGAAGCACTTGGAGTAAACCCGAAAAGTTAAAAGGAATCAATTCAAATGCTTGGGAAGGGCATGTTTGTTTAACACCAGATGAGAAAGTAATTTATTTTTCTAGCGATAGACCAGGAGGTTTTGGAGGCAGAGATATTTGGTTTGCAACAGCAATGCCTGATGGTTCGTGGGGCAATGTTACTAATTTGGGCGAAACTATAAACACAAAATACGACGAGGATGCTCCGTTTGTGCATAGTGATGGTAAAACAATGTTTTTTAGTTCAACAGGGCATAATTCTATAGGTGGATATGATATTTTTAGAACAGACATGAAGGGCGGTAAATGGGATGAGCCATTTAATGTGGGTAAACCTGTAAATACTATTCAAGATGATAAGTATTATGTTGTATCTGCTGATGGTGAGCGTGGCTATTATTCTTCCGAGAAATCAGATGGGCAAGGAAAGCAAGATATTTATTTAGTTGAACCAGGTATGTTTGGTAAACCAACGGGTTTATTAATGGTAAAAGGCCAAGTTACTTTTGATAATCAGCCAGTAGCAGCCGAAATAGATGTAGTTTCTAAACTGAGTAAAAAGGATTTCTCTGGGGTATTTAATTCAAATTCTGTTAATGGTTCTTATTTGGTTAATTTACCTTCAGGTGCGGATTATGAAATAATATACAAATACAATGGTGTAACATTAAAGAAAAATGTTTCAACCGCATTAGTAGATACTTTTACAGTTATGGATATTGATGCTGAATTGTTTTCGAAGGAATATACCGCACAAAATTTAGCAAAAGTTGATTCTTCTCAAATTAAAGGTGATGATATTGCGAAAGCTGGAATTACTGTAGCTGATTTTAAAGCAAAATATGGTAATGCTAGTTTAGATAGTTTGGATTTTAAAGTTCAAATTGGAGCTTACCGAATTCAAGAGAATTTCCGTTATACTGCTTTAATAGGATTACCAAAAGTAATAAGGAAGTTATATAATGATGGCATAACGCGTTTTACTTGTGGTTCGTATAGTAAGTATAATGAAGCGTTGAGTGTACTTGATATAGTTAAAGCAAAAGGAGTGAATGACGCTTTTATTATTGCTATTTACAAGGATAAGCGAATCTCTTTAGATGAATTAATTAAAATGGAATTGTTTAAATAGATTTAAAATGGATAATGAGATAGCATTAGATTTTATAAGAGTAATTAAGCACAATTTTAACACTATTCGTAAACAAATTGATGGCAGCTTTGCTCAGTTATCAAACGATGATATTCATTTTTTAATTGATAGAGAATCAAATTCAATTGACATAATAATGCAACATTTGATTGGTAATCTTAAATCAAGATTTACAGATTTTTATACCACTGATGGTGAAAAGCCTGATAGAAATCGTGATGAAGAATTTGAAGTGAAAGAACTTACGAAAGAACAAATTCTAAATGAATTTAATTCTTCTTGGCTAATTTTAACAAAATTACTAGACTCTCTGAGTCCAAACGATTTACTTAAAATAGTTACTATTCGAAATGAAAATCATACAGTTTTAGAAGCAATTAACAGACAAGTGGCTCATTATAGTTACCATGCTGGACAAATTGTTTTTATTGCAAAGCATATTAAAATGCAAGATTGGAATACCCTTACTATTCCTAAAAGAAGAAAATAACTCATAATTTTCTGTAATTAATTTTAATTGAAGTATTATATGTGTATCAATGTTTTTTATTTTGCGATTTAGATACTACATATTTTTATTCATCTATTTATTTGCTGTTTCGCCAATCTTTGGTCAAAATGCAAATGATGACATTAATCTCGATAAAATAAATTACAAACTTATTGAGGAAATTTTCTCCAAAAAACTCAATCAACTTCGTTCAAGCAATAAATGTGAGTCACTTTCACAAGATAAAATTTTGGCTGAAGCTGCTCTCGACCAGTCGAATTATATGTTGACTAACAACTATGTTGGTCATGATCAAAAACAACCGGATAAAGCAAATCCGCAACTAAGAGTTTTTTATTACAAAGGAACACACGACTTAATAGGTGAAAATTGTATTAAAATTTATTTGAAAAGAGAAACAAAGCCGAAGGGAGCAAAAAAAGTAGAAATTTATAATACATACGAACAAGCTGCGAATGCTTTGTACACAGGCTGGAAGAATTCGAGCGGACATTATAAAAATATGATTAAACCTGAATATGATAATTATGGTTTAGGTTTTAGTTTTAACAAGGATAGCAGTGCTTTATACGTTGCGCAAGTATTTGCTGCTAAACCTTATTTACCTAAAAGGGAATTTGAAAGTCCAAGTGACGCTTATGGAATTAAAAACAGGGCTAGTTCAAAATGCGATTGCTTTTTAAGTTATCCAGGGCATAAAATGGAATCCTATGTTCAAATTGTTTTAGATGGCGATAGTGTCTTCTTACGTTCGGAAAATTTAAAGGAGTTGAAGAGTTTTTTTAATAAAAAAGGTGATGCATATTATTTAGATATAGTTTTGCGTGATCAATTTGTTTGTAGCAAGAATAATTTGCTTCATGGTTCTCCAATATTTGATGGCACTATGCTAAAGCCTGTTTTGTTTGCTGATATATTTAAGAATAATAGAGCTAAGGATGGGAAAAATCTCTACAGTCCTGTAAGTAAAATCCCTGATATTTTTAAGAATCAAATTTATAATGTCAATTCAGGTTTTATAAAAGAGGGATATGGTTGTACCTATTCTTGGTCGCATTCAGTTCCTTCTATGGATTTAGATTTGTTGAATTTGTTTCCGAAATGGCTTTATGAAGAAGGCGCTGTAATTAAACCTGATACTTTTAATGGAGAGTTAAACTTCACTATTCCTTTTGAAAGAAACAAAACAAATTTGAATACTTCTATTCAAAATAAATTAATTGAAAAACTGAAAATTTATAATCCTTTTATGACAGATATTTCTATAAAAACCTTTAGCTCGGTTGAAGGAAGCACAGAAGGTAATTTGAAGCTTCAAGAAAAACGAGCAAATGAAATATTGAATGTAATTAAGACCAGTATTAATAAATCGGCTAATGTTAATGTTCAAGCCAAGGAAAATTGGGAAGATTTTTACAAACAAATTAATCATACACCTTTTGAAGGATTAAAGAATTTGACACAAGATGAGGTAAAGCAAAAATTAAAAGACAAAAAATATTTAGATTCCTTGGATTTTATTTTGAAGAAAACACGGAGTGCAACAGTTTCAATTAAACTACATGCCGTTATTGATAATAATTCATCGGCTGATCTTGTTGTTGCGGCTTATAAAAAGGCTATTGATAAGGGCGATTCGTTACAAGCCTTTAATTGTCAGCAAAAATTATTAGAAGCAGCTTTTAATAAAGGTTATAATATGAACGCTATCTCAGGTGTTGACATACCGGTGGCTAAAAAAAATCTTAAACCTTGGACAAACTATTTGGCCATGGCTGTTCAGGATACGGATTTAATCTATTCTTATGAATCACGAATCAAAATTTTAATGGCCGAGAAAATTGATACTAATTTTTTGCCCTTACAATTTAATTTTAGCATTTTGGCTCTTAAGTTTTTAGGCTATTATGGCGACACTTTAATTCCTATTCCAAAGCTTTATGCAAAAATGCAGCGTACAATGGCAATGCGTAAAAATAAATTGGATTCTATATTAATAGCTCACCAATTTTTGAATTTCCATATTTTATCTGTTTACAATCACCGTGCTTTGTATCAATTTGATAAGATAGATAAGCATTTGCTTGAAATTAAAAAGTATTATCCTTCTGCTCAGATTACTGAAGAGGAGGCTTGGCGATTAGGGCTAATGTTTAATAGAAATGCTCGTTATTCATGGACTTTAGAATTACTTTTACCTTATTTAAGAAATGATACAAAGAACGAGGAACTTACTTTTT
The DNA here is from genome assembly GCA_964603125.1 of uncultured Flavobacteriaceae bacterium. Lineage (GTDB taxonomy): Bacteria > Bacteroidota > Bacteroidia > B-17B0 > Aurantibacillaceae > CAZRUA01. The sequence goes on along the minus strand of CAZRUA010000056.1, from coordinate 1,245 downwards.
TGCTTATTCAAACCTATGCAAATGGTTTTTTAGGAAGTTTGGGTGATGATGAGTGGATTAAATATTTAAAGCGAGCAAAGCAAATGAATCCTGTTAGATTTCGTGAATGGATTGATAAGCAAAATTTTCAGTATATGAGAATACCACTAATTAAAAAGGAATTTTGCGAGAAATGATTATTTGCTTTGAAGGTTAATCAAAATTTCCTTTTCATTCGATTTTTTAGGAATATAGATAGTTTGTGTATCTACTTTAAATCCTTTGACTTCAGTTATAATTGAGTAATCATTTCCTTTTTTTGATAAAAGTTCATAGGTAAATTCTCCATTACTATCACTAAATATTTCTTTAAGTATATCTTCATTTTCTTTAATCGTAATTTTAGCATTAGCAACAACCCCGCTCGAACTGTTCACAGAACCTGAAATTTTAATTATCCTTTCTTCTGGCTTGGAATCTGCAATTGCTGGGTTTGGATGTTTTACATTTTTGTAATCTGATGTTATGGTGTAAAAATTATCTGATGGTTTTAATGAAATGCTATAATTGCGAAGTGAATCTATGCTTATGTTTTGAAAGAAAGATAAACTATCACTGATGTTTAAACTATCGCTGCTAACATTTGATAAATTACCTATTAATGTAATTTCCTTTTTATGCGAAGTGATTTTCATATTTAAGTTGTTGTTATCACCATTTGAAAATATAATAAAGTTGTTATAAGGAATTCCATTTTTCTTCGCATAAACCATTAATGGCTGTTGGCTAAGTTCAATGTTGTAAAGTCCATTAACTGGATTTAAAGGTTTGTATGTTGTGTCGTTAATTTTTATACTGTAATGTATATCATCATAAATGAATTTATCTTGAAATTCTATTGAATTTGTTTTAAGTGTAATTTCCAAAGGTATGTCATCCGAAAAACTGTAAATATCTTCTAAGCCTTTTCCGTTTAACCTATCTGAACTTAAAAAACCACGCATATATTTTCCTTCAAATGCAATTGCAAAATCATTACCTGTTGAATTAATAGGTGGTTTTAAGTTTTTTACTTTACTCCATTTTCCATCTACTATTTGCGATGAGAATATATCTAATTGCCCCATACCAATGTGAACATTGGAAGAGAAGTAAAGTGTATTATTAGCTCCAATTGTAGGGAATAATTCATATCCAAATGTATTTACGTCTTTCCCTGCATTTCTCGCTACACTCCATGTATTATCTTCTAGCTTAACGGAGTAA
>CAZRUA010000055.1:0-22765 GCA_964603125.1 uncultured Flavobacteriaceae bacterium | reverse complement strand
GTGAGCGGTTGCTAAAACACAACCTCTCTCTAACTAACTTAAATTTAACGTGCTGAAATAAGGTGTAGCATTAGCACCATATGAAACGTATCCATCTAGTAACAAAGGGTTTGTTCCGTTTAAAGTAATCCCTTTTTTATAAGCTATTGTTATAGGTATTTTTTTTCCATCTTTTGCTGTAGCATAAATTCTTTCGGTTATATAATCATCAACATTGTAATAACCAACTACAGTATCTACTTCAATTAATTTGGTTGCTTGCGTGTATAAGTTATAGCTATAGGTGTGCGAAGGTGATATTTTGTTTTCAATAGAGTATTCTATTTCATCTGAATTGTTGTAATCATAATCAACAAAATTATCGTTTATTCCATAATTAGAAAGATTTGTTTTTAAGGTATCAGTTTCATTTGTTTTTCTATTAACTATTAAAACGCGGTCTTGAGCGTTTTCGCGCTCATTTACTAACATAAAGTCTTTTGTAAATCTAACACCCGATAATAAAATGTTTTCGCGATGCGGTATTATCGTAACCCAATTTTCAAAACTTGGTTTTAATATTTTTGTTTTAACTAGCTTATAATTAATAGCATTTCTGTTGGTTTGAATAATAAACTCATCTCCTTGTATATGATCAACCCCATATTTAGTTACACCATCTCTCTTTAAAAATAGTTTGGGAACATCATCAGTTCCGTCTGCTTTCATGTAATATATTTCGCTACACTTTGTTTTAGAAATAGTAAAATATACATATTCTTTTGAGGAAGATTTTCCCAAATAGATCTCCATGGTTTTGTCTTGTTCTTCATAAATTAATTTATCTGAAGAGGTTGGAGTTCCTATAATATGTTTGTATACTTGATATTGACGTAATGTTTTAAATTCTGGTTTTGTATATAAAATCGATTTGTTATCCTCAAGCCATAACATACTCATTACGTTGTATATTTTATCAATGGATGATAAAGAATCCGTTTCAAGATTTTTTAGAAAAAGATTGGATACACGATTTCCTTTTGAATCAACGCCATAATAAAGTAATTTTTGATTTGGTGAAAAGGAATAATTAGAAAGACTAAAATATTGATACTCTTGAGCGAGCAAGTTTAAATCTAAAATTATTTTTTCTTGAGCATTGGCACTATCTTTTTTTCTAAGTAGAGTAGGATAATCTTTTCCTTCTTGATTTCGGCTAAAGTAGAGATAACCTTTGCTTTTACGTGGACGAGTAGTTCTGTTTTGTTGAATGCGAGATCTAAATTCATTCACAAGCATTTTTTGAAGATACGAACTAGGTCGCATCATGTTATCTGCATAAGAGTTTTCAGCATAAAGATGATTAATTACTTCTGGAGAATTTTTGTCTCTCATCCAAAAGTAATTATCAATAAGAGTGTCGCCGTGAATAATAAGCTGATTAGGAATTTTTTTGGCTTGCGGTGCTGTATAAGATTCTTGTGCTTGTGTAATAAAACTACCTAATATTAAAACTAGAAATAAATATTTGAATTTAACCATATGCTAGAAAATAGGATTTGTTTTATTTATAACGTGGTTAATTTATTTTTAGTATTTAAGATTAATCCATTATCATCATTGAACGATGTGAATAGTCAGTGCTAGGATCACAACGCGCTGTTCCAGGATTTGTTCCTGAATGACACCATTGTGCTTTGATTGTAGTTGGTACACCAACTGTTAAGCCAGTAATTTGTGTTACCATTGCGCAATTCCACGCTCCATTTCCCCCTGATACATCATCATTATCTGTTGCAATTGAAACGCATTTTGAATATACTGTGGTTGCTGTCGCATCAGTAATTCTGCACTTAACATAACCCATTTGCACGCCAGCAGCAGCTACATCTACATCTCCTGAAGCTGTAAAATAAACATAAACAGTTGAATGTTTTGGAGTAAAAGTTATAGTTGCACCAGCCATATCAACATATGTTGCGCTGGTTGTTGAAATACTGGTTGTTCCGTTAGCATATTGAATATTGCTTCCATAGTTTGTCCCCCAGCTTAAATTTCCTGCACCATCGTTGGTTAAAACCGTGCTAAGAGCTCCTTGCGAAGCAGGCATTATTAAAGCATGTGATGTAGTTGTTGCGGCAGGGGAAATATCTAATGTGCCAGATGTGCTTCCAGTCATACGTATTGCAATATTACTTGTACCACCAGTTGCTCTAAAATGACCCGCAATATTAGTTCCTGTATTGCCAGCATAACCAAATACACCGTAAATTAACGAAGCACTTTCTCTATACCCTAAGCCGCCCCATTGAGTTGCACTATACAAGCCTATTACACCAGCACTATTGTTTGGTGATCCGTTTAAGTAACCATAAACACCAAAAGTATATGGTTGATTATTGTAAGCTTGCGCCGTAATAGTATGATGAGAGTTACTAATATCATACGCTGTACCTGCTGCTGTTGGGCTACTTATAGCATAAATGGACGAATAACCCTTTACTCCATTCGTTTCAGAAAAAATACCATTAGCCGTATTAGACGCTGTAGAATTGGCATGAATAGCTGCGGAAGTTGAACTAGCATTGGAAATTACAGCCTCAATTGCATGGGGACCAACTGCTGATGCTTCTGCATATATCGCATTCGCATTGGTTCCGGTTGAAGAGGATAATGCATAAATACCTCTTTTGGTGCTTGTACCAGAAACGTATGCTCCTATGGCATTTAAACTAGAGTTAGCAGTACTAGATAAAAAGTCGGTACTATTTGTAGTTGCATTAACCATTACATTTTTATTTGTATTGCCCATGCGAAACACCTCTGTGCTATTGGTTTTAAAAACCATATCTGTTCCGTCTGTTGTGCCTAAAAAATTTGTTCCTGCAGTTGTTCCTGCGTTTCCTAGCAAAGCCCAATCTCTTCCTCCGCTTCCATTAAATGCAATCCATTTGCTTTGAGCAGCATCCCAAAAATAAAATGTATTAGCTAAAACAGCTGTTGAACCTGAGCCTGCAGCAGTTGTATTATAAACAAGTAATCCATTAGGCTCAGCACCAGTAATGGTTGTAACATCTCCAGTTCCGCTCAAAGTTACACGAGGTATTAGTAATCCTTTATCACTAGCCACAATATCTAACATTGCACTGGTATTTGGTGTGGCACCTGTTGAATTAATACCAACATTTTGCGCATTGGTGTTTACAACTAAAGTGCAAATGCATAGTAAAATTAAATTTTTCATGATTAAAATTATTTTCTTTTCTTAGAAAATCTTTCGGTTAAATTACCTAAGGCATCAAGTAATTTTTTTAGAGCATCAAAATACAAGGTTATAAAGAGTATTAATGCAAAAAGCCAAATAACACCAATATTAAACCAATAGGTTTGAATATACGCGCCGAATAGTTTTTTTTGTGGGGCTAAAAAGTGAGCATCTCCGTAATCACTATCAGTGTCTAAATATATAGGGTTTGTGCGTTGAATTAGTTTCCCATCTTTTTCTAAGCATTTATCACCTAAATCATTGCTGTTAAACATCATTTGATTTAAGCTTTCGTTTTCATAATCATTTTGTAATTGTAAAAATGCTTTCGCTTTTTCGGGAGTTTCGTTTAATGCACTAATAGCTTTTTCTCTTTGGCCTCTAAACTTTTTATCACGTGCTATGTAGTAATTTTTCATTGTATTGTTCAAATAACCTTTAACAAGTGATATTTGGTCAATAGTGATAGTTTTAGGGTTGATGTCAACAATTTCTTTTTTACTAATTTTTTTATGACGTTTAAACTCTAATTTTATTTCGTTTAAAACTAAAGTCGCATCATTAATTAATTCTTGCTTTTGGGATGGTGATTCAATCTCTTTCTCCATTTTAGAGATTTTTGAATTGAGTTTTTCCGTCCAGTATACTCTCTTATATTCAGCTTCAGCTATAGCTTTATCCCATTTATAAAATTGTTTTTCAAATTTATTTGATTTGAATTGATTTACTGCCAAGGCTTCAAATGCCCAACGCGAAGTCATTACTTCACCCGTAAATGGAACGCTTCCTTCTTTTGCTAAAGTTGGATTTAACTTGTCAAATTTTACAATTACACCACTAAGCATTAGCTGTGGGATAATTAAGAAAGGAATTAAAATGTAAATTGTAACAGCGCTGTTAAAACTAGCGGAGATATTTAAACCTAACATATTTGCAAAGCACGAGGCGGAAAATAAAACCATCCAGTAATCGAGCCACATGTCTTTTATTCCTAAAACTGAGTTACCAACTAGAATAAACAATAATGTTTGTATTCCGGAAAGAATAAACATGATCGATATTTTTGAAAACAAATAGCTAGTGCGACTTAAATTTAAAAACGATTCGCGTTTTAATATTTTTCTGTCTCTAATAATTTCTTCAGCACTTACTGTTAGGCCAATGAATAAAGCCACAACAACCGACATAAACATGTAGGCTGGAATATTTTCGTTTTCGCGGTAAACATATCCATGAGATGTATCCACATCTGTATTAAAATATCTAACCAAATACGCTAATATAAAAGCTAACACAGGCGCTTCAAGCATATTAATTAGCATGTACTGCGTGTTGGTTAATTTGCTCTTAACATCGCGAGTCATAAAAACTAAAAACTGTTTTAGTTTATTAGGAACTTTAAAAGTACTTGCCGGAATTTCGGTAACCTCGCCAATAGGTTCTATTTTCGATTCAATTTCTTCTTTATAATATGTGTTCCACTCAGAAGGAGACATTTTACGATTTGCGGTAAGATTACCGTATTCGTCCAAAACCTTCGACTCAATGATGTTGAATATTTGCTCTGGGTTTACATTACCACATTCAATACACTCACTTTCTTCAGCGTTTGCATGGTGCACAATGCGTTTAAAGTAAATAACAGCATCAACAGGATTACCGTAATAAATTGGGTAGCCGCCAACATCAAGGATAATCATTTTATCAAACATCTTGTAGATATCTGATGAAGGCTGGTGTATAACAACAAATACTAATTTCCCTTTTAAAGCTAATTCTTTTAAAAGGTCCATGATATTTTCCGAATCGCGCGATGATAAACCTGATGTTGGCTCATCAACAAATAATACTGCGGGTTCGCGAATTAGTTCTAATCCAATATTTAATCTTTTTCTTTGTCCACCCGAAATGGTTTTGTCCAAAGGAGAACCTACTTTCAAATCTCTAGTTTGCTCTAAACCTAAATCAGTTAAGGTGCGCATTACCATTTCCGAAATTTTCGAATCAGGTAAATTTCCAAAACATAGTTTTGCGTTATAATAAAGATTTTGGTAAACGGTTAGTTCTTCTATTAATAAATCATCTTGTGAAACGTGACCAATTACCCCTTCTATCTTATCTTTTTCGGTATGAATATTAATACCATTAATTAAAACTGTACCAGCACTTGGAGTTTCGTTTCCGTTTAAAACATTTAATAAAGTTGATTTACCAGCGCCCGAACCACCCATGATTCCCATAAGTTTTCCGGTATCTTCCATAATATTAATATTACGAAGACCTAATTTACCTCCCTTAAATTTGTATTCGAGGTTTTTACATTCAAACGAAATTTTTGGCGAATCAGCATCGGTTAAAAATCTTCCGATGATATCGCTATAGTAAATTGGTTTAACTTTAGTAGAACGTAATGAAGAACCTGGGGTTAAAATGTAAACTTTATCGCTTTTAATGTTTTGTCCATTCAGCAAAAGTTCTTGTTTGCCATAGTATTTCAATGCGTACATATCTACGCTATCAATACTAATTACCCATATTTCTCCTGATAATGTGTCGCTGAATAAATGTTTTATGTGTTTGTAATTGCTTTCTGCTTTATTGTCAATTACCAATAGATGCTCTGCATCAGCAAAATTTTCTGTTTTATCTTCAACAAATGATTTCAGTTCTTTAAACTCTTCCATCGAAATATTGAATGTATCAGCAACAGTAGATACAAATTCAAACTCTTGTTCACTAATTTCTGCCGAAGAGTATATAAATTCAAGTAATCGAATTAAAACGATAACCTTTTGTGGTTGTTCTAGTTCTTTATTTATTTCTGTACAGATTTTTAAAATCTTAACCGAGTTAACCGAAGTTCGTTTTGCAGTGCCGTCTTTCTTTTTTGAAACTTGATGGTGAGTTTCAATAAATTCGTCAAATACACGAAGGTATTGATCAACAAGCTCTTGATTTAATTGTTGTTTTAAGAAAGACTGTACTATATTTCGCCCTGTATTTGTAACGCCATCAACCTTTGCTATAATAGCAAACAACTGCATAAGGGCGCGAAGTATTCGTTCACTCATAAATAAAAATTAGCAATAAGCATGCAAGATAAGGAAAAACTTGTACATATTCTAGCCTTTCAAACGATTTTGAATTAGCGTAAAATGCTAATAATGAGATGTTTAAATTAATCGCCTCCTTCTGCAAAGCTTAATATATACCCTGAGTTATCCCTCATAGTAAACTCTTTTGTGCCATAAAAAGTAGTGTGAGGTTCGGTAACAATAATGCACTTATGTTGTAAAGCAGATTGATAGAAGCTATTAATTTCCTCAACGTCAATATATATTGTTGCCGTAGCTATAGGTTTGTTTTTAAATTCATCAGCAACTTGTAAAAAACTTTTTTGCGATTGAAGCATTATCGTTACTCCTGCGTTTTTTATCATGGCAAAATCAAGTTCTAAAGAGGGATTATTTTCGTCTATTTCAGGAACACTTGCAATTAAAGTGAAACCTAGAACTTGGGTATAAAAATCAAGGCAGACTTTTACATTCTCCACCATTAAATTGGGTGTTAAAGCTTTACAAATCATAAAAGTTTTTTTGTATAAATTTACATAAAAATACAAGGTTAATGTACAAGTGGTTTTATAATTCAATTCCAATTAAAAAGTCGATAAGTGATGACGATATTTACTTGCTTAATGATGAAGAGATAAAGTACATTAAAAAGCGCGAGAATATTACAATTTTTTTAGCTGCTGTTATTGGTGCATTAATGGTTTTATTGCTGGCTTTGCCCCAACATTGGTTTCCGCATTGGTTTCCCGAATACGACATTGCATTGCCATTTATGGATGAACCTATTAAATTTTCGGTGGTGGCATTTGTTTATGGTACTGTTTTGGTTTTTATAGAAATTGTTTTGCTTACTTTTTTAAATATTTATTGTGCGCATGAAATTGCTGTAGCTACTGGTTTTGTTACAAAGCAAAATAAAAATAGTGAGGATAAACAAAATTTATTGTTAGGGATAGGACAAGAGAAGAAAACAAAAGATTTGCATGAGCTAGGTATTGATCCTTATCAAGGCTTAAAGAAAAGTTCGATTTTTTTAATGAATTTGTTTTTTACATTGAAAGCTACTTTAAGTAATTTAATAGTAAAGATTGTTATTCAGAGAGTGCTTGGGCGCTCAGCTATTAGGGTGGTAATGGATATGGTTGGGATTCCGGTTTTTGCTTTTTGGAATGCTTGGGGAACTAGAAAAGTTTTAAGAGAGGCACGCACCATTTTGATGGGGCAAAATTATTTGGAGCATTTTAAGTTAGAAATAAGTAAGTTTAGAGAGCTGAATGAGAAAGAAAAGCTGCTACTATACGACTCATTGCTTTATATTGCTATTAGTAAAAGAGACTACCATAAAAATCATTATTTTTTATCTAAAATTGTAGTTGAAAGTTTTAAAATTAAAACAGTAACTAATCACATTTTGTCAAAGCATTATTATGATGAAATTACTGAATGTACAAGCGATTTTAAGGCTTTGAACGAGAAAATTATTTTGATAGGATTTGTCTTAGATGGTACTTTATCAGCAAGAGAAAAAATTAGATTAAAACGATTAAACAAAAAGAGAATTATTAATAAGTCGGCCGATGAAGTTAGCTCGATGCTTGAAAACTTTGTGTATGGTAAAGGAATAAACTAATTTTCCCAAAAGCTTTCTTCCTTTTTTCTTTCCCTTTCTTTAATGCTTTCACTTTCCAAAAGTGTTTCTAAGCCTTTTGTATTTTGCAAAGTGTTTCTATCGTAAACATTAGATTCTTTAATAATAGTATAAATAAAATAATGTTTCGAAAGTGCTTCTCGAAATGAGATAAACTGGTCGGTATTATTTGGATTTACTGCTAAAAACGAGTTTAGTAAATCTTTTGATTCGTAAAAATTGATCCAAAATACGGCTTCATATTTTTGAGTTTTTTCATTAAAGATAACAGGAGCTAAACCTATTATTCTTTTTTCTACCTGAACGGTAAATCGATTGAAAATCCAATCTTCTTTAATCCAAAACTGCTTTATTTTTTTTGCACTTAAAGTATCAATAATAATTTTTTTACTTTGTTTAGGAATTTCCGTTTCGTCAAAATAATCTTCAACAATTGTATCTTGGGTAATCAGTTTTTTAACAATATCTGGGTAGGCAAATTCATTTTCTTTTCCTTTTGTAAAATCGTCTGTTTTATAGGCTACCAAACGGCAAGTAATAACACCAAAAGTTATCGCATCAATTAAGCTGTTTTGTTTTGAACGAGCATTTGTAGTATTGAAGATTTTATTATTGATATTTTCTTTAAAATCCATGCATCTCCAAATTCTTTTAGCAACACTTACTTCATTTTCTTCCAATATTGTAAAGGATCTTGAGGGGGCTGGTTTACCAGATAATGTGTCTGCTTTGTTTTTTTGATAGATACTTGTATCAAATGCCAAGTACGCTTTGAAATTTTTCTTGTAGTAATTTTCTAATTTATGTTTTGAATAAGTGTTTGCGCCAAAAATCCCTGATTGGCATTGGGCACTATAAAACAATGGAGTAAAAAAAATTAAGAATATTGTAATTCTAAAAACCATATACTAAGTTATTAAAAACTCAACTGTAGCCAAATGTTTTTCGACCAAACTGACTTAATAACGTTTAATTTGTTTAAAGATACAATTGCTTAACTAAGCTTTTCTGTAAGTAGTTTTATTTCAATTGCAGGAGAAATTTTTTCGTAAACAATATTGTAAACCGCTTGAGCAATAGGCATATCTACTTTGTATGTTTTATTAATCTCGTTCACACATTTAACTGCATAATATCCTTCAGCAATCATGTTCATCTCTAATTGCGCCATTTTTACCGAATAGCCTTTGCCTAGCATGGTACCAAACATTCTGTTTCGACTAAATTGCGAATATGCGGTTACTAATAAATCTCCTAAATAGGCCGATGCTTTGATATCTCTGTCGATTGGATGAACAGCCTGAACAAAACGTTCAATTTCTTGAATGGCATTTGAAACTAAAACACTTAAAAAATTATCACCGTAACCTAATCCATGACAAATTCCACCTGCTACAGCTACAACATTTTTTAGAACAGCTGAATATTCTGTTCCGTAAATATCATCACTAGTACTAACTTTAATGTATCTGCAGCGCATTAATTTAGCAAGTGTTTCGGCGTTTTCAATATTGCCAGATGCCAAAGTTAGGTACGATAATTTTTCCATCGCTACTTCCTCTGCATGACATGGGCCCGTTATTACCCCGATATTTTCAATAGGTACATTAAAATGTTGATTTAAATATTCGCCAACAATTAAGTTGTATTCAGGAATTATGCCTTTAATGGCCGAAAATATTTTTTTTCCTTTTAATTTATCAGGATGTATGTTTTTTATAGTGTCGTTGCAAAATGCAGATGGTACTGCAAGTATAATAATATCGGTGTTTTCAATAGCTTGCTCAGCCTCGGTAAATAAATTTAATTTTTCAATTTCAAACTCTACCGAACTTAAATATCGTGGGTTTCGGCCATGCGTTTTAACAAAATCAACATCTTCTTGCTTTCTAAAAAACCAATTTATTTGATTTACATTGTGAAGTAAAATTTTAACTATTGCAGTTGCCCAACTTCCACTTCCTATTACCGCAATTTTTGGTTTGTTATCTGTTGTCATATAAAACTTAAATGATGAATGTAAAAACGATTAAGAAAATCTTTTTTGTGCTAAAGCATAAAAAGATTTAACCAAAGGATCATTTTCTTTCCAATTATAAATAGATTTTAAACCGTTTAAATAGTCGTTAGCTAAGTCCCAACTTGAAAGCGAATTTAGCTGTTCAATGGCAATTTTGAATTCTTTTTCATTCTTAGCAAATAGTTCATTTTGAATACGGTACTTGTCGTTAATTCCTAATTCAATACGTTTTGTATTTATTGGTGTTTGGGGAGCTTCAACTTTTTGAACCACTGGTTCCTGAATTTTTATTTCTTCTTTTTTAGTTTCAACAACTGGCTCAATTTTTCGTTCAATAACTGGTTCTATTTTTTTAGTTTCTTCAACTATTTCTTTTTTTTCTTCCTCTTTTAGTTTGTTTTCAATAACTTGCTGTTGTTGCTTTTCGGCAGCTTCCATAATTTTTACATGAACATTCAAGTCGGCAGCCACATCATTTTGCTTAACCAGGTGGTTATAAATAACAAGGTTTTTATAAAGATTTTCTGTTGTAGCTAATAACTGCTCAGATTCTTTTGGTGTTAAGTGGCCATCAGCCTCAAAAGTGTCTAATTGTTGTTTTAGCGTGTTAATTAAATCTTTTACTTGTTTTTTAATAGTATTATTTTGCATATGATGGTTAAGAAATTGTTGATTTATTTCTACGAATATCAATAAAAATACAGCATTTATCAATATCCTTTTTTTAATTTTATGTTTTCTTATTAATTATTTTTACACAGTAAAAAAGCTTTATGTTTTTAGAAAACGTTAAACAAGGTGCCACACGTAAAGGTTGGATTGAAGTAGTTTGTGGTAGCATGTTTTCGGGTAAAACAGAAGAGTTGATTCGTCGCCTTAAACGAGCTCAATTCGCAAAGCAAAAGGTGGAAATTTTTAAACCTCAAATTGATACTAGATACCATGAGGAGAAGGTAGTGTCTCACCAAGGCACTGAAATCATGAGTACTCCAGTTCCTGCGAGCTCTAATATTTTAATTCTTGCAAACGATGTTGAAGTAGTGGGAATAGATGAAGCGCAATTTTTTGATATGGGTTTGGTTGATGTTGCCAATCAATTAGCAGATATGGGAATAAGAGTGATTATAGCAGGTTTAGATATGGATTTTAAAGGTAAACCTTTCGGACCTATGCCTGCACTTTTGGCTTGTGCAGAATACGTTACTAAGGTTCATGCAATATGCATGCACTGTGGAAGTTTAGCACATATTTCTCATCGTACTTCTAAAGAAACATCATTGGTGTTGCTTGGCGAAACAGATTCTTATGAACCCTTGTGTAGAGATTGTTACAATAAAGCAAATAATTTATAATGCATGATTTATCTGAAATAGCAGTTTGGTGTGGTGGTGAAAGTCATATTATTGTAGACACAAAAATTAAATATCTACTAACTGATAGCAGAGCAACTCAAAATTTAGAATCTTCTTTGTTTATAGCTATTGTGGGTGAAAGACATAATGCGCATAATTATATTGAGGATTTATATAATAAAGGGGCTCGAAATTTTTTAGTTTCTCAAAAGGATAAAGTTTCACAACTTGAGAACGCTAATTTTATTTATGTTGAGAATACTTTACGAGCAGTACAGTTAATTGCTTCTAAGCACCGCGATTTATTTCATATTCCAGTAATTGGTATAACTGGTAGTAATGGAAAAACGGTGGTGAAAGAATGGCTATTTCAATTACTTAATTCAAAGTATACAATTTGTCGTAGCCCCAAAAGCTACAATTCGCAAATTGGCGTTCCGCTTTCGGTATGGCAACTAGATGAAAATGACACTTTGGGAATATTTGAAGCAGGTATTTCTCAGTCTAATGAAATGGAATACTTGAAAGAAATCATTAAACCAACAATTGGTGTTTTAACAAATATAGGTGAAGCACATAATGAAGGCTTTAGCAGCAAACAAGAAAAGTTAAATGAGAAATTAAAGTTATTTAAAAACACAGAGAAGATTATTTGCAATGGCGACGACTTGAATGTGTTGCAACAAATAGATAAAACAAAGTTAATCACTTGGGGTAAAAATGGAAATAATGCAGTTGTTGTTAGTGATATAATTAAAAGTGATTCTGCGAGTAATGTAAAGTTAAGTGTAAGCAATCAAGATTTTTTGTTGGAGCTTCCTTTTTCGGATAATGCTTCTATTGAGAATGCTATTACATGTTTTTGTGTTTTGTTGCAATTAAATCAATTGAATGATGAAACTATAGCGGGCTTTAAATCGCTGCAGCCTATTGCTATGCGTTTAGAGATGAAACAAGGCATTAATAATAGTTTAATTATTAATGATTCATATAATTCAGATTACAATTCTATTGTAATAGCATTGGATTTTCTGTCGCAACAAAAGTTTCATAAAAACAAGGTTGTTATTTTGTCTGATATTCTTCAGTCAGGCAAAAATGCCAAAGAACTATATCATTCTATTGCAAAGCTTTTAATAGAAAAGGGAATAAACACAATTGTAGGTATTGGGAAAGAGATTGGATTGCAAAAGGATTTATTCGAGATTGACAAATTGTTTTTTCAAAACAATAATGAGTTTTTACATTGGTTAAAAACCAATAATAACAAGATTTTTGCAAATTCAACCATTTTGTTAAAGGGCGCACGCGAGTTTCATTTTGAAGAAATAAATAGACTTTTACAACAAAAAAGTCACGATACTGTTTTAGAAATTAACTTAAATAATTTAGTTCATAATGTAAATTATTTTAAATCGAAGTTGAATCCAGGAGTTAAGTTAATGTGTATGGTAAAGGCTTCGGGATACGGAAACGGTAGTTACGAAATTGCGGCAACACTTCAGCACCAGCGTGTTGATTATTTGGCTGTAGCATACGCAGATGAAGGAGTAGAATTAAGAAAAGCAGGTATAACATTGCCAATAATGGTAATGAGTCCTGAAGAGCAGGCTTTTGATGATTTTATTGAATTTAATTTAGAGCCTGAAGTTTATTCCTTCCGCGTTTTAAACTTATTAGATAAATTTATTCGTTCACAAAATTTAGACTATAAATTCCCTATCCATTTAAAATTGGATACAGGAATGCACCGTCTAGGTTTTGATTTTACTGATGTTGATAGTTTGTGTAGTTATTTTAGTAATGATAATCCATTTGAAGTTAAGTCAATTTTCTCGCATTTGGCAGCTAGTGATGAACCAACAATGGATGATTATACGAATTTACAATTGGATAAATTTGATTTATCGGTTAAAGAAATAGTTGCATGCTTAAAAAATAAACCGCTATTACATATTGCCAATTCGGCTGCAATAGCAAGGTTTCCAAATGCTCAATATAATATGGTTAGATTGGGAATAGGAATGTATGGTGTTGCATCTAGCGAAGATGATCAAAAGAAATTGGTAAATGTGGGAAGTTTAACAACCACTATTAGTCAAATTAAAAAACTTAAAACAGGTAGTACAGTTGGCTATAGCAGAAAGGGTAAGATAGAGCGAGATTCAATTGTTGCAACAGTTCCTATTGGTTATGCTGATGGTTTGAGTAGGAAGTTGTCAAATGGTAAAGGAGTAATGTATATCAATAATCAGCCAGCGCCAATTGTTGGGAATGTGTGCATGGATATGTGCATGTTAGATATAACGGGTATTGATTGTAAGGAAGGAGATACTGTAGTAGTTTTTGACACAATTGAACGACTTAGTTTATTGGCTAAACAAGCGGAGACAATAAGTTATGAAGTATTGACTAGTGTTTCTAGTAGAGTAAAACGAATATATATTCAAGAATAAGTGAGACAGAAGTATCGTTATATTTTCTTTTTTTTATTGGTACTTATAGGCTATGTACTATTCTGCCTTTCCTGTTCCTCGCCAAATCAACAATCTCAAATTACTATTAATGATTCTGTAATTGAAAAACCAACGTTTGCAGAACATATAGCGCCAATTATTTTTAAGAATTGCACACCTTGTCATCGACCAGGCGAGTCTGGCCCATTTAATTTATTAACGTATAATGATGCAGTAAAGGCAGCTAATAAAATAAAGTTTGTAACTCAATCTCGTTTTATGCCGCCATGGCCAGCTGACCCAAGTTACTCGCATTTTATTGGTGAACGTAGATTAACAGATAATGAAATTACATTAATTAAAAATTGGGTTGATAACGGTAAACCTATAGGAGATAGTTCCAAAATGCCAAGCTTACCTTTGTTCACCGAAGGCTCTTTTTTTGGAAAGCCAGATTTGGTTGTAAAACTTCAGGAAGCGATTCCCCTGAAAGGTAATGGCGTGGATAATTTTATGATGATTAAATTTCCTTACGAAATTCCTAGCGATACTTTCGTTAAGTTTATTGAATTTGTTCCTAATCAGCGTAAGTTGGTTCATCACGTTAACGGACATACAATTTCAATAGATAGGTCTTTGGATTATTTCAAAGGTTCATCCTATCTTCCAGATGTACAAACTAATTTCAATGAAACATTCGCTAAAATGAATTTGCGTTATTCAGATGGTACTTTTCCATTATTAACTCCAAATACAATTTATTATTTACCTGGATATACTCCTCCCGTTTACCCTGAAAACATTGGTGGTTATAAACTATCAAAGAAAGGTGCTTTTTTGATGAAGAATATACATTATGGTCCAAGTAGTAAAGATGTTTTTGATTCGTCTTATATTAATGTGTTTTACAGAAGAACAAAGCCAGTACGCCCGTTTACTGAAACGCAAATGGGAACATTTGGTGTAAGTAAAATAGAACCAGAGTTAATTATTCCTCCAAATGAAATAAAAACATTTCATACACAATGGCAAGTGCCACAGGATATATCGGTGCTATCGGTTAATCCTCATATGCATTTAATAGGAAAGAAATTTACAGCTTATGCTCTTCAACCAAATGGAGATACAATTAAATTAGTGAAGATTAACAGTTGGGATTTTAGATGGCAATATTACTACACTTTTCTTCACCCAGTGAAAATACCCGCGGGCTCTATAATACATGTTTATGGTGTTTTTGATAATACGGATAAAAATCCTTTTAATCCCTTTCATCCTCCTCAAGAAATTAGTCAAGGGCAGGGGAATGAAAGTATGCAAACTACTGAGGAAATGTTTCAGTTTATTTTCACATACATGCCTTATCAAGTGGGAGATGAAAAGATAGATTTAAAGGGCAGTTATTAATTGTAATTAAGAATTTAAAAAATAAAAATTATGCAAAGATCGAAATCAGAAGAGTTATTTAGCAAAGCAAAAAATTATTTTCCAGGAGGTGTAAACAGCCCTGTGCGTGCTTTTAGAAGTGTTGGTGGTACACCGATTTTTATCGAAAAAGGAAAGGGTTCTCATATTTGGGACGCGGATGGAAATGAGTTTATTGATTATTGTGGCAGCTGGGGGCCTTTAATTTTAGGACATGCCAACGATACGGTTTTAGATGCAGTAAGTGCAACTATGAAAAACGGAACTTCTTTTGGCGCCCCAACGCGACTAGAAAATGAATTGGCAGATTTAATTTTATCGAACAATAAGTACATAAAAAAACTACGTTTTGTAAGTAGTGGAACAGAGGCTGTAATGAGCGCAATAAGATTGGCTAGAGGTTATACGAAACGAAATAAAATTTTAAAGTTTGAAGGTTGTTACCATGGACATACAGACTCATTGCTGGTAAAGGCAGGTTCGGGTTTGGTTACATTTGGGAATACTTCTTCTGCCGGTGTTCCCGAAAGTTTTGTGAATGAAACAATTGTTGTTCCGTTAAATAATAAAATGGCTGTTGAAGAAGCATTTGAAAAATTTAAGAATGAAATTGCTTGTGTTATCATTGAGCCAATTCCTGCAAACAATGGATTGTTGTTGCAAGATAAAGAGTACCTTCAATTTTTAAAAGAGATTTGTACAGCAAATGGAAGCTTGCTATTTTTTGATGAAGTAATTTCTGGTTTCCGTGTTGGTTTTGAAGGTGCTGCAGGGTATTATGGAGTTCAACCTGATATAATTACTTATGGAAAGATTATTGGAGGTGGTTTTCCTGTTGGAGCATACGGAGCTTCAGCTGAGATTATGAGTTGTATCTCACCAGAAGGAGATGTTTACCAAGCGGGAACTTTGAGCGGAAACCCTGTTGCTATGGCTGCTGGTATCGCCTCTTTGAAACAATTGCTACAGCCAAATTTCTATAAAGATTTGGAAGAGAAATGTAATTTACTTTGCGATACAATTGAAAAGAATCATAATTGTAAATATCCAGTAAAGTTTTTCAGAGTAGGAAGCATTTTTTGGATAGCTTTTACAACTAAAAATATTCAATCAGCTGAGGATATTGATGCGGAAAGCATGCAGCATTTCAGAAAGCTTTACCATTTCCTTTTGGAGAAGGGAATATACTTAGGTCCTTCTGGGTATGAAGTTGGCTTTATTAACGTAGCTCATACAAGCGAAGAAATTGAAAAGACAGCTAAAATATTTGTTGAAGGCTTGAATCAGCTTTAGTATGCTTTATGAAGAAGGTTATTTCCATTCTATTTACTATTATTTTTACTAATTCGCTGTTTTCACAAAAGATTGTTTTTACTGTTGCTCCCAAAATGGGTTTATCAAAGTATCCTTACAATAACAAAAAAACAAACGAAATAGCAAATTCGATTTGTGTTTCACCAAGTATGGGCTTTGAATTTGTCTTGCCGAAATACATCTCCGTTGGCACAAATATTAGTTTTTTAACTACCAATGGGGCTTTTTTTAAAGATACTATTTCAAATCTGAATTTTGCTTCACCTTACACTTATTACGATACAAGAATTCGATCTATAGATGTACCACTGTTTTTGAGATTTAGGCCAGATTCAATTTATAAATCAATATACTGGATAGGAGGTATGGGGATTTCGCATTTAATTAATAATGATGTAAATATGTTTACTGCAGGAAACAAAGTTGCAGCGGGCGAGTTGCCAATTAAAGGCATAAACGGAAAGATAAACGGTAGCTATTTTTTCTGGGGTATGGGCTACAATTTCAAGATTAAAAGAAAAGCTTTGTTTTTAGAGTTTAGTTTTAGGATGGATAGAAGTTCGTGGCAATTATTACCTTTTCCAACGGTTTCTTCAGAACAATATAATTTTAAAAGACGCTGCATTTTGGGATGTATAGGTGTTCTTATATAGTATTAAAGTAATATTTTTAATATTTTTATGCTTTTAAATGTGACTTTTATTGATTGTAAGCATATTTGAACACGTAAGATTATTTTATTATTCTTAATTTATGTTACCTGTTTGTGTTAATTTTATAACAGAAACAAATTAAAACTTAAATTATGAGAAATATTTTTTTACTGTTTGTATTAACTTTACTTGGTATAAACAAAGCAATAAGTCAGGCTGCATTGACTTCTAATGTGCTTCAGCAGCCATGTAATAATGACGGTATTTTACAAGTTACGGCAACTGGACTAACACCTCCTTTAGATTTTATATACTATTTTGATAACACGCAATTAGCTCATTCGGGTGTTACTTCATTGAGTGATCAAGTTACATTTGGAGCGGCAAATTATGGTGGGTACTATTACGTATATGTAACTGATGCTAATGGAAACACCGCTGGGACCCAAGGGACATACACAAAGCCTTTTACTTTTAATGTCTCGTATGTAAATCCTACTTGTCCCGCAACTCTAGGAACAATTACAGCATCAATAACGAGCGGCCCATCAAACGCGCATAGTTTTGTTTGGACAGAGAATGTTAGTTTACAAGCTTATACAGGTAATCCCGTTTCTGTTCCAGAAGGCTCTTATAATGCTTTGATTACAGATTTAGTAACTGGATGTGCTGTTACAATAAAGGATTCTGCAGCATACATTTATCAATTAAGCAATGTAAATGCTACTGCAACCTCTACTAATGCAAGTTGCTCAAATGGAACAGCAACTGTAGTTGCAAGTGGAGGTGTTACTCCATATAATTATTTATGGAATACAGGCGCAACAACTACTGTTATAAGCAATTTAACTATGGGATATTATAATTGTGTTGTTACAGACGCGCAAGGATGTAAATCGCCAGGTTACGCAGGTTCAACTTATGTTCAACAAGTGCCAACGATAAATGTAAACACTTCGGTTACTAATGCAACTTGTATACAACCTAATGGGAGTGCAATTGCATTTGGTTCTGGTGGAGTAGGTCCTTATAGTTATGTTTGGGACAACGGACAAACAACGCAAACCGCTACTGGTCTTTTAGGTGGACAATATTATCAAGTGGTAGCTACGGATAATAATGGTTGCAAAGGAACAGGTTATGCAAGTATTAATAGCACTACACCTATAACAGTAACTTACACCACTACTACTAGTTTATGTACAGCACCAACAGGTTCGGCAACATTAACTATTTCAGGAGGGACAGCTCCTTATACAACAACATGGAGCACTTATCCAAGTTTAGCTTATGGACCAGTTTTGAGTAATGTTGGGGTAGGTACTTATTATTTTGAAATAGTTGATGCTGTAGGTTGTGTTAGAAATGGTAGCGTAATAATAAGCCCATCAAGTAATATTTATGCTTATCCATCTGGATCAATAGCTGTATGTCCTAATAATACAGGAACAGCATCTATCATTGCAAGTGGCACAACACCTCCGTTTACGTATTTGTGGAGTAATGGAGCAACAACAAACCAAATTTCAGGCGTTCCAGCTGGCGGCTATTCATGTACCGTAACAGACGCTGTTGGTTGCAGTGTAACAAAGTATGTTTCAATTGGAGTTGTCTCACCAGTTAACGTTAATGTGAATTCTACTCCTGCTTCATGTTTGTATTCCGCTAACGGAACCGCTGTTGTTTTTCCATCTGGAGGAACAGCACCTTACACATATTATTGGAGTAATGGGCAAACAACGTCAAGTGTTGGTGGTTTAGGTGTTGGTTATCATTCTGTTTCAGTTACAGATGCAAATGGCTGTTCAGGATATAAATCATTTTACATTGTTGATGGAAATACAAACCCTAATTGTTATTGTACAATAAGTGGTAAAGTTTATGTTGATGCAAATTCAAATTGTTCAATTGATGGTGGTGAAGTAGGAGTGAATCATGTTATGATTCATTGTTCGGGATTTGGATATACTTTTACTGATGCAAATGGTAATTATAGTTTTAAAGTACCAACAGGCACTTATACTATTACGCAAAATGTAGGTCAGTTTTATCCTTTAGCTCCTTGCCAATCAAACAATGTTTCAGTAAGTGTTGTTGCTGGTTCAGGCTGTTCAACTACAGTTAATTTTGCGGATAATGTAATTGTTAGTCATGATTTGCATTTAATAACTTGTTCAAATATAACTCCACCAATTCCTGGAAATAATTATCATCAAAAGGTAATAGTGCAAAACGATGGTACTGTGGCTGAGAACAATGCGCAATTGGGTTATGAACATGATGGTCAATTGGTATTTGGTTCTTCAACACTTCCAAGCTGGACACAACAAAACCCGAGTGTGGAACCAAATTGGTATAGTGTTCAATCTGGATTCCCAGGTTTAGCACCAGGACAATCTACTGCAATAAATTTAAGTTATAATACCCCAACAAATATTCCTTTAGGAACTTCAGTAGTTTTTTACGATTCAATTTCTAGTGCAGCACCTATTGCAACAGATTGGCTCTTAGACCAAACACCTTGGAATAACGTTAACACATACTATACAAATGTTGTAGGGTCTTGGGATCCTAATTTTAAAGAAGTATCTCCAAAAGGAAATGGACCGCAAGGATACATTGCTACTAAAGATTCAGTTTTTGATTATGTGATACATTTTCAAAATGAGGGTACTTACTTTGCACAAAACATTTCAGTTATTGATACATTGGATGTCGATTTAAACTGGACTAGTTTACGTCCTGGATATTCAGATCATAATTATACAGCAACAGTGAGTGAAGCTGGAGTTTTAACATTTAAGTTCGCAAATATTAATTTGCCTTGGAAGAGCTCTTATGGAGATGCTTTAAGTTCAGGCTTAGTAACTTATTCAATTAAAAGAAAATCTAACGTAGCACAAGGAACGGTGTTTACTAATAAGGCAGATATCTACTTTGATTATAATTCGCCAGTAACAACAAACACAACCATAAATACTTTAGACGATGTTTTAGTTGGTGTTAAGAATGAAGTTGCTATACAAGCCAATGAATTGGAAATGTATCCTAACCCGGCTAAAGATGTTATTTATATAAGAGTTAACAATGTAGTTAAGGATGAGATTGCTACTTTAACAATTATGGATATCACAGGAAAGGTGATTCAATCAAGTCAATTTAATTTGGGTTCCGGATTAAATGTTGTTCAACAAAAAATTCCAAGTGTAGCAAATGGAATTTATTTAACACGAGTTCAATTTGAAGATGGGAAATCAATCGTTAAGAAGATTGTTATTTCAAATGAGTAGTATAAAAACTAAATGGTTTAAAGCTGCATCGAAAGGTGCAGCTTTTATTTTTTTAGCACTTCTGTAATTACTTCACCTGTGCATCCGTTAGGGAAAGAAATGTCTAAAAGCATTGAAAGGGTAGGCGCAATATCTACAATATTTACATTGTCAGTTTTAACGCCCTTGTTTATGCCATTTCCATAAAAAATTAATGGAACATGAGTATCATAACTGTAAGCTGCGCCATGTGTTGTACCTTTTTCCATGTATTCCATCCAGGCTGCATTATAAGCTACGGCTAAATCTCCACTTCGTTTAAAATTATAACCTTTTTGCACTAAATACTTAAAAGTAAGTGGTGTATAAGCTTCTTGTTGAAGTGTTACAGCAGTGTATGTTTCAGCGACGCCATTATATTTCATAAAAAATTCGGCACATTGCTTTTCTATTACTTCCTTGTTTAATTTTTTTGCGAATAAAACTGCATCGTTTAAAAAAACTTGTTGATTGATGTAAGTGTTTACGAGTGAATCTCCATATTGATTAAATAAAAAAGTTTTTAGCTCTAATTCCATCTTGTCGGCATCAGCATAGCCAGCAGGAATTTTATTGCTTTTTAAATAATTTGCATTGTCGCATGCGCCATGGTCAGCGGTTAAAAACAAAGTAAAATTGCCAACTCCAACTTCTTTCTCAATTGCAGTAATTAATTGTTCTAATTCTTTATCCAATCGTAAATAAACATCTTCTACTTCAATACTTTTGGGACCATAACTGTGGCCAACATAATCTGTAGATGAAAAACTAATTGCAAGTATATCAGTATAATTATCTTTTCCTAGTTGTTCGTTTTTTAACGCTTCAATAGCTAAATCCTTAGTGATAGTGTTTCCCCAAGGGGTAGCTCGTAAAATTTCGTAATTATTTTTTTCTAATTGTTTTGAGTATTCGTATGGGAAAGTTGGGGTATCTTTTTTATTGGGTGCTGTTTCATAATTATTATTATCGGCTATACTCTCAATGTATTGGTCAATAGGTAATAAAGTATTCCAGCCTTGTTGTAAATATTGTTTTGCAAGTTGCTTAGCATTAAAGTTATTTAACCAAGTAGGTAACTGTTGCATGTAATGAGTTGATGTTATAAAAGCTCCAGTGCTCCCGTCAAACCAATAGGCTGCATCAGCACTATGACCTGCAGGCATAATAGAAGATCTGTCTTTTAATGATACACCAATAACTTTTGACTTTTGTATGTTAGATAATTTTAGTTCATCACCTATTGTTGTAGTCAACAAATTTTTTGGCGACATTTTTCCAGCTTTACTCGTGCTTCCAACTGTATTTACATTGTTGTCTTCGGCGCAATAAATAATTTTGTTTTCATCTTTACTATACCAATCATTTGCTATTATACCATGAGTTGCTGGAGTAGTTCCTGTGTATATACTTGCGTGGCCAGGCCCTGTGTAGGTTGGCACATAGTTGTAATTAGCGTTTTTGCAAAAGTAACCTCCTTTAATTAATTTTTTAAATCCACCATTTCCATATTTGTCCCAATATCTGTAGATATAATCATGTCGCATTTGATCTACCACTATGCCAACAATAAGTTTTGGTTTATTTTTGTTTTGGGCTGATGCATAACCTGTAATCAAAACAATTAGAATGATAATACACTTTTTCATAGTTTAAATTTTAACACCAATAATAACAATATCATCAACTTGTTCCAATGAGCCTTTCCAATTTTCAAAAGAATTTTTCAGACTTAATTGTTGTTGTTCGAGATTTAGTTTATGATTGGCTAGTAATAAATTATTAAGTTGTTTGTATTTAAATTTCTTTCCGTTTGGTCCTCCGAATTGATCTGGGTAACCATCGGTGTACAAATAAATTTGATCTCCAGATTCTAATTCTATTTCAAAATTAGAAAAGAGTTTATTGTGCTCGCTTTTACCTACTGGCATTCTGTCGCAGTTTAACTCAATTAATTCGTTGTTTTTAATTAAAATGGGTCTATTGTTGGCGGCAGCATAAGTTGTTTTTAGCATGCCATTTGATTTCTCAAATTTAATAAGAATTCCATCAAACCCATCTTTCTGTTCGCCAGCGCTTATCGCATCTATTAATCTTTGTTTCACGTAATTGAATATTTCGTTCGGCTCAAGAATCTTCTTTTCGTTGATAGCTTCGTTTAAAAACCCAATATTCAATACACTCATAAATGCCCCAGGCACACCATGCCCTGTGCTGTCGCATACAGCTAGAAAAAATATTTCTTTATCTTGGTTTTCGGAAACAACTTTT
>CAZRUA010000054.1:19137-23080 GCA_964603125.1 uncultured Flavobacteriaceae bacterium | reverse complement strand
TTTTCGTCATTGCGAGGAGGCACGACGAAGCAATCTTAATGGACTAAACTTTAAACCACCCAAGACACCCAACGACACCCTAGTTTTGCAAGGGGAATATTAGGAATGATTTACTGACATGACAATATAAAACTTTGGTGTTCTTGGGTGTCTTGGGTGGTTCAATCCCATGAACATCTCTTCCATCAATAAATCTTTCAACAATTCGATGCTATACTTCCGAATTTTAAATTATTTCATTACTTTAGTACTAACAAACCCAAACAAATTGTAAAAAATGAAAAAGAAAATTATCCTACTTTCAACAGCTTTGCTTACAGCAGGCATGTTATTTACTTCATGTAAAAAAGATAAAGATTCAGAAGAACCTACACCAACTCCAGCTACGCCAGTTAGCTATGCAAAAGTGAAAATTAATAACATTACAGTTACTGATTTCCCTATGACAGACGGTGGCGGATCTACTTGGGACTTATTAACTAACACTTCACCTGATTTATTTGTAAAATTAGATTCAGGTTCGGTGAATATTTTCACAAACGATACTTCAGCTGTGTCGGAAGCATCAAACATTAATGATTATCCATTTACCGTTACAAACCCTATAGCAATAACAAATTTTGCTACTACTCTTTCATTATCAGTAATGGACAAGGATAATCCAGCATTATTTGATAATCATGATGTAATTGGCTCAGGCACATTTACAATTAATTCAATTAAAACAAATTACCCTGCAACTGCTACAGTTACTTTATCAAGTGGTGTTACTGTAACCGTTGGATTAACTTGGTATAATTAAAAATCATACTCCTTTTAAAGCCTCGCTATATGCGGGGCCTTTTTTGTTTATACACCAATCATTCGTACATTTATGTTTGTGCATTCTGTAATATAAAAACACACCCATGAAAAACCTATTCCTTCTTATCATCCTATTGTTTAGCATAAATTCTTTTGCGCAAACCAAAGAACAGTATGATCATATCATGGATTCGTTAGAGCGCAATGGCCAACACGATAAAATTATTCCCTACTTTGAAAAGGAACTCAAAAAACGTCCGAAAAACGAAAACATATTACGTAGTTTGGGCTTTACTTATTTAACAGATAACAACCTTGTACTAGGGGAAAAATACTACAACGAAGCCCTGAGTGTAAACCCAAAATGTGCCAGGTGCTATATTAATTTAGCTAAAATTTATTCGATAAAAAACGAAGTTACAAAAGCCTTAGAGCTTGCTAATAAAGCCGCCGAGCTAGATGCAAATGATGCGGTAATTTATGCCGTAAGAGCTAAAATTAAAGAACAAAAAGGTGAAAAAATTTCGGCTTTAACGGATTACAACAAAGCAGTTGATTTAAACCCTGAAAATCCGGAAAACTATTTTGAAAGAGGAAACTATAATTTTAAAGCGAGTTACTTTTCATTAGCCATTTCTGATTTTAACAAAGCCATTGAGTTATTTCCAAACTATGCTTACGCGTATTATATGCGTGCCCAAGTGTATTACGAAAAACAAATGCTGAAAGAAGCTATGGAAGACATGAATAAAGCTATACAAATAGACAGTCTAAATTCTAATTATTACAGTGGCCGAGCAGCCGTTTACGAAGCCTTTGGAGAATTAAACTTAGCGATGAACGATTACGCACAATCCATTAAAACAAATCCTAACGAATATTATTCATACTACCACAGAGCCAACCTAAAATACAAACAAGAAAACATGGATGGTTATTGCGATGATATTCATGATTCGTACCAAATAGCCACTAAAAACCAAGCGCCAAAAAATTTTATAAGTGATTTAGAATACACCATTGGAATATATTGCGACACCAACAATGCCAGCTATTATTACCAAAGAGGTATAGCTTATTACAACCTTACACAATATGATAAAGCAGTTGACATATACACCAAAGGACTTGCTAAAAAGCCCAGCAACTCCATGCTGCTATCTTTTAGAGGCAATGCCTATTACATTCAAAAAAAATACAAAGAAGCATTAGCGGATTATACCCAATCCATTTCCAATAAAGAAAATGTGATAGATGATATTAAAGCCAATCAAAAACACACCGAGATAAACTTATTTGACGAGACTTACATCAATGGTTTTATATCATCTATGCAAGTTTCAATGGCCGAATCGTACTTTGCTTTGCAAGAATATGACAAAGCTTTGGAAGAAATAAACAAAGGTCTAGCTATTGCCCCTAACCTAAAAGAATTTGGGAAAGAAAACTTTTACAATGTGCGTGGCACCATACATTTGGCTTTGGGCAATTACAACAGCGCCTTAGCCGATTTTGATACTTGCATTTTATTAAACAATGCTGAACCCTTTTTATATGTTAACCGATCCATTGCACGCACACAACAAAACAAAACAACAAAAATACGCTCGGTAAGTTTAAGTGGCGGAATAAACAACCGTACTTTTTATGGCAACTGGTTAATACCTATAACTAAGGACAAAGATAAAAACACCAGCAATTTACTTTTGGCTTTAAAAGATTGTAACAAAGCCATTGAACAAGATAAAAACCTAGCCGAAGCTTACTACATAAAAGCCATCATTGAAAAACAACTAGGCACTGGTGATTATTGCTCCGACCTTAAAAAAGCCCAAAACTTAGGCTATACCATTGAAGCCGAGTGGCTGAAAGAATGTAGG
The DNA here is from genome assembly GCA_964603125.1 of uncultured Flavobacteriaceae bacterium. Lineage (GTDB taxonomy): Bacteria > Bacteroidota > Bacteroidia > B-17B0 > Aurantibacillaceae > CAZRUA01. Next base: position 20,396 of record CAZRUA010000054.1, on the reverse strand, counting down.
TAGATACTTTTTATGCAGCTAACTTTGAGAAACCAAGCCTTACCGCCCTCGTCCTCGTTTGAGTGAAACGGAAACGAGGATGCTTTAGAAGTGCGTTTTTAACGCACAAGTAAAACAATTATATAATAAAAAAATTATATTTACCCTATGAGCGGCGACAGATATAAAATTGCTAACCAACAGCAAACATATTTTTTAACTTTCACTGTAATTGATTGGGTAGATGTTTTTACACGTAAAGATTACAAACTAATAATTACCGATTCATTAAACTATTGCATAGCTAACAAGGGTTTAGAGGTTTTTGCTTGGGTAATTATGAGTAATCATTTACATATTATAGCAAGAGCAAAAGAAGGCTTTGTATTATCACATATTATTAGAGATTTTAAAAAATTTACCAGCAAACAAATTGCAGCTAAAATTATTGAGATAGGCGAAAGTAGAAGAGAATGGCTACTAAACAAATTTGCTTTTGAAGCTAAACGAACAGGAAGGGCAAAAAACTTTAAAATTTGGAGAGATGATAACCACGCAATTTGTTTAGAAAAAACAGAATGGATAAATCAAAGGTTAAACTACATACACCAAAACCCTGTAAGACAAATGATTGTTTTAAATCCTGAGGAGTATATTTTTAGCAGTGCTATTGATTATGCCGATGGAAAAGGTTTGGTTAAAATAACTTTAATTTAATTATATATGTTGGCTTTGCAAAAGCCTATTTTAAGCATCCTCGTTACGCAAGCTAAACGAGGACGAGTGAGGGCCAAACTTGATTTGTAGGACTTTTAAAAAATGTTAAAACGCTGTTAAAAAATGTAAGTGGTTGTAACCTAAAAATAATTGGTTGAAATGGATTTACAATTGGAAGCCATTTTTTTTAAATCAATTTTAGTTTCAACATAATTTATTGCAACAACAATAAAACAAAGGCAAAAAAATTAGAAAATAGCTCGAATAAAATTAAATCGACTTCGAATGAAATGATAAAGAATGTGAATTAAATGCAATCGAATCTAGGTTCGTTGATAAAGAATCTGGATTAGATAACAACTAATCTAGGTTCGTTGATAAGGAACCTGAATTAAATAACAACTAATCTAGGTTCGTTGATAAAGAATCTGAATTAAATAACAACTAATCTAGGTTCGTTGATAAAGAATCTGAATTAAATAACAACTAATCTAGGTTCGTTGATAAGGAATCTGAATTAAATAACAACTAATCTAGGTTCGTTGATAAGGAATCTGAATTAA
>CAZRUA010000054.1:0-19037 GCA_964603125.1 uncultured Flavobacteriaceae bacterium | reverse complement strand
ATCTGAATTAAATAACAACTAATCTAGGTTCGTTGATAAAGAATCTGAATTAAATAACAACTAATCTAGGTTCGTTGATAAAGAATCTGAATTAAATGATAACTAATCTAGGTTCGTTGATAAGGAATCTGAATTAAATAATAACTAATCTAGGTTCGTTGATAAGGAATCTGAATTAAATAACAACTAATCTAGGTTCGTTGATAAAGAATCTGAATTAAATGACAACTAATCTAGGTTCGTTGATAAGGAATCTGAATTAAATGATAACTAATCTAGGTTCGTTGATAAGGAATCTGGATTAAATGTAAACAAACCTCGCATTGATGATAAAAAACCTAGATTAAATGTAAACAAACCTCGCATCGATGATAAAGAACCTAGGTTTGATGATAAAGAACCTCAGTTCGATGAAAAAGTACCTTGATTTGCTAGGAAGCTTTAACAAAACCTAGGGGAGTAAAAAAAAGATTGTGTAAACGAGTGCAGCTTTAATAACACTTAACCTAGCCTTTATAATTAAGCACCCACCTTATTGTGGGTGTTTTGTTTTGTGTTCAATAGCTGGAATATGTTGTGCTAAACTTGATAGCCAGTTAAACTTATTTAATTTCCCATTTATCCACTCTGATTCTTTTTTGGCCAGAATAGAGTGACATTGCTAAAGTGAGCGGATAAGGAATAACTTGAATTAAGCGGATGAAGAAACTAGGATTCGGAGTTCCGCTTAATACGGTAATAAACAACAAACCCGAGGCTACAAAAAGAGAAGTTGATGCCCAAAAAACAGCTTGGTGTTTTCGCGGCCTTATTTTATAAATACCAAAATCAACTCGAGAGATGTCATGCTTATTAATACTATAAACTATTGAATCAGCATCGAAAAGTGAATCCAGCTTTTGTCTTTTTGCTTTCTTTGAAATAAGTGGATTTTTTTCTATTAACGATGCTTTTACAGAATCTAATACATGATACGATAAACAGATGGTTGAGTCGGTTTGAGAAAATGCTGTGCCGTATTTATTTTCATTTTTTTTAGTTGTGATATTAAAGTGATGGGGCAATGGAACAAATAGTTCTTGCTTCTTAGACCTTTTTTGAAAAACTAAAGTATCTGTTTGCCCTGATAAATAAAACAAGGAACACAACATGAATAATATGGCACAAGTAATTTTCACTACCAGTTTTTATATAATGTTTGCAACCAATAAATAAACATAGCTAATCCAATTCCTCCAGTAAATTTAAACATTTAAAGCAAGTTCTCAAACAAAGTTGATTTAAAACCATTGTTGCATAATTTACCCAGCAAACCAAACAAACTTAAAGTCCTATTAGGAATTAAAATCTTCTGAAAGAAATATTCTCATGCACCCATTTTGCCTCTTCATCAGGAGAAATACCATTTGATTCATTCCCAAGTCTGCTGAAGGTAGCGCCTGGATGATGATAAGGTTCACTATCATCAAAATAAGGTCCGACAACACCTAATGACCAGCCCAAATTGGAAGCCCAATGAGGAGCATTTGTCATAAACTTAAAAACATCATAATATACATTGTTACCATCGAAGTCGATTGTTGAACGCTTAACAAATTCTATTTTATCTGGGCACATACCAAGCTCAGTTGGAAATTCAAGCCAATTGGCTAAGAAACTTTCTGATGCTCGTTCAAACGAATAAAACTCCTTAGGAAACAAATCTTCCTTATTGTATTCTTTTAATACATCGTATGTATAACACCGAGTTAAAATATTTGAAGCGTACTCCATTACTTCCTTCGAATTAACATCTTCATTATTCTTTATTTTATCAACTAGTGGTTTAATTCGTTCAAGTCTAATATTATTAAGCTCAATATTTTGTCTGCTAACTTTAACTCGTCGATATACAACAAAAGCTATTATAGCTGCCACAATTACAAATACTATTATTAATAAAATGCTCATAGTGTTTTCTTTAAATTATTTACCCAGTAATTATCTCTTATCATTAATTAAAACCCTTGTTGGAGGAAACACAAAAAAGGCACAATTAATTCCTTGCGAATTATTTCTTTCACTTGCTCGGCAGTCATTCAGATATTTTTAAATGTTTTACCAAAATTGCTTCTACTTCATTGGCCGCAATATTATTGTATTCCTCTCCAGGCGTATAAGGCATTTCATCAGAGCTACTTGGATATTCAAGCGAAACAAAAAAACTATCCTCCGCTAACTCAGCTATGTATACAACAAATTGCATAGTTTTGTCGGTTAAACCTATTGCTTTATTGTCGCCATCCCAATAATCGGTAACCAAAATATTTGCGGAACCAAACTTATTCAAAAAATATGCTGTCAGTTTTTTAATTTGTTTGGTTTTTTGTTTCATTATGAAATTGATTGCTTGTGTTTTGGCAAAGCGTGATAACCATGTAATATTAAGTGAAGCTACTATTTAAAAGATTCAGTAAATATATTTACAATGTTCGCAAAACTTCTCAACTCATATACATTAGGATAAAAGTCCGCATAGCTTTCTGGATTACAATATACGTATCGCCTAAAATAGTCACCGACTTTGAATTCAATTGAATAACAAGCCCCGTCACAAACCGACATACCTAGGCCAATAAATTCATTTGTCTCAAGATTATATTCATATTTTTCTGTCACTAAACTATCTTGATCAGGCAGTGAGAATATATTATTTAATACCAGTCTTGAAAAAACACTATCAATTGAGACCTTTGATTCGATGTCTTTCGACAACAAATTCTTATTTCCTGAGACATAATAATACTGTTTTGCGCTCCAATTTTTGTCATAAGTTATAACTTTATAGTTCGTATAATCGAATGATGGTGTGGTTGTGAAACGGATTTCGATTTTATAATTAGACTTTAAAATTGAGGTAAAGGGGCTCTGATTTCCTTTATTTTTAAAAGAAGCAGTGTCAGAAACAACATTACCAACAAATATTGTTTTGTCCTTCTCCTGTCCCCTAATTACCGAAGCAGTTAAAATAAAAATTAAAGTTGTGATTAGTGTTTTCATAATGCGGATAAATTGGAAGCATTCCTCCAGTAAATGTAAACATTTAAAGCAAATATTCAAATGGGCACGAATGTAGACACCCTAAAAACTGCATCAAGGTGCAGCTTTAATAACACTTAACCTAGCCTTTATAATTAAGCACCCACCTTATGGTGGGTGTTTTGTTTTGTGCGGTAAATGGTATATATTTGTTATGAGTAACGAATATATTTACAAGCAACAAAATGGCGGGTATACACCCAAATTGGGATGTATATGCGCCAAAATGTGTCGGGTATAAACAAGTTAGTGGTAATGTTAAAGACAGTCAAAATAATATTATTTATCCTTGTCAGTCATGTTTTATATGGACAAAACAACTACTATATTGGCTGTGACAACAATAACTTAATTTATGCAGACTATTCGAATTGTAGCTACCAAATTGTTTGCAATACAGGATTAACAATGTTTGACATTGCCTTAACACCTAATCAGACGTTATACTCGACAGACGGAAAAAAAATATATAGAATTAACCAAAATAACTGTAACAACACTTTAATAACACCAAATCCAATACCAGACACTCTTTTAAATATGGGCGACTGGATGACTTCGCTTGTTGCACTTGACGACAATTTCATTTTCGCAGCAACTTCAGGCGCAATACTCTATAAAATTGATGTTACAAATGGAAATTACATAATCGTTGACACAATTAAACAATACAATCCAGTTGATTCTTTAACATATTATTTTGGCTCAGGTGGAGATCTTACTTGGTATAAAAACAATCTACTATTTGTAACCTCGGCAAATGACTTAGTACAAATAAGCCTTAATAACACTTACGACAATATTACCGATATAAAAAATATCGGTCATTTAAATACTCCAAACGGTTCAATATATGGAGCTTTGACTATTGGCCAAACAAGTTGCAGCGCAGACAACTTGAAAGTTTTAGCATTTGAATTTTCCGATGTTTACGAAGTTAATCCTCAAAACGCTTCACTACAAATTAAATGTCCTAATATTTTTCCTTGTACTGCAAATGGAGCAACTTCCTTGACTGAAGTTCAAATCCAAGATTATTCAAGCGCCTTTACTATGCCCAACGTTTTTACACCTAACGGAGATAATGTTAATGACTTTCTAAAACCAGCAGAAGAAAAAAACATAGTCAATATTAATATACAAATTTATAATCGTTGGGGACAAATTGTTTATCAATCAAATTCAACCTCCTTTAGCTGGGACGGTAAAAATATTGAACAAAAAAACAATGTTGACGGAGTATATTATTACATAGTTCATTATAAAAATATTTGTGACGAGACGAAAACTATCAATGGATTTATAACACTAATAAACTAACACTAATAAACTAACACTACCACTAACTGCAAGCAAGCTCAAGCTGCGGGACGAGGAAGGGCTTCGGCTAAATTAATGCATGTTCGCTTTTAGTCTCGCAACCACTTTTTTTTGCCTCCGCTGAAAAATAGTACCTTAGTTTAAACCATTTTGTACGTAAAAAACAGTTCGGTTTCAAAATGTCACCTGCACTTCCTTGTAATACTTTACAAATAAACCTTATGGTGGGTGTTTTGTTTTGTGCGGTAAATGTTATATATTTGTTAATAATAAACGTATAAATTTACAAGCAACAAAATGGCGGGTATACACTCGAATTAGGATGTATATGTGCCAAAATGTGGCGGGTATAAACAAGTTAGGCACAATACAGATGGACCCTACATACAAACAATCCTTTAGATGAATAGCGAACTTTTTTACGACATAATTGATCAAGAAATAACAGAACTTAACAAAGCGTTTAAAAACAACGCATTTTTAAAAAAACTAAATACTGAGGATGGGAAAAAGTCTTTTGGGTTTTTATTATGGTTTCTCAAAAACTATTTGCCGAAAACTGAACTTGCAGATTTTGACAATTTAATTACCGAAGGAGAAGATGATAATTCTTGTGACTTAATTTTTAATAATAATGATCACGAAGGAAAAGAAGTTTATTATGTTGTACAAGCAAAATGGTTTAGAAAAACGAATATTTACAAGACAAATGAAATGTCTAAGGAAATCAGAGCCTGTTTAACAGACTTTAGATTAATACTTTCAGGCAAAAAAACGGATTCAAATAATAATAAGAATTTTATAGCTCAATATGATAAATTCATTCAACACAAGAAAAATAATGGCAAAATAAAATTTCTATTTGTTTCATTATGTCAAGGTGTTGATAGTATTAATGAACATATTTCAGATTTTGTAACAGAGCTTATTTCCTTTGAACTGCTTGATTTAAATAAGTTAAAACAAAATCATATTGAAATAGCCTACAAAGAAATAAGAACACACAATCCTATCGAAACGCCATACATTCCAAAGTCTGATTTTGATCTAAATTTTGAAGAAAAGAAATGTATTAAAATACCAGACAATTTACCACACGAATCTTATATTTTTTTAGTAAAACCTATTGAAATTTACAGACTTTTTCAAAACTATGGTTTCTCATTATTTTATAAGAACATAAGAAACCCACTTCCAAAATCATTTTTCAATGCCGAAATTTCAAATACCATTAAAAATAACCCTTTAAACTTTTGGTATTTCAATAATGGAATAACAGCTATAACAGAGAGTATACGACCTTTTGATCCAGATAATGGAAAAGTTACATTAAAGGGTATTCAAGTCATAAATGGTGCACAAACAGTTTACAGCATATTCGAGTCTTACCAATTTGCAAAGGATATTATAAGGAAGTCTATGGACGAAAATGCGTTAATTTCTTTACGTGTTTTAAAAACAGGAGGAAAAGATTTTGATCTAAATGTAACAAGATATACAAACTCACAAAACCCAATTAATGATAGAGATTTTCACTCTAATGATGATATTCAATTAAAACTTCAAAAGCTATTTTATAAGGACACAAACATTTGGTATGAAACAAGAAGAGGAGAATATCGAAAAAAAATAAGAGGAATATCCGTTATACCAAATGAGACATTTGCACAAACCTACTTAGCATACTTTCTTCAAGATCCATTTAATGCCAAACAAAATAAAAAAAATATTTTTAAATCTTCAATAACTTTTCCAAGTGCAGGACTATATGAAAAAATATTTAATGAAGAAACGGATCATATTGAAATGTATCTTTCGTATTATGTTTTCTTAATTGTCGAAAGGAAAAGAATGGAAATAAAAAACAAATCATTAAAATTAAAAAACATAAGCCCGGAAGATTTAACAGGTGAACAAAAGGAATTATTGAGTTTATCCTTTGTGCAGTACGCCTCTTTTGATATATTGGCATTATATCATTATGCTTTCAACTTATTAAATCTAGAAAATCTAAAGGGTGCGAAAGGGAAACTACGAACTGATATTGAGAATGAAAATCTAAAAACTATCATTTATTATAATTTTATTTTAAACTCTTTGAGTAATTTAATGAAAGAAGAACTTAAGAAAAACAACTTAATGGTTTATTCAGTTTGGTTTAAGAGTAAAGACAGTTATTCTTTTATGAAGGATAAAATCACAAGTGACATTAATAAGCTTAGTGTTACCGAAAGACAAAATATGAAATATTAAAAATGTACTGTGCCTAACAAGCTATTGGCAAAAGCAGGGCTGAAGTCCTATATTCAACATTTGGAATTCTATTGTACATATGTGCTAATATGAACATTTATACTTCTAATCCCTGCCTTCGCCAATACCCAAACCGTTATCAACAAGTAAATGAAAATAAAATCTAACATATCACTATTCCTAAGTTTAGCATTTTTATTTTGCATTCTTTCCTGTGAACAAAAGCAAGCGCCACAGCAAACAATCTCAAATACCGAAACAACAAAAAAAGATACCACTTTTAAAGACACAACTTTTGTTAATGGAAATATTACTACAACTATTTCTAACGATATTAACAAATTGACAAAACTACTTACCTTTAAAACTTACAAGCCAACAAAAGTGATGTTTAAACTTGTTTCCATTGACAACTCTGGTCAAAACGAAAGAATTTCTGTTCCTGGTCCTTCGGACTATTCATTGCAAGCTCTATTGTATTTTGACTCTTTAACATTTAAGAAGATTCGTGACCTAGATAAGGAAATTGACTACAATTCGCCAAAATATACCAAAGAAGAATTTAAATTTGATTGGTTAGATAAAGAAATTTTAACTGAATTAGAAAACTCTCATCCAAATTATCATGGGCATCCCGACTTTTTATTTGGAACGAGAAATGGAAAATCATGGTATCTTGACAAGAAGATATTAATTCAAAAAATGACAAATTAATTGCAAATGGACAAATCATTATCATATTTCATGTATTGCCCGCCTAAATCGAATTCTCATGGGCATGCTGTGCGAGATAAAAACGTAAAACGTGCAACTCAAAAGTTAATTGACAGTTTTGTAAATAATTTTAATGCTACCACAGATAACAAGATTCAATTAACATTAGACTACGACAAGAATAATGAATTGCAGAAAGCAAACAAAACAATTGAAAAACTAAACAACTTTTTAGGTTTTGCAAAACGAGAATGCAACAACGTGGGTTTTGAACAAATGGAAAATACAATTACTTGGGAAAATGAAAACACAAATATTCTAGACCTATTAGATTATGTTGAAAATCTTATGGATGATAGTTATTTACCTTTATCTAAATATTGGATTTCATGTTTCTATCATTACGGAAATAGCCCTGAGCCATACGGATGGGTTATGTGTTCAATTGAATCCGGGAGGCTATTTGCAAGATTACACATAATTGTGCCTTACCCAATTGACGATAACAAATCCTATGAACTAATTTACAACTTTCATAAATCATTGCCTTTTAAATTAAATGGTAATCATTTTAGAATTCTAGGACCAAGTAAAAGAGGATATGGTAGATGGAAACTTGATGAAGAGAATCAAAAAAAAATTGACGATTGCTTAATAGCATCTAAGAAGAAGTAAAATTACTACATGAAATATCTTAACTCAATTTGCCCCTCCAAATCAGCCACTCCGCAAAAGCCCAATTAAACAACCAACCTGCCCAGGCAACAAACCTGTATATATCCATTGGGGGTAATTGAAAATAATGGGCTAAAAACCATTTAAACAAACGTAGGCTTATGGCAGAGAGTGTTAGGGCATAACTGCGGTACATGTAGTTTTTGTGCTTTTGCCAGTTTTTTTTACGGGCATACACATAAGCTTGTAAGGTAAAATAAAACCAAAACAAGGCTAGCAATACAAATGATAATTGTGCGCTCCAACCGCCATTGGCATGGTAAGCCATTACCAAACCCGAGGGTGCCGAAAAAACCAAAATAATAAGGATGTAAAGCTTTCCAAATTGTTGGTGCAGCTTTTTGTACTTTACGCGCAGCTGATTAAAAAACTGAAAAAAGCCAAAAAACAAAACAAATATGCTACTGTACACATGGGTAAAAAAAGCAAAAGGGTAATAGGATAGTTTCACCTCATCTTGCTTCACCTGCAAAAATGCTACATCCAATTGTAGGGGTATATACTGCAATGTGATTAAACACATTAAGTAAAAAAAATAGCCAAAGCCTAAAACTAAAAGTAAAATCAGTATATGTGCCCTGCTTAGTTTCACTTTAGGGTTTATCCGCGTCCAAAATAATCGTAATACTCTTTTGCATTTTTTTCATATTGCAAAAGCAATTCAATGTTTTTCTTTTCTATCTCAGTAAAATCATCTTTAATATTGGCATAAACAGGTATGTACCATTTTTGCATATCAAAAAACACACGCAGTGGTCGGTTTTTAAACGAATAGCCGTGGCGTGCATAAATGGTGTTGCGTATAATCAATAAATCGCCCGCACTTAAGTTTTCTACTTGTTCTTTTTTCAATAATTTACTCGATGCATTTAATTTAAAAATTTTATTGGTAGCACTTGCATATCTTTTTTCCCAATACTCCAAATCGCTATTGTATCCTTTTGTCTTCACCTTGCTCCAATCAATAAATCGTACTTGTCCGTTTTCGCCGGTTTCTTCCAGCATAATGTTTTTGTTGTAAACAAATTCCTTCTTCTCCAATTTATACCTGCGCTTAGGTATTTCAATCTTCCCATAAGCTTTCCAAGTACCCGATAGTTTTTCCCCATCAATTTCAAAGGTAAATTCACCATCGTATTTATCATTGCCCGGCTCTTTTACTTTAAAGCTATACACACCGCCTTTTAAACTTCGTGTTCCTTTAAAAGGTCGTTCGTTACCCGCAACCACACTATGCCCTACTACTATTGTATCTTCTATTTTATCAATGGATAAATTAATTTTGTTTTGACGGTTCCAATAAAAACCTTCATCCACAAATACTTCGTCCTTATAACTTTGCTCTTTATCATTTTCAAAATAACCTACCCAAAAGCCTAACAAGCTGCTATCCTCGGGTGCTGTTACCAAAGTATCACGGTACAAATTGGCTTGCTTTATACTATCCTGAATTCGCGCTGCATTTAAACTATCTTTTACATAAGCGGGTTGCTCGCTAATACTTACACCACTATCTACTTCAATAGTAGGGTTTTCGTTTTTAATAGGGTTTGAGCAAGAAGCTGCAAAGGCAACTATCAAAACAATTAGTGTTTTACAAATAAATTTCATCATTTCTTATGGTGTATTATCTACCAAAGGAATCGTAAAACTCCTCGGCATTTTTTTCATACTTCATCAGTAACTCAATATTCTTTTTCTCTAAATCTGTTATATCTTTTTTAATATCAGCATACACAGGTATGTACCACGATTGCGAATCGAAAAACACACGGTAGGCTTTCTTTTTAAATGAATATCCGTGTCGCGCATATACGGTATTGCGTATAATAGAAATATCACTTTTTACAAGGTTCTCCACTTCTTCCTTAGTTAATAAATGGTTAGAAGCATTTATTTTAAAAATGGCATCGGTTGTTGCTTCGTACTGTGTCCAAAATTGTTCGTACTCTTTATCAAATCCTGTTTTGTACTTTTCCCAATTCACAAACTGGTTATCAATATCCAACATTAATTCCTTGTTATAGTTATAAACAACTTTTATTAAACTATACATCCTTCGTGTTGTTCCTTCTTTTTTAAACTTAGCCCATTTACCCACTAATGTATCATTGCTAATGCTAAAAGCAAATTCACCATCATATTTATTGTCGCCAGGCTCTTTACAAACAAAATTTAAAACACCATCTGCTCGTTTTACTGTACCAGCAAAAGGGCGTTCATTGCCTGCAACAACACTGTGCCCCACTACCCTATCTTCCCATAAGGAATCAATGGATAAATTAATTTTATTTTCGGTGGGATAAACATTGGCTACCTCAACAACTTCTTCCTTATTCTCTTCCATAGCCACAACATCCATTTGAAAAAATCCAACCCAAGCACCTAAATACTTTTCATCGGCAGGGTTGCTAGCAAAACGATTTACTTCGTTTCCTTCAATGTTGTCAGCTTCAATTTTAGTTTCCTTTTTTTTCTCCTCATTTTTAGTTGGCTCCGAACAAGCTAACAACAAAAAACAAAGTGCTATGAAGTGAAGAGTGTATTTCATTAGTTCAGTTTTTCTTTTAAATATTTACCGGTGTAACTTGCTTTGCATTTTACTAAATCTTCGGGTGTACCTTCAAACACCAAGTTACCGCCTTTTTCGCCACCCTCGGGGCCTAGGTCAATAATCCAATCGGCACATTTTATAATTTCTAAATTGTGTTCAATAACAACTATCGAGTGACCTTTTTCAATTAAGGCATTAAAGGCAATTAATAATTTTTGAATATCGTGAAAATGTAAACCTGTGGTAGGCTCGTCAAAAATAAATAAAGTTGCTCCTTGGTTATTACCCGCACCTAAAAAGGTTGCTAGTTTTATACGCTGCGCTTCGCCTCCACTCAATGTGCTTGATGATTGCCCCAGCTGAACATAGCCCAAACCAACATCTTGCAAAGGCTGCAATTTTTCGGCAACTTTAGCGGCTAACTTACTTTGCTTATCGGCTTTAAAAAACTCAACGGCATCATCAATGGTCATTTCTAAAATATCCGAAATGCTTTTTTGATGAAAGGTAACTTCCAACACTTCTTCCTTAAATCGCTTACCATTACAAGCTTCGCAATTCAATTGAATATCGGCCATAAATTGCATTTCAACAGTAATTTGTCCTTCACCCTCACACACTTCACAACGACCGCCATCCACATTAAAAGAAAAATGAGAAGGTTTATATCCTCTTGTTTTTGCTAATCCTTGATCAGCATATAAATTTCGTATCTCATCGTAGGCCTTTACATAAGTTACCGGATTAGAACGCGAGCTTTTACCAATAGGATTTTGATCGACATACTCAATGGCTTTAATATCCTTAATGTTTCCGCTAATTACTTGCGACGAATCCATTTTCTCAAAATAGCCTTCAATACTATTCTTTACTAAAGTGTGTAAGTATTTTTTAATTAAAGTAGATTTGCCCGAACCACTTACACCAGTAACCACGCATAAATTGTTTAAAGGAAACTTCACCGAAATGTTTTTTAAATTGTTATCGGTGGCATTTTTAATTTCAATAAAACGTTTTGATTTTCTGCGTTCTTTAGGAACTTGAATTTTTAATTTACCCGTTAAATACTGCGCTGTTAAACTCACTTTCTCTTTCACCAAATCCTTATGCGTTCCTTGAAAAATTAATTGTCCACCATGCGAACCCGCTTCAGGACCAATGTCAATTAACTCATCAGCCTCTAGCATTATCTCTTCATCGTGCTCCACAATAATTACTGTATTGCCTTGCTTTTGCAAGGAACGTAATACTTTAATTAAGCGCTCCGTATCGCGCGAGTGTAAACCAATACTTGGTTCATCTAAAATATACAAACTCCCCACAAGGCTGCTACCTAATGATGTAGCTAAATTAATACGCTGCGACTCTCCACCACTTAAAGTATTAGCCACACGATTTAAAGTTAAATAACCCAAACCTACATCTTGCAAATAGCTTAGTCGCGAATTAATTTCTACCATTAATCGCTTGGCAATTTTTGCTTCGTGCTCGTTTAGTTTAATCGATTTAAAAAATTCTGTCAACACATCAATAGGCATCAACACCAATTCGGATATGCCCTTATCCCCTATCTTCACATAGTTTGCATCCTTGCGCAAACGTGTTCCAAAACATTCGGGGCACTCGGTTTTACCTCTGTAACGTGCTAACATTACACGGTACTGTATTTTATAACTTTCCTTCTCCAACATTTTAAAGAAACTATTTATTCCTTCAAAATGTTCGTTACCATTCCACAGTAGTTCGTAATCCTTTTTACTTAACTCAATAATAGGCTTGTGTACCGGAAAATTAAATTTATGCGCGTTCTTTAATAATTGGTTTTTATACCAGCTCATGGTTTCGCCATTCCAACATGCTATGGCGTTTTCAAATACCGAGGAACTTTTATTTGGTATCACTAAATTAGGATCAATACCGATAATGCTTCCAAAGCCTTCGCAGCGCTTACAAGCACCAATGGGGTTATTAAAAGCAAAGAAATTAATATCAGGTTCGCTAAACTCCATTCCATCCAACTCAAATCGGTTTGAGAAATGCTCAGTCTTTTTCGAATCAAAATGCAAAACAATACACTCGCCACCGCCTTCATAAAAAGATGTTTGCACGCTATCTGCAGCTCTGTTTAATGTTTCTTCTTCATCAGTAAATTCATCCAACACAATTCTATCCACCAACAAATACAAATCGTTATTGCTTTTTAATTTACTCGCATCAAAGTCCTCTATTTTTAAAATTTCGTTTTTATACACAATACGTGTAAAGCCTTGCTGATTAAGTAAACCCAACTGTTGTTGTATGGTTCTTTTCTCGGGAAGTAAAATGCGCGAAACAATTAAAAGTGTATTTCCCTTTTTTTGTTTCATAATGTAATCCACTACATCGCTAACACTTTGGCGCTTTACTTGATTACCCGAAATAGGCGAAAATGTTTTCCCTACACGTGCATAAAGCAATTTTAAATAATCATACACTTCGGTGATGGTTCCAACGGTGCTTCGCGGATTTCGAGATATTACTTTTTGCTCAATAGCTATAGCAGGCGAAATTCCCTTAATGTAATCTACTTGCGGTTTCTCCAATCGTCCCAAAAACTGACGCGCGTAGGCACTTAAGCTTTCAACATAACGTCTTTGTCCCTCAGCATAAAGTGTATCAAAAGCAAGTGATGACTTACCCGAACCCGATAAACCCGTAATAACAACCATTTTGTTACGAGGAATCGCAACATCTAAGTTTTTTAAATTGTGAACTTTCGCCCCTTTAATTATAATGTAATCCTTTGGATTGAGTTTAGTAATATCTTGTTTAGCAGCCATACGACGCTAAATTACCAAAAAAAAGACGAAAGATTTACTTAATTTATCTTGTATTGTAAACCTATTCCTAAATTAACACCACTGCCTTTTAAAGAGAAAGCGTTTTTATAAGTTAAGGAATTATTTAAGGCTGTAATGGAGTTATAACCGTAACCTGCATAAGCCAAATGTAAAAACATACCAAAATCTTGTGTAAAGTAAAAACGACTTTGGAAATGCAAATCGTACCATGGTCCGCTACCCTTAGCTCTTGAATTTTCGGTATCGTTAGCAAAATACTTAATGTTTGAAAAGCCTATGCTACCACCAATTAATAAATCGGAACGTCTTTTTCGTAAAAAATGATAGTTTACATTTGCTTTGGCATCCACACTATACACTTTAGCCTTATTGCCCGAAGCTGAATCTTTTTCAGTAATATAGTTTGAATACTGAAAAGTAGCGCCAACTCCTAATTGATCTAACAAACCATATTCGCCACTTAAATTATAAATGGTGCTTGCTGCTGCATCGCTGTCCGTTTCACCCGAAACCTTATCTTTTGAGTATGTTTTATACACCCCCAAATTAATACTAGCAGGTATAACAATTGTTCCTTTTTTAAACGATTTATCATCGCCCTGAGCTTTTAATGTGGCAATTGAACAAATTAATGCAAGTGATAAAACTATTTTTTTCATAAGATTGATTTTAAGCTAATTTTTAGTTCAATCAAAAATACAAATAAGTTTTAATTATTTACCCGAAAAATGGTATGTAATATACCCAGTAGTACGGATATAATTTTTGGATAGATAGATGTTATTTTGTACTGTAAACACAAGTAATATGCAATTAAGATTAAGTATACTAGCCATTTTAGCTTCATTTAGCCTTTTTAGCCAAACAGATAGCTCAAAACACATTAATTTGGGTACTAATGTAAACTCAAGTGTGGATGAAATTGGTCCAGTAATTTCGGCTGATGGAAAAACGCTATTTTACTCGCGATACAGCCATAAAGATAATTGGGCACCTTACGGTAAACACGATGCTTGGATGAGCATGTTAAACCCAGATGGAACTTGGGGAATGGCTCAGCACATTGGTAAGCCCATCAATTCCACTTCGCGTTCAGGTTCTGTTGAAAATGTATCAACGGATAATAATCAATTAATTATTCGTGGTGCTTTTGAAGATGGAGAGTTTACAGGAAGTGGCTACTCATTACTAAAACTAAACAAAAAAGGAGAATGGGGCGAGCCAGAAAAAATTGAAATTAAAAACTACAAAAAATACACTTTAGGCGCTTATACCAATGTTTACTTATGTAAGGATGGAAAAACAATGATTTTATACTTCTCCGAATCGGCTAAAAACGATAATGGAGATTTATACGTGTCGCATTTAGTTGAGCGTGAAAAATGGACAAAACCGAAGTCGTTTAAAGATTTATCGAGATTTGTAAATAAAGCGCTAAACAACAATACTTGGACAGAGCCAATGAAAATTGGAAACGTAAATACAGCTGATTATGATGAAACAACACCTTTTTTAGCTGCCGATGGTAAAACACTTTATTTCTCGAGCAACCGTCCAGGTGGATATGGTAACAACGATATTTGGATGGCTAAACGCTTGGATAGCACCTACACCAAATGGAGCGAGCCCGTTAACTTAGGTAAAGGAGTGAATACTGATGGTTGGGATGCTTATTACACTTTAGATGCAAGAGGGGAATATGCGTATATGGTTTCTAAGAATGGAGAAAGAGGTCAGGATATTGTAAAAGTAAAACTAACCGAAGACATTAAACCAAACCCTGTTGTATTGATTAAAGGTGTTGTGTACAACTCAAAAACAAAAGAACCAATTGGAGCTAACATTGAGTATGAAAATTTGGTGGATGGAAAAAATGCAGGTATGGCTATTTCGAGCAGCAAAAATGGTGAGTACACTATTGTGTTGCCTTATGGAATTAACTATGGTTTCTTAGCTTATAACCAAGGTTTTATTTCGGTGAGTGATAATTTAGATTTAACAACCGTTTCGGCCTACAAAGAAATAACACGTGATTTATACTTAACACCACTAGAAGTTGGAACAACAGTGCGTTTAAATAATATTTTCTTTGATTTTGGTAAAGCAACATTACGTTCAGAATCGTTTCCTGAATTGGACCGCTTGGTTGAATTAATGGGCAAAAACGAAAAAGTTCAAATCGAAATTTCGGGCCATACCGATAATGTTGGTAGCGATGATGCCAATTTAAAACTATCGGAAGAAAGAGCAAAAGCAGTTATGGATTATGTAATTGCTAAAGGCATTGATGCTTCAAGAATGGTATCAAAAGGTTATGGCGAAACTAAACCATTAGCCACAAACGATACCGACGAGGGAAAACAATTAAACCGTCGTGTTGAATTTACAGTGAACAAAAATTAACCAATCAAATATATCAAAATGAAAAAAACAACAACAAAACTAATTCTTGCCTGCTTTGCATTTATCATGCTAAGTAAGCTGAATGCACAAATTGGCTTCAATTGCCAATACGTTCCTGGCTTACAAGTAGGAACAATAAAAGTAAAAGGAGATAAATATGAGTACCGACATTCAGCACCTCTTCCTTTAATGATGGTTGACGCAATGAAAGACCATTTATACTATAATTTAGATATGAACTCATTGTACTACATTATAACACAAATGAACCGTGGTAAATATTTAAAAATTGCCAAAAATGAAGGAGGTTTATTTGCTGGCCGTATTGGTTGGGTTTTTGGGAAAAGCGAAAAAATGCGCATAGGCGGTAGTTTAAACTTCGGCTGGAAACAATCAAATATTGATTCAACAAAGCTAGTTACCTTAGATGGATCGGATGGAGCAAAAGGTTATACTAATATTGGTGCGGGTATAATTGCTTACTACAAAGTAAACAGCAAGTTACACACGCAAGCCAAAATTGGTTACGAGTCGCTTAAAAACAAAAAAATAGAATTAAAAGGACGTAACATTTACGTTGAAGCTACTGTTGCCTACAAGTTACTTCAAAAGTATGGTGTTTCAGTTATGCCAAACTGGTCGTTCAAAAAATTCGATTTCAATTCAAGCAAATCAAGTGTTGGTAAAGTAGTTGGTGAAAAACATAGATACTTCGGCATACGTTTCGGGTTAACTAAATTTTTCTAAAAACATTCTAAAATAATAACAATGAAAAAAATTATATATAGTGCATTATTTTGTTTAGTTGCCTCAGGTTTAAAACTAAACGCTCAATCAATAACAGTAAAACTGGTTCATGATGATCCTTACGATATTAAAAACTTCTCGCTTGCAATTGACCCACTATTCTTTGATGTAAACGGCCAAAACGGATACAGCGCTGGTTGGGGATTGAGAGGCGATTACATGTTGGGTAAACGTTTTCAATTCAACGCTGATTTAAGAAGTGCGTTTGGTACTAGCGGTTACGATATTAAAGATAATAACACACGTAACTACTTTTATTTCGAACCATGTGCTTCACTTATTCTTAGTCATAAAGAAAGTGTTAGAAATGTTCCAATTATTTTATCTTCTTCAAGTCATTCATCTGGAGGTTACACTTATACACGAACAGTTTCATTAGCGGGTGGATACGCTGCTACATTCCGTAAAATGGTGATGTTACGCGGAGGTTTGTATATGATGAACAACAGTTTAAATCTAACCAAACTAAACGATAGTTTAACCGTATTTGAAGACAAGAAAAACAATGTAAAATACACGCGCAAGCAAGCTCAAGATTCATTAGGAGTAAAAGAGTTTGGAGGAATTGGAACTACAACTTTCTTTGCTGGATTTAATTTCCGTTCAATCGCTCGATTACTAATTGATGTAGAAGGATATGGTTACAGAGGAAGAGCACAATACAGCGATTTTTATATTGATGGAATGTTTGCACCAGTAATAGCAGCCAAAAATTATGATGCTAAAGATAAAGCTGGGAATGATGTGAAATTAGATGTACAAAATAGTTCAAAATTAAGATTTGGCTGGAGAATGGGTTGGTACAATAGAAAACCAAAAGATCAAGGTTTCAGTTACAAATTTGAATTTGGTCAACGCCCTGATTTTAGACATGGAAATGGCAAAGAAAAAGGAAGCTACTTTAAACAAATGTATTGCATGTTTACATTTGGGCTTTATGTGCCATTAAAATTAAAACCCTTTTATGGAGGTGAGTAAGATTGGTTAAACATCTCTATATCTAAGGCTGTCTTTTCAGACAGCCTTTTTAATTTCCTTAATACCCAATTTATTTATTCTTTAGGAAAAGTGCAAAGCCGCAACTCATGAGAGACAAAATATCATGAATCCAATTTTTATCCGCGAACTTCTTTTACGTGTCATTCGAAAAGTAAAATAGAAAATAGAGAGAGGTTTGACATCAGGAGTCCTGCCAGTGATAAGCGAGTTTGCGCTAATAGAATAATCATGTGAAAGCAAACGGCTCTTATCGCGCAGACAAACCGAACGCATATTTTCATTTTACTTTTCGTAAGACTTGATTTTTGCTCCACTTTTTATCAAGAAAAAGTGGAATTGAAACATTAGTTCTGTACAAACGACTTTATTAGCCTTAAATCACTCTATATCTAAGGCAAATCTCCGGATTTGCCTTTTTTTGTTAATAAAAGGTAAAAATTAGGCTTTATATAATTAATTAACTATCTTTGAAGGCTTGTTTAATTGAATTGCATAAATAAGGAACATTTGCAAATTGATAAACAAGTGAGTATTAATTAATAAAAAGTAAAAAAATGAAAAACGGAGTAGTAAAGTTTTTTAACGAAACAAAAGGATTTGGATTCATTAAAACAGAAGGTTCTGGCGAAGAAATTTTCGTTCACGTATCTGGTTTAAAAGAAGAAATTCGTGAAAACGACAACGTAGTATTTGAAGTGCAAGAAGGCAAAAAAGGTCTTAATGCAGTGAATGTACGTTTAGCGTAATTAATAAAAAAGTAAAAAAAGAATAAGGCAACTTATTCATCTGTATATAAAATCAAATTATCATCAGAATCAAAAACACTTACATTTATTGAATTATCACTAGTTTTAAAAAGCTCTCAGAAATGAGGGCTTTTTTTATAATTCTATTTTTGATAAAAGTTCTAGCAATTTACCGTAGTTAATTTTCCCTTCATGGAAAACTGTTTTACCATTTTTAACTACATAAGTGGCAGGAATAGCTCCACTCCAACTCGGACTAATCTTATTAATAAAATCATTTCCATTTACCTCATCCAACAAAGCTACTTCACAGGTCATTTTTTTATTCTTCACAAAAGGCTTCACGCGTTTCTTTAAATCTTCTTTAAAATCTAGCGTAACAAGCAACACTTTTATTTTTTTGTTTATCGTATCCTTGTTCAAATTAAGTTTTTCAAACTCTGGCAATTCCTCTACACAGGGCTTGCACCAGGTTGCCCAAAAATTAACAATATAAGTTGTGTCACTTGTATTATTAATTCGCTTTAATAAACCATCTATTTTGTAAACGGTAATTTTTTGCGCATTAAGTGCGATGCTAACCAATAA
>CAZRUA010000053.1:0-23715 GCA_964603125.1 uncultured Flavobacteriaceae bacterium | reverse complement strand
CATAAGTCATTTTAGCTGCAATTTCAAGGTTATGTTCTACATAAAACATACCTTGCTCGCTATTATCAATTTGTTTTACTTCCATATTAAACTGTCGTATTAATAATTATCTGATTTTCGAGCATTTTAGAGATAGGACATTTCTTTGCAATCAACATTAACCTATCCTTCTGCTCTAAAGGTATATCATTTGAGAAACTAATTTCTCTTTTTATACTCGTTATTAAGTTACCTTCTGTCTCTTGTGTCATATTCAGTTTTACAGAAATCTCGGGGATAAGCCAGCCCTTTCTATCTATGTACATTCGTAGTGTTGAAAGAGTGCAGCCTGCAAGCGAAGCTAACAAGGTCGTGTATGGATCTGGTCCCAAATCCTTTCCACCAATATTATTAGGCTCATCCATAATTATTGTACCGTTGCGCCAAACAATATTACATAGGTACTTTTCAGTACCTATGTTTCCAACAACATCCTTTTCTAATAAGTTTTTCTCCTTCATATTTATTTGTTCAGACTATTCTTATGAGTTGCTTTTTGCTCTTTTCAAGAAATATAATAAAGAAGCAGCAACCACAACATGCATCACATCAAGCACAATTCCATAGCCAATTGGCATTCCCGGAACAGCCATAAACGGGCTAAATAATGATAAAAGTACCAAAACGATAGCTACGATTGCAAAAATTTTAAAACCATTATTACTGAATTTTTCAAATAAGAAAAATACACACCCACCTATTAAAGTTGGCAAAACACTTGAAATAATAACTGGAACAACAGTTAATGGTTGATTAGGTTGAATAAAAATTGTATCACTAATAACTCCTAAAGAATGGAAGATTAAAAATAACACTACGTTAATTACTATTGAAACTCCGGCAGCTACTGCTGCAGCAATAGTAATTTGCTTAAAAGATAATTTTTCGTTCATGATTTATTGTTTTATTTGTTAATGATTGATTAATTTATAGTTGGGTAATCTGTGTATCCTTTATCTCCTCCTCCATACATAGTTGCACGATCGGCTTGGTTAAGTTCTGCATTTAACTCAAATCGCTTAGGTAAATCAGGGTTTGCTAAAAATAAAATGCCATAAGAAACTATTTTAGCTAAACCTTTTTCCAATTCTTGCTCGCCGGTTTCGCGTGTATATCCACCGTTAGCTATAAGTAAATGCTTTGTTAACGCACCGAATGTACCCATAACATCTCTTGGATACTGAGGCAAATTATCTGTTGGAAACATTGCATTCATCAACTGTATATATGCTAAAGGCATTTTATCCAACTCTTTAATTAAATATGAGTAAAGTGCTGTTGGATTGCTATCAATAATACTGTTATACGGTATGCTTGGAGATAATTTAATACCTACTTTTCCTTCGCCAATAGCATCTACCATAGCTTGCATCGCTTCCAAAACAAAACGACTTCTATTCTCAATACTTCCTCCGTATTCATCTGTACGTTGGTTAGAACTCTCTACCAAAAACTGGTTAGGCAAATATCCAAAAGCTGCATGCAACTCAACACCATCAAAGCCAGCCTCAATCGCATTTAAAGCAGCTTGTTTGTAATCCAATACTATTTGCTTAATCTCATTAATTTCTAAAGCCCTAGGAGTTTCATATTCCTTTGGACCTTGCGATGTGAAATGTTGTTGACCTTGAATAGCGATAGCCGAAGGCGCTACTGGTAAGTTACCAGCTTTGTCAACTGAATGACCAACGCGGCCCGTATGCCAAAGCTGAGCATAAATTTTACCCCCTTCATTATGAACAGCATTGGTTACTTTTTTCCAAGCTTCAATTTGATTCTGAGTATACAAACCTGGTGTAAAAGGGCTTCCTTTAGCTTGTTCAGATATATTTACAGCCTCTGAAATAATTAAGCCTGCGCTAGCTCTTTGCTTGTAGTATAGAACTGTAGATTCACCTACTACCCCATTTTCATTTGCTCTACTTCGTGTCATTGGCGCCATTGCCATACTGTTTCTTAAAGCCAAAGTTCCAATTTTTACTTCCTTTAATAGTTTCATTTTTTTGTTTTTATGGTTAGTTAAATTAGTTATATATACAACTATTATTTTAAATTTTTTTATTCTTCCCTTAGTTTATCCAATAACGCATTTAGATGAAATGCCTCAGAAGTGTTTAAACCATTAAAATGACTCATGTTCTTTTTGAAATTTTTATCTATCTCTTCTAATAAATCAAGTCCTAGTTTAGTTATATTAATCTGGTATTCTCTTTTATCGTGAGCGGATTGTACTACTTTAATCAACTTTTTATCTCTCAATTTCTTCACAATAAGGGTAAGGTTAGAATTTGGAGCAATCATGCGAGACAAGACATCCTTTTGGCACATACTTTTAGGATGACTTCCTTTTAAGATTCGTAAAACATTAAATTGCTCATGCGTTACATTATAAGGCTTTAAAACAGTCGATATTTTGTTATACAGCCAATTAGCTGTAAAAAGTATATTGATATTGGCTTTTAAAAGCTCAGTTTCAAATTTAGATTGTTTTATTTCTTGCTCTAATGATGCCATTTTTAATAACTGGGTCAAAGATATGAAAAATAGTTGTACATACAACTATTTTTAACAATTTTTATCTATCGTTTAGATAAATTGATTAAAGAAATGCAAGAGAATGCCTATTTCACGTACATCCTATTCGTAATCAAGGCGTGATTGTAGGTCTGGATAAATGCTTTAATATAATCTTCATAATACTTAACCTGATTTGGTACTTTCTTTATTAAATTCACTTTCATTGCGCTATCAGACCTAATATTATACAAGCTAAGAGATTTATTATTAGCAAACTGATAAATAATAGTATCATTCATCAATTGATAAACACCTTCTTTAAACGTTATAGCGAGATTATTTTTAGAGATTTTTTCGTTACCAAAACTAAAATACTTCTTGTTTTCGCTGGTCAAATTCATTATTAGTGGCAATAAATCTATTTGCTGAAATGTTTCCTTAATAAAATAAGGTTGTTTTAAATTTAGTTTAGGCGAATAGAGATAAAAAGGAATTTGATAGTTACCATAAGCGTAATAATAAAAATTATCAACTGTTATTCCCGTATGATCTGCGGTAATTAAGAAAATGGTGTTGTTGAATCTTTTTGATTGCTGAACGGTTTTAAAAAATTGCTTTAAAGCAAAATCCGTGTATGACATAGCACGTTTAAGCTCATTATCAGGTGTTTTCTTAAATACCTTGCTATACTTATCTGGTATCGCAAATGGATGGTGGGAGGAGAGTGTGAATACAGTTGAAAAATAAGGTTGCTTTTTTTTATCTAATTCCTTCGCAAAATATTGCAAATACTCCTCGTCCCAAGTTCCCCAACTGCCATCATAATGAGCCTCATTGTTATACTCGTTTCTTCCGTAATACTTCTCAAATCCAGCAGCTTTACAATATGAATCAAAATTCATACTTCCATTGCTAGCAGCGTGATAAAAAGATGTATTATAGTTTTGCAAGGTTAACTGATTAGCAATACTTGTAATACTATTAGTAGAATAAATAGTATTAATATATGCTGTTTCCAGAGAAAGCACCGAACTAGTTATTGCGGGTATCCCCTCCACCGATCTTTTCCCGTTTGCAAACATGTTTTCGAAAACAATACTATGATTAGAAAGCGAGTCCAAAAATGGAGTTACTTTTTGATTCACTCCGTACTTAGTAAATTCTCTACTCAATCCTTCCACTACAATTAGCACTATATTGGGTTTAGGAATAGAATCCACAACACTCATTAAAAAACTATCCTTTAAATACTTTCTCGAACTAACTTTAATTGGATTGATAAATTTAAGCAACTCCTTTTCCTCAAAATAATTCTTTTCTTCCAAAGAGTTAAGCTCAGTTGATTTAATAATTGTAAATGGAGTATTCAAAACAATACTACTATACTCAGGCTTTACATTATCTGTAGCATTAACCAAGCCGGTAGGCACCAATTGCAAACCACCTCTTATACCAATTATAGTTAAACTAGCTATGGCAATAAAGCCTATAAAATTTAAAGCAAGTTCTTTAAAACTAAATACTTGTTTTGAGCCTATTATTTTGTGTTTTAAAACTAATTTCCTGAAGAAATAAAAATGAATTACAAATATCACTATCAGGAACCAATAATCCTTTAAAAAATGAGGTAGCAAAGAAGTTATATCCGTTTGACCACCGGCCAATTCAAATATTTCGCTTGTACTTCGCTTTGCATTAAACTTAAAAAAACCTACATCAATATAATTACTAGCTAAAGCAATGGCGTTAGTTATTAAAAATAAATAAGCTAAAAAACTATTTACAAATTTAAATCTCATTACATCGAAAGGAAACAAGAAAATAACGATGTAAATAGCATTTACAATTAATACACTTATTAAATCGAATTTAATTCCATAAAAGGATATTTTAAGAAACTCAAAAAATGTTAGACTTTGAAACGAGCTTAAATTAAAAATAGCAAAAAGGCCTCTACATATTGTGAAAGAGGCCATTACTAAAAGGAGCTGAAATGCTACTAATTTTATTTTTGCTAAATAGTTATTCAAAATACTCTTTCATTCTATCAAAAAACCCTTTACCCTTTTTTCCAGGTGTTGGACTAAAATTCTTGCTTTCGCGAAGCTTTTCAAGTATTTTCTTTTCTTCGCTTGTTAATTCTTGTGGAGTATAAACATTGATATTCACCATTAAATCTCCACGTCCATAGCTATTCACTTCTGGCAAGCCCTTTCCTCTTAAACGAAGAACTTTTCCACTTTGTGTTCCTGCATCAATTTTAATTTTTGCCTTTGCATCAACAGTAGGGACTTCAATACTTGTTCCAAGAGCTGCATCAGCAAAGTTTACAAAACATTCGTAAATTAAGTGTGGACCTTCTCGTTTTAAATCTGGGTGTTCTTCCTCTTCAATTAAAACCAATAAATCACCATTAATTCCTCCGCGAGCTGCTGCATTACCTTTGCCTCCAACAGATAATTGCATTCCTTCGGCAACACCTGCTGGTATGTTTAAAGTAACTAACTCCTCGCCACGCACAATTCCATCTCCATGACATGACTTACATTTATCTTTAATTATTTTTCCATCTCCACCACAAGTGCCGCAAGTGGTTTGTGTTTGCATTGCTCCCAAAATAGTTTGTTGCACTCTTGTTTGAACTCCGCTACCATTACAAGTTCTACAAGTCTCTGTTGCACTTCCATTTGCTCCTGATCCTTTGCAAGGCTCACATGCAACATATTTAGGCACTTTTATTTTCTTTTCAACTCCATTTGCAATTTCTTGTAAATTTAATTTTACTTTAATTCGCAAATTAGTTCCTTTGTTTACTCTTCGTCCCCCTCTGTTTGAGCCTCCACCACCAAAGTTAAAAGCTCCTCCAAAGATGTCACCGAAATTAGAGAAAATATCATCCATATTCATTCCACCACCATATCCACCGCCGCCGCCACTTGCACCACCAACACCTGCATGTCCAAATTGATTGTATCGTTGACGCTTTTCAGCATTACTCAACACTTCATAAGCCTCAGCTGCCTCTTTAAACTTATCTTCAGCACTTTTATCGTCTGGGTTCTTATCAGGATGATATTTAATAGCTAACTTACGATAAGCTTTTTTTATCTCATCATCGCTAGCATTTTTTGATACTCCTAATATTTCGTAATAATCTCTTTTCGACATTTCTTATTTTTTTAGCTTCCTATTACAACGTTTGCAAATCGAATTACTTAACCATTAAGTGTGTAACCATTCTCAACGCAATCAATTACTTTACCTTTCATTTCATCATTTGGAGCTGGAATACTAGTAATAGCCTCCATTATTTCACTATCAAAAGGTTTATTTACACAATCTATAACCTCAAGCCCTTTGCTAAGGAATAAAGATTTCATTTTATTGTAAATCAAATTCACTCCATCCGATACAGCCTTTAAATCAGTGGCTGTTTCATTAGCTTTGTTTGCCCTTTCAAAATCATCAATAATTGGCAAAAGTGCTTTATAAACATCCTCTCCAGCTGATTTCATATAGTCAATTTTCTCGCGAGCAGTGCGCTTACGATAATTATCAAACTCGGAATATAAACGCAAATACTTATCGTTTAATTCCTGAATTTTTTTGTCAGTTTCATTACCTGAATTTTGAGCGCTTTCTGCCGAATTTTCAGTTGTTTCAGCAGCACTTGTTTGTTCAGTTTCGTTACTCACAACTTCTTGGTTTTCTTCGTTAGCGTTAATCGCTTCATTCTCGGGCTTATTCATCCTGTTAAATATTTTTTTTAGTCTTTTCAAATGATCTTTTTTACCTCAATTCGACTCAACGAATAGGCGTGCAAAGATACTCAAATCTTTTGCCATAGCGAAAAACAGGAAAAATTGGCAGTTTTACTGATTTCTAAGAACATTTGTTGCTGAAGCCTGCGCTGTTGGCATTATAACAATATCATTAATATTTACATGCTTAGGGCGTTGAGCTATCCAAAGTATGGTTTCGGCAATATCTTCTGGTTTTAAGGCTTCCAGACCATTATAAACTTGCTTAGCTCTTTCTTCGTCCCCTTTAAAACGAACTATTGAGAACTCTGTTTCAATCATTCCTGGAGCAATATTAGTTACCTTAATGTTATGTGGCAACATGTCAATTCGCATACTTCGACTTAAAGCATCAACAGCATGTTTAGAGGCGCAATACACATTTCCATTTGCATATACTTCTTTTCCGGCAATAGAGGCGATATTAAAAATATGACCACTGTTTTTTGCCACCATCAAAGGTGAAACACTTCGGGTGATATAAAGTAATCCTTTAACGTTAGTATCAATCATCCTTTCCCAATCATCAATATCTCCATTTTGTAATGAACTCAAACCAACCGCTAAACCAGCATTATTAACCAGAATATCTATATTTTTCCAATCAGCAGATAAGCCATCAATAGCTGATTTAACTTCTGATTGACTTCGAACATCAAAACACAAACTCAAGACATCCGCCTTATACTTTGATTTCAATTCCTGTGAAAGCTCATCCAGTTTATCTTTCCTTCTACCCGTAATAATTATTTTATAATTATTCTTAGCAAACAATTCGGCACATGCCTTCCCAATGCCAGATGTAGCGCCAGTTATTAAAACTATACTCATTAACTATTTGTATTTTGAAGATTAAGCTTACTTTTTTTGTAGCCGTATAAGAAATAAACCACCAAACCAATACCCAACCAAGCAAGGAACCAAGCCCAGTTGTTTTTGGTCATACCTGTTAAGAGATACAGACAAGATACTAATCCCAATAAAGGAATTAAAGAGAATTTTTTAACCAAACCAGCAAGTGCCAATGCAATACAAGTTAACCAAAATATGATACTTGCAATTTTCATAGTTGCTAAATCCATGAAAGAAACTTTACCATTTACATAATCTGGATTGCCAGAAAAATTATAATCAAACAAATCCTGAAAATATCCTACATGTGAAATACCATCCTTATCCACATAAGAATTAAATTTATATAAAATGAAAGTAATTGCTGCAACTACCATTGCTGGGAAAATAAATTGCGAATTAACATAAGGTAAATGAAACTTTCCCTTGACTTTTTCTCTGCGCGGAATTAATAAAACACCTCCACAAACTAATACGAATGCGAATAAGGTTCCAATACTAGTAAAATCTAGTACGAAGGTTTTATCAGTAAACAATAATGGAATACCAACAACACAACCTGTTAAAATAGTTGAAAAACCAGGTGTTTTGTATTTCGGATGAATTTCTTGAAACTTGTTGGGTAATAAACCATCACGGCTCATACTCATCCAAATACGTGGCTGACCCATTTGAAAAACCAATAAAACACTCGTCATTGCAACTACTGCGCATATTGCAACCAAAAACTGCATCCACGCAACATTTAAATTTTGTTTCTCAAAAATAAAAGCTAATGGGTCACCTATACCTTCAAATGTTTTGTAATCAGCTGCGCCTGTCAAAACCAATGTTAAAAGTATATATACGATTGTACAAATTATTAAAGAGTAAATCATTCCACGAGGTAAATCGCGTTGAGGATTTTTACTTTCTTCTGCCATAACCGAAACTGCATCGAAACCAATGTAAGCAAAGAAAACACCACTTACCGCCATCATCACACCACCAAAACCATTTGGCATAAACGATTTTACACCTTCTGTATTCTCTGGTGTCCAGTTACCCGTAAGGCCATTGTGAAACACTAAAAAACCACCCACCAAAATAACTAATCCAACTACCAGCATTTTAATAATAACCATTGCATTGCTAAAGTTTTTACTTTCCTTAACACCACGAAGAACCAAATAAGTAATTAAAATATTAATTAGTATTGCTGGAACGTCTAAGATAATTCTCAAACCACCTATCATTGGAGCTGTGTTCCATGCTGTAATGGCTTCTCCAGCGGTATTGTTTTCGAAAGCCTTTTTAGATTCCATGTAACTGGTAGATAAAAATTCAGGAACATGAATTGAGCATCTTTCGAGTAAAGTTGTAAAATAATCACTCCAACTATACGCAACATAAATATTACCTATACTGTATTCCATTAATAGAGCCCAACCAATAATCCAAGCAAACATTTCTCCGAAACTAGCATAGGCGTAAGTATAAGCACTCCCCGAAACTGGAATGCGGCTTGCAAATTCGCTATAACAAAATGCCGTGAAACCACAAGCAATAGCAACAATAATAAATAGTAAAATAACCCCAGGACCACCATTAAAAACAGCACCACCCAAACTACTAAAACTACCCGCTCCTAAAATTGCAGCGATACCAAAAAAAGTTAAATCACGTGCAGTAAGTACTTTGTGTAAACCACTGCCATGACCCTCTTCAGAACCTTCATTTCCAGTAAAAACCTTCTTTCGAAATATGTTTAAATTACTCATGTTTAAATAGATATAAGTGCTAAAAATAGGGAAAATTTTGGAACGATTGCCTTAAAACAAATAAGAAAAATGCCTTATATTTACCTATATTTTAAAATTAAATTTATGATAGTATTGTACATTATTTTAGGAATTATTTGCTTGTTTTTTGTTGTAGCGGCTCTATTGCCATCAAGCTACAAAATTGTTAAAGAGATCACAATCAAAGCGCCAGTAAACAAAGTGTTTATGCAAGTTGCCGACTTTAATAATTACGTTACTTGGAATCCGTTTCAAAAAATGGAGCCAAACGCAAAGAACACGATAACTGGTGAAATTGCTCAAGTAGGTCACAAATTTAAATGGGAAGGAAAAAAAATTGGTGAAGGTCAATTATCTATTAAAGCGGTTACCGAAAACAAAAGCATTGATTTTAATTTAGAGTTTTTTAAACCTTGGAAATCAGTTGCAGATGATGGCTGGAAATTTGAGGATTTAGGTAATGGGGAAGTAAAAGCAACATGGGCAAATTCTGGAGCACTTCCCTACCCGATGGCTCGCTTAATGGGTGCAATGATAAGAAAAAATTTAAGCAAACATTTTGAAGATGGATTGAAGGATTTGAAAGCTAAATGCGAAAAATAATTTTAAAACTCTTCCACCAAAAGCGGATTTAAGTATATCAATACTTTTTTGATATTTCTGTAACCAAGTTCCGATAAGGCATCAGAATAGGTACTCAGCTGTTTTGAATACTTTTTTTGTGGCAGTCCAGTTTTAAAATCAATTAAGTAAACCTCTGAATTGCTTATTACAATTCTATCTGGGCGTATTACTTTTCCATCAGCACATAAAATTTCCGCTTCGATTTTAAGATTTTGATTGGGTTCAAAATATTTTTTTACATCATTGTTTGAAAACAAATTTTCAAGTAATGCATAATACTCCTCAAACTCAATTTCTGGGAAAATACCCTCCAATTTGCAACTTTCAAGTGCTTGCTCCCAACTTAAATAATCATTTACTTTTGACAAAACATAATGAACTACAATTCCCTTATCTCTTACACTTTCCGAATCAGATTCATAAGAAAGTAAAGAACCTTGCTTGATTCTAATTCTATCTCGCCATTCAGTTATCATCAATTCATTGACTTCCTTATTATCTTCAAGCACTTGAGAATTCAAGTTTGGCAACGCTTCACCAAAACTACAATAGGTTTCGTTATCCAAAAGTTTACCATGGGTATTCATATGTTCCATTAACAAGTGATAAATAGATTCCTTGCGTCTTGGTGGCTTCATAATTACATGCAAATGATGTACTGGCCTAGTAAAAGCAACATACAAAATATTAATTGAATCGAGTTTTTGCTTTTCAAATTCATCTTCTGCAAGGGCAATATGCTCTTCATCAATAAACTCCAAATTCGACTTAGCCAAAGCCTTTTTGAGCTTATTGTTATTATCCTTATTTATATCAATCCACAATAACTCATTATCTTTATATTTCCAATCACAAGCTGGAATTATAACTACTGGGAATTCCAAGCCTTTGGAAGCATGAATTGTCATAATGTTTACTGCGTCCACACCTTCTGGCAAAATAATTGAAGCCGATTTCTTTCTGTTCTCCCACCATTCTAAAAACGAATAAATATTGTTACTGTTATTCTTAGTGAAAACAAATATTTCGTCTAAAAAGAACTGAATATACAGGGGTGATTCCTTACTCAGCGAGAACTCTTCAATTAACTTCACGCAACAATCAAAAATACTTAACGAAGTGTAGTCGCTTGCCTTAAACTCTTTTCCTGCTTTACGGAATAAGTTCTGTATAAAAGCTTCACGCTCCTTGCCAATAGAACTTAATAAATCATGCTTACTATCTATATTTATAAAACCTTTCCCGCAAAGATAATTACACAAAATAGTAAGCGAAACTCTATCATTAGGGCGTATTAATTGATTTAGAAAAGCAATAATAAAATTTACTTCCTCGTTCTTACTTATCAATAAAGACTCTGACGAAACAATTGGAACATTGTTTTTAACAAGATAATCCGCTATATCAGAACCCACTTTTTTATTACGTACTAGTACGCAAATATCTTTATAGTTAAAATTAAGATTTAAGTTAAACTTAATTCTATCTAAAGTTGCTTGGCAATAAAAATCATCCTCCTCTTCTTCTGATTCATCTTCATCAATAAATACTTCCGCTTTTTTATCTTTCTTAGGTTTCACGGTAAAATCAACAAATCCACCTGTATTACTTGGTAAATAAGCTTGTTGTAAATCTTCGTAAACCTTTATATATTTTTCTTTTAAATGATTCTGCTTAATAAATTCAAACAGACCATTATTAAATAAAATTACTTCTCTTTTGCTTCGGTAATTTGTCCCTAGATTTTGATACTCATAATTATTCACCAAAGTTCTTTCGCGCTCAGCAACATTCTCATTATTTTTAGGATTCTTAACTTTTGGCAAATCTGCGAACTGCTCCACATCGCCACCTCTGAAACGATAAATGCTTTGTTTACCATCACCAACAATTAAATTTTTATTTAACTCAGCTAATGAATTATCAACCAAAGGCAACAAATTTTGCCATTGCATTTGACTGGTATCCTGAAACTCGTCAATTAAAAAATGTTTGTACTTATCTCCTATTCGCTCGTAAATAAAAGGAATGGGTTGTTCCAAAACTATTTCAGAAATTAAATTATTAAATTCACTTATAAACAAAACATTATTATCCTCCTTAAATTCTAAAATCAAACGATTGATTTCATTCACCAAGGCAAGTGCGTGAATATTATTATAAACTTCTTTCTCTAAAACATAGTTTGGATAATCTTTAGAATACAATCCTTTAAACTCACTCAACAACTTCAATAGTTCGGGCTCAATTCGTTTTGCTGCCTCTAAAGCTATGCCTTTGGTATCCTTGTGAATAATGGAATCCGGGGAATCTATTATTTTATTTACAGTATCTTTTAATAACTCCGATTTTTGAGTAACCCCTGAAAATAGCTTTCTATAAAATGGAACCAAGCCTCTTGATTTACCTTGAAAATTATCTTGAGTCAAATTATTTTTCTCAATTAACTCCAAAGACCTTTGTCCGATGTTCTTTACTTGCTTTTCAAAATCACGCACTTTTTTTTGCAAGTCATTTTTTATGCTAACAAAATCAAGCAATGAAATATCTTTAATAACATTTACACTTTCTTCATTTACCTCATTAATAGCATTCCGTGCAATATCATGCAAATCTCTTTCTACATCCCAACTTTTATCATCTTCTGTTTTTTTAATTGAAAAATCAATTAAAAACTCCGTCAATTCAGGCGATTTGCCAATTTGCAGTAACAGATTAGCAATACTTTTTTGAAGTACTTCTTCCTTATCTGTTTCAATAGAAAAATTAACAGATAGTTCTAAATCATGTGCGAAACTCCGAATGATTCGATGCACAAAACTATCGATTGTAGAAATGGAAAAATCAGAATAGTTATGCAATATTTGAGTTAAAACATTAGCAGCTCTGTTAGAAAGAATAATTGGATCAATTTTTAAATCTGCACAAAGTACTTTAACAAGATCGTGATTTTTTGGATTACTAACATCCAAACTTAACTCAGACAAAGCTTTTAAAACACGCTCCTTCATTTCTGAAGCAGCCTTATTTGTAAAAGTAATGGCTAATATAGATTTATAAAGTGTTGGAGTTGTATTTTCATCTGCAAGCGCCAACTTCAAATATTCCTTCACTAAAGTGTAGGTCTTACCCGAACCCGCAGAAGATTTATACACTAAAAATTTCTTATTTGACGCTACATTTTCCATCGGAATATTGGTATAAATTTAGTATAATTGTTACACAAATGCGTTTATATATTTTCTTTTTTTTCGCACTGATTAACAGCCTCTCTGTGTTATCGCAGAAAGATACAACTGCGCATTTTAAAAATCAGTTTTTAATTAAAATTCAACCTACTACACCGCTTTCAAAAATTAAGACCAGCATTGAAAGCAAAATCAATTCAGATTGTGAGATTGAATTGATTAGTTCGCACAACAATATCTATTTATGTAAACCAATAAACACCACCCAAGATGAATACACTAATTTACAGTTGCTTAGTAGTATAGATGGTGTTGAAATAGCTCAATTCAATCATTTACCTTCATTGAGAGCTGTGCCCAATGATGCGCTTTTTGCCCAACAATGGGCTCTTGATAATATTGGTCAAGGTGGTGGGACCGTTGACGCTGACATTGATGCCCCAGAAGCATGGAACATTACAACAAGCGGAGTCACAGCAAATGGAGATAGCATAGTGATTGCCATAGTTGATGATGGTGTTCAGCTTAATCATCCCGATTTAAACCTATGGAAAAATTACAATGAAATTGCGGCAAATGGAATTGACGATGACGGAAATGGCTACATTGATGATGTAAACGGTTGGAATGCCGTGAGTGGAGCTAATAACATAGTAAATAATAATCATGGCACACATGTAACAGGAATAGCCTGTGCAAAAGGCAATAACACAATTGGGATAAGTGGTTTATGTTGGAATACAAAAAGTATGATTGTTGTAGGTAGCACTACATCTGAAGCAACTGCTATAGCCGCTTATGACTATGTATTAAAAAATCGGATTTTGTATAATACAAGTGGAGGAACTAAAGGAGCTTTTGTAGTGGCAACAAACTCATCATTTGGTGTAAACAATGGACAACAATCAAACTACCCGCTTTGGTGTGGCATGTACGATACTTTAGGTAGATACGGAATTTTAAGTATTGGTGCTACAGCGAATGTAAATTCAGATATTGACGCAGTTGGTGATATTCCAACATCATGTAATAGTAATTTTTTAATTACCGTGACCAATTCAACCAAAACAGATACAAAATACAGTGCTGCAGGATATGGCGCAACAACAATAGATTTAGCTGCACCAGGCACTACGATTTACTCAACCGTTCCAACAAGTACTTATGCTCAAAGCGGCTGGATTGGAACATCCATGGCTTCTCCGCACATTGCTGCAACTGTAGCTTTAATGTGGGCTGCCGCTTGTTCAAACTTAGTAAATGATTACAAATTATACCCAGATAGCTTTGCACTAATTTTTAAAGATTATATTTTAAACTCTGTTGATGCACTTCCTTCATTAAACAATCTTTGCGCAACAAGTGGTAGACTAAACACTAATAATGCTTTACTAGCAGTTCAACAATATTGTGGAATTGGAATTGAAGAACATAATGCAGTCAATCAAAATAATTTTATTCAAAATATATTCCCCAATCCAAGCTCAAACTATATTGAACTAGGTTATTACAGCAACGAAGAAAATTATTTCATAAATATTTATAATGCTTTGGGAGAAAAAGTAAAAACGATTTCCCGAAGTAATCACAAGGGTTTTAGCCAGCATACAATTAACATTGGTGATTTAGAGAGTGGGATTTATTTTGTGGAGATTACAACAAGAAATGGAAATTCAAACAGAGGGAAATTTATTAAAACAAATTAAAAATTTTCAAAGTCAATTTCCTCAACAACGTCAGCCAGATCACTAAACACCATATCATAAATTAGGTTCTGCTCTGGAAACTGATTAGCATGTACATGGTTACTTATTGTTTTTGAGCCTATTTTTTGTTTTTCAATAAATTCTTTTGGTGAAATAATTTTAAAACAACTTAGTCCATTTTTATAGCGCCTGTATTGCGGAAATTGTATATCTTCAAACGGATTATTCATCATGATTTCTGAAAGTTTTTTATATCAAGTTGCCGAGCACATTCACAACTATTATGGCGAAAATACGTCAAATTTATGTATTGTTCTTCCCAACAAGCGTGCTTCTTTATTTTTAAAGAGACATTTAGCAAAGGTATATAACAAAACCATTTGGTTACCAAAAATTATATCCGCTGAAATATTTATTTCAGAAATTGCCGAGATAGAAAGTATAGATCATCTAAGTCAAATTACTGAATTATATATTGCTTACAAGCAAGTTTTAGGAATTAAAGCCGAACCCTTTGAAACCTTTGTGAAATGGGCTACTATGTTATTACAAGATTTTAATGAGTGTGATAGATACTTAGCAGATACAAAAAATTTATTTAGCAATTTACTTGCCATACGTGAAGTTGAGCATTGGAATGTTGACGGAAAAGAATTAACCTCATTTCAACAAAACTATTTACATTTCATGGAAAATATGGCTTTGGTTTATGAGGAATTTAACAAAAATTTATTAGCCCAAAATATTGCTTACCAAGGCCTTTCGTACCGTTTAGCTTTTGAGAAAATTGATTCATTCGAAAAGAAAAATAGTGACACTAAATTTTTATTCTGTGGCTTCAATGCAATTAATTTAGCTGAAGAAAAAATAATTGAACATTTAGTAAAAGCTAAAAAAGCAGAATTACTATGGGATATCGACCATTATTACTACAATAACAGCAAACAAGAAGCGGGTAAATTTTTACGAAAGCATTTTCAAAAAACTGTTTTTAAATCGGAAAGCTTCTTTAGTGACAATTTGAGCACCCAAGCTAAAAAAATTGATATTATTGGAATTCCAAAGTTTATGGGACAAGCCAAAATGCTTGCCAAAACTTTAAATAGTTATTTAAAACAAGGTATTACACCAGATAAAATTGCAATCGTATTAGCAGATGAATCATTACTATTTTCGATACTAGCCGTTATTCCAGCAGAAATTCAAACTGTTAATATCACTTTAGAATATCCCTTGCACCTAAGCGGTATTTATGATTTTATTGAGCAATTAATGAACCTTCATTACAATAGAAGCAAGGGTTCAAACAAATCAAGTGCATTTTATTTTAAGGATATTGTTAAACTATTTCATAATCCATATTTTGGTAATTTACTATCAGGTAAAGCAAAAATTGAAAATATTATAAAACGCTTTGTCGATAATAACACAAGTTATTTTGGCATTGAATCGCTGAAACGATTTTTACAGGAAGATTTTGATGATCTAGCTTACTTATTTCACGATTGGAATACAATTGATGATGTAATTAATTGTATAGAAAAATTATTAAAACACATTGAAGCGAATGCAAGTTCAAATTCCTTAGTAAGTGTTACCGAAGCTGAATTTATTTTTGAATTGAACAAAATGGTTAATCGCATTCGTTCGTTGAGTAATGAATATGATTATATAGAAGATATTAAATCTTTCCGCACGCTATTGAGTGAGCTAGTTGGAAAAGCATCAGTTCCCTTTTATGGAGAACCTCTACAAGGTTTACAAATTATGGGAGTTTTAGAAACTCGAACATTAGATTTTGAAAACGTAATTTTTGTTAGCGTTAACGAAAATATGTTGCCATCTGGCAAATCAAACAATTCGTTTTTACCTTACGATTTAAAACGCGAATTTGGATTGCCGGTACATCAAGATAAAGATGCTGTATATGCTTACCACTTTTATAGATTATTACAACGCGTTAAACAGTGCACAATAATTTACAATACTCAAACAGATGAATTTGGAAGTGGAGAGAAAAGTAGATTTGTTACGCAACTTTTGAATGAACTAAAAGAAGTAAATAAAAATGCAGAAATAAGTTCAAAAATAATATCTGATAAATTAGACTTTCAAAAAAATGATTCGAATTTTTTATTAGTAAAGAAAAATGAAACCATAACTAATAAATTAATTGAACGCTTTACAAATACCGAAAAATCAGGGTTTTCAGCTTCCTCATTAAACAACTATAAAGATTGTAGCCTTCGTTTTTACTACCAATACGCTGCGGAAATTAAGGAATACGAAGATTTAGAAGAAAACATTGAGGCCAGTACTTTCGGTACTATCTTACATTATATTTTAGAAAAACTTTATCAACCTTACATTGGAAAAGTAATTTTACCCGAACATATTCAGCAAATGCTACCTTTAATTGAAGATCTAGCACACAAAGGATTTTTAGAACATTATAGCGATACCGAGGTGAAAGATGGCAAAAACTTTTTAGCTCTCAATGTTATTATTAAACACAGTGAAAAATTACTTCAAAAGGAAATTTTGTTTTTACAAGAGCAAATTGCTAGTAACAAGTATTTAACTATTTCGGCTTTAGAGAAAAACTTAGAAACGTATTTAGATATTACTGTTAATGGAAATAACATTAAAGTTAAAGTCTCTGGGGTTATTGACAGGATTGATTTTACAAGCGAACTATTTCATATTATTGATTACAAAAGTTCGGTTAAAAAAAATGATAAATTTGCTTTTAGTGATTTTGAAACACTGTTTAACGGAAACAAAAACAATAATAAATTATTTCAGTTGTTTTTATACGCTTGGCTGGTTTGGAAAAATGATTTGTGTGAACCAGAAAAAATAACTCCATTAATTATTCCATTTAGGAAAAATGAAAAAGATAGAGAGTATGTTAAGATGAAATCAGGAACAAGGGCCAGCAAGGAAAATTTATTATTTACAAATGAATTATTAGTGGATTTTGAAAACCACTTGAAAGCATACATTCAAGAAATCTTCAATCAAAACAATTCATTTGAAGCCACAAGTGATGAAAAGAATTGTGAATACTGTACTTATAAAGATGTGTGTGGGAGGTAATATTATTATCCAAGAATATTCTTATTAGATTCTGAAACATTCGCCGTGGCGAATCAGAATGACTAAAAAAAGACTGTGTCATTCCAAAATCGTTTCAAAATTTGTCAGCTAAAAACAACAAACTAATACAACTCTTCTACTTTTTCCATTAACCAAGCTAAGTTATTAATCTGCTTAACAGTTTGAATTTTTTGCTTAATCCCATCTATTTCCTTTTTTCCAACACTTCGTTTACTTTCATTCCTTCGTAGCATTAGACGAAATATTTTTTTTGAATATAAAATTAGATTCAAATGCACCTTCCTTTGATAATCACTAACTGTTTTGTGACGAATTAAGAGCTTAGCAAAAGACTCACAGTGAGCAAAAAATGATTCTTCATCATTTAATTCATAATAGGAACGAAGCAAAATCGATTTTGATCCTAATTGATAAAATAAATCGCTAAAATCAACCCGTTGCAATAAGCGCTTAGCATCTTTATATTCATTTGTGCTTGCATAATAATAAGCTAAATTGTAACGATATGCATTTTCACTTTCCTCCTTTGGTAAATAAGCTTTATATACTTCAATGAAATTATAACACCATTTATCTTGCTTTAAGCGCAAAGAAAGCGTAACAATATTTTTAAAATCCCAAGGAGATAATTTTCCAGCATCCGAGAACAAAATCTTTGTCTCAATTAAATGTTGGTAGAGTTCAAATAATAACTGCGCATAGTTTGTGCCACCACTATTTAATTTTTTAATGCAATAATTTTGCGCGAAATCATACATACTGCGCAATTCAGCACGACTTAATTCAGGTTCATGCACCTTTAATACATCTATTAACAACTTGTAATGGCTTTCTTCCGAAGGCTCGGTCAGAGATAAATAGATTATGTGATATATTTGTATCGCAGGATATTTCTCAAGAATTTGCTTCCGTGATTCCAAAAAAGCGATTAATTCATCTTTAAATGTGTATTCATACTGAACAGACACTATGTTTTGACGGTTCTGCATTTCACACCAAATCTTCAATTTTTGATACACAAACCACACATCCAATCCTTCGTTCTTTAGTTGAATTTCATTATTCTGTTCACGCGCTTCTGATATAGAAAAGAAAATATCCTTTTCACTATGAAAATTTAATTTCGACAACAAGAACTCCCCAGTGTCTGTGAATTCCCTTTTCTCAATAGCTAAGCTGGTTTTATCCAAGGCATCCTTATATAATTTAGTGTTTTCATTACGCAAAGTTTCGGCAAGAAGCTGAGCCCTCAGCGCTGGTTTTTTTTGAACTCGTTCATGAATCAAAAACTCCTCTATGTTTTCAACCAAGTATTTCATATTATTACCCAAAAGCTGTTGATTGAATTTCACATTTGGAAATACTTTCTTAAAAAGGTTTTCTTTTTCAATTTCAGGGGATATAAATTCAGGGGCATATCGCTTTAGAACTTTAAATAAAGAGATAACATTAGGATAAATA
Source organism: uncultured Flavobacteriaceae bacterium (assembly GCA_964603125.1). Lineage (GTDB taxonomy): Bacteria > Bacteroidota > Bacteroidia > B-17B0 > Aurantibacillaceae > CAZRUA01. The sequence continues at coordinate 4,627 of CAZRUA010000053.1, read as the reverse complement.
TGATTACATGGCGACTCTAGAAAAACCTCTAGTTTGTTTAAACTATGTTTATTCATTATCTTTAAATACCTTATTATCTTACTGTTTTCCATTTTTGTTTAAAAAATTATACTCCATAAAAATATTAAAAATATCATTAAATATTGATAAAAAAACACAAAAAACAAAACTTATACTCCATAAGTATCATTATTTGTATTTTTATTTCGGTCAAATTGCCGTTATTTTTGTATCATTAAACTACGAAACATGAAAAAACGAATTTTAACATCAAAAATAATTTTAACTCTACTTTTAGCAGTTTTGAGTTTCAATTTTGCTGAAGCACAGGCTTTAGCTGGGAATGTAACATACGGCGGAACAAGTTGTACAAACACTAATGATGGTACATTAACCGCTTCTGGAACTGGTGGTACAGGAAATTACACTTACCTATGGAGCAATGGCGCAACTACATCAACCATAACAAATCTAGCTCCAGGAAATTATACTATAACCATTAATGATGGTATAAACTCCGTTAACTATCAAACATTTGTTTACGAGCCCTTTTTTAAAATAATACCTGATGATACAACTGTTTGTGAAGGTACAACAATATACTTTCAAGGCACTGGCGCTAGCGTTCTGAATGCAACGCTAGTAAGCGACACTTGGACTTTCAATGGAATTGACACTAACATAATTCAACCAATTGTAATCAATACTATTTCAACAATGATTTATAGTGCTCAATATTCCAATGGGTGTTTGATTCATGATACAACTGTAATAACAGTAACACCCAGCACTAATCCACCTGTTTCGATTGGCCCTGATCAATACCTATGCGCCGGCACAACAACTAGTATAAACGCAACAGGTGCAGTATCTTATAACTGGACTGTATCTCCTAGCGCAAGCTATACAAGTCCTTCTCAATCGCAAATTATAATAACTCCAACCACTTCACTTACCATTTCAGTTATTGGTAGAGACGCTGCTGGATGTAAAGGATATGACACAATGATTGTAAACGTATTTAATGCTCCTTTACCAGTAGCTCAAATTGCAGGACATGTTAAACCAAGCTATTGCAATGGACCAACTCCAAATGGAAGTATTACCGCAACAGCTAATTTTGGAACAGCCCCTTATTTGTATACGTGGATGCCAGGAAATATTACTGCAACTATTAATCAAAATTTAAGTGCTGGAACTTATACACTTTTGGTTACTGATGCCAATGGTTGTTATGACACTACAACTTTTACTTTACAAAACGACCCATTGGATTCATGCTTAGTAGTTTGGCCTGGAGACGCTAATAATGATTTGATTGCCAATAACTATGATATAATTGATATTGGACTTTATTACGGGCAATTTGTTACACCGGCAAGAGATTTAATAAATCAAGGTACAAATTGGTTTGGTTATGCTGCTTTAAACTCTGGAATTATAAAACCAAATGGTTTCGATTTGAAACATAATGATTGTAATGGTAACGGGTTAATAGAATCAAGTGATACCATTGCTGTTATTGATAATTACAATTTCACCCATCCTGCTTATAAACTAACCTCAAATAATATTTCGCAAACTAATTCACAAAGTGGTCCACCTTTAAATATTACATTTTCTTCTGATTCAACTGGAAGTTCAAATAAAGCAAGTCTAGATATTTCACTTGGAGATCTTTCTTATCAGGCAACCAATATCTACGGAGTTGCTTTAACTTTAAGTATTGATACTACAATTATTGCAAAAGATTCAGCAAGTTTAGATATTACAAACAGTTGGTTGGCTGCAGGCAGTCCTGTTTTCTTAAATAACATAATAGAAAACTACAACAATGGAGAAATTGATATAGCTTTATGCAGGACGAATCATATTTCAGTAAGTGGACAAGGTAGTATTGGAACGGTAAGCTTAACAATGAAAGACGACATTTCTGGAAGACCTTTAAACACTTTAGAAAAATATTTAAAGGTTGAAATTACAAAATATAAACTGGTTGATTCAAACGGTGATACCTCAGAAGTTGTTGTAAAAAATGATTCTATAAAAGTTGCTCAACTGGTAGGTGTTAAAAATTTAGATTACTCAAACCAAGTTTCAATATTTCCGAATCCAGCTAAAAATATTGTCACTTTCAAATCACTCAATAACACCATTCAAAAGATAGAACTATACTCTATAGATGGTAAAATTGCTTTAAGCGAAATGGTTTTAAACAACACATCATCCACTTCTCTTTCCATAGAAAAACTTTCTCTTGGTGTTTATTTTGCTAAAATATTTACTGAAAAAGGTGTGTCTACATACAAATTAGTAAAACAATAAACTTGGTTCATACCCTTTAATAAATTTATACCATGAAAAAGGAAATTTTAAAATCACAAATAATTTTAACTCTGCTGTTAGCAGTAATGAGTTTCAATTTTGCAAAGGCTCAGGCCTTGAGTGGGAGTATTATAAGTCAAATCAACAACTCATGTTATGGTTTTAGTGACGGATCTGTTACAGTTCAAGGAACTGGTGGAACTGGTAGTTACACTTATACATTAGATGCTATTAATAATGGTTCAAATAATGTATTTACAAATTTACCAGCAGGTACAATGACTTTAACAATTGATGACGGAGTAAACACATTTAGTTTTCCAGTTACTATATTACCTGCCACACAAATAACTATTACTGGTTTAAATAACCAAACTATTTGTAGTGGAGGCTTTATAAATGTATGCCCATTTATTTCAGGAGGAACACCAGTCTATACATTCACTTGGTCAGGCCCTAGTGGTTTCATGAATAGTACAAGTTGCCTCACGTCCTATAGCACATCCGGAACATACTCACTAATTGTTGTAGACGGAAATGGTTGTTCAGCATCAACGAACATGAATTTAACCATTAGTGCAAACCCAATTGTTTCCGTAAGTAGCGTTATCGAACCTTCTTGTGGTTTAGGTAATGGCTCAATATTTACTAGTGTTACCAGCGGAAATTCTCCATACAGTTACCTTTGGAACATTGGAGCCATAACACCTGCAGTAAGTCCAAATGCTTTTGCAGGAACATATAGCCTTGTTGTTACAGATATCAATGGCTGTAGAGATACCTTAAATGTTAACTTAGCTGACTCATGTAACATGGTTTGGCCAGGTGATGCTGATAATGACTTGACAGCAAACAATAATGATATTTTGGATATTGGTTTATATTATGGAGAAACAGGTCCTTCACGTTTTATCCAAGGAAACACTTGGCAAGCAACTCCTGCATTGGAATATGCTACACTAAAACCGAACAGTTTTACTACCAAACATAACGACTGCAATGGAAATGGATTAGTAGATGCAAGTGATACAACAGCTGTTATTGCCAACTACAACTTTACACATCCTCCGTTTCGTTTAATGCAACAAACACAATCATTAACTGGTCCACCTCTAACGCTTCAATTTACAGTTGATTCAACAGGTAGTTCAAACACAGCAAGCTTAAATATTTTATTAGGTGATGCTACAACACCAGCAACAAATATCTACGGTATTGCTTTAACATTAAGTATTGATACAACAATTGTAAAGCAAGGCACAAGTTCAATTGATGTTACGGGTAGTTGGTTAGCTGCAGGCAGTCCAATATTCTTAAGCAATGCTATTGAAAACTATAACAATCGCGAAATTGACATTGCATTGTGCAGAACCAATCACATTTCGGTTAGTGGGCAAGGAAGTATTGGAACAGTAAGCTTAACAATGAAAGATGATATCTCAGGGAGACCTTTAAGCACGCTAGAAAAATACTTAAAAGTTGAAATTACCAAGTATAAAATGATTGATGCTAACGGAGATACTTCAGAGGTAACTGTAACCAATGATTCTATAAAAGTTGCACAAGTAGTTGGTTTAAATACTATAAGTAATAACATACAAGTAGCCATCTATCCTAATCCAGCAAAAGAGAATGTAACGTTCTATTCGCCACAAAACAATATTAATAAAATAGAATTATATACAATTGATGGAAGGATTGCATTTGAAGAACAAAACATTAACAGTTCAAACAACAAAGTAAGTATCTCAACAAACACTTTAGAAAGAGGAATATACTTTGCAAAAGTATATACGGCTCATGGAATCAAAATATCCAGATTAATACTAAACTAACAAAACTAATATTTAGTAAAAAGGGAAACAAAATTGTTTCCCTTTTTTTATTTATAGCATTAAGCCACAATCGTAAAATGCTTATTTTAGCCGAAACTAAATTTCTTGAAACTCAAGTTTATTTTAATCCTTTTCATAATCCTAATCGCTAAAATAAACTTAGCGCAGCATCCCTATTTTTACAAAATTGATGATGAAAATGGTTTGCCAAGCAATGAAGTGTATGAGGTATTGCAGGATGATTTTGGATATATGTGGATTGGCTGTGATGCAGGTCTTTATCGTTATGATGGATTTAAATTTACAGGCTATACAAATTCTAAACAAAACGGGAAAGCCATTTCCTATCTGAGAAAAGACACCAAAGGACGTATTTGGTGTAAAAATTTTAACGGACAAATATATCGGGTTGAAGGCGATAGTTTAAAAATTATAATTGATAATAGTGGATTAGAATCGGCTGCCGC
>CAZRUA010000052.1:0-24525 GCA_964603125.1 uncultured Flavobacteriaceae bacterium | reverse complement strand
AGATTAATGATAGAAGCTCAGTAATGAGAACAGAACCCGGCTTATAGACCTGTATTTTTTAATTTATCCGTGCTTTACGGATAAATTATTTGAGTATTTTTAAAGCCTATGTCAAGAAAAATTGCTTTTATTATAAATCCAAAAGCGGGAGTAAAAAAGAAAATGGATGTTCCTCAATTTATTAAGGACAACTTTTCTTCTTCTATACCCTACCAAATTTTTCTTTGGAAAAATATCAACGATTTTGCAAGTATCAAACAACAAGTAATAGAAGGTGGTTTTACCAGTGCTATTGCAGTTGGTGGTGATGGAACAGTTAATGCTGTTGCTAGTTTTTTGGTAAACACTAATCTATCTTTAGGTGTATTACCATTTGGTTCGGGCAATGGGTTAGCTCGCAGTGTAGGAATTAAAATGGATACCGCCCAAGCTTTAAAACAAATTGAAATTGGTAATGAAAAAATATTTGATTCAGCCTTAATAAACAACAAAGCATTTTTTTGTACAGCAGGTGTTGGCTTCGATGCTCACATTGGAAACCTGTTTGCAACTAGCACCAAACGTGGCTTTGCAACTTATGTAAAAATAACACTTCGCGAATTATTCACTTACAAACCTAAAGCTTACAAAATAACTTTAGATGGTAAAGTAATCAACGAAAAAGCTTTTTTAATTACCATTGCTAATGCCGGACAATATGGTAATGATGTATATATATGTCCTAATGCAAGCATGAATGATGGTATTTTGCACTTGGTTGTATTTAAACGTCCCCCTTTATTGTTAATTCCGTTTACTGGATTAAAAGTATTGAGAGGAAAAGCAAACCAATCGAAATACATTGACATATATACCGCTAAAGAAATTACTATTGAACGCGAAGAAGATGGCTTAGCGCATTTTGATGGTGAGCCCGAAAAAATGCAAGCTACAATTCATGCTCATGTAATTCCAAACTCCATTAAAATTATTTGTTAATGAGTGTGTTTCTTGCAAAAAAATACCTTGAGTATAAACTAAAAGCTAAGAGCAAACACGCTGCACACTCCCCTTTTGTTTACGATTTCATTACACAAATTTTAGAAGACAAAGGAGAATACTATGATTTTAAAGCCTTAAGAAAATTACGTCTTAAGCATTTGAGCAACCAACAAATAATTGAAGTAACAGATTTTGGAGCAGGTTCAAAGAAGTTTAAAAGTAATAAACGTAAAATTGCTGACATAGCTTTACACGGTATTTCAAAAGAAAAATACGCTAAACTATTGTTTAGAATTGTGAACCATTTTCAGCCCAAAACAATTTTTGAATTAGGAACTTCTATCGGGCTAAGTACTTTATATTTGCATGCAGCTCGCAAAAACGGCCAAATTCATACATTTGAAGGATGCAATAACCTCAGCAATTTTGCTTACAATGAATTTGTAAACTTTGAGGCCACTAATATTAGTCAGCATAAAGGTAATTTTAACCAAACATTGCCAGAAGCCCTAAATCAAATTAATACACTGGATTTTTTATTTGTTGATGGTAACCATGCAGAAGAGCCTACCCTAGCCTATTTTGAAATGGCTTTGCAAAAAGCAAACAACGCTTCTATTTTTATTTTTGATGATATTCATTGGAGCATAGGAATGGAAAAGGCTTGGAAACAAATTATTAAAAACCCTAAAGTAACTTTAAGCTTTGATTTGTTTCAATACGGAATTGTGTTTTTTAGACAAGAACATAAAGTAAAGGAGCATTATATTTTAAAATTCTAAGAAATTTTCTTTCTCATTAAAACATAAAACAATCCCAAAATGCCAATAGATAACAGTGCTATACCTGCATACAAAATGCTTTTACCTTTTATTGGAAACTCATCGGGTAATGCTACAGATAATTGAGGTGCAGAAGGATTATACTTCACTTTAATTTGACAACCAATGCTTAACTTTTGTGAATTTAAAGCTGTTATGCTTCCAGTTGTAACAGTAGCTCCTTTATATTCCAAATTTGAAACCTTGTAAGTATATTCCAAATGATAAATGCTTGATGTTGTTGAAGTTTTGGTTCCAATATTACTCGAAGTTCTTTCGCTAGTAACATAAAAATTATCCAAACGTGCAGTTGTTTCTACCCAAGAAGAATAAGCATTCTGAGCTGACTCAGATCTATTCAATAAAAAACCTGCAAAACAAAAAAAGAAACCAAAAATAAATGAAATAAGAAAAAGCTTTTTCATTGAAGAGAGAATCAATTACTTGCCGGTTACACGTATACGAGGATCAAGTATACCGTAAGAGATATCTACTAAGATATTAATAACAACAAACATGGTTGCAAAAATTAAAGTAGCTCCCATAACTAAAGGCAAATCATATTTACTTAATGCTTCAAACACCTCGTAGCCAATCCCCTTCCAACTAAAAATAATTTCAACAAAAATTGCTCCCGCCATTAAACCTGCAAACCATCCCGAAATTGCAGTCACAACTGGATTTAAAGCGTTTTTTAAAGCGTGCTTTACAACTGTTTTATAAAAAGTTAAACCCTTTGCACGTGCTGTGCGTATGTAATCTTGAGACATTACATCTAACATTGAACTACGCGTTAACTGAACAATAATTGCCAGCGGGCGCAAACCTAAAGTAATTGTAGGTAAAATTAAATTCTTTAAACTCAAATATTCCTCTCCACTATAATCATCAAACATATACAAAGAACCCACCGAGTTTAAATGTGTATAATCACTTAACCAAAAACCAAATATTGTAGCAATAATAATAGCCACAAAAAACGATGGCGCCGACATGTTTAAAGCGCTAAACACCAAAGCTATTTTATCAAATATCGAATCACGCTTAATAGCAGCAATAATGCCCAATCCAATTCCTAAAATAGATGCTAAGAAAATTGAACTAAAAGCTAACACAGCTGTTTCAGGCAAGGTTTCCTTTACCACATCAATTACCTTCTTTTTGGTAATATAACTTCTACGTAAATAAGGTGTTTTTAATACGGCTGCAGAACTTTCTCCCACGCTAAACATACGTGTGTAATCGTATTTATCATTATCTAAATAGTAAGCGCTATTCTTATCTTTTTCGTTATGAAATGAGATAGGAGATAAATCATTTAAATACATTAAGTACTGAGTAAACAAAGGCTTATCTCGTCCTAAATCCTTGTTAATAGCATCAATTGCTTCTTTATTAGCACGTTGCCCTAAAATAATTGAAGCTGGATCTCCTGGAAGTACGTTAAATAAAAAGAATATTACGGTAACTACACCCCACAATACCAATACACCGTAAATTATTTTCTTGATTATATATTTAAACACAAATGATCTTTTCCAGAATGCTAAATAAACAATAAATTTTGGATTTTACACCTAAAATTAGCTTGTTTTCATAAAAAACCCGACCAATAAATTAATTTTTACCCGAAATTTGATTTCAATAACCATTAAATATGGTTCATATTCTTTTTGCTGCAATGCCAAAAAGTACATAAATAAATACTTCCATTTAATTGATTGAGATAAAAGAACCGCTTACCACCCAGTAACCAAAAGATTCTTAGCAGCCTTTAACGAACAAGTTTTTTGATATTTGCAATAAGCCTGAGCTGCTAGCAATCTTATTTCTTCATTGGTTTTACCATCAACCCATCCATTAATAGCTCCTTCCAATGTGTATGCTTCCGGACTCATTAAACCCGTACTCCAAATTAATGGAGAAGCGCCAGCTTTTTTAATTCCTTCCTTAAAGTAAGATTTGCTATAACATGCTAAAATGATTGTCTCTCGCTTATTGGTATTTTTTGCATCGGGGTATTTATCCAATTGAAAATCCATTAAACCATCATGACCCACATAGCAAATCAAATTACTTTTCCCGCCTGCTTCTAAAGTTAAAGTGCTATCCACCTTAACTTTAGTTTCGAATACACCAGCGCTGGCGCTAAAAAAATCTTCAGTTGTTTTCTTAATAAACTCACCATCATAAGCATCTGCAACCAAATAGATGTTTTTAGTTTTGTGTTTAAAAACAACTCTTTCCAAAACATTTGTTGAAGGCTTATCAAAGCTTTTTAGCAATTTCCAATCGACACTTTTATTCTTAAAAAACATTTTCACGCCATAACCGCAGCCCCAATACAAATTGTTTTTCAAATCTTTTCCGTTTCCAATTTTGGCAGGAACGGGCACAATGCCCTGAAATTCATTGTCGCATAAAGCTACAAAAACATGAATAACCATTGGTTTAACTTCGGCTTTAGTTTGCTTACTTGAAACAAAAGCAAATAAAATAAAACTAAAAAGTAGTAATTGAATAATCCTCATTTAGCGCACTTGAGTTACAGTTCCTGTTACCTCTTTAAACTCGCCTTTGGCATTTTTGTAAACAATTTGATAGACATACACACCGCCTTCATAACCTTGCCCATTCCATCCTTGCGTATCATCTGTTGTTTCAAATATCTTTTCTCCAAATCGATTAAAGATTCGCAACACATAATCTGTTTTTTCAATGTATTGTACCACAGGCAAAAACACACGGTTTACGCCACGCACAACAAATGCATTAGGAATAAATATTGCATCCTCTTGATAAGCATCAGCAACATTTGAATTGCTTTCATCCATAAAACCATAAGGATTTCCTGCACCTTCTTCCGCTTGCACGTAATAACTAATTTTACCCGAATTAAATGTAAAAGCATCTACATCATCGGTTAAATTATTTGTTCCAAAAGCCAATGTTGCAATAGGAGTTGGATTAAACACCCCATCAATAGCGCGATAGACCTTGTAATTAGTTACCCCTCCGGCAAATGTGATATAGTCGTCCCACTCAACATAATTTTTAAACTGTGCGATAGCTTTAGCTGTGCATAAAATGTTTTTAGAAATATTTGATAAAATGCTTGGGTTATTGCAGCTATCCATTACTTGTATCTGGTAGTAATAAATCTTCTTAAACACATCGGTTGCATTATCGTAAAAAGCATAATCAGCTTGTCCTGTTACAAAAAGCTTACTATCCACCTCAACAAAATTACTTGCATTCCCTTCACTTCGCAATAACTTAAATCCTTTTAAACCTGCTGTTAAATCAACTCTAAATTCCACTTCTATCCTACTCGATGCATCTACTGTGACATGATTGATATAAACAAAAAGAGGTTGTCGCGGCGACTTTGCAAATTGCTGAATCGAATTTGAAGTTGAAGAAGCTGTTCCGTCAGTATTCACCGCTCTTACTTTGTACTTGTAAGTTGAATTAGCAATTAAACCTGTTTTCACATAACTAGTGGTTGTGGAGCTAACACTTCCTATATAAATATAAGTTGAACCATTAATCGATTCGTAAATTTGATACTCCTTTAAACCATTTTTCATATTGATATATGGAGTCCAAGTTAAATTAATTTCACGATCACAAATGGTGTAGGTATTGGTTAAAAAAATTGTTCGTTGATTTGTTGTTAATAATCCAACTTTATCGCAACTATCAATAGCCGATATTTCATAATCTTCAAAAACCGCATCAGCTAAGGAATTAGCATAAGTATATATTTGCGGCACCATACCACAAACTGTATCAATAGTTACAAAACCAACACCTATTTTTTTCAGCACCAAATAACATACGGCATCTGATGATGAAGATGGATTTAATCCTAAAACCGCATTCCCATTATTATCAACACTCACCGAATCTAAAATTGGCACCTTAGGACCTATTTCATCCCACAAAATTGCTCCCTTAACAGGTGAAACACTTGAACATCCTGAAAAATCAGCCATTTCAACACGGTAATTAATCTGTATGTGCTGACAATTAGTTAATGTATCTATAAAAGTAAAGCTGGTTGTACTTCCTACTAAGGTCCAAGTACCTGTTGGGTATTCTTTGTAAATATTAAAAATACCCGAAGCACTTGCTGGTAAAGGATTAGAGATAGCACTATAATTTAAAACTGCAGTACCATTACTAGGATTATTCACCAACAGCATCATGCTTTGAACTGTATCTGCTGCTGCTGCAACTATCGAACCTGTTGATGTGCACTCAATATAATAAAACTTCGAAGCAGCATTTGCATTGGCACCAACATGTGTATAGGTTAGTTGATTGTAAGTATTAATTGTGGTAAGCAAACCATATGGACCATTAAAGGCATTGGCTGTATATATTTTATAATTTGTAAATTCTAATAATGGATCAAGAGGCAATTCCCAATTAAGTGTAACATCACCATTGGTTTGCACTCTCACACATGTTGGCTTTGGCGACAACACAAATGAATAGCTTTTGAATCCAAAGCATAAGAAAATAAGAAAATATAAATTCCTGATTTTAAACATTAACAAACAAAGTTACTGAGAAATAACGTTGTTTCAAAGCAAAAAGTATGCGAAGAATATTATAGATAAGATTGCAAATCCGTCATACTTATACCATTATGACTTTGGTTGTAAACACAAACTCCCGATTTTATCAATAAAACCTGTGGCGACTGATGTTCAACGTTAAACTCTTGAGCTAAAAGACCCGATAAATCTCTATAATTCAATAAATCTAAATAATAAGTAGGAAGTTTTCCTGCTTCCACATTCCATTGTCTTTCGAGGCGAGATAAAGCCATTGAACTAATAGAACATCGTGTGGAATGTTTGAAAACCAAAACAGCCCCATTATTTTCTGGGGCTGATTTGGTTTTTATTTCGTTTAATTGTTCTTTATTAATAAGTGGAATCCACTCCATAATTAAGCACGCTTAATATGCTTACTAGTTGTTTTGCCATAAGCTGGGCAAGTTTCAGTATGTTTACAAGAAGATAAGCTTAATGCTACAAATGCAACTACTAAAGCAGATAAGATTAGTTTTTTCATAATTTATTAGGAGTTTTAAAGGGATTTAGATTTTGAGTGATTGTTTTTGTTCATTTGAACCCCAGGGCAACCAGGATGCGAGTGACAAGACACTAGAATGTTTGCAACAAACATTACAGCTAAAATTACTATTGCGCTTTTTTTCATTTTAAGGGGTTTAGATGAGGCAAATTTAAACCAATAATATAATTATCCAAATTTTTTGATTTAAATTTTATACACATTTAAAAAATAATTTACTGAGCCATTTCTATCATATATAATGCCAATATTTTATTTTTTTAATGTTATTTAACAATTAACCCCTACAATCTAATTTTAATCTCTATTTTTAACCTATGTATAATCATATTCACTCTAGTTGGATAAAAACATTCGATAATTACTTTCAAACTACTGAAGGTAAGCAACTTGAAGAAAAAGTTAAACTAGCTTATGCAAATAGCACTATCGAAGTCTATCCTTCACAAAAAGACATTTTTAAAGCCTTTGAATTAACTTCTTTTAGTGATTTAAAAGTTGTGATTATAGGTCAAGATCCTTATCACGGAGCCAAACAAGCAAATGGTCTTTGTTTTTCAGTTTCCGACAATGTTAAAATACCGCCTTCATTAAAAAACATTTACAAGGAAATAAACACCGATTTAAAAATTCCCATCTCCAATTCGGGTAATTTAGAATCTTGGGCAAAGCAAGGTATTCTTTTATTAAACACTTGTCTTACTGTTGAAGCAGGGAAACCAGGTTCGCATAAAAATTTCAACTGGGAACTATTTACCGATTACATCATTAAAGAAATATCGAATAAAAAAAACGATGTTGTTTTTTTGCTTTGGGGTAATTTTGCTATTAAAAAAGCTCAACTAATAGAAAGCTCAAAACATTTTATACTCGAGGCTGCACACCCTTCTCCCCTTGCCCGTGGAGCATTTTTTGGATGTCAACATTTTTCGAAAACCAACAACTTTTTAAAAGAAAAAGGTTTAAAAGAAATTGACTGGCAAATTGGTGAAAAATCTAATCAATTAAATATTTTTTAAGAACAACAAAATTGTATCTTTGTCCATGACTGAAACAATCCTTATCCTCGATTTTGGCTCTCAATACACCCAGCTTATTGCTCGTCGTGTGCGCGAATTAAACGTTTACTGCGAAATTCATCCTTACAATAAAATTCCAACTTTAGGAAGCAATATAAAAGGCGTTATCCTATCAGGAAGCCCTCATTCTGTGCGTGAAGAAAACCCTTTAAAACCCGATTTATCCAATATAAAAGGAAAATTACCATTATTAGGTGTTTGCTATGGTGCACAATTATTAAGTCATTTTTATGGTGGCGAGGTTGCAAAATCAAACACACGTGAATATGGTCGTGCAAACCTTAATTTCGTTGATTCGAGCTGCGAATTGTTTAAATCAATTTCTAATGAATCGCAAGTTTGGATGAGTCATGGTGATTCAATTGCAAAAGTTCCTGATAATTATAAAATTGTTGCTTCAACACACGATGTTAAAGTAGCTGGTTTTGAGATAGCTGGGGAAACCACATTTGGTATTCAATTCCATCCCGAAGTATATCATAGTACGGAAGGTGCAGTTTTGTTGAAAAACTTTGTATACGGAGCTTGCAAATGCTCAGGGAACTGGACATCTGAATCATTTATTGATACTACTGTTGCTGATTTAAAAAATCAAATTGGTGATGAGAAGGTAATTTTAGGTTTATCGGGCGGTGTTGATAGCTCAGTTGCTGCTGTTTTATTGCATAAAGCAATTGGCAAAAACTTACATTGCATTTTTGTTGATAACGGATTACTGCGTAAGGATGAGTTTGAAAGTGTTTTAGACTCCTACAAATCAATGGGGTTAAACGTAAAAGGTGTTAATGCTAAAGATTTATTTTACTCGGCATTAAGCGGTATATCTGACCCAGAGAAAAAACGAAAAGCCATTGGTAAAGTTTTTATCGATGTTTTTGATATTGAATCGCACAAAGTTGAAAACGCAAAATGGTTAGCACAGGGAACTATTTATCCTGATATTATTGAAAGTGTTTCTGTTAAAGGTCCTTCAGCAACTATTAAATCACATCATAATGTTGGCGGTTTACCTGATTACATGAAGTTAAAAGTTGTAGAACCACTAAAAACTTTATTTAAAGATGAAGTTAGAAGAGTTGGTAAAGCATTAGAAATTGACGAAAACATTTTAAATCGTCATCCTTTCCCTGGTCCAGGCTTAGCAATTCGCATTTTAGGAGATATTACCGAAGCGAAAGTTAAGATTCTTCAAGAAGTTGATGCTATATTTATTAATGGTTTAAAATCAGCTAATTTATATAAAGAGGTTTGGCAAGCGGGTGCAATATTTTTACCTATACAAAGTGTTGGTGTTATGGGCGATGAGCGTACCTACGAAAACGTAGTTGCATTGCGTGCAGTTTCTTCTACAGATGGTATGACGGCTGATTGGTGCCATTTACCTTATGAGTTTTTAGCAAAAATTTCAAACGAAATTATCAATAAGGTAAAAGGAGTAAATCGCGTTGTTTACGACATAAGCAGCAAACCTCCAGCTACAATTGAATGGGAATAATATTTTGGAACAAACTTTGCAAATACGACCTTTTTTGAAAATTATGCGATTAAATAATTTAGCGATTTTACTTTTATTTGTATTACTAAATGCATGCAAAGCTCATAGCCAAACCACTTCGGATGGCAAGAGTAAAAACATACAAACCATTTCTGGAAAGAAATATTACATACATAAAGTAACAAAAGGTCAAAGCTTATATGCAATTTGCAAAATTTACGATAGCGATTTAAATTCGGTTATTGTTGAAAATCCAGATGCATTTGATGGAATAAAAGAAGGACAAGAATTAAAAATACCTTTCGCTAAACCACAAAGTGTAAACTATGATGATTTTGAAACACACAAAGTTGCTAAAGGCGAAACTGTTTATGCAATTACCAAAAAGTATAATATAACAGAATCGCAACTTAAAGAACTAAACCCAGAAATCAGCAGCGGTATCAAAGAAGGACAAGTATTAAAAATTAAAGCAAAAACTAAAACCAACACCTCTGTAACTAACACAACTACTGCAAACACAACTAATCCTAGCGATACAGTAAAATATCATTTAGTACAAGCTGGTGAAAGTGCTTATGCAATAAGTAAAAAATACAACATTACATTAGACCAATTGCTTTCATGGAATGGATTGCTACCTGCCGACATTAAACCGGGAATGAATTTAATTGTAGGTAAAAACAAAACCGAAAATCAAAATGCAAACAATATAGTTTCAAATGTTGTTGATACAACTAAAAGCATTGTAAATCTTGATAAACCAAAGAAACAAAAATACAATGTAGGTTTAATTTTACCATTTCAGTTTAATGAATCGGCAAATATTGATATTGATTATTTAATTACCAATAAGCAAAACTTCCCCAGCCAAACATCATTAGCTTTAGATTTTTACGAAGGCGCTATAAAAGCATTAGACTCTTTAAAATCAAACGATTTCCAGGTAGATTTTCATTTATTTGATGTTGGTGAAAAGGACTCTCTTAAACTTGATAAAACAATTAATTCATCGGAATTTAAAACATTGGATTTAATAATTGGACCAATGTATTCATCAACTTTTAAAGAAATAGCAAAGCAAGCTAAAACTTTACAAATACCTATTATGGCGCCACTTTCGGCACAAAATAAATCCTTATACGAAAACCCTTACGCAAGTAAGTTAACATCATCGCCTACAACTTTAATGGAATTACTTGCAGATTACGCCATGGATTCATTGTCCAACACAAACTTAATGCTTGTTAATTTAGGCATAAAAGATTCGAAAGATTTAAATCAAGCAAAAGCTTTTAAAAACAGATACAACGAGCGTTTGCACACTTTAAAAGGAAATAATTTGGATTCTATTAAAGAGGTATTAAAATTGGCTGGTGTCAAATCAAACATCAGTTCAACAAAAACAAATGTATTAGTTGTACCTTATAATAGTGAAGCTGTGGTACAAGATTTTATTACGCAATTAAATGTATTTGGAGATAAAAAAGATATTATAGTGATAGGATTACAAAGCTGGACAACACGCGAAAATCTGGACCTTGAATATCTTAATACATTTAAGTTTACTTGGCCTCAATTTCAATACATCGATACCAAAAGCCCTATCGTAAAATCCTTTTCAAGTAATTATCGTAAAACAAATTTTACCGACCCAACAGATTCTTATTTCCTTGGCTTTGATGCTAGTTATTATTATTTAAAAGCATTAAAAGAGTTTGGTCCATCATTCTATTCTCAACTGAATAAAATTAATGGCGATGGTATTTCAGTAAAATATAAGTTCTACAGTCCTTCTACAACAACTGGATTCGAAAATAGAACTTTCCATTTACTGCGTTTTGATGAATACAAAATAATCAAAATCAACTAAGCTTGATGATTTATAATAATAAAGAAGAAATAGCAAATTGGTTAAAAAATTTGCAGTTAAATATTTGCGCGAGTCTCGAAAAACTGGATGATAAAGCAAAATTTAGTCATGATGAATGGACACGTGAAGAAGGCGGTGGCGGCATAAGTAAAGTAATACAAAATGGAAATACCTTTGAAAAAGGCGGGGTAATGTTTTCAGCAGTGCATGGCAAAACACCTTCTTTTTTGTTAATAGAAAAACAACATAGCACAGCCGAGAGTTCACAAGCCGAATCAACTTTTTTTGCAACTGGGGTTTCAATTGTAATTCATCCTGCTAATCCGTGGGTTCCAATTATCCACATGAACATACGTTATTTTGAAATGAGTAATGGAACAAAATGGTTAGGTGGTGGCATTGATTTAACCCCTCACTACATTTTTGAAGAAGATGCAAAATACTTTCACACAGCTTTAAAAAACGTATGCGACAAACACAATAAAACCTACTATACAAAGTATAAAAACTGGGCCGATGATTACTTCTTTATTAAGCATAGAAACGAAACACGAGGTATTGGAGGCATTTTCTTTGACAGATTAAATGAAGATTCGGAAATGAGTTTTGCGCAAAATTTTGCATTTTGGCAAGAAGTAGGCGAGAATTTTGCAATAATTTACTCAGAAATCGTAAAAAAACGACAAAAAACAACCTTTTCTGAAGAAAACAAACAATGGCAGTTATTAAGACGTGGACGCTACGTTGAGTTTAATTTAGTATACGACAAAGGAACTAAATTTGGTTTAGAAACCAATGGCCGAATAGAGTCGATATTAATGAGTTTACCCAAATTTGCTTCTTGGGAGTATAACTTTAAGTTGATAACTAATTCGGAAGAAGAAAAAACAATTAATCTTCTCAAAAAGGGCATTGATTGGGCATAAAATTGCTTTTATCTGACTTTTATCTCAATATCAAACCAAAAAAAGAGCTTAATTCTTTGTTTTTGAGCAAAATAATGCTTATTTTAGCTTAGTTATTACTAACCCTAATTTTATAAAGCATGATAAAAAAGCTATTATCTGCATCAAAGTATTTAAAGATTTCTTTAATACTAATTCCCCTATTTTCTGCTAACACTTTCATTTACAGTCAACACGATGGTCATATCCATTCCGACAAGTATTTTGAAGAAAAAGCCAAACTTAAGTCGAAAGCTGATTTACAGCGTGAAGCTGAAGAAAATGAAAAGTACCTGAAAGATTTCGACATGGTTGGAGTTTTGAAAGAAGCAGAGTCTAAAAATATAGTTGGCCCTGAGTTCGATCAATTTATTGAGCTTAGAAAAAAGATTCATATACAAGTTAAAAAAAGCATAGCTGAAAGAAATAACTACAATCCGCCTTTGCCTGTTTTAGCTTGTACAAACCCGGGCTTTGAAGATGGAACATTAACTGGTTGGACACAATATACTGGTTTTAATTCAAGCTGTACTCCAAATTGTACTGTTAGCCCAGGCGCATGTGTAGTTTCAACGGTCGGTGCTGGTACAGATGCTTGTGTACCAATTTCAACATTAGCTCCAGGTGGAGGAACTACATCAGTTCAATTAGGAAATAGTATAACGGGTGGTGAAATTAATTCAATACAACAATCCTTTGTGGTTGCTGCAGGACAAACTTTATTTACTTATCAATATGCAGTAGTTTTTAATGATCCTGTTTCAGGTCATGCCGCTAGTGAGATGCCTTACTTTGCGGTTGACGTATCTGTTAACGGAGCAACAATTCCTTGTGGCTCATATGCTGCGCAATACAATACATCTGGTAATGACCCTTCATTCGTAACTTTTACAACCTGTGGCGGTGGAGCTTACCGTAACTGGACGACAGTAACCGTAGATTTAAGTGCTTATGTTGGTCAAACGGTTACTATGAATTATTTAGTTTCAGATTGTGGACAAGGTGGACACTATGGGTACGCATATTTAGATTTTAACTGTGCTGCTCCAGTAATTACTCCTGCTCCAGGAAATTGTTCTGTAAACAATACTTTAACAGCTCCGGGAGGTTATGCTACATATAGTTGGACAGGACCAGGAATAGTCGGGCCGGCCAATGGGCAAAGTATTAATACAAATGCTCCAGGAACCTATACCGTTAGTTTAACTACAGCTGGCGGATGCGTCGCTCCTAACATAACTTATGTTTTAACTCCTGCCGTTCCGCCGACTGCAGCATTTACTTTCGCAACCCCTGCTTGCCAAAATCAAGCAACCTTTGATGCAACAACTTCTGTTGGCACAATAGATACATATACATGGGATTTTGGAGATCCGGGGTCAGGAGCGGCAAATAACGTTGTTGCTGCAACAGGTGCCCCTATTTCACATACATTCTCAGCACCTGGAAACTACGTTGTTACTTTAACAACTGCTGCAGCTGGAGGGTGTTCCAATACAATAACTCATAACATTACTATTACAGCTGCACCAACAGCCGCTTTTACAGTTAACACACCTGTATGTTTAGGTACTGCTAATACATTTAACAGTGCAACAAGTGTTGCTGGAGCTGGTGCAATTACCAATTATGCTTGGGACTTTACATCCAATGGTTCAACAGATAATACAACTGCCAATCCAACATTTACATACCCAACAGCAGGAACGTTTAACGCTCAATTAATTATTACAAACACGGGTGGTTGTAAAGATACTTTAGTTGTGCCTGTTACAGTTAACGCAATTCCTGTTGCTGCATTTACTTATACACCACCTGTATGTTCTAACAATGCAATATTTGTTAATAATTCAACTGGTTCAATAACAACGCACGATTGGAATTTTGGTGATGCAACAACAGCAAGTGTTGCAACAAATGCAACTCAAAATCATACCTATGCAACAACAGGTACATTTAATGTTACCTTAACAGTTACAGCAGGTGGTGGATGTACCAATTCAGTGACTCAACCTGTAACAATTGATGCTGCGCCGGTAGCAAGTTTCACAACAAACACACCAGTATGTCAAGGAACAGCAATAACATTTACTAGTACTAGTGTTGCTACAGTTGGAGCTATTACCAATTACCAATGGGATTATCAAACTGACGGGACACCAGATGGCGGGAACGTTGCTAGCACTTCATTTGTTTATCCAACTGCAGGAACCTTTAATGCACAATTAATTATAACAAATACAGCAGGCTGTAAAGATACTGCAACGGCTGTTGTTGTAGTAAATCCAGTACCAACAGCTAGTTTCACATTCCCAGCGCCAAATTGTACTGATGTTGTTAACTTTACAAATACTTCATCTATACCTAGTGGAACAATCACAAATTTTGATTGGAATTTTGGTGATCCTGGTTCAGGTGCAACGAATACGTTAAGTACTGTTGTTGCTACCAACCCAAGCCATACCTACTCAACTACAGGTAACTTTACTATCACTTTAAACGTAACTGGTACTGGAGGTTGTACTCATGATACAACAATGAACGTTCTGATTAGTTTACCACCAGTTGCTAGCTTCACTCATGATGCTCCAGTTTGTTTTGGTACTGCTGTTAACTTTAATAGCACAAGTACTCCAACTGTAGGTGTTATTTCAACAACATCATGGGATTTTACAAATGATGGTACAAGTGATGCATTAGGAGCAGCTGCTTCAAACAACTATGCTTCGGCAAATACATATACTGCTGAACTATTAGTTATCAATTCATTTGGTTGTAAGGATTCAATAACACAAACCATTATTGTGAATCCAATGCCAGTGCCTAGCATATCTGCAAATAATGTTTGTTTAAATGTAGGTACTACTTTTACAAATAATACGCCTGTTGCGCCGCCAGTTACTTCATGGCATTGGGATTTTGGAACGGCTGCAACAAATGACACTTCAAATGTTCAAACTCCTTCATATACTTATACAGCTGCTGGAGTTTACACAGTTACTTTAACTGCTGCAATAGGACCATGTTCTGCAACTGTAACAACAACAGATACTGTTCATCCAAATCCGGTAGCAGCGTTTACAGCTCCAAACTCTTGTGTTTACACAACTGTAAACTACAATAACACAACTCCAAATCCGGGTCCAAACGATAATATTGCGGTTTATAATTGGAATTTTGCAGATGCAAGTTCTGGAGCAAACAACTCAAGTGCATTAGCTTCGCCTTCACATTTATTCTCTGCAGATGGACAATATAATGTTACTTTAATTGTAACAACAAATCATGGCTGTAAAGACACCGCTAACTCTACAATAACAATATTCCCTAAGCCGGTTGCTGATTTCACTTCAACAACAGTTTGTTTTGGAAATAACACTACACTAACTGATGGAACAACAATTAACGGTCCTGATAATATTGCAACTTATTGCTGGGACGTGAATACATCTTTAGCAACTTGTGAGTTAAATGGTGTTGGTCCTCATAATTACCCTGGCTTAGCAGGAACTTACCCTATTTCATTATTGGTTACATCAAACAATGGTTGTTTAGATACTGTAACAAAAACGATAACAGTATATCCAAAACCAGTGGCAAACTTTACTTTAACTAATGTTTGTGATGGTGTATCTTCAACATTTACCAATACATCTAACGAAACAATTTTAAATACAGAATGGGATTGGACAGATGACGGAGTATTTGACAATACAGGCACACCAACTACTCACCTTTATCCAGTTGGAACACCAGGAACATTTACAGTAACCATGATAACAACAACAAACGATGGTTGTAAAGACACGTTATCAAAACCTGTAACTGTTCATCCGAATCCTGTTGCCTCTTTTACATCTGATTCGGTTTGTATTAACTTTGCAACAACATTAACTAACACTTCTACTATTGGTGGTCCAGATGTAATCTCTAATAACAACTGGGATATGAATAACGATGGTAGTGTTGAATATTTTAGTCCAAACTCGAGTCACTCATTTACCCCAAGTGGCAATCACCCTGTTGAATTAATGGTGGTTTCCAATTTTGGTTGTAAAGATTCTATTGTAGGTAATGTTTTTGTTCATGCTGCACCGGTTGTAAATATAACTTCAACACCAGTTTGTTTTGGTTTCCCAACTACATTTAATAATACAACAACTGTTACTGGCGGAACTATACAACAAGTTGATTGGGTATTTGGAGGTCCAACACCTAACACTTTAACACAAGTTAACCCACCGTTAACAGCAACTCACGCATATCCACAAGCTGGAACATTTACAACTACTTTAACAGCAACAAGTAATGCGGGTTGTGTAACTGCGGGTTCGATACTGGTTACGGTTCATCCAAAACCAGTTGCAAGCTTTAATTATGTTAGAACTTGTGAAGGAAGTTTAATGAACTTAAACGATTTGTCAACTGTAACTCCAACAGGAGCAATTACAGCTTGGGACTGGAGTGTTGATAATGCAGCCACGGCTTCTATTGCTCAAAATCCTTCATTAGCAGTAGGAACCCCTGGTCTTCATAATGTAACATTAATTTCTACTACCAACAATGGCTGTAAGGATACTATTACAACTCCTGTTTACTTAAATCCAAACCCAGTACCTAGTATTTTAGGGGATGATTTAGCAGGCTGCCCTACTCATTGTGTAAACTTCACTGGAAATGCAACTAACGTTCCTAATTCAACAATCACTAATTGGGCTTGGGACTTTGGTAATGGTTTAAACTCAACCTTACAAAATGATGCATCTTGTTACACAAGTACAAGTTATGATCAAAATACTTTGTATGATGTACATTTAACCTTAACAACTGATAGTGGTTGTGTTGGAACGAAAGATAACTTGGGGTATATTACAGTTTATCCTACTCCAATTGCTGACTTTACATTTGCACCAACAGAACCAGCTCCAGACATTAACGAACCTTTAGTTTTATTTACTAATCTTTCATTAGGTGCAGATCATTCGTATTGGAATTTTGGTGATGCTTATTCAGATCCTTCGCTAAATACTACCACTGTAACACACCCTCAACATTTTTATTATAGCTACGACCCACATGATTATGTAGTTACACTCGCTGTAGATAATAACTATGGTTGTGTGGATACAATTAGAAAAACAGTTGAAATTAAGCCAGATTTCTCATTCTTTATTCCAAATGCATTTAGTCCAAATGGAGATGGTGTTAATGATGGATTTAACGGAAAAGGCATTGGTATTGACAAATACGAAATATGGATTTTTGACCGTTGGGGTAACATGATTTGGTATGCCGATTCGTTGGATAAACTTTGGGATGGTAAAGTACAAGGTAAAGATGAGATAGTACTTCAAGATGTGTATGTTTGGAAAGTGAAATTTAAAGACATATTAAGTAAAAAACATGAATATCATGGAACTGTAACGGTTGTGCGATAAATAAACTAATCTCTTTTAAAGCCTCGGTAGAAATATCGGGGCTTTTTATTTATAATATGTTACTAAGTCTTAAATAATTCACTTTCTTTCTCCGACTAAATTTATAATTTTGCAGCATTATGAGCAATCAAGAAGATTTATTTAAAAACCTAATCTCACATGCAAAGGAGTACGGTTACATTTTTCAAAGTAGTGAAATTTATGATGGTTTAAGTGCTGTTTACGACTATGGTCAAAACGGAGCTGAACTAAAAAAGAATATACGCGATTATTGGTGGAAAAGTATGGTGCAATTGCACGATAACATTGTAGGTATTGATGCGGCAATTTTCATGCACCCAACAACATGGAAAGCTAGTGGCCACGTTGACGCTTTTAACGACCCATTAATTGACAACAAAGACAGTAAAAAACGTTATAGAGCCGATGTGTTAATTGAAGAACATATGGCTAAAATTGAAGATAAGATTAAAAAAGAAGTTGAAAAAGCAGCTAAACGTTTCGAGAATTTTGACGAGGCTGTTTATCGTTCAACTAATACGCGCGTTTTAGAATACCAAGCTAAAATTGATGAAATTCATAATCGTTTTAAAACGGCTTTGGAAGCTGGAGACTTAGCCGAAGTGAAGAAAATAATTGAAGATTGTGAAATTGTTTGCCCAATAAGTGGAAGTAGAAACTGGACAGATGTACGTCAATTCAACCTTATGTTTTCTACTAGTATGGGCTCAGTTGCTGAAGGTGCTAGTACTATTTATTTGCGTCCGGAAACAGCTCAAGGAATATTTGTGAATTACTTAAATGTGCAAAAATCAGGTCGAATGAAAATTCCATTTGGTATTGCCCAAACAGGTAAAGCTTTCCGTAACGAAATAGTTGCGCGTCAGTTTATATTCCGTATGCGTGAATTTGAGCAAATGGAGATGCAATTTTTTGTTAAACCAGGAACTGAAATGGAATGGTATGAAACATGGAAAGAAAAACGTTTGAAATGGCATAAGGCATTAGGTATTGATGAGAAAAAATATCGTTTTCATGATCATATTAAATTAGCGCATTATGCGAATGCTGCAGCGGATATTGAATTTGAATTCCCATTTGGATTTAAGGAATTGGAAGGTATTCATTCGAGAACGGATTTTGACTTAAAACAACATCAAGAATATTCAGGTAAAAAATTACAGTATTTTGATCCAGAATTAAACGAAAGCTACGTGCCTTATGTAGTTGAAACATCTGTTGGTTTAGATAGATTATTCTTAGCGATACTTTCTACTTCATTAAAAGAAGAGAAATTAGAAAATAATGAAACTAGAACTGTTTTATCATTACCACCTCAGCTGGCGCCAATAAAAGTAGCTGTTTTCCCTTTAATTAAAAAGGATGGACTTCCAGAAAAAGCAATGGAAATAGTAAATCTATTGAAATTTGATACTGCTGTAACCTACGACGAAAAGGATACTGTTGGTAAACGTTACCGCCGTCAAGATGCTATTGGAACACCTTATTGCATTACTGTAGATCATCAAAGTTTGGAAGATAATACAGTAACTATCCGTGATAGAGATACTATGCAGCAAGACAGAGTGAACATTAATGAACTTGCCTCTATTATTGATAAAAAAGTGAACATAAAATATTTACTTCAGGCAATAGCATAAATAAAATTAGATGAGTAGGTTCAAGGTATTTATTATAAGTTTAATTATCCTATCTACTCATCTTTTAGCTCAAGACTGCGATACCGCAGCAATATCTAAATTAATAAGGAGCTCAAAAGAAAAACTAAAGTTAGATGTAAAACTAGCCAAGCCCGTTGCTTTTAAAGCTTACACTTGGTCAATGCTTTGCAATGATTCAAGAATTCAAGCTGAAGCTATCCTTGAACTGAGTCGTGTTTATTACCATTTAGATTTGCATGATTCAACAGTAATTTTAATAGAGCCTTTTTTAAAATTAAACGAATCAAAAATTTCTTTATATCAAAAGTCGGCACTTTACCATCGATTAAGTTCAGCAAACTCAAATTTATTGCAATTCAATAAAGCTTTAGAGCAATCTTTAATTTCATTAAAAGGTTATCAGGAATTGAAGCTTTCTACCGAAATGGCTAACATATATGTTAATTTAGGTAACATCTACCAATCTATTAACAACTTTAAATATGCGATTGAAAACTTAGAGAAAGCAAGAAATTTAGCTATTCCACTAAGCAACAAAACTACATTAGGAAATGTTTATAACACCTTAGGATTAGTTTACGCTGAGCATAATATGCTTGATTCAGCGAGCAAGTATTTATTGCTTTCAACAGAAATTAGAGAAAAAATAAATGATAAAACATCAATAGTTTGGAACTATAATAATTTAGGAGGTGTTTATTTTTTAGCTGAAGATTATCCAAAAGCTAAAAAATACTTTTTCAAAGCCCTTACTTTATTTACCGAAAATGAAAACTACAGTGGACAAACATCTGTTGCCAATAATTTAGGTGAGCTATATATAAACATGGGTAATAAAGATAGCGCCTTATATTACTTTAGTTATTCACGACAATTGTACGCTAAAACAAATGACCCTAATAATTTAGAGAATTTATATTATAACCTTTCCTCCTATTACGATAAAATAGGTGATTTAAAAACTGCATTTAAATATTCCGACTCATTAATAGTTTTAAAAGACTCCTTATACAGCCATAGATTAAACGAATCAATGGCAGAAATGCAAACAAAATACGATGTTGAAAATAAAAATTTAGAAATCGCTAAAAATAAAGCGGAATTAAATTTATCCGAAAAGCAAAACTTTATAAAGAATATAATCATAGTTTGTGTAATAGTTGTATCACTGCTTCTAGCATTTTTTATTTTCTATTACTACAAGCAAAAAAGAATTCAGCAAGAATTACTATTTAAAGAAGAAATCAATCAGCAAAAAATAGAACGTACTAAATCAGTTATTGAAGCTGAGGAAAAAGAACGCGCAAGGATAGCACAAGATTTACATGATGGGGTTGGGCAATTATTATCAGCTGCAAAACTTAATTTAAGTAGCTTACAAAGTAATATAGTTTTAACTAAAGAGTCGGATAAAGATTTAGTGAACAATGCGATTAGTTTAGTTGATGATTCGGTAAAAGAAGTAAGAAACGTATCCCACTCAATGATGCCAAATTCATTGGTTAAACTAGGTTTAGCAACAGCTATTAGAGAGTTCATCACCAAATTATCATCAATACCAAATTTAAAAATTGACTTAGAAATAGTTGGTTTAGATGAAAGATTACCACAACAAACAGAGTCAACATTATATCGAATCATTCAAGAAATTTTCACCAATGTAATTAAACATTCGGGAGCTAATCAAATAAGTACTCAATTAATAAAGCATGAAAAAGAATTAACTATAATGATTGAGGACAATGGGAAAGGATTTGATACAAGTAAAATAAAAGAAAGTGAAGGAATTGGATTAAAAGGAATTATAACTCGGGTTGAATTTTTAAATGGTACAGTTGATTTTGATTCGCAATTAGGAAAAGGAACTACAGTTGTAATTGAAGTACCATTAAATTAAAACACTAGATACTTACCAGAACAAAAAAGGCTATTGTAAAATACAACAGCCTTTTATTTTGGGTTAAATCCTCTTAATTAGTCAAAACAAACTTTTGGCGTAACACCTTTGTTTGACCATTTATCTTAATTACATAAGAACCTTTGCTTAATACATTAATAGCATCATTTATATTAATTGAATTTGTGCCATTATTAGCGTTTACTTTTTTGGTGTAAATTAATTCGCCAATAGCATTATAAATTTCAATATTAACGTTCTCATTTTTATCAGAAGTGAATTGAACGTTAAAGTTATCTTTAATTGGATTTGGATAAACAATTACAGAATTAGATTCCACTTCATTTAACTCAATTAAACCAACATTAACACTTACAACATAAATTTGAACAGAATCGACCCAATAATCATTTCCAGTACTTACTTGGTTAGTTGCATCTATTGTAACACTTCTTGTACTATCCATTGGCATATTAGGGATATCTGCAAAAATCCAATACTCTCCATCAGGAACTCCAGTGAAAGAGAATTGTCCTGCTGAATTAGTAGTTGTTCTTAATTGACTTGCTCCACCTGGTTTACGACCTAAGTTAACACCAACTCCTGGTATTGGATCACCTGGTTGCAAGAAACGATTGCCAAAACCAGGATCTTCTAATATATAACCTTCAATTGTTCCTGTACCTCCCATGCTACCTAAAATATCAATAACTTGAATATTCACAGTATCTGTTTGTGAACAACCATGGTTGTAAACTGCTGCTGAATCCCATTGATAAGCATTTCCATAATAAGTATCAATTGAATTTGGATAAGTAGCGCCATCAGGCAATGCTTTTATAAGGAATAAACCTGAATTAACTCCTGTGAATAAAGCTTCTCCATTAGCATCCAAAGCAAGAGGGCTTAATGAATCTGCAGTATTAATTGCTGGTGTATATTTAAATAAATAAACGTCTCCAGGATTAATTGGTGCAGCTGCTTGAGAAGTAACTCTAACAAATAAATCTGTACTTGGAATTGGCGTTATTGTAAAATCATCAGGAAATTGCAAAGGGCAACCAATTGCATCAGATCCATTAGTAGTTACATGGGAAGTTGTATTTCCTAAAGGGTAAATTGAAGTAATTGTTGAAGTTGTGTCATAAATCCCATTATTATCATGGCTCCAATAAATTGTGTAAGGAGGTGTTCCAGCACTCAATAAATTTAATGAAAGACTAACAGTATCGTTTTCACAAGCTGTAATATTAAATATATCTCTCATTGGAGGTGCTAAACAACTGAAACTAGGACCAACATTAACATATACCGAATCCTTTAAGATACAACCGTTTGGTATATTTAATATTTCAAGTGTTAAATACTCAGGAGTTGCTGGCAAATAACTTACGTTTGTTGCAAGACTAGTAGGCAATTGCGGACTTGTCCAATACACATCACTCATATAATTATAACTGTAATTTGTGGTAAAGCTGGCATTTGCATAATACGAACCACAAGCAGGTGTAGAATTTATTTTTAAATAATATGGTTCAACAAAAAGCCCCGCAGTAACAACACATCCGTTTGTTGATGTATAATTAAAATGGTATGTAACTGAATCGGTAGTTAAACTTTTAAAATCATTTAATCCCAGATTTGATAAACTTGGAGCAACAGTATAATTAACAACTGTAGCCGGAACTAATGTTCCTGTAACTGTTCCATTTGCAGTATTACCACTTAAATCAGTTGCAGTAGTTCCACTTCCTTCATCAAGTTTATACCAATAAAGCAAACCAGAAGTTGGACCTGTTAATTTATATCTGTTACCATTAATTTCAGCTTGAGAACGATAAGTATTCCAAATTCTTAAATCGCGTATTTGTCCACCAAATCCTGATAAAGTATTTGGTAATACAGAAGGTAGACCAACTTTAAAGGCTCCATTTCCAACAACTGGATAAGAAGTTCCTGCGCTAGCTACATTAGTCATCCAATAACCATCTTTATATACATCTATAAAACTTCCATCAGTAGTGATAGCAATATGACTCCAGTTATTTGGAGTACTTGCTGTATTGTAAATTAAAATTGTTTGACCCGAACCAGGAATAACAGCATACAAATCATAATACTGATCAACATAAAAAATAGCATGCTCATTATTACCCCAGTTACTAGTAACATCATATTCACTTAAAATTGTGCCTGTACTACCATTTGTTCTAATCCAAGCCTCGTAAGTTGCTGCTATTCCTAAACCCATTGTTGTTGGAGTAACCATTCCATTACCACCTCCGGTAACCAAAGCTGGATAATCTTGATCAGCTCTAGCTGTAAAATTAAATGCATCACCTTTACACATACCGCCAGTGTTAACAACTAAACCATTAGTATCTGTAAAATAAATAGGTGCATCAGGATATTTTAAAGCTGTTACATAATCAGAAGAACGGCAACCATTTGGCAAAGTACCCGTAACCCAATATTTACCTTCAACAGAGGTTAAAAAATTTGGTGGTCCTGAATAAGTTGTTCCAAACAAATCCGACCAAGAATAACTTGTTGCTGTTCCAGAAGCAACCAAATTTACAGAGCTACCATTACAAAAATAAACTGTATCAGCACCAACAGTAGTAACCGGACCCACAGCTGTTTCACATCTCCTGTATACCCTACCACCTGTTGAGTTAGAATTTAATATATTTGAATTTCCTGTTCCTGAAGTTCTCAAACCTGATGCAGATTGGGTTACACCCAAATACAAATGGTTTTTAAAGAAAGTAATAGCTGAGTTACTGAAGATATTTGTTTCAGGACTTTTAAATGAACTAATATCTAAAGTGTCATAAACTCCTGCAGCATTTTTCCAAAAGTCATAAGAACCACCGAAATCCTTAACTGCAAAAACCAAATCTCCATTAACATCAGTTAAACTGGCTATTCTTGGGAAGCCAGGAAAACTTTTAGTTTGTGTAAAATTTACTCCATCTGTTGATTTATAAATATAAGAAGCATTAAAAAAATTACTTCCAACACCAATAAATAAAGTATCACCAATCACAGTTGCTGATGTCATGGCGTCCATGTAACCTGAGGAATTAACTTGAGTAGAATACGATGTTGTTTGTGCAAAATTTACACCATCACTTGTCTCGTATAAATATCCATTATAAGTTGCAAAGTATAATTTATTATTGAAAACAAATGATTCGGTAACC
>CAZRUA010000051.1:0-24945 GCA_964603125.1 uncultured Flavobacteriaceae bacterium | reverse complement strand
TTGTCCTGATGAACTTTTACAACGATTTGGTGTATAATATGGCGCAAATGATTCAACGTAAAACAAACGGTTGTCGCTTGTTTCAAATTCAATTTGATAAATCATTCCTCTAGGAATTACCAAGTAATCACCATATTCAAAATTGATATTCCCCAAAAAGGTTCTTAATTTTCCTTTGCCTTTATGAACAAAAATTAATTCATCAGCATCAGCGTTTTTATAAAAGTATTTTGTTAAACTTTCTGTTGGTGCAGCTAACCCAATTTGACAATCGCCATTTAACAAAACTGTTTTTCTACTTTCTAAAAAATCGGCAGTTGGTTTAATTTCAAAACCTTTTAGTAAGAGTGATTTTATATTTTTTTCAATTGCAATTTTTGGCTGCACTGAATAGCTTTTTAAAATTTCTTTTACCTGTGTTGGTCTGTGAACATGATAAGATAACGAAGAGTGTCCGCTAAATCCTTCTGTGCCAAACAACTGTTCGTAGTAAAAATTTCCTTGCGGAGATTTAAAAACAGTGTGACGTTTTTGAGGAATATTTCCTAATCGATGATAAATTGGCATTTGTTATTTTATTTAATGGTAAACGTACTATTTTTAATTATTTCGGCCAAATTAGGTCTTAAGCGGCTTTTGTAAACCGATAAACACTCCGGACCATTTTTAACTCTTCCTTTGCGTAATTTTTTTTGTTCTTCTAAAGGCAACGCAATTATATCTACACAGGCTGGAGTGCAGCATCCATTCATTTTTACTTTGCACTCGTCGCATTGTATAAAAAGTAAATGACAATCATCATTAGCGCAATTTACATGATTGTCGCATGGTTTGCCACATTGATGGCAATTTGCAATTACATCTTCGGTAATTCTCTCTCCAACACGTTCGTCAAACACAAAGTTTTTACCAATAAATTTACTTTTTAAACCTTGCTCTTTTACTTCTTTTGCATATTGTATAATACCTCCTTGAAGGTGATTCACATCTTTAAAACCTTTATGCTTAAAATAAGCTGATGCTTTTTCACAGCGTATTCCACCTGTACAATACATCAATATCTTTTTGTCCTCTTGTCCTTTTAAATGGTCAATTACTAAAGGTAATTCTTCTCTAAAAGTATCCGCGTCTGGACAAAATGCTTTCTCAAATTTCCCAACCTCACTTTCGTAATGATTACGCATGTCAATCACAATAGTATTCTCGTTTTCTATCGCTTCGTTAAATTCTTGGGCATTCAAATATTTTCCTGTATCAGCAGGATTAAAATCAGGGTCTTCTATTCCGTCAGCCACAATTTTCTCTCTTACCTTAATAACAAGTTTGTAAAATGATTTACCATTACCATCTACTGCTATTTTAAAAGGGACATTTTCTAATCCTTTTAAACCATGTATATGAGCAACAAATTTATCCCAATGCATTTTTGGAACATTCATTTGTGCATTTATGCCTTCATTAGCAACGTAGATTCTTCCAAAGCAGTTAAACTCTTGAAGTTTTGCGTAAAGTGCATCTCTAAATTCTTGTGGGTTTTCAATCGCGAAGTAGCGATAAAAAGAAATTGTTTCTCTTTCAATTTCTTCTTCTTGTAATTTTTTTTTCAATTCGTGTTTACTAACACGATTAAACAGTTGCGCCATATCAAATATAATTGCAGGTTATACCTATGGTTAATATTAAATCAGAGTAACTAAAAGTACTAAATTTAAAATTTTAATTTCAGCACATTTTTAATTACGTTTGCAAAGTTATATCATTTCTTGTATTAAATCATTATTCTAAAATTTAATGTGAGGAAATTTGTAGCTTTTTTTGTAAGTCTGATTAGTGTTGGACTTGAAAATTTTAAAATTGACTTTTAACTATGTATAACAAAGAAGATAAAATACTGATAATAGGGGCTGGAGGTCAAATTGGTGTTGAGCTTACCGATAAATTAAACGAATTATACGGATCCTCAAGCGTAATTTGCGCAGATTTAAAGTCACATCCGGCTTTAGTGAATAATGCTTTTGAGAAGTTGGATGTAATGGATAAGGAGTCTCTTTTGCAAATTGTTAAAAAACATCAAATTCAGCAAGTATATCTATTAGCAGCTCTTTTATCTGCCACAGGCGAAAAAAATCCAATGTTTGCCTGGGACTTAAATATGCAAGGCTTATTCAACGTTTTGGATTTAGCCAAAGAAAAAATTATATCAAAAGTTTATTGGCCAAGCAGTATTGCCGTTTTTGGACCAACAACTCCACGCTTAAACACACCACAATACACGGTAATGGAGCCAAGTACGGTATATGGTATTAGTAAGCAAGCTGGTGAGCGTTGGTGCGAGTATTATCATTTAAAGTATGGTGTTGATGTAAGAAGTTTGAGATATCCTGGTTTAATTAGTTGGAAATCAGAGCCAGGTGGTGGCACTACTGATTATGCGGTACATATTTTTTACGAAGCCCTAAAAACTGGAAATTACACCTGTTTTTTAAGTGAAAACACGGTTTTGCCAATGATGTATATGCCAGATGCGATTAAAGCTACAGTAGATTTAATGCACGCACCTGCCGAAAGCGTTAAAATTAGGAGTTCGTATAATTTGGCTGGTTTTAGTTTCAATCCCAACGAATTGGCTCAAATAATTACAAAACATATCCTTAATTTTAAAATTTCTTATGCCCCCGACTTCCGTCAGCAAATAGCCGATAGCTGGCCACAAAGTATTGATGATAGCGCTGCACGTCAGGATTGGGGATGGAAAAACGATTTCGGACTTGAAGAAATGTGTTCGGAAATGATTAAAAATTTAAAAATAAAATTTTTTTAATTTTTTTTGTAACCTTTCGTTTATCCTTTACGTATAACCAATTAACGAAAAGCCACTTTTTTAATCGTTAGTATTCTAATATTAATCTAAAAATTTGGTTATTTCAAAATAAATGATTTAATTTAGCTTTAGCAATTGTTTTAAGAGTCAGTTCAAAACACATTATATATGAGGAATTTTTATCTAATCATCGTTTTTGTAGTTTGCAAGTTGGGATACGCCCAATCTCAAACTTTCGAGCTTGATCCTACAACAAAGGACACAATCAACCAGATTGACCAAGTAGGAAAAAAACAAGGAAAATGGATTGTGTTTGGAAAATCTAAACCAGGCGGCTGTTATAGTGCTGCTCAAAAGGTAGAGGAAGGTAAATACAAGGATAACAAGAAAGAAGGAATTTGGAAAGAGTATTACTGCAACGGAAATCCTAAAAATAAGGTTACTTACCAATTAGGGCGTGCGGATGGTTACGCAATCATGTATCACGAAAATGGTAAAGTTTCAGAAGAAGGTACATGGAAAGTAAATAAATGGGTTGGTAAATACAAATTGTTCTATGAAAACGGAAATGTACAACAAGAGTTTAACTTTAATACAACAGGTAAGCGGGAAGGTCCTCAGGATTATTTTTACGAAGATGGTACAAAAATGATTACTGGGAATTGGGCTAACGGTAAAGAAAGTGGAACTGTTACAGAATTTCACCCTGATGGAAGCACCAAAAAAACAACAAACTACAACAATGGTGAAGCTGATGTAGCAAGTATTAAAACTTTTGCCCCTAAAACAGCTAAGAAAGTTGAAGAAAGTAAAGGTGTTGCTAAGGTTGTTGAAATCAAAAAGGAAGAAACAACACAAGATGCTAAGGTTAAATTACCAACAGTGTTAAATGGATATTATAAATTATACCGCAAGGATAAACAAGTATCTAAGGACGGTGACTTTAAAAATAATCGTTTAATGAATGGTAAAAACTACATTTATAACGAAAATGGAATCTTAACTCGCATTGAGAAATACAAAGACGGTTATTACATAGGTGATGAACAAATTGACTAATAAATAAAATATTTTAACAAATAAAGGACAGCCTTAAGGCTGTCTTTTTTGTTTTATGCTGCTTTAGGCAGCAAACAATCGTTATCTTTACAAATTATATTGAGCATATATTAGCATTATGGAAAATCAATTACATATTTTTAATACACTAACACGTAAAAAGGAATTATTCAAACCTATAAACCCTCCATTTGTTGGAATGTATGTTTGTGGGCCAACTGTATATAGTGATGTGCATTTAGGAAATTGTCGCACTTTTATTTCATTCGATATTATGTATCGTTATTTGCTAAAACTTGGCTATAAAGTTCGTTATGTTCGTAATATCACCGATGCGGGACATTTAGAAAGCGATGCTGATTTTGGTGAAGATAAAATTTCTAAAAAAGCAAAGTTGGCTCAATTAGAGCCAATGGAAATAGTGCAAAAATATACTGTTGATTTTAGAAATGTTATGGCAAGTTTTAACGCTCTGCCTCCAAGCATAGAGCCAACTGCAACTGGTCATATTATTGAGCAACAGCAGATAGCGCAAAAGTGTATTGATAATGGATACGCTTACATTTCTAATGGGTCGGTTTATTTTGATGTAGAAAAATATGTTAACGATAAACATAATTATACCATTTTAACTGGACGTAACTTAGAAGAATTATTGAATAATACGCGCGATTTAGATGGGCAAGAAGAGAAGAAAGGTCGCTTAGATTTTGCTTTGTGGATAAAAGCTAAGCCTGAGCATTTGATGCAATGGCCAAGCCCTTGGGGAATGGGTTTCCCTGGATGGCATATTGAGTGCTCGGCTATGAGTACAAAATATTTAGGTGAACAGTTTGATATACATGGTGGTGGTATGGATTTACAGCCAACGCATCATACTAATGAAATAGCTCAGAATATTGCTTATTGCGGTAAGTCGCCAAGTAATTACTGGATTCATACCAACATGCTTACTGTTAATGGGCAAAAAATGAGTAAATCTCTTGGTAATAGTTTTTTACCTCACGAATTATTTAGTGGTAATCATCCATTATTAACAAAGGGCTACAGCCCAATGTCAGTAAGGTTTTTTGTAATGCAAACGCATTATTCAAGCACGCTTGATTTTAGTAATGAGGCATTGCAAGCAAGTGAAAAAGGATTTGCTCGATTAATAGAAAGTTACAAAACATTGCAAAAGTTAAATGCAGGATCTTCTTCAAATGCTGATATTAATGCTTTACAAGCTAAATGTTATGATGCCATGAATGATGATTTTAATACACCTGTATTAATTGCAAATTTATTTGAAGCCGTTCGAATCATTAATTCTGTTAACGATGGTAAAGAAACTTTAACACAAGCTGATATTGATTTACTGAAAAAAATATACAATGATTTTGTGATTGATGTAATGGGAATTAAGATGGAGGCTGCTAACACTGCAGGTGCTGAAAGATTAAATGGTGTAATGGATTTGGTGTTGGATTTGCGTTCAAAGGCTAAAACAAATAAGGATTTTGCTACATCAGATGCAATTCGCGATAAGCTGAATGAAATTGGAATACAAGTAAAAGACGGCAAAGAAGGTGCTGTTTGGAATTAATTAGTTTTTTTAAGAAATACATATGAGTAAAAATATTATCAGAATATCAGTAGTTGCTTTAATATTAATAGCATTTGCCTTTCCGTTTTTTTTCAATGGTTGCACACCTGATCCAGGAACAGACAATACAACTGGAGGTCCAGTTCCAAACACAACGGGCGATGTTGTAACAAAACCTCATGTAACACCACCCGTATTTAGTGGTGATAGTGCATTTACTTTTACTAAAGCACAAGCCGATATGGGACCTAGAACTCCCGGTAGTAAAGCGCATGCAGCTTTTGTAAAATATGCCGAAGAGAAGTTTAAATCGTATGGAGCTGAAGTTATTATTCAAACAGCTCCAGCAAAATCATTTGATGGAAAGCAATGGAAAATTGAAAACATTATTGCTCAATTTAATCCTAGTGCTGCAAACCGCATATTGCTTTCGGCACATTATGATAGTCGTCCTTTTTGTGACAGAGATTCTATTATGATGAATAAAACTCGTTCGTGCCCCGGAGTAAATGATGGTGCAAGTGGTGTGGCAGTTTTAATGGAAGTGGCTCGCAATATTTCAATTAAAAAGCCTGAGCTAGGAATAGATATTATATTATTTGATTTGGAAGATTATGGAGATAGCGGTTCTTCTGATAGCTGGTGTTTAGGTTCACAATACTGGGCTAGCAATTTGCACAAACCAAATTATTTTGCGCGTTTTGGTATTTTATTGGATATGGTTGGAGCGAAGGGTGCTACTTTCCCACGTGAAGAAAAATCAGTTTACAGTGCTGGCTCATTTGTAAATAAAATATGGTTAGCTGCCGAAAATATTGGGCAATCAAAATATTTTATCAATCAAAGTTTCGGTCCAATTACTGATGATCATGTTCCGGTAAATGATATTGCAAATATACCTTGTGTTGATATTTTAGGGTATGATATGGTTAGAGGTGATTTCTTCCCTCACCATCACCGTGCTTCTGACGACATGAGTAATATTGATAAAGAGACTTTAAAAGCGGTTGGACAAACATTGTTAGAAGTAATTTACAACGAATCAAACTAATAAATTGAGCACTGCAAAAAAAGATATTCGTGCATTAGATTTGGAAAGTCTCAGTAATTTCTTACGAGACAATAAAGAACCTGCATTCCGTGCAAAGCAAGTTTGGGAATGGTTGTGGCAAAAAAGTACAACTGATTTTAATGAAATGTCTAACCTTTCAAAAGGATTGAGACAATTGTTGCAAGATAATTTTACTATCAACGCTGTTAGTATTGCTGAGATGCAAATTTCGAACGACAAAACAATTAAGTGCGCTATGAAATTGCATGATGGTAATGTTGTAGAAAGTGTTTTAATTCCAACCTCTTCGCGCATGACGGCTTGTATATCTTCGCAAGTGGGTTGCAGTTTAACATGTAAATTTTGTGCAACTGGCAGATTGAAGCGTTTACGTAATTTGAATGCTGATGAAATTTACGATCAAGTTGTTTTGGTTCGAGACCAAGCAATGGAAAAGTATAATCAAACGCTTAATAACATTGTATATATGGGCATGGGCGAGCCTTTGCTTAATTATGCTGAGGTAATGCGCTCAGTGGATAGAATAACTAAACCAGATGGTTTGGGGATGTCGCCGCAACGTATAACCATTAGTACTGCTGGGATTGCAAAGATGATTCAAAAAATGGGCGATGATAATACAAAAGTAAATCTTGCTTTATCATTGCACGCAGCGAATGATGAAAAGCGAAATTACATCATGCCAATTAACGAAAGCAATAGTTTAGATAATTTAGCAGATTCATTAAATTATTTTTATGATAAAACAGGAACACGTGTAACCTTTGAATACATTGTGTTTAAAGATTTCAACGATCAAATACAGGATGCAAAGGAGTTAGCAGATTTTTGCAAACGTACAACAGCTAAGGTTAATATTATTGAATATAACCCAATTGATGATGGAGAGTTTCAACAAACTTTACCTGAGCGCTTAGATGCTTTTAAAAATCATTTAGAAGGCAAAGGTATTATTGTTAATGTGCGTCGCAGCAGAGGGAAAGATATTGATGCGGCTTGCGGGCAGTTAGCGAATAAGAATAAAATAGCTAGTTAATTTACAAATAACAAACAAAATCATGAAACTAAAACTTTTTATCGTATCATTTTTCATTGCAATTTTATCTCATGCTCAAAGTATTGAAGTTAAATGGGGAGATGATATTGCAAGCCCTCGTAAAACAACTATTACCGAAATTTTTCCAGGTAAGGATTTTTCAATGTTCACAATACGCACTAAATACAGTCTATTTGGTGGAACAGAATATTTTTTAGAAAAGTATGATGATAAAAATTACAAGCAAATTTATTCAGTTGAATTAAAGTTTCCACAATATCATGGCAAAGATGTAAACTTTCAATCCATTATGTTTGTTGGAAATAAATTGTATATTTTTTCTAATTATTACAGTAGAGATGATGATAAGAATTTCTGTTTTTACAGTGAAGTAAATCAAGCAACAGGAACTATTTTAGGAGGTTTGAACGAACTAGATCAAATTTCAGCAACAAAAAAGCGAAACTCCGGAAGCTTCACTATTTCGAGAAGTGATGATAGCACAAAGGTTTTGGTTTACAGAGATGAACCTTTTGATAAGTATGCAAACGAAAAGTTTAACTACAAAGTTTTTGATGAAAACATGAAGCTAATTCATAACTCATCTATTACATTGCCTTACATCGATAAAAAGTTTTCCGTTTCTAATTTTCGTGTTGATAATGATGGCAACGTTTACATGTTAGCATCTATCGAAAAGGAAAGTCAAGATCGTCAATGGCGCAAACCTTGGTACCGCTATGAAGTTTTAGCTTATTTCTATAAAACCAAAGAACTAAAAGAGTATAATATTGATTTAGGCGATAGATATGTAACTGAGATTTTATTTCGAGTAGATTATACCAATAAGTCTTTATTAACTGCAGGATATTATTCTGAGAAAAGTTCTGGAGGATTGAAAGGACAATTCTTTTTGAGTTTAGATATGGAATCCAAAAAAATTACGAAATCAGGTTATAAAGATTTTTCAGTTGAGTTCATGACTAACTTTATGAGCGAGCGTAGAGCAAAGAAGGGAAAAGAAACAGGAAGCTTTGAATTAGATTATTTGATTTTAACAGAAGACGGTGGAGCTGTGCTTACTTCAGAGCAACGTTATGTTGTTCAACATTGTACAACCGATCCAAAAACTGGTGTCACTCGTTGTTACTATACTTATTACAATAACGGCATTATCCTTTCTAAAATTAGTAAAGCAGGTGAGTTCGAGTGGACTTCACTAGTTCCTAAATTGCAAGTATCAAGCGGAGGTACATTTTATTCATCTTACCATTTAACAACACTAAACAATAAAATATTTTTAATTTATAATGATAACGCAAAAAACCTTTTAATAAAGGATTATAAAAAACTTAAGAATTATAAAGTAGGAGGAAAAGGTATTGTAACGCTTGCTGTTGTTGATGCAAAAGGAAATGTGAATCGTCAGGTAATGATGACTCAAAAGGAAGATTCAAAAACAATTATTAGTCCTAAAAATGCTGTTTACGTTAAAGATGGGGTTTCAATACTTTATGCTGCTAGAGGTAAAAAAGTCAAGTTCGGGAAAATGGTAATTAAGTAAATACTTTGAGATTTAATACTGGTTAATGCCCAAAGATATTGTTATCTTTGGGCATTAATTTTGTCACCAGCCGAAAAAATAAAAGCACCTATACTTCCACACATGGAAGCATTCGAAAAAAAGTTTCGCGAAAACATGCGAAGCTCTGTACCTTTGTTAGATAAAATCACTGCGTATATTGTAAAACGTAAGGGTAAACAAATTCGACCTGTATTTGTTTTTTTAAGTGCTCAAACTTTTGGCGAAATCAATGAAACTACTTATCGCGCAGCTTCTTTAATAGAGTTATTGCATACAGCAACTTTGGTGCATGACGATGTGGTGGATGATAGCAATGAGCGTAGAGGTTTCTTCTCGGTTAATGCTTTGTGGAAGAATAAAATTGCCGTTCTAATTGGTGATTTTCTTTTATCAAAAGGACTTTTACTTTCATTGGATAACAATGATTTTGATATTTTAAAAATTGTAAGTAATGCTGTGCGCGAGATGAGTGAAGGAGAATTACTTCAAATTGAAAAGGCTCGTAAACTGGATATCTCGGAGGAAGTGTATTATGAAATTATCCGTCAAAAAACGGCTACTTTAATTGCCGCTTGTTGTGCTTCGGGTGTAGCTTCTGTAACAAAAGATGAAAAGAAAATTAAGTTAATGCACGAGTTTGGTTCTTTAACTGGTATTGCGTTTCAGATAAAGGACGATTTATTTGATTATGGTAATGGAGATGATATTGGTAAACCAACTGGAATTGATATCAAGGAGAAGAAAATGACTTTACCACTTATTTATGCACTTAATAATTCGACCTTTTTTGATAGAAAAAAAATCATTAATATTGTAAAAAACAATAATAACAACCCCGAAAAGGTTAAGCAAGTAATAGATTTTGTGATTGCTAAAAAAGGTTTAGAATACGCAAATGATGTTATGCATAACTATAAAAACAAAGCCCTTGATTTGTTAAAATTGGCCCCCGAAAACCAATCGCGACAAGCGCTTGAGGAGCTAGTAATTTATACTAGCGAGCGTAAAAAATAGTTTTAAATTTAATTTTAAAAATAATGTATTCAATAAATAATATTTGTTTTGTTCTTATAATTTCGGTTATCATGGCTTTTAGTAGCTGTGGTTCAAAAACTAACGAAGTTAAAACTGCAGAAAATAAAGATTCATTAGCTTTTGAGCAAATGAAAGCTGTTAAAAATGAAATTCTACTTTCTTTAGAACCGCCTGATACCAATTACACTGGCGATCATATCGTGAAATATCCAAACGGAGTAATTCGTGTTAAGGGTTATTTTCGCTTTGGAAAACGACACAGCAAGTGGATGTATTTTTTTGAAAATGGAAACCTTCAAACTGAAGCTGATTATCTAAATGGTGTAATGCAAGGCGAAGAAAAAGTATATTATCCTAATGGAAACCTTATGTATTCAGGTATTCAAAAGAATGACAAATCTGTTGGTAAATGGATTTACAATGATAGTTTAGGAAAACCTTATCGTTATGTTATTTATGATACTTTAGGGAATGTAGTAAAAGAGGAATTGATTAAGTAAGGCTAAGAAAATGAACAAACCGAGTTTTGATGATATTTACATGGATTTGGCTCAAACTTTGAGTCAAAAATCGCATTGCATAAAGGCGCAAGTAGGTGCAGTTTTAACAAAGGATACACGCATTGTGTCACTTGGTTATAATGGTCCGCCTGCAGGCACTCATAATTGTGATGTGGAATGGCCTGAGCACGGATGCCCTCGAGATAGTAAGGGAAGCTGTTCTTTAGCTTTGCATGCCGAGCAAAATGCAATTTTGTATGCAGCAAAAAATAAAATGGATATGGGCGGATGTACTTTGTACGTAACGCTTTCACCATGCATAGCATGTGCACGCGTAATTTATTCGGTGGGAATTAAGAAGGTTTATTTTTTAAATTCTTATGCCCAGTACAAAGGAATACCAAGTGACGAAGGAGTAGATTTCCTTAGGAAATTTGGCGTGGATGTTGTTAAATATGCACCAACTAACTAGTTTTTGAAATGAAAAAATACATTAAACTGATTATCTTACTTTTCGCTTTAGCGCTTTCGCAGCAAGCCTTTTCGCAATCTGAAGGTGGCGATGCTGACAAAAAGAAAATGTCACCAAAATCTGAGCGTGCGAAACGTAAAAAAGATAAAGCAAAATGGAAAGAAGCTAGAAAGAAAAAGCGTGAGGATGAAAAAGCTGTAAAGCAGCACCACAAAAGGATTCAAACAAAGGATGTGCAAAAACGAATGAAGAAAAATAGAAAGAGGTCAGCAAAACAAAACTTAAAAAAATAGAAACAAAAAGGACCAAAAATCAAATTTTGGTCCTTTTTGTTTTTTCGTTACTATATTATTTTATGATTTCCATTTAGCACCTCTAATTCGTCTTTTAAAAAAGTGTTTTACCACTTACCTAAAAAAACCTACCACTTATTAGTTTAAAAAAGGTAAAACGAGACTTATTTCTTAATATTGTATATTAATTGTTAAAATTTGTAAAAGTTACAGCGAAAGCGAAATTTTTTACACTTGAATATCAGTTAGTTAATAAAAAAGAAACAAAAATTTTGGCATTATTTAACATAGGTTTCTATTTTTACGAACTTCTATTTTCAAGGAAACACATATAATAGTGAAAATTATGATAAGAAAGATTTACTTAAGTTTAATTGCAGTTATTGCAATGAGCTCATTTGCCTTCTCCCAAGCGGGTGTTAAGGTAACAGTAACCGATAAAGCTACGGGCGAACCTATCCCTTTTGCTTCGGTAATTGTGCAGCAAGCTGGAGCCCAAGTTGGTGGTGCGCAAACAGATTTTGAAGGTGTAGCGGTTATTAAGCCATTACAACCAGGTAAGTATGATGTTGTTGCCGCAAATTTGGGTTACAAAAAAGGTGGTTTATCAGGTATCAATGTTACCAATGATGCAATTAAATCAATTGATATCGCAATGGAAACCGATGGTGGTGTAGTTGTTGAAGAGGTTGTTTTTGTTGCTTATGCTGAGCCATTAATTGACCCAGATACAAAATCAGGTGGAACTGTTACTCGTGAAGAGTACCAAAACATGGCAACTAAAAACATTTTATCAGTAGCTTCTACAACAGCTGGTGTTTACCAAGCGGATGAAGGTGCAGGTTTAAATGTTCGTGGTTCTCGTGGAAGTGCAACTAACATATTTATTGATGGTGAACGTGCAATTGGTACTACAGGTATTCCTCAACAAGGGGTTGAACAAGTTTCGGTTACTTTAGGTGGTGTTCCTGCATCAATTGGTGATGTTACAGGTGGTGCTATCTCAATTACAACTCGTGGCCCTCAAGCTAAATGGTTTGGTGGTGCCGAAGCAATTTCTTCTCAAATTACAGATGCTTACGGATATAATTTCTTAGGTTTCTCTATTGGTGGTCCATTATTAAGTAAAAAGGATTCTGCTGGTAACAAACGTCCTTTATTAGGTTTATTCTTAGCTGGTGAGGTAGTTTCTGAAAAAGATCCAGATCCATCTGCAATTGGAATCTATAAAGTTAAGGATGAAAAAATGAAAGAGTTAGAACAAAATCCTTTAGTAAAAGCGGATAATGGTAGTTACTATCGTTCGGCTGAGTACTTAACTGCTGATGATTTGGAAAAAATTAAGGCTCGACAAAATGTTGGGCAACGTTCTTTCCGTTTAAGCCCTAAATTGGATTTTAAACCTTCTCAAAATACTAATATTACTTTAGGTGGTTCTTGGGATTATGTTAATAGCCGTGCTTTTATTTACAACTATTCTTTGTTAAATTCGGCTAATAACCCTCAAACAATTCAAAATACTATGCGTGGTTATGCCCGTTTAACGCAAAAATTTGGTTCTGGTAATGTAGGTAAAGATGAAAAATCTCAATCAAACATTAAGAATGCTTATTTTTCTTTCCAAGTGGGTTACCAAAAGTATAAGGCAACTACTCAGGATGACACACATAAAGATAAATTATTTAACTATGGATATATAGGTAAGTTTGATCAACAAACAACACCTTTCTATAATACTTTCCAGATTGATTCAAATGAAATTACTGGCAACACAGGTTATTTCTATGCAGGTGATTTTAATTCACAATTAGATTATACTCCTGGAGATATTAATCCGTTGGCTTCTAACTACACAACTCAAGTATACAGCTTAGCTGATGCAGGAAGTATAGGTAGCTTAGATGAATTATCTTTCTTACAAGGTTTACGTAACGGTGATCGCCCAGGTAATGTTTACTCTTTATGGTTAAATACTGGACGTCAATACAATGGTTATTCTATTACAGATAATACACAATTCCGTATCACATCTTCATTCTCTTTCGATTATAAGAATCATGCTTTAATGTTAGGGATGGAGTTTGACCAACGTGATAATAGAGGTTACAGTGTGACACCAGCTGATTTATGGACACGTGCTCGTCAGTTAGCTAATCAACACAATACTTCTTTAGATTTGGCAAATCCATTTATTGTAGATGATTCATACAATGGGCTGGAAGGCGTTGATACATTATTTGGTTACAACGTAGCTTATAATGCATCAGCTCAATCAAATTTCTCTAAAAATTTATTAGCAGCATTAGGTAAGCCAGTTACTTCAACTGAGTATATTAACATTGATGCGCTTGACCCATCTTTATTAAACATTAATATGTTTAGTGCTGAGGAATTGTTAAATGAAGGTTCAGGTTCATTAGTTGATGCTTTTGGTTACGATTATTATGGCAATCGTTTAAAAGGTAAAACATCTTTTGATGATTTCTTTAATAAGAAAAATTCAAATGATTCTTATGACCGTTTAGTTGGAGCTTTCCGCCCAATCTACATGGCTGGTTACATTCAAGATAAATTTGATTTCAAGGATATTAAGTTCAATGTAGGTTTACGTATTGATCGTTACGATGCAAATCAAAAGGTATTGAAAGATAGATTCTTAGTGAAGAATGCTTATACTATCAAAGATAAGGCTACAAATGGTCAAATTTTAGGATCTACAGTTCCTACAAACATCTCTGAAACTTCAGTAGTTTATGTTGATGATATTGCAAATCCAACAACAGTTTTGGGTTACCGTGATGGAAACATTTGGTATGACGCAACAGGTACTGAGATTGCTGACCCTAAAGTTATTGCTTCTCAAACTACTACTGGTTCAATCGCACCTTATTTACAAAATACAGATCAAAATGTTAAAATCGAAACAAGTGCATTTAAAGATTTTAAACCACAAATCAACGTAATGCCTCGTATTGCATTCTCTTTCCCAATTTCTGACGTAGCTAATTTCTTTGCTCATTATGATGTGTTAACACAACGTCCTACAACAGGTAATCGTTTAGACCCTAAAGATTATTTATTCATGACGAATAATCAAGGTGGTGTGTTAAACAATCCTGATTTGAAACCAGAGAAAACAATTGACTATGAGTTAGGTTACAGTCAAGTTTTAAGTGCGAAGAAAAATGCAGCTTTAAAATTAACAGCTTTCTATCGTGAAATGAGAAATATGATTCAAATTACACGTGTAAATCAAGCTTACCCTATCTCTTATTTAACTTATGGTAATATTGACTTTGGTACTGTAAAAGGTTTCTCTGTTGAATATGACTTACGTCGTTCGGGTGGTGTTTATATCAACGCAAACTACACTCTACAATTTGCCGATGGTTCAGGTTCAAATGCAAGTGGTGGTTATAACTTAGCTAACTCTAGTCAACCAAACTTACGTGTTACTTTACCATTAGATTTTGATCAACGTCATACATTTACTACAAACTTTGACTACCGTTTTGGTGATGGAAATGATTACAAGGGACCAACTCGTAAAAACAAAAAAGGAGAGGTAAAACAAATTTTACGCAATATCGGAGCTAACATGGTATTCCGTTTAGGAAGTGGTACACCTTATACACGTCAAGCGCAAGCTACTCCAGCTGTTGCTTCAGGTGTTGCAGCAAACTCTTCAATTGCAGGTTCGTTAAATGGTTCTTATTTGCCATGGCAATTCCGCGCAGATTTGCGTGTTGACAAGGATATTAAATTATCTTGGGGTAAAAAGGGTACTGATGATGAGAAAGAAGCAGATTTAAATATTTATTTACAAGTTTTAAACTTGTTTAATACTAAAAACATAGTTGGTGTATACTCTTATACAGGTTCTCCAACTGATGACGGTTATTTAACTTCTCCATTATACCAAAATCAAATCAATTCAAATTTAAATGTTGCGTCTTATAAGGATTTATATAATACAGCTTTAAACAACCCTGGTAATTTCAGCCGCCCGCGCGTTATTCGTGTAGGTGTACAATTTAGTTTTTAATTGAATAATTAATAGATGATTATGAAAACGAATATAAAAATGAGTAAAAAGTTAATCTTAGCTTTATCTCTAGCATCTTTTTCTTTGGTTTCAGCAAAGGAAAATGTGAACGGCGGTAAAATGGCTAATCCAAACTCTGAATCAGATAGCAACTCTAAGGTAGTTGCTGGTGATTGCTCCCCAGGTAATGCTCAAACCGAATTGGATATCAATAACGTTAGAACAAGAATTCTAGCAGCAGGTGATATGTGGTGGGATTTAACAAACGCTAAATACGAAATTCCTAAAGGATCTAACTCACACTCA
Source organism: uncultured Flavobacteriaceae bacterium (assembly GCA_964603125.1). Taxonomy (GTDB): domain Bacteria; phylum Bacteroidota; class Bacteroidia; order B-17B0; family Aurantibacillaceae; genus CAZRUA01. The sequence goes on along the minus strand of CAZRUA010000051.1, from coordinate 9,136 downwards.
ATGTTTGCTGGTTCGTTATGGGTTGGTGGATATGATGCAACTGGTCAATTACACGTGGCAGCTGCAACTTACCGTCAAACTGGAAATGACTTTTGGCCAGGTCCATTAGGTTTAAATGGTTCTGATCCAGAGACTTCTTCAGATATTTGTGTGAAGTACGATAAGCATTTTAAAATAACTCGTAAGGAGGTTGATGAATTTTATGCAGGTGGTGCTCCAACTAGCGCAATTTTAAATTATCCAGGTAATGGTGATCAATCATTGGGGCAATTGCCTACTTTAGCGCCTTTTGAGGATTTGAATAGTGATGGTTTTTATGACCCAAGTGCTGGTGATTTCCCTCGTTATAATGTTTCGGGAGCTTCAATTTCAAAAGCGGATTGTAAAAATCGTTTGTTTGGTGATCAAACTTTATGGTGGGTATTTAACGATAAAGGTAATATTCACTCTGAAACAACCGGTAAAGCAATCGGTATGGAAATTAGGGGTCAAGCGTTTTCATTTTCTACAAATGATGAGTTAAATGACATGACTTTTTACAATTTCCAATTAATTAATCGTGGAACCTTTACATTAGACAGTACATATTTTGGTGTGTGGGTTGATGCGGATTTGGGTAACTATTCTGATGATTATATTGGTTGCGATGTTCAACGTGGTTTAGGTTATATTTATAATGGTGATAACTATGATGAAGATCAAGGCGGTCAAATTGGTTACCATGATAAATTACCTGCCTTAGGCTGTGATTTCTTCCAAGGGCCAGTTGCTAATATTGGTGATGGTATTGATAATGATAAGGACGGTTGTACTGATTGTACATATTATGTTGACCCTACAACTGGACAACAAGATACAACGCAAATCATCAGTGAATTAACAGAGAGAGAAACTATTTCAATGTCTAAGTTCTTATATTATAATAATGATGGTTCGCCACAAGGTAACCCTACAGGTTCTGTTGGTAATGGTGCGCATTTCTACCAATATATAACTGGAACTTGGAAGGATGGTCAGCCAATGGTATTTGGTGGTGATGGTTATCCTGGTCACAGCGGTGCAACTGCTATACCAACAAATTATATGTTCCCTGGTGATTCTGACCCTGATAATTTCGGAACAAATGGAACTCCAGCGCCATTCGCAAATTGGTCAGAAACAAATACAGGAGCAGGTTCTAACCAACCAGCGGATCGTCGCTTCTTACAATCAGCAGGACCTTTCACCTTAATTCCAGGTGCTGTTAATTACATTACTTATGGTTTACCTTGGGCTCGTACAACTCAATCAGGAAACAACACTGCTGCTGTAACTTTATTGAAATTAGCTGATGATAAAGCTCAAGCATTGTTTGACAATTGTTTCAAAGTATTAGATGGTCCAGATGCTCCAGATTTAACAGTTCAAGAACTAGAAAATGAGTTAGTAATTTATTTAACAAACAAACAAGGTGTTTCAAATAATCATGAAACAGATCGTTACCATGAATTAGATGTAACAATCTCTTCAGATATTAATAATCCATACAAGTTCTACGATTTTGAAGGTTATATGGTTTATCAGTTAAAGGATGGTACTGTTTCTCAGACAGATTTAACAAATCCTGATAAAGCTCGTTTAATTTTCCAGTCAGATATTCAAAATGGAGTTAGCAAGTTGGTTAATTACACAAATGACCAAGATTTAGGTCTAGTTCCAAAATTAATGGTAACAGGTGAAGACAAAGGAATTAAAACTTCATTTAAAGTAACTCAAGATCAATTTGCTTCTGGAAATAAAACTCTAGTAAACCACAAAACGTATTACTTCATGGCGGTTTCTTATGCTTACAATGAGTATTTGAAATATGTTAATAATGTTTCCCCAAGTTATACTTGCGGCATTGACGGAACTGGAACTGGAACATATCACTGTTTAACTGGTGATTTTACAGGACAAAAGACACCATTCTTATTAGGTCGTCGTAATATTCAAGTTTACGCAGGTATACCGCATAATATTTCGGTAGAAACAAATGGGACAATACAAAATTCGGTTTACGGTTCAGGTCCAAAAATTACACGTATTGAAGGACAAGGTAATGGTGGTAATTACTTAGAGTTAACACAATCTAGTATTGACGCTATTTTCGCAAGTACTGATAACCGTGTTTTAAATCCTACTTATGAAGGTGGAGCTGGTCCAATTAATGTTAAAGTGGTTGACCCATTAAAATTAACTAAGGCAGATTTAACTTTGAAAATGGTTCAAGTCGGCACTTACCAAAAGAATAAATTGGATGAAACTGCTAAATTGAATGATACGTCGAACTGGGTACTAAGTGGTACATACATTAAAGATGGTAGTTCATTTGCCATTAACCGTAATTCTACTCAGTTTATCAATTTGCCAACAGAACAATTGGTTCCAGAAATTGGTATTTCCTTAACAATCAGTCAAGTTTCTGATCCACGCGTTCAAGCAGCTTCAGGACAAACGTATATTCCTTTATCAAGTAGTTCAATTATTACGTCTTCATTAACTTTCTCTGACCCAAACCAAAATTGGTTAACAGGTGTTGCGGATAGAGATGGACAAAGTCCATTGAACTGGGTTAGAAGTGGTAAGGAAGAATTTGGTTCTGGTAATATATATAACGATTATTTATTTGATATTACTGGTCCTACTGGTTTAACAGTTAGTGCTTATGCTGACCCGGATCAAGTAGCAGAAAACATTGTGGGAGGAACATGGGCACCTCCTCGTTTATGTGCTTCGGCGGATCCTTCTTCAACTACCTTACAAGGTTATCCTGTGTTTGCAAACACTCAGTTTAAGATTACAAATATTGATATGCGTGGGGCTTCGTCAGTTGATGTTGTTTTGACTTCTGATCAAACTAAATGGTCGCGTTGTCCAGTATTGGATTTAGCGGAAGGTGCTAATAAGTTTAAGTTAAGGACTGCAGCTTCTGTTGGTAAAGATGGAAATCCTGCTATTGATGCTGATAATAACGATTTCGCAACAGGTATGTCTTGGTTCCCTGGATACGCAATTAACGTTGAAACAGGTGAGCGTTTAACCATTGCTTTTGGTGAAAATACAGCTGATGCGACTAATAACGGCAACGATATGCTTTGGAATCCAACGTCTACAGAGGTTTCATTTAACGGAACAACTCAGTATGATATGGGGGGAAGACATTATATCTATGTGTTTAATCACAATGGTGATGGTGTGTTTAATACTCCAGCTGCGTTAGCAGGCACGCCTTCTGATGTTAATCGTTATGATGCTGGTGTTAGCTTACGTAAAATGCTTGAAACATATTCTACAACTGGTTTATCGTTACCAAATCGTGGTAAAATGATGGCAGAGATTATGCGAGATGCTATGTGGGTTAATATTCCATTATTAAAACCTGGTTTTAATAGTATTTATAACAGTAATAAAGCTCCAACAGGCATACCATCAGATGCAAAAGTTAGAATCCGCGTTACTAAGCCTTATCGTTATGGTTATTCTACAAGTTATTCTAAATTCTGGTCAGATTCTGTGAGTAATACTTCAGGAACTACTTCAATTTCTGCTGGAGCTTGGCCTAGAACAAATTATGTGAAATATTATTCTACGGATACAACTACCACTCCTCAAAATAACAACCTTCCTATGTACACATTCAAAACGGATGAGTTAGTTCAGGAGAATGATAATACAGTAACAGCTAAGGATGGTTTAGCTAAGATTAATGTAGTTCCAAATCCTTACTATGGTTATAGTACATACGAAAAAACACGTATTGATAATATAGTTAAGATTGTAAACTTACCTGTTAAATGTAAGATTAGAATATACAATGTTTCTGGTACTCTAGTAAGAACTATTGATAAGGATACTGATGAATCAACTTATGTGGATTGGGATTTAAAAAATCAAAAAAGTATCTCGATTGCTAGTGGTTTATACATTATTCACGTTGAAGCTCCAGGTGTTGGTGAAAAAATTATCAAATGGTTTGGTGTGATGCGTCCTTTAGACTTACAATCTTATTAATCTTTTAGAAGAATACGTTATGAAAAATATAAGTAAATATCTTTTAGGTGCAATTATAGCTGGAACCTTAGCGGTTCCAGCAAAATTGCAAGCTGGTAACCCGGACAGAGCTGGTTCGGCAGGTGCTTCGGAATTATTAATTAATCCTTATGCTCGTTCAAGCGGGTGGGCTGGCGCTAACTCGGCAAGAGTGCGTGGTTTGGAAGGTCAGTTTTTAAACGTAGCGGGTTTAGCTCACACACGTAAAACTGAGGTTATATTTTCACGTTGCTCATGGTTAGGTGGTTCTGGAATTAACATCAATTCATTTGGTTTATCTCAACATGTTGGTGAAACTGGTGCAATAGGTTTAGGTATTGTTGCTTTAGATGGCGGTGATATTCCTATTACAACTGTTGAACAACCTGAGGGTGGTTTAGGTACATATTCACCATTGTTTTTAAATATCGGTTTATCTTATTCAAAGGGATTTTCTGATAATATTTTTGGTGGAATCTGTTTACGTGTAATTTCTGAACAAATATCAAACGTTGCGGCGCGCGGTGTTGCTTTAGATGCAGGTATTCAATATGTAGCTGGTAAATATGATCAAATGCACTTTGGTATTGCTTTGCGTAACGTAGGACCTAAAATGGTTTATAAAGGTGATGGTTTATCTTTTGAAACGATTATATTAAATGGTACAGTTCAAGGTAATACTCAAACAGTAGAACAACGTGCAGCTGCTTTTGAATTACCTTCTTTATTAAATATTGGTGGTGCTTATGACTTTTATTTAAAGAAAGATTCAACAGGTGTAAATAAATCACATAGAATTACAGTTGCTGCTAATTTCCGTTCAAATTCATTTACATCTGATCAGTTTATGATTGGTGCTGAATATGGCTTTAAGCAATATTTAATGTTACGCGCTGGTTACTGCTATGAAAAGGGAATTACTAAGTCTGAAACTCGCCAAACTGCTTTTACGGGCCCAACTGCTGGTGTTACTTTAGAGTTGCCATTTGGTGCTGAAAAGAAATCTTCTTTTGGTGTTGATTACTCATACCGTTTTACAAATCCTTTCAGTGGAACACATACTGTCGGTATCCGCGTGAATTTGTAGAATTCAGAAATTATTTTTAAATTTGTTTAAGAATCCCGTTATTGAAGCGGGATTCTTTTATTTATAAAACCTTAGAAACACATGTCGCAAATAGCTTATTACACCGTTGAAGGTCTGCAGAAATTAAAGGATGAATTAAGTCATTTGGAAAAAGTAGAACGTCCTAACATTATCAAGGCAATTGCTGAGGCAAGAGATAAAGGTGATTTATCTGAAAATGCCGAATACGATGCAGCCAGAGAAGAGCAAGGTTTACTTGAAGTTAAAATAGGTAAACTAAAAGAGATTTTGGCAAATGCACGAATTGTTGACGAGTCGCAGTTAGATTTGAGTAAGGTTTCTATTTTGACAAAGGTTAAAATTAAGAACTTGAAAAATAATGCTGTGATGCAATATACCATTGTTGCGGAGAATGAGGCCAATTTAAAGGAGGGTAAAATCTCAATTGATTCGCCAATTGGTAAAGGATTATTGGGTAAAAAGGTGGGAGATAAGGCTGATATTACTGTACCGGCTGGCGTTATTCCATTTGAAATTCTTGAAATATCAATTTAATGGCAAGTATTTTTTCTAAAATTGTAGCTGGCGAAATACCCTGTTATAAAGTAGCCGAAACGGATAGTTTTTTAGCATTCTTAGATGTTTTTCCTCTTGTTGAGGGTCATGTTTTAGTTATACCTAAAAAGGAAACAGATTACATTTTTGATATCGAATCAAGCGAATACAAGGAATTGTTTGCGTTTGCTCAAAAAGTTGCAAAATCGATTAAGCCAATTGTTCCATGCAAAAAAATTGGAGTAGCTGTTATTGGTTTAGAAGTTCCACACGCACATATACATTTAATACCTATGAATAATGTTGGGGATATGAACTTTGCAAAGGAAAAAATTAAAGTAGCAGAACATAGAATGAAAGAGCTAATGAATGCTATTAGTGACGAGTTTCAAAAAAATTAAGCTTTTCGTTTAGGATTGTCAGTTAGGAAGGATTTCCATCCGCTGTAAGATTTTTTAGCTTCACCTGTAACCTTGTTTTGGTAAAAATGACACAACGCAGCACCTAAAGCATCTGTTGCATCTAGAAACTTAGGTTGCTCCTTTAAATTTAACAAAGATTCCATCATAGCGGCAACTTGTTCCTTACTTGCGTTTCCATTACCAGTTATGCTCATTTTAATTTTTTTCGGACTATATTCAAAGTAAGGAACATTTTTACTTAAGCATGCTGCAATTGCCACTCCTTGCGCTCTGCCTAATTTAAGCATACTTTGTACGTTTTTCCCGAAGAATGGTGCCTCAATAGCTAGTTCGTTGGGTTTGTACTCATCTATAATGCCACAAACGCGTTCAAATATTTTTTGAAGTCTTATACCGTGGTCGTCGTATTTATCTAACTTAATAACACCTAATGTAACAAGCGTGACTTTATTTTGCTTCACCGAAATTATTCCATAACCCATTAAAATGGTACCCGGGTCAATTCCTAATATTATTCTCTCACTCATTAATAAAGCGTATTTTCACAATCGTAAATTTAAGCTTTTACAATAAGTGGTAAACAATAAGTCAAAATATTTTTCGCTGGCTTTAAAAATTGCAATTGGTTTGGCAAGTTTTAGTTTTATTTATTTTAAGTTTAAAAATTCTTTTACTCCCGAAAATATTGAATCAATAGGTGAAACTTTAACAAACAGAAAGTCAATACTTCTTTTGATTTTGTGTGTTTTATTGTTTTTACCCAATTGGTTAATTGAAAGCTACAAATGGAAATTAATCACAGGCTCAATCGAATCGGTTAGTTTTTCAACTGCTTTTAAATCGGTGCTTTCGGGCTTATGCATTGGTAATTTAACGCCTGGTAGATTTGGTGAATTTATAGGGAGAATTCTTTATTTTAAGGAAGAGAATAGAACTGCTGTAACATTTACTCATTTTGCTTGCGGTATAAGTCAACTGGTAGTAACAATAGTAATAGGACTTTTGGCACTGACCTTAACCTTTTCGGCGCAAAAGGGAAGTTTAATTGTTTATTTAGCCATAGGTTGTTTAGCCTTTTTAATTTTTATTTTGTGGGTTTATTTTAACACAAAGTATTTCTATCAAAAAATTTCTAAATTAAAATGGCTAAGTAAATTTAATTTTAGAGTAATTGATTTTCCGAAAAAAACTTTGTTTCAGCTGCTGATATTGAGTTTGGCGCGATACATTGTTTTCTTTTTTCAATATTATTTTCTTCTTTATCTATTTAATGTTCGTTCTGATTTTGTTTCAATTGCCAGTGGTATTGCCATTTCATACATGTTGCTATCAAGCATTCCAATGATTAGTTTTATTGAAATAGCTATTCGAGGTGCGGTTGCAATGCTTGTTTTTGGGAGTTATTCATCAAATAACGTAAGCTTGTTTTTGGCGTCTTCGTTGGTTTGGTTAATAAACATTGTTTTGCCTTCAATAATAGGTTATGTGTTTTTAGTGAGAATTAATTTCAATTTCAAGAAAAGTTTGAAAACATGATTTTAATAGCTATTGGATTTATATTAATTTGGCTATATGCCTTCATGCTTATTCATTATGGGGTGCAATGGCTTAGGTTGCCCGTTTATGAAGGCGGAAATAGTATAGTGAAATTAAAAGTTAGTATAGTTATTATTGCCAGAAACGAAGAATTAAACATTGTTAAATGTATCGATTCGATTATACAACAGAATAAATCGGAGATTGAGTTAGAAATAATTTTAGTTGATGATAATTCGGAAGATAGCACTAGTGTTGTTGCCGACAGTGTTTTAATAAAATCAGGAATAGATTATTGTATTTTAAATCTTAAGGATTTTGAACGACAAGGTAAGAAATCGGGAATTGAACTTGCTGTAAATAAAGCTAAAGGCGATTATATTATTTTGAGGGACGCTGATACAGTTTCCTATTCGCAAAACTGGCTTGTAAGTGTAAGTGATTTTTTGCAAAACGAGAAATCTGATTTACTTATACTACCCATTCAATTTGAAGGAGAAAAGAGTTTAATAAGTCAACTGCAGATTTTAGAAAATAACGCATTAACTATTTTGTCAGGAGGTTCGGTTTTTAGCAATTCGGCTTTGTTTTGTAATGGAGCAAATTTGGCTTTTAAAAAGGAGAGTTTCATACAGTTAAATCCTTATCAGGATAATAAGCAAATTAGCTCAGGCGATGATATGTTTTTACTTCAGTCGGCCAAGCAAAAGGGACTAAAAATTGATTATTTGCGAAATTTTGATGTTGTGGCAACCACAATATCGACCAAAAGTATTGCTGAGTTATTGGGTCAAAGGGCACGTTGGATGGGAAAAATGTCCAAGATTAAGGACATAAATAGCTTTTGCGTAGCTAGTTTGGTGTATTTAAGCAATGTTTGGTTGCCTATTTTACTGGTTTTATCAGCTTTTAACCCCCAATTGTATAAATATTTAGGTATAATTTGGGCTTTGAAATTTGTTTTTGACTTTTTGTTTGTACTTTTAGCTTCCGTATTTTTTAGGGTAAAGTTAAGTTTAGTAAATTTTTTCGTCTTAACTATAATTTACCCTTTTTATACGTTAGGAATTTCACTAGCAGTTTTGTTTGTGAAACCAAATTGGAAAGGAAGAAAAATAAGTAATGTTTAAAAAGAAAACAATAACAGATAGATCATACTCACTTAGTGCATTGGGTTGGAAACGTTTTAAACGTAACAAACTAGCTATGTTTGGTTTAACTATAATTGTTATATCTGTTGCTGTATTTATTTTAGGTTATCTAATAACTCCTGATTCAACTCCTAATTGTAATGACCAAAGGGCCGAATTGCAAATTAAACCCCCAGGTTTTAAAATAAAAATGCTACGCACACGCAGCAATGAAGAATGGCATTCTACAAATTTTTTCTCGAAAATGTGTTTTGGTGAAAAAACTAATTTTAACTACTTCTCGGTTTACGATTATACTTTTACTGGAAATGATATTGTAGTAGAAGAATACACTG
>CAZRUA010000050.1:0-25222 GCA_964603125.1 uncultured Flavobacteriaceae bacterium | reverse complement strand
GTCCGATTGGTTCGTTCATGTTCCTCGGTCCAACAGGTGTGGGCAAAACAGAACTCGCGCGCGCGTTAGCTGAATATTTGTTTGACGATGAAAAAGCCATGGTGCGCATCGACATGGGTGAATACATGGAGAAGTATTCCGTGAGTCGCCTTATTGGTGCGCCTCCGGGATACGTTGGTTATGAAGAAGGTGGACAGTTAACTGAAAAAGTTCGTCGCCGCCCTTATTCAATTGTATTATTAGATGAGATTGAGAAAGCGCATCCAGATGTATTTAACATGTTATTGCAAGTGTTAGATGATGGTCAATTAACGGACAGTTTAGGACGTAAAATTGATTTCAAAAACACAATTATCATTATGACTTCTAATATTGGTGCTCGCCAATTAAAAGATTTTGGTACTGGTGTTGGTTTTGGAACTCAAACACGTGTAGCTAATGAAGGTGATATGGCAAAAGGTGTTGTAGAAAGCGCTTTGAAAAAAGCATTTGCTCCTGAATTCTTAAACCGTATTGATGATGTGGTAATGTTTAATTCATTACGTAAGGAAGATATTCACCGTATTATTGATATTGAATTAGCAAAATTATACTCTCGTTTATCAGGTTTAGGTTACACAGTTAAATTAACTGATGCAGCTAAGGACTTTGTTGAAGAAAGAGGATATGACGCTCAATTTGGTGCTCGTCCACTAAAACGTGCTATTCAAAAATACGTTGAAGATCCATTAGCGGAAGAAATTATCAAAGCTAATTTAGCTGAAGGCGATGTTATTGAAGTTGATTTTGATAAAGAGAAAAAGGATATTGTTGTAAACATTATCAAGCCAAAAGCTGCTAAAAAGAAAAAAGAAGAATAGTATATTATAACTTAATTTACAAAGGACAATAACACATGTTATTGTCCTTTGTTTTTTGTCCATGGCTGATTATCAATACATACAAGAAGAATTGCAAAGCGTTTTTAAACATGTGTTTAAAAACCGAACCATTATTTTAACGGATAACACAAGTGCTAAGGATATTGAAGGTTGGGATTCAATGACACATATGATGTTGATTAACGAAATTGAGAAACAATTTAAAGTGACTTTTACGTTGAATGAAGTAATGAAATTTAGTAAGGTTGGTGATATTATAGCTACTTTAGCTGATAAATTGTAATTTTAAAGCATTAATTAAAATGACAAAACCAATATTTCTATTTGTATTTACGATTTTATTTGGCGTATTAAAAAGCCAAAATAACTTGATTGTATTTACTTCAACTGGTGAGCCTTTTTATTTGGTGATAAATGGCTCTAGATACAACGACAAGCCGCAAACTAACGTTAAAGCTGAAGGAATTTTGCCATCAGTGGTTCAAGCTAAAATTATTTTTGAAAACAAAAAGCCCGATTTTGATATAAAATTATACTTAACCTACGAAGGCAGAGACACCTCAAATATGGAGTTTACTTATTCTATAGTTAGGAAGAAAAAGAAATACAAGATTAAATACATTAGTAGCACAAAACTAGTTAGTGCAACAAACATTTCACAACAAGATACAGCAAAGGCTTTCACACCACTACAATTAAACCTACCAAACATTAATCTTAGTACTAATTCAGGTATAACGGTTACACCAACAAACCCTACTCCTACTTCGGCTAATACAAGTTCAAATCCTTGTGTAACTATAAATGATTTGGATTTTGAAGGTGCTAAGAAGTCTGTTGATTCCAAGACCTTAGAAGATGATAAGCTTATTATTGCAAAAGAAATTACAAATAAAAAATGTCTCACTTCAATGCAAGTTCAGCAGCTGATGCGTTTAATGACTTATGAAACATCAAAGTTGGAACTAGCAAAATATGCTTATAAAAACTGCATGGATAAATCAAATTATTATAAGGTAAATGATGCTTTTGGATATGAATCAACAATAAGCGATTTAGAAGCCTTTTTAAAAACACAAAAATAATATGTCGCGTAAAAAAATAGTTGCAGGAAATTGGAAAATGAATCTTGATTTAACAGAGGTTAACTCATTAGTTGACGCATTAATGACAAGTAATTTAAATAGCAACGTTGAAACTATAGTTATACCTCCCTACCCTTTTATTTACTTAGTAAGTGAAAAACTTAAAGGAACGAATATAAAAGTTGGTGCTCAAAATTGTTACACAAAAGTTTCAGGAGCATACACAGGTGAAGTGAGTGCAAAAATGCTTACTAGCGTTGGAGCAAAATATGTTTTGGTTGGTCATTCTGAAAGAAGAGAATACTTTAAAGAAAATAACAATGAGTTATTGCAAAAGATTGAATTAGCATTGCAAAATGAACTTACACCAATTTATTGCATTGGTGAAAAGCTTATGGAACGTAAATCTGAAAACCATTTTAAGGTTATTGCAGAACAATTAAATAATGTAGCATTTCATTTAAGCGAACAAGATTTTTCGAAACTAATTATAGCTTACGAACCCGTTTGGGCCATAGGTACTGGTGAAACAGCTAGCCCTGAGCAAGCACAAGAAATCCATGCATTTATACGTAATTTAATTTCTACTAAATACAATTCAACAATTGCAGATAATTGTTCCATTTTATATGGCGGAAGCTGTAATCCAAGTAACGCTAAAGAACTTTTCTCTTGCGCTGATGTTGATGGAGGATTAATTGGTGGTGCTTCACTGAAGGCAGGAGATTTTGAAAGTATTATAAGTAGCTTTTAGAAATTGCGTATAGGAATTGCTTTATAGGTAAAGTTTTTATTGCTAGTAAGAGAAGTTACCATATTACTATTGTTAATACTTTTGCAAATTGCTTGATTGGCATCAAATTGAGTTGATGTCCAGTAAGTTACTGCGCTTAGAGCTAAGTAAGTGTTTTTTAGGTTGTTTTGTATTATGTCAAATTCATCGGATGAAGGCAAATACCAATCATTGTATGTTCCATTTCCAGTATAAGAATCACAATAAGATGAAGCATTCCAGGTATTACAACCTAAAGTAATATTTGTAGTATTGTTTGGACCGCTTCCAAAACTCGAGTTATTACAACCTGTTAATAAAGTTCCCATACACCCCCATTGGATAGCGTAAGAACTTGATGTGTATGTACCCGCTGTGGACGCCATAATTCCATGAAGCCCAGTGTTGTCAATATGAACAATATAATATCCACTCGTATGTTGTTGCCCAATATAATAAGAAGGCGAAGTATATATTATTTCATTACCATAAGATACTCCTACCGAATTTATTGCGTATGCACGAAAATGATAATTTGTATTCACAGCAAAATTTATTGATTGCCCAATAAAGTTTCCAGTTCCTGACCCAAAAATTGTAAAATTATTATTTCCCTTGGTTGGGTTAGGTGATGTACTCCAACAAACTCCACGCTCAGTAACTTGGGCGCCTCCATCATTTAAAACATTTCCACCTGTTGTCAATTGTGTTGAGTTGCTTGAATAAGTATGGTAGAGTGAAAAATTTGTTGGTTGTAATGTGTTAACGGTAGCTAATTCCAAAGGTTTTGGTAAAGGTATATCCTGCTTCTCACAACTTTCAACTATAAACAACACAACCAATAAAAGGCTCAATTTTACTAAACTTCTAAATTTCATTTCAAAATATTTCTATCAAAAATATATTTTTCAATCATAAAATCAAAATTTATAGCAATTTAGCTTAAACCTTTATTTTTAGTACTTTTGCTTCAATATGAATTATTACTCCTACTCTTTCACAGTAAACCCTCCAAATCCTGGAACTGATGTTTTAATTGCTTTTTTAGGCGAAATGGAATTTGAAACTTTTACTACTAACGATAATGGTTTTGAAGCTTTCATTAATGAAGAAAATGACGTTAATGTTAATTTAGAAAGCCTAAATGAATTAGACATTAATTTTACTTTTGAAAAGAAGAAAATTGAGCAGCAAAACTGGAATGAGGAATGGGAAAAGAACTTTGATCCAGTTTTAATTCCAAATAAATGCGTTATAAGAGCTCCATTTCATAAAGAAGAAGCGGGAATCTTGAATGTAATAATTATGCCTAAAATGTCATTTGGTACGGGGCATCATGATACAACTTATTTAATATCGGAGAAATTATTTGAATTGGATTTAAAAGGTAAATCTATTTTGGATATGGGCTGTGGTACAGGTGTTTTGGCTATTGTAGCTAAAAAATTAGGAGCTAAAAGCATAGAGGCCATTGATATTGATGATTGGTGCGTTGAAAACACTTTAGAGAACTATCAACTAAATGGTTTAACCGAAACTAACGTTTTTAAAGGTGATTCTTCTTTATTAGAAGGCAAAAAATACGATATAATCTTAGCAAATATTAACCGTAACGTTTTAACAATTGATATTCCTATTTATTCATCATGTTTAAGTGAAGGTGGTATTTTAATTATGAGTGGATTTTTTGAATCGGATGTTGAAACGATTGTTGCGAAAGGAATTGAATCTGGTTTAAGCCAAAAAAGTGTTACAGCTAGAAACACTTGGGCAATGGTTGAATTATCTAAAAATTAATATTTCACTTAAACAATCGTTCTAAAAGTTAGGTTAACTCTAGGTGTTTTAATAAGCTTAGTGGGTGGTAAACGGTGTAACCAATGTGTTTGCGTTTCATCTTTCATTACCAACAAACTGCCATGTTCTAATTTTAGACAAACCTTTTCGTCGTTTTTCTTGTGTTTAAAACAAAACTTACGTTCTGCTCCAAAACTTAAGGAAGCTATGCTTCCATTTTTTCTCAAAGCCTTTTCATCGTCACTGTGCCAAGCCATGCCTTCCTCTCCATTATGATATAAATTAAGCAAGCAGGAATTAAAACTATCACCAGTTAATTGTTCTGTTTTTTGTTTTAGTTCAAGTAATTCTGGGGTCCAAGCTAATGCAACTTTTGTTGTATTTGAGTAGCTGTATGAATAATTTTGATCGCCATACCAAGCTACTTTTCTTTTGGTTATTATTCGTTTACCGTAAATTATGGCTTCATCAAAACTCCATTCAATATCATTTAATAATTTATTAAGGAAATAATTAGCCACATTACTTTCATAAATTCGTCCATAATAATTTACTGTGCCATTAAATGGTAGTAAGTTTTGCTTGGAATCAACAGTTTCGCTGAACAAATCCATACCTTAACTCTCTTTAGCTAGTTCGTAAGCAATTAAAACTGATTTTCTGGAGCTTCCCCATGCATATTCACCAATTATTCCTGTTTGTGGTAAAACTCTATGGCATGGAATTAAAGCGGCAATTGGGTTGTCTCCTACTGCTGAACCAACAGCGCGCGAACCATTATGTTTATTTAAGTAATTAGCTATATCTGAATATGTAACAATTCTACCTTGTGGAATAGAAATGAGTGCTTTCCATACTTCAAGCTGAAATGCGGTATTTTTAAGATGAAGATTTATAGAAAACTTATTTACAAAACCATTTTCGAAAAAGAGTTTAACCTTGTTGTGCTCAAAATTAGAGGCTTCAACTAAACTGCTATCAGGAAATCTTTTTAATAATTTGGCAAAAGCCTCTTCTCTTTCGTTTTCAAAAGCAACATAACAAATACCAATATTTGTACTAGCTATAATTACTAATCCAAATACACTTTCAAAAAAACTAAATTCAATTAATTCGGGAGAAACCGTGATATCGTAAAAAGAAAAATTACCAAGAAAATCAGTATTAAAACATTTTCCTTCTTCAACCCAATTGGTACTTTCTATTAGCTTTAATTTAAGTCTGCGCCAATTTAAACAAGTTGTAATATTATCTAGTTTAGCAGGAAATAATTTTACATACGACTCAAATACCGCAACTTCTTCAGGTGTATAGCGTTCTTCAAAAGTCAATTCAAATGAATTTTGCCATGCAATATATTCTACCAGTTTATCTAAAAACTCAATTGATATTTTACTTTTATCAAACATTTACTGATGCCTTCTAAAAAACTCTGCACATAAGATTCCACAAGCTAAGGCAGCATTTAAAGATTCACCTTTGCTATTTCCTGCTGATGGAATACTTACTTTTTTTGTTATTATATTTTTATTCGTATCGCTAATTCCGTTCGCTTCATTTCCAATTACTAATATTCCATTGGCAAAATCCTTCATTTTATAAACATCTTCCCCCTCCATAAAAGCTCCATAAATAGGAAATGAAACCTTTTTATCAAAAATCGAGCGTAATTCTTCAGTTAATACTTTCACTCGAAATAATGAACCCATGCTGCTTTGAACTGCTTTAGGTGAAAATAATTCTGTTGAGTTTTTTGAACAAATGATTTGCTTTACCCCAAACCATTCTCCAGTTCTAACAATAGTGCCTAAATTTCCTGGGTCTCTGATATCATCAAGATACAAGGATAATCCTGAATTAAGAGCTTCTAAGTCTAATTTATATATTGGAATATAAAAAACAGCTAAAACTTTATTGGGCGTTGATAGATTAGATATTTTACCTAATTCAATGTCATTTACCTCGTAAAAAGGTATGTTTTTCGATTTTAAGCGATCGCCATATTCGGCAAGCCAATTATTAGTTGCATATATCTCCTTCACTTTAATATCAGATATCAGCAAATCCTCAATAACTTTAACCCCTTCGGCAACAGATAAACCAGTCTCTTCCCTACTCTTTTTCTGTTGTAAGGCAACAATATTTTTCAACTGATTTTTAGATATCATGCTATAAAAATAAATAATTTCGTACTTTTAAAAACTATTCAAAACTACCAAAAAATAAGGACACTAGGAATGCAAAAATTAATTCTGTTTTTGCCTTGCTTAGCTATTTTTATTTTTTCATGTAATCCAGCCCGAAAATTAAAACAAAACGAGTATTTAGTTCGCAAAGTTAAAATTATTGATAATCATTCGGGTTTAGATGCAGCTGAAATTGAAAGTTTTGTGCGACAAAAGCCTAATCGTAAAATTGTTAAAATCATACCATTTCATACTACTGTTTACAATTTGGTGAATAAGGAAAAGCTTTTAAAGAAAAAAGAGAAACGCGATAAGAAATACGATGCCATTAATTCTAAGCGCATTGTTAAACGTCAGAAGAAGCAAAACAAGAATCCGAATAAGAAATACAAAGATTTAAAATTAAAGGATAAAAACAAGCTAACTTTTAGAGAAAACCTTCTTGAAATTGGCGAAGCACCTGTTGTATTGGATTCAATGCAAACACGCATCAGTCGAATTCAAATTGAAAAGTTTATGGCAACTAAAGGTTTTTTTAACAGCACTGTTAAGGATTCCGTTTCAATTGAACCTTATAAATCGTTTTTTAAATGGAAGAAACATTTAAAAAAGGCCAATGTTTTTTATACCATTTCCAAATCAGTTCCTTACAAAATAAAAAGTGTTAGCTATAAAGTTGAGGATACCGAACTTTTTGGATTCATTAGTCAGGATAGAGCGGGTTGTTTAGTAAAGGCGGGAGAGAGATATGATGAAGACATTATGCAGTCAGAAAGAGAAAGGATTACAGCTTTCCTTAAAAACAATGGTTATTATGATTTTGCTCAAGAATATGTTTACTTTTTGGTTGATTCCAACTTTAAATCACACCAATTGGATATAACGATTGGGGTTGATTTATTCCCATATAAACCTGATGAAACTCAAGATAGTATAGCTTATCGCAATCATCAAAGATTTACTATCAACAAAATTATTATTATACCGGACTATTACACAATTAATGGCAAAAGACCAGAGCCGGCGGATACAATCACTTATCATGACGAAAAAGAAAAAAGAGATTTAGTTTTTATGCTAAACACTCCCCCAGTAAAATATAAAATTAAGGACCTAGCAAAACGTATTGTAATATCGCCTGGACAGTTTTTTCAAACTAACTTAGCTGAAGAAACTTACAATAAGCTTTCTGATTTAAAAGCCTTTAAGAGTATTACCATTAACTTTGAAAGAGATGTTTGGGATCCAACTAAACTCAATGTTGAAATTCTTCTCTCCCCTATCTCAAAACAAACCTTTACCGTTGAAACTGAAGGTACCAATACAAGTGGTAACTTAGGTATGGCAGGAAGTTTTGTGTATCAAAACCGTAACCTTTTTAAAGGCGCTGAATTATTAGAATTTAAGATTAAAGGAGGTTTAACTGCTCAGAAGAATTTCGAAACAGATCAGGCTACAACATCCATTTTAAAAGGTTTAGGAGCGTTTAATACATTTCAATTTGGTCCGGAGTTAAATTTAGTAATTCCAAAACTATTGTTTCCATTTAACGTTGTTAGTAACAAAAAAGCAACAGGTATAAAAACAATTTTTTCAATGTCGTTAAACTATCAACAACGACCAGAGTTTTTTAGAACACTAACTAATTTATCTTACGGATTTCAAACGCAACCAAGTCCAAATTATCGTCACCAATTTATTTTGTTTGAAACAAATATTATTAGCGCCAATTTAAGTCAAGCTTTCAAAGACAAATTAGCTCAAAGCAATGATAATTTTTTGCTTAACAGTTTTATTGATCACTTAACTCCGGTTAGTCGTTATACATTCACTTATAATGACCAAAATACAATAGGTAAAAAAAGAAGCACTTCACATTTCTTGAAAGCCAACTTCGAATCGAGTGGAAATATTGCAAGAGCATTTTTTAATTTAACGGGTAGAGAGCAAGACAGTTTAGGAAGATATCAAGTTTTTAAAATTCCATTTTCGCAATTTTTACGCTTCGACTTAGATTACCGTATTTATAAAACTATTCGAAAACTCGGCCGTGTAGTTTTTCGAGCTGCTGGTGGATATGGTCATTCTCTTAAAAATTTATCGGTTTTACCTTACGAAAAAAGTTTTTTTGGAGGCGGTCCCAACTCTATTCGTGCATGGAAGGCAAGAGCATTAGGACCTGGTGCATATGCACCAGATAGTTTGGATGGATTAGATAAATTGGGTGAATTACAAATGGAGTTTAACTTAGAATACCGTTTTAATATTTTTAAATTATTAAATGGAGCCTGGTTTGTTGATGCCGGAAATATTTGGTTAAGACGCCCTGTGAGCTCCCGACCAAATGGTAATTTTGAATTAAATAGATTTTATAAGGAATTTGCTACAGGTTCGGGTTTTGGTATACGTGCCGATTTTAGTTTCTTTATTATTCGTTTAGATGCTTCAGTAAAAATATACGACCCAGGTGATCCTACAGATGGGAAATATATTTTTAACAAACATATAGGAACAATTTTAAAAGGTACTAATCTTAATTTCGGTATTGGTTATCCTTTTTAAAATTCTACTTCAAATATTACAACTGAAGCAGCTTTTTTACCTGAAATTATTGCAGGTTTCCATAATGGCATTTTAGAAATAAGTGTTTTGATATCACTTTCGCATGTATTGCAATTTGAAATATTCTTGATGATTTTATCAAAACTTACTTTTCCTTTATCGTCCACTTTTACTTGCACACTGGCCTTTCCTAATACCGAAGTCGAACTCTTTACAAGGTTCTTTTTAATGTATTCCTTTAGCTTGGCTGAGCCTCCATCAAATTCAGCTAAACTATTAATGCTAATAGCGCCAGTAGTTGTTGCTGATGTTGGACCAGTATTTACCACATCTACAGGAACAGGTTTAGAAACCGCACCATTTGAAGCGAAAGTAACAACACTATCAGTTACCACTTTGGTTTTATTTTCCTGCATTTTTGTTGCAGCTACATCATCTCGATAAACTTCTCCTAATGCAACCTTTTGATCATCCTCAGTAACACTATTCTTTTTAGCTCTTGTTTTACCCTCTACTTTATCTGATACTTTATTTTTGTTTTCAAGCTTTTTTAATTTTGCTGCTTCCTCTTTCTTTTCAGCTTCTTTAGGCATAACATATTTGGTATCAGCTTTTACTTCATCTAAGGCCTTTCTATCTTCTGTAACAACAACTTCTTCTTGAGACTTTTTTAAAGGCTCTTCCTTCTTCAAAGTAACAGTTTCAAAATCATTAACCACAGTTTTCTCACTGGCTAGCATAATAGCCTTGTCTTTATCAGCAGAACTCTCTAATACTTCCTTATTTAGATAGCCTTTTGATTTATCATTTAAAGCTTGTTCCTCTACAATGGGTTGTTTGTAACTATTTAAATTATTGCTTTCACTTACCGGAGGTGGCGGTGTTTCATCAGAAACAACTTTTTGCTCAAGAACTAGGCTTAATTTCTGAGTATCTGGAACAGTCCCACCTATAATAACTTCTTCTTTTAATTCAGCATTAATTGATTTGTTATCAGCAACTGTTTCACTTTGTTTTGCAGGATTAATTATTACAAATAAACCAATTATTAAAGCTACGGAAGCTGCCATTCCTAAACTATAGTAAATCAGTTTACGGTTATAGTTTTGTTTATCAGATAAAGGGACAATAACAGCCTCTTTGCTTTCAGCAGCTAATAATTCATCAATTTTTGAGTTTAAAGATAAAATGCGTTTATCATCTTTAAGTTCACTTAAACCTTCGTATGCTTCCAATTCAAATTCATCAAGCGCATCCATTTTACTTTGCTCCTTTGTTTTGAGCAAATCCAATAGTTCATCTTGACTAATTGTTTTCTTATTCGGGTTTTTGTTCATTTAACTTTTCTAATTTAAGCTTTAAATTTCGCTTTCCGTTTTGTATGAATGATTTTACATTGTTTAGTGTGTAACCTGTTTCATCAACAATTTCGTTGTAACTTTTATTTTTTAAGTAAAAAAGTTCAACACACTTTCTTTGTTCTTCATTCAATTCTGCCAAAGCTTTTTCTAAAGCCACATAATCTTCTTCTCGTTTGTTAGCATTTTGATGCATATCTTCATCACTTTCCATAATCGAAACCAAACTTTTTTCATAAGCCACGCTGCGCTTGAGTTTCGACTGGTCTGATCTCAGTTTCATTAGGCAATGCTTTTTCGAAAAAGTGTACAACCAGCTCTTAAAATACTCAATCTTATGCTTAAGTAAATCATCAAACAATTTGGTAAAAATATTTAGAACAGCATCTTGGGCATCATCTTCATCTTTTAAATACTTCATACACAAACCAAATACCAAATGCGAATAGCGCTTGTATAACACACCAACATACTGCTTATCCTTTGTTTTTTGATAAGTAGAAAGTAATTCTTGGTCGGTTAATTTATTTAGTTCAGAAGCTGTCAATTGTGGTTTTAATTCAACTTAAAAATAAAAAAAATAATTGAGCTTATGGAATAATTGTATTCTTTTCATCAAAAGACAAAAGTTAATAATTAATAAAACAACATAATCATGAAAAAAATAGTAATCATAAGTCTTTTAAGCCTGTTTACAATTACAGGCAAAGCAATTGAAGCGGAGAAATTAGTTAAATCAAAACCTGAAAAAGTAACCGTTTACTTACAAGGAGCCCAAGTTTTTAGAACAAGTACAGTAAATATACCTGCTGGCCAAAGTACAATAGTTTTTGAAGGTTTAGAAACAACAATTGATCAGCAAAGTATTCAAGCGTCAGGAACAGGGAATTTTATAATTACAGAAATTCAATATTTAGTTCATTATCCCGAGTTAAATAATATTAAAACGAAAGGTGATAATAAGTTTAACAAAACCATAAAAGCCATGAACGATTCGTTAACATTATTGAATTATGAAATTGAAAATATTACCAACCAAAGAGATGTACTTAGCACAGAAAAAAGTGTTTTGTTAAATTATGGCCTATACAAAGGCTTATCTAAGAAGGATTCAATTGCTTTATTAAAAGATGGTTTAACATTTTTAAGAGAAAAACTTAATAACATTAACAGCGAGTTATTACGTTTAAAAAAGGATGAAGCAAAATTTCAATTGAAGATTTCATCAATTAATGAGCGTTTGCAAAGTATATACAACGAACAAAATAATATTGGCGTTGAAACCACTATCGATAATAAACCAGATTATAGAGTGATTGTATCGGTAATTGCAGATGCTGCAGTATCAGGAACTATGAACATTAATTACTTTGTACCTAATGCTGGCTGGGCTCCTATGTATGATTTAAGAACAGAAAGTGTAGATAAGCCAATGCAACTTACTTACAAAGCGATGGTTTATCAAAATACAGGTGCAGATTGGAAAGAGGTGAAATTAACTTTAAGCACTGCCAACCCAAAACAAACTTTTAATATCCCTGTATTAAATCCATATTATGTAGATGCACACAATTATAACAGAAGAGATTATGACAAAAAAAAGTATAGAACTTATGGTGAAGTTGCGCCAGCAGTTGCTAATAAAGATATGGAGGCCTCTAAGTTATCTGAAGAAGTTTACGAATTAGATGTTGTTTCAAAGAACGCCTATGATTTCGTAGTAATGGATGAAAATGTTATTCAAGCCGAATTTGAAATTAAACTCCCCTACACCATCCCAAGCGATAACAAAAGTCATTACGTGTCAATTTTAAATAAAGAGTTGAAAACAAAATATATACACAAGACTATTCCTAAATTAGATTTGAATGCCTACTTAACTGCCAGAATAACTGACTACGAGGAATTAAATTTATTACCAGGTAATGCAAATGTTTTTTTTGACGGAACCTTTGTTGGTAAAACTTATATACAAACAGGTGAAACGGGCGATACATTAGAATTGTCACTAGGGCAAGATAAAAATGTTACCGTAAAACGTACTAAAGTAAAAGATAAATCAAAAGAGAAGGTTATGGATAATGATAAAATTTATACTGTTTCTTACGAGATTGTTGTAAAAAATGGTAACACAAAAAATATCGAAATTGAAGTTTTAGATCAGTTACCATTGGCTCAAAATAAGCAGGTAACTATAATTAAAGAAAATATTAGTGGAGCTGAGCATAATGAATTAACAGGAACTCTGCTTTGGAGAAATACTATTAAGGCAAAGGATTCTAAAAAGATTACGTTTACATATCAAGTTAAAGCTCCAAAAGATATGCTTTTGGCAGTAAAATAAATGAAACAAAAAAGGCTGCAAATTGCAGCCCTTTTTATCTATTTAATTTTTATTACACTAATTCGGTTTCCTTTTCGGTCACAATTTCTTTTACTGAACTACTGGCTTTCTTCTTCTTTTTTCCGCGAACAATTCTAAAAGCAATAAACGAAACTAAAAGTAAAATTGGTGTTATCACCATCCACAATGGAATAACGCTTAAATTAGTTTTATATGCGAAGTTTTCATAAAAAACAGATAAACTTTGAGAGCTTGCAAACTTAATATCAATCTTTCCAACTCCTTTGTTATCAAAGACTACTGTTTGATTTTCACCATTTACAATAAAATCTAGTTTATAATTGTTATCAATTAGTTTTTGATTGTTTGGGTTAACAAATTCAAATGTAATAGTTGTGTTTGTGTTTGAGAATATGTACTCAGGCAATTGAACCTTTAAATCACTATTGGTTAAAGTTGTTAAAGTTGGGTTGTTTTGTTTGTCAAATGCTTCGGCATCGTTATACTCTTTTGCATTTAATTGAATTGTAAATAAGCTAGCAAGAATTAAAATTATTTTTTTCATTTTTTAGGTTATGTTTTTATTTCGAGGTCAAAAGTAGATTGTTTTTGAGCACAGCAATTAAAAATTAGATAAATGCTTATAAGTGGGTGATGAAAACATTTTATTTTCTTGTGGTTCGATTAATGGTTGTTTTTTTCGGTTATTTGACTTAAAACAAAGATTAATTTAAATGAAAACGGTAGTAAAATCAATATATACAGCAATATTTAAGTTTTTTTAGCAACTATTTAGTTTTCGATGTATGAATAATTAATTACTTTTGAAAGTAAAATTTAAAAGATGAAAATTAAGTTGATAATTAGCGCTTTAGCCTTAGTAATACTAAACTCATGTTCTAAAGCTGAAGATCCTTTAGAAAAGGAGAAAAAACTAATTGATGCATACATTGCCGAAAACAATATTTTAGTTCCATACAAGGGTGTTAAAATTGCTTTACGTACTGATTATTCAAACCCATCAGCTGTTTCAAAACAAGTTGGAGAAGAAACAACAGAGACTTTAAAACAAGTTTCAGGCTTCTTGCTTAACTCACAAGACAGTAAACAAATTAGTTTAATGGATGCATATAATGCCTATAAAGGGTTCAATAACTTGAAAGAAAATGTATCAAAAATTGAAGAAGATGAATTACCAACAATATTAAACAAACTTGAACAAATCGAAAAAGCAACAGGTTCAAATACCAGTATAGCTTCAAGTGCAGTAACTGCAACATTAGGTGAATATAATTCCAATACTGAACATTTTTTATTAAGTGCAGTTTGGTTTGTAGTGCCAAGTGCACCAAGAGACTTTTACATTTACGAAACAACAAAAATTGATCCTTCAAAAATAAATAAGCCAGATGTGCAGATGCTTTCTTATCTTATAAAAGCATTTGCTTGCCAAGAAAAGGAGTGGTATTATACCTCTGAATACAATACAACTGGTTATATTAATTACTTAACTAATAACAAAAAGGCGATTATTGCCGCAACAAGCTATTTAGATAGCACTAACACTGGTGACGGAGAGCAACGCATAAATGAATTTTTAAGTGTAGGTTATGCATTGCGTGGATACAGTAAACTTAAAAGCGATAGAAAAGATGAAGCCGTAAAAGATTTTGATTTATGCGTGCAGGAAATTGAAAAATCAGGGGTGAGTAATAACAGTGTCGATTTGCTAGCTTGTTCTATTTGTATTTATAATGATGAATTTGATAAGGCTAATTCTTTTGTTAGTAAAATAGAAAAACGCGGAAATTTAAGTAAAGATGAACAAGCATCGTTAAGTGAGTTAAAAGGCTTCATTAAAAATAAAGATGGAGAAAAGTTTAGTAAGTTTTTCGATAGTATTTCATTAACAAAAATCGCTTATCATTATTTTGAAGGTGCTAGTAGCCATACTCAAATAATGGATAATCAAAACACTAAAACAATTGTGGAGTTACCAAAAAAGGTAAACTCATTATTAACTGAGCCTCAAAACTTGTTGAATACAGACAGTATTGCTAGTAAAGCGAAGGATTTGCTAAACGGATTATTTAAATGATTAAATTGTTAATCTTTCTTACGCACATTGAATGCAATCAAGATTAAATATCCAATATTAACAAAAATCAAAACGCATAACATGGCAATATTATAGGTAAAGTTGTTATGTGTAGGATCAACTTTACTAAGTAATATATAATTATTGTAACCTAAATTTTTACTTGTATTTTCAATTATGTCTAAATCCAAAGCGGTTGTGAGATTTGAACTTATTGTAAAATATTCTATTTCTACAGGGTTAAAATTATTGAAGTAAGCTTGACGAAGATCTTGTTTTGTTTTATATCCAAAAGTTTCGTTGGAATATATCCAAGGAAGAATAGAATCGTATACACCATATTTATCCAGTTTAAGAGGTGTTGCAAATTCACCTTCGTATGATTTGTTTGTATATACTATATTTTCTTGCAATTTACTTCGAAACAAGGAATCATAACCAAGTTTAACATAATTCGCTTTATCTTTATTGGTATATAATTGAAGTAAACTTACTTCTTTTAAACTATTTTTATAGTAATGATTCTTACTTAATGGCAAAAAAACTAAAGCTTGAACAATCGCTAAAGTAAGCATGAATCCAAAACTCATTACCGTTTTGTTCTCTCTAAAAAGATTCAGTTTTTTATGAGTTAACAACAATGTTGAAAATAGAATAACAAGGGTTATACTAATTGAAATACCCAAATGGTATAAGTTTCGTCCGAAAAAAAAGGAGCAGAATAATACAATAGCATTTAAAACTAAAGCTGTTCCTAAAAGCAATACCATTGTTCTAATCTTTGACATCACTCAATTAAAATACAGCAACTATTAGCTGAAATATCAATGCAATAATAGCCGGTAAAGCTTGCACAAAAAATATTCGTTTACTCGCGGTTAACGTTCCGTAAATACCTGCAACTACTACACAAGTTAAAAAGAAAATAGCAACATTTGACTTCCATTCCTGATTAGAAATAAAAAAAGTCCAGATTAAACCTGCAGCTAAAAAACCATTATACAAACCTTGATTGGCCGCTAAAGTTTTAGTAGGCTTAAACAGGTTTTCGGGTAAAGAACCTTTAAAGGCCTTTTTTCCTGCTGTTTCCCAAGCAAACATTTCGAGCCATAAAATATAAATGTGCTCAAATGCTACTATGGATAAAAAAATGGTTGCTAGTATTTGCATAGTTTTATAAGATTATCTTTGATGAAACTCCATCCTCATCCCCTTTTCACTTTCATTAAATTTACCGTTGTCAAAAATCAAATTACCATTTACAAATGTTTTATTGATGCTTGATTTAAAAGTGTGTCCATCAAAAGGACTCCAGCCGCATTTATAAAGTAGGCTTTCCTTCGTTACTTTGCTTTCTTTATTTAAATCTACCAAAACTAAATCAGCATAATATCCTTCACGAATGTATCCACGCTTATCTATAGAGAATAAATCGGCCACATTGTGAGCCATCATTTGCGCAATTTTTGCTAATTCTATTTTACCTTGATGATAAAAATCTAACATTGCTATTAAAGAATGTTGCACTAATGGTCCACCAGATGGAGCTTTTAAGTATTTCAGTTCTTTTTCTTCAATGGTATGCGGAGCATGATCAGTTGCTATTACATCAATAGTTCCATCTAATACAGCCTCAAAAATTTTATCTCTGTCATAAGAAGTTTTAACCGCTGGATTCCATTTAATATAGTTTCCTTTTGTTTGGTAATCATCTTCGCTAAACCATAAATGATGAATACAAGCTTCTGCTGTAATTCTTTTTTCTTTTAAAGGTATTTTATTGGTAAACAAACTTAACTCTTTAGCTGTTGAAATATGCAAAACATGTATTCTTGTATTATGTTTTTTTGCTAGTTCAACCGCCATGGATGAAGATTTATAACAAACTTCCTCACTGCGAATAATTGGATGAAAATAGGCAGGTATATCTTCACCATGCTCTTCAATCATTTTAGCGGTATTTTCTTTCACCATCGGGTCATACTCGCAATGCAAAGCAATCAACCCCTTTACTTTACTAAAAATATTATCAAGGCTTTGCGGATTGTCTACCAACATATCTCCAGTTGATGAACCCAAGAATAATTTTAAGCCGCAAACTTTACTATAATCTACTTTTAAAACCTCTTCAAGGTTATTATTTGTGCCTCCCATGAAAAAAGAATAATTTGCTAAAGAACATTCAGATGCTCTTGTGTATTTCTTCTCTAGTTCTTCTATTGTAGTTGCTTGAGGAACAGTATTTGGCATTTCCATATAACTAGTCACCCCGCCTGCAACTGCTGCTTTAGCTTCTGCATAAATTTCTCCTTTATGGGTTAAACCCGGTTCACGAAAATGCACTTGATCATCAATACATCCTGGAAACATATGTAATCCTGTGGCATCAATTACTTCAACACCTTTATCAACTTCAATATCTTTTTCAATTAAAACAATTTTATTGTCTTCAATCAAAACGTCGTTAACAAAAACTTCTCCTTCGTTAACAATACTTGCATTTTTAATTAATTTCTTTCCCATATTAATAATTTAAGCAGTAAACCAATAAACAAATTTAATGACTAAAGCTCTATTTTTTTTACCTAATCGGTTAAAGTTATAAGTAGGATTTCCAAACTCACTTGTGTCATAATTGTCGCTATAAACAATAAATATATCACTCATTGGCTTAAAGCGATATTGAAGACGTGCATTAATGTTAAAATTCTTTATTTGAGCGTTATACTGTAAAAATGTGGTAAAGAACATTTTACGGGTAAATGAAAGCTCTATTTTTGGGCCGAATAAATCTAAACTCACTTTTTTATTCAGATACGGCATTAAAATCTCATCGTGCGAATAGCTTAACGTTAGTAAGCCATAAGGTTGCTTTCTAAAAATGATATCAGTTGCTATTGAAAGTTTTTTTCCAGTAAAATAAGAACCATAATTAACATTTATTGTTCCGTTTAACTTTCTTCTAATATTAGTTTTGTAAAAAATATTTGCATTTTGATAATTGTAATTCCCTGCCGATAATACAGAATCTTGCCCGGAAAATGTTACATCAGCATTATAAAGAAGTTTTGTAAATAAATTAGTGTAATCAAAAGATAAGCTTGAGGTGTTAGTAAAGTTGAAATCATAAGATGCTCTTATTAATCTGTCAGTTTGCTTATAATCTTTGTTTGCATATAAATCTAAATAAAGTTCTGGTCCCATTTTGTTGATAATAGACTTTTTGGGATAAAAGAAATAATTTAAACGCGGTTCTAATCTCCAATAAGTAGTTTTAACAGTATTCCCATTTCCATCTAGCTGGCTAATCCTAGGAGTAAAACCAGTTTCAGCATTATAATCTTTATGAACATACTCATGATTCCACATAATACTCACTTTCTCTGTTTGATAAAGCAAGAAACTTGCATGAGCCATGGAGTTAATATTTTTTTGATTGCTTAAAGAATGATGGTAAAAAAACTTACCGAACCATTTGTTATCGCCACTGTTTAAGTTATAATCCAATCCTACAATTCTATTGTAATCATTCACTTTGTAAATACCTTTATCAAATGCCTGACGATTAACAAAAATAAAAGCCACATTTGAACGCGAAAAAACATTGTATTGCGCAGCTGCCACGGTGTAATTTTGCCCTAAAACATTTAAACTATTTTTTTGAGCTGTTTGTATATTCATCAATCCGATACGCCAGTTCTCGTTAGGTTTACCGCTCAATCGTGCTCCACCAACTATTGGAATAATATTTCCATTGTTTAAGCCAATTCTTCTACTAAAAAAGGGTCGAATTTGGCTAAAACCGAAGCGTTCAAACAAATCGCTATTCTCAATAAAAAACTGTCGTCTTTCAGGGAAAAACAGACTAAAGCGTGTTAAATTGGTAACCTGCCTGTCCACTTCTACTTGAGAAAAATCAGGATTTACCGTTAAGTCTAAGTTCAAAGATGAGCTTAACGCAATTTTTGCATCTCCACCAATATTTGCGCTTAACTTGGTGGGTGTATTATTAATGTAATCTTTACTAACACGAGTAATTGCATAAGGAATGATAGAAATATTGGTTCCTGTTTTTTGTGGAGCCTTGTCCCATTTTAATAAACCCGTAAATGCCAAGGTTGCTATGTTAAACTGACGAGGCACTTTACTCCAACAACTATTTTCATTTCGCTTTAAATCGTTACGAGAGAAATTAATTCTCCATTCATTTAATTCACCTTTAAAACGTAATGTTTTAAACGGAATTGCCATTTCTAAAGTCCATCTACCAGCATAACGTTTCACTTCGCCAAACCATTTATTGTCCCAATCAGTTGTCACACCTTGTCCGCCGCCATTTGCAACCAAACCTTCACGCTGAACGCCATATGGATTTAAACCAAAACTAAACCCGTTTTGTTTGTCTGAAAATGGGTCGATTGTAGCAACAAAAGCATCACTAGCAGGGTACGACCAATCGCGCTTTAAAGAAGTAATTACATAATCCTTTTTAATAGAGTCGTAACAAATTGCTGATATGTATATATTGTTGTCATCATAAGCTAACATTACCTCCGTTTTGCTTATTGCTAAAGAAGTATCAAATGGAAAATTTTGCCAAAAATCACTCGCCTTTTCGGCCTTTTGCCATATAGCCTCATTTAATTCGCCATCAATTTTAATTTCCTCGGTAATCTTTGTAATAGAAATCGATTTAGTTTGAGCATGAATTAACCCAACAAACAGCATTAATATAAG
Source organism: uncultured Flavobacteriaceae bacterium (assembly GCA_964603125.1). GTDB lineage: Bacteria > Bacteroidota > Bacteroidia > B-17B0 > Aurantibacillaceae > CAZRUA01. The sequence goes on along the minus strand of CAZRUA010000050.1, from coordinate 5,402 downwards.
GCTTATGTATTTTTTTAGCATGGTTTGTAAAGATATGCTTTTTGGCTTATTTAATAGATTTTTGCTGATTTTTTAAACTATTTTTTTTCTTATGAGCAATATGCAAAAACTTATATTTTATTCTATCATTAGGATAAAATCAGTTGGTCTATAACTTATTTTGATTAAATATTCCCCTTAATTTTCGCAATTTCTCGCTATCTTTGCGCAAAATTATTTTATGGCAACACTAGTTATATTTCGTCACGGACAATCAGTTTGGAATTTAGAAAATAAATTTACAGGTTGGGTAGATGTGGCGCTTACTGAAAAAGGAATTGAAGAGGCAAAAAATGCTGGAAAAAAATTGAGTGGTTATAAGTTTGATGAAGGATTTACTTCTGATTTACAAAGAGCTCAAAATACTTTAAAAATCGTTTTAGAAGAAACCAATCAAGCTGATATACGAGTAACAAAAGATAAAGCTTTAAATGAGCGCATGTATGGCGATTTGCAAGGATTAGACAAAGCTGCTACTGCTGCGAAATATGGTGAAGAGCAAGTAAAAATTTGGAGAAGAAGTTTTGATGTTCCACCTCCAAACGGTGAAAGCTTAAAAGATACTGCTGATAGAGTTATACCTTATTTTGAAAAAGAAATACTTCCTAAAATTAAAGCTGGAAAAAACATTGTTATTGCTGCGCATGGTAATAGCTTGCGTGCATTAATTATGTATTTGGAAAAAATGACTCCAGCTCAAATTTTAGAATTTGAAATTGGAACTGCACAACCTAGAGTTTATGAGTTGGATGCTGATTTAAAAGTTATTTCTGCTAAAAATTTATAATAATGCAACAAGAATTTACTAATATTGATAGTAAGCTAATTGCCGTTGATTTTGATGGAACAATAGTGGAACATGCATACCCAAAAATTGGGAAAGAAATGATGTTTGCTTTTGCCACAATGAAAGCTTTGCAAAAAAAAGGTCACAAACTTGTTTTATGGACTTATCGCGATGGTGAATTATTGCGCGAAGCTGTTGAATACTGCAGAGAAAATGGTGTTGAATTTTACGCCGTTAACAAAAGTTACCCTGACGAAAATTTTGACTTATCAATGAGCAGAAAAATAAACGCGGATATTTTTATTGATGACAGAAATGTGGGTGGATTTTTAGGTTGGAGCAAAATATGGCAAACATTACATCCCGAAGGTGGTGAATTTGAGCACCAATTAGTAAATGCTGAAGCTCACAAAAACTATAAAAAAGAAGAAACTTCGTTTATGAAGAAGTTGTTTGGTAAGAAGTAAATTTAGAAAAATGATATTATACAAAACAAAAGAAGAAATTGAATTGATGCGCGAATCAGCACAAACGGTTTCAAGATGCTTGGGAATGTTAGCTGCTGAGATTAAGCCAGGTGTAGATGGTGCTAAACTTGATAAAATGGCTGAAGCATTTATTCGTGATAATGGTGGAGTTCCCACATTCAAAGGATATGGTGGATTTCCGGCTTCTTTATGTTTAAGTGTAAACGAGCAAGTTGTTCATGGTATTCCTAACAAAACAGCTTTAAAAGATGGTGATATAATTTCGGTTGATTGTGGCGTTACAAAAAATGGTTTTGTTGGCGATCACGCTTACACCTTTGCTGTTGGCGAAATTAAACCAGAAGTGCACAAATTATTAGAAGTTACTTTAGAGAGTTTATATTTAGGAATTGAACAAGTTATCCTAACCAATCGTATCGGTGATGTTAGTTTTGCTATACAAAATCATGCTGAAAAACATGGCTATGGTGTGGTGCGCGAATTAGTTGGTCATGGTGTTGGTAAAACGCTTCACGAAGACCCACAAGTTCCTAATTATGGAAAACGTGGAGCAGGCCCATTAATCAAAAACGGATTAACCATTGCCATTGAACCTATGATTAACATGGGTACGAAAAATGTAATTCAGTTAAAAGATGGTTGGACTATTGTAACCAAAGATGGTAAACCTTCAGCCCATTTTGAGCACGATGTGGCAGTAGTAGATGGTAAACCTGAAATTCTATCTACATTTAAATACGTGGATGAAGTATTGAGTAAACAAGGAAGGAAGTTTTAGGTTTTACCTAATTCTTATTTCAACTCTTTCATACATTGTTTGGGTTAAAGTAACTCCTTTCTTTTTATACCTTCTTAAAACAATGAGTTGTTTTGATATTGGAATATTCAGTAAATACTTCTTTACATTTTTCCTTCTAAAAAGCTTAGCTGTATGCACACTTGGGTCATAAAACTCAACAATATCTATTTCAGTGATTTTCTTTTTGTGATGTATAAAAAAGTTTTTCAAAAACAATTGATCTGCTTCACTTAGCGAATCACTTTCATTTTTAAAATAAATAACAATAACAGTATCAATAGCTGATTTACCAAATTTTAGATTCGAGATTGAGTCCTTTGCTGCATTATTAATTGAATCTTTCACTGCCTCCCTCCTATTTGCTTCCGAGTTATCAGAAGAACCTTTTTTCCCTTTTTTACGATCATTCTCCACGTAAGGCTTTTTCTTTCCCAAACCTAACTTTCGTTTTCCTTTTCTAAATGCATTTTTAATTCCTTTAAATTGCCATTGCTCCTTTACACAAGCCTTTGCATAACAAATAAACGGAAACTCTCGATGGAAAGCACAGGATTGAAAAGCAAGTATGCAAATTAAGGTTATAACTATTAGGGAGCTTTTTTTCAAAATGATGAAGAAAGATATATTATTCTAAATATAACAATTTAAATTGTGATATGGCTCGATTCAATATTAGAATAATCGTGTATTAAATTATTATTAAATGATAAGAATTTAGGCGCAATCAACATTATTTTTGAAAATAAAAATTCAATTTCTTCAAAATAAGACTATCTTTGCAGGTCGCATTTTTTAGACTATGTCAACCGAAGAAACAACATCAACAGAAGGTCGTAAGCTTTATCCTTACCAAGAAGAGGCCGTAAATAACATATTGAGTAAAATTAGCGAGCTACCTCCTAATTCAAACATATTGTTTCAATTGCCAACGGGTGGTGGTAAAACCATTATTTTTGCTGAGATTGCTAAACGTTTCATTGACCAGTTCAAGAAAAAGGTTCTGATTTTAACTCATCGTATCGAGCTTTCTGCTCAAACATCGGCTGTTTTGTTTGAAAAAGGAATTAAGAATAAAACAATTAACAGTGCTGTAAAAGAATTGCCAAACCAAGAAGGATATCAATGTTATACAGCATTAGTAGAAACTTTAAACAATCGTTTGCAAGACAATGATGAATTTTTAGAAGATATAGGCTTAGTAATTGTTGATGAGGCGCACAACAACTCCTTTAGAAAAGTGTTTCATCATTTTAATGATGTAAACATTTTAGGGGTTACCGCTACCCCACTTTCTAGTAACAAAAAATTACCTTTAAAAGATACTTACAAAGAATTAATCGTTGGCGAATCAATTGGTTCCTTAATTGACCAACAATTTTTATGTAATGGAAATACTTACAGTTACGATGTTAACTTAAGTACTTTAAAAATTGGAACTAACGGAGAGTTTACAGTTGGTTCGCATGAACAATTATATTCTAATGCATTAATGATGTCGAAGCTTATGGAATCTTACGAAGAGATTGCCAAAGGAAAAAAGACATTAATTTTCAATAGTGGTATTATTACAAGTCGTATTGTTTGCGAAATGTTTAAGAAGAAAAACTATCCTTGCAAACATTTAGACAGCACATTTACAGATAAAGAACGTTTTGAAACTTTAGAGTGGTTTAGAAATACACCGGATGGAATTTTAACTTCTGTAAGTATCTTAACTCATGGATTTGATGAACCTAGTGTTGAGAATATTATTTTAAATAGAGCAACTAAATCATTAACACTTTATCACCAAATGATTGGTCGCGGTAGCCGTGTTTTACCTCACAAAAAGGAATTCAATATTATTGATTTAGGTAATAACTCACGCCGTTTTGGTTTATGGCAATTACCAATTGATTGGAAACATGTGTTTATTGCTCCGCACATGTATTTAGAAAATCGTTACAAAGATGAGTGGGATTTTGAATTAGAAAACGACTACGAAATGCCACCTGAAGTGAAGGAAAGATTCCTAAACACATCGGCAGAAGCATTTATAGTTCGTGATAAATACATGTATTGTTTAAAACGTGGTATTAAACCAGCTCAAGTTATTGAAGATTCTATTGAAGATCATTTTCAACGAATTAAAGGAAATGCGGCTAGCTACGAAGAAGCTTTGGAATTATTCAACCTACTTTCGGATGAAATGCGCTACCGTGTAAAACAATTCGCTAAATGTATTAATGCAACCAATAACTACATCGATTGGAGCAATCAAACTTATGCTTCACGCTTAAAACGTAGAATTGGTAGTTGGTTTGCCGAAGTGGAAGAAGAAGTTTAATCTTATCAAAGTAAAATGAACACAGGTTATCTACTTAATTTAATACTACCAATTGTTGTTTTTGCATTCTGCATTCTATTTTTAAGTGGCAGAAAAAAGCAAAACCCCGATTTAAAACTAGCTGGTATTTCAATTAAACATCTTATTATCTTTTGTTACGTTGGTATAGGTATTGAGCTTTTACTATTGATTCAGTACTTTGTGAATAGTAGTAAAGCTTAGAATTAGAATGTCTACTTACAAATCCACAAAAAACAATATAGAACTTAAATTAACAGGTTGGGATGAACCTAATAATGGAAGAATGTTGCAAGTTGCTGATTTGTATGTAAAGGGTCAATTGCAAAATGAAAAGTATTTTAGGAATTGGAATCGCTTAAATGAAAATTTAAGTAAGTTTCAATTCGAATCTGAAGATGGAAATTATCTTTACATTCCTGCTGAATCTGGTGGGTTTGTTTTAAATACTAATACGCTTGATTACTTTGATTTACCTTACAAAGGTTTATCAACCTTAACATTTAAAGGCAATTTTTTTCACCAACATTATTTAGTAGTTATTTATTCTGATGAAGTTTGTTTAGTTAATTTATTGACTTCAACCTATAAGCACTATGAATACCAAAACATCATTTGGGCGGAAATGAATGGAAATAAGGAATTGCTTATTAAAATTAGAGATGTCTTAAATAATGCTTCTTATCAGGAGATTATAAATATTGCGTTTTAGTGAAGCTAACTAATCATCGTCCTTAAAAAAGTTCAATTCGCGAATATTAATTAAATGAACGTTTTTGTAATAAAAATTTAATACATCTTTGTATGAATAACCCAGCTTGGTCATTTTCATTGCCCCTTCTTGACACATTCCTATGCCATGTCCAAAGCCTTTTCCTTTAAACACAAGAGTATCTCCCCTATTCTCAATTGAAAAATAAGTTGATTTTAGTTGCAAATCAATTC
>CAZRUA010000049.1:0-25833 GCA_964603125.1 uncultured Flavobacteriaceae bacterium | reverse complement strand
TGTTGAGATTGCTTCGTTCCTCGCAATGACGTATAAATTATTTTATTGATTCTATTAAGAATACAATTTTCGCTTTAAGCATTGGTTTTTCTGACACTTTTACAACCTCTTGTCTCATTTGACAGACAATGTTATTTATTACCATTGTTTGTGTCTGCGAATTCGGCCCCTTCATTAACAGGCTTAGCTTCGGGCCTCATTTGCGGGAAAAACAGAACTTCCTGTATGGATGCATTGTTTGTCATTAACATCGTTAATCTATCAATACCAATTCCCATTCCAGATGTTGGAGGCATACCATATTCTAAAGCGCGTAAAAAATCTTGGTCAATAAACATTGCTTCATCATCACCACGCTCCTGCAAGCCTAATTGCTCTTCAAAACGTGCACGTTGGTCAATTGGATCATTTAACTCACTGTAAGCGTTAGCTATTTCTTTTCCATTTACCATTAACTCAAAACGCTCCACCAAACTTGGATTAGAACGATGACGTTTTGTAAGTGGTGAAGTTTCAACTGGATAATCAGTTATGAATGTTGGCTGGATATAATTGCCTTCACACTTCTCTCCAAAAATCTCATCAATCAATTTTCCTTTGCCCATGCTAGCTTCAACATGAATATCTAATTTCTTACAAACCTCTCTCAATTCATCTTCATTCATATTACTAATATCAAAACCTGTGTGCTCTTTAATGGCTTCATACATAGTAACTCTGCGGAATGGTGCTGCAAACGAAATCTCCTTATCACCCATCATTACAGTTGTTTTTCCATGAACATCCATCGCAACTTTTTCCAACATTTGCTCTGTAAAATTCATCATCCAATTGTAATCCTTATACGCCACATAAATTTCCATTACAGTAAATTCAGGGTTATGCGTTCTGTCCATTCCCTCGTTTCTAAAGTCCTTTGCAAACTCATAAACACCATCATAGCCGCCAACGATTAAACGTTTTAGATACAACTCATTTGCAATACGTAAATACAAAGGAATATCTAAAGCATTGTGATGTGTAATAAAAGGACGAGCTGCTGCTCCACCAGGAATAGCTTGTAAAATAGGTGTTTCAACCTCCAAGTAACCTTTTTCATTAAAGAAATTACGCATACTCGTTATAATTTGAGTGCGTTTTCTAAATGTTTCTTTTACCTGAGGATTAATAATTAAATCCACATAACGCTGACGGTATCTAAATTCAGGGTCTGACACATTATCAAAAGCATTACCCTCATCGTCGCTCTTAACAACAGGCAATGGCTTTAAAGCCTTACTCAATAATTTTATTTCTTGCGCGTGGATAGATATTTCACCAACCTTCGTAGTAAACACGTATCCTTTAATTCCAATAATATCACCAAGGTCAAGTAATTTTTTCCAAACAACATCATACATTTGTTTGTCTTCACCAGGGCAAATTTCATCACGTTTCACATAAATTTGAATACGTCCTGTAGAATCTTGCAACTCAGCAAAAGCTGCTTTCCCCATATCACGCACACTCATCAAACGTCCAGCAATACTAATATCCTTATAATTTAACTTATCTCTATCGTAGTTCTCCTTTATATCGTTAGCATTAACATTGATTAAATACTCTTCCGCGGGAAAAGCCTCAATACCAAGCGCTTTAAGCTCTTCTAATTTACCTCTTCTAACAATTTCTTGTTCTGATAATTCAATACTCATAAAATGTAATTTTGTGCAAAAATAGTTGATTTATAATGGTTTAAAGGAGTTTTTACCAAGTTTATTTCAACAAAATGTTAATACTGCAAAGCTTATTGACTTTGCGAATATTTCTTGTAATTTCACCTCATGCAACAAGTTACATTAGTTTGGTTAAGAAGAGATTTACGTTTGGATGATAATGCGGCGCTTTATAGAGCACTTGCAAAAGAAAAAAACGTTTTACCCCTATTTATTTTTGACACTGAAATTTTAAATAAATTACCCAATAAGTACGATAGAAGAGTTGATTTCATTCATGCTGCATTAGAGAATATACAGAACCAACTGCATGAAATAGGCTCCAATTTGCTTGTAAAAATTGGTTCTCCACAAGAAGTGTACAAACAACTAATTAAGGATTATCAAATAAGTTCGGTTTACACTAACCATGATTATGAGCCTTATGCGATTGATAGAGACAAAAAAATAGAGCATTTTCTAAAATCACACAACATTTCATTTCACACATTTAAGGATCAATGCATTTTTGAAAAATCAGAAGTAACCAAAGACGACGGGCTTCCTTACACCATTTTTACACCATACAGTAAAAAATGGAAAGCTAAGTTAAATGAGTTCTATTTGAAATCTTACCCGTGCAAAAAATACTATGCCAATTTTTTAAAAACAACTTCTTCAAAAATTCCAAGCTTAAAAGATTTAGGTTTTATTAAAACTGACATTGATTTTAAACCCTTTGTGCTAAACAAAAAAATTGTTGAGTCATATCACAACACTCGTGACATACCTAGTATTGCTGGTACTACAAGAGCGAGCATACATTTGCGATTTGGAACAATTAGTGTTAGAAAACTTGCTACTTACGCCAAGCAGTTTAACGAAGTTTATTTAAATGAACTTATTTGGAGAGATTTTTACATGATGATTTTGCATCATTATCCACATATTATTGACACTTCTTTTAAAAAGCAATACGACAAAATTCCTTGGCGCAACAATGAAATAGAGTTTAAAGCTTGGTGCGAAGGCAAAACTGGCTACCCTATTGTTGATGCTGGAATGCGCGAACTAAATAACACAGGCTTTATGCATAATAGAGTGCGTATGATTGTAGCAAGCTTTTTAACCAAACATCTGCTTATTGATTGGCGTTGGGGTGAAGCCTATTTTGCAGAAAAATTAAATGATTTTGATTTGAGCGCCAATAATGGTGGTTGGCAATGGGCTGCTAGCAGTGGCTGTGATGCTGCACCTTATTTTAGAGTTTTTAATCCAAGCGAGCAAACCAAACGATTTGATGCAAATCATATCTATATCAAAAAATGGGTGCCTGAGTTTCAAGATTTAAATTATCCGCAGCCCATTGTTGATCATAAATTTGCAAGAGAAAGAGTATTGAAAGTGTATAAAGAAGCTTTGAGTGAACAATAATTAAATTTCATAACGCGCTGTTGGCACTACATTTAGTTTACTAAACTCTCCGTTTAAATACTTGTAATACGCTACAATACCTATCATGGCTGCATTATCGGTACAGTATTCAAATTTTGGAATAAATGTTTTGCAATTATTTTTTAGCCCAAACTCCTCAATAGCTTTACGTAAACCCGAATTAGCCGAAACACCTCCAGCAATAGCAATTTGCTTAATCTTCAAATCATCAACAGCTTTTTGCAACTTCTTCATCAACTCACTAACAATATGCGATTGATAAGAAGCGGAGATGTCATTTAAATTTTCCTTAACAAAATTTGGATTTTTTTGTGTTTCCTTATTTACGAAATTCATGAAAGCGGTTTTCAAGCCACTAAAACTATAATTGTAATCAGGAATATTTTGTTTAGGAAACTGATACACTTTAGAATTACCAAGCTGAGCATACTTATCAATTAATGGCCCACCAGGGTATGGTAAACCTAATATTTTAGCAGCTTTGTCAAAAGCTTCACCAACTGCATCATCTGTTGTTTCGCCAATTAATTCAAACTTCAAATAATCAGTAATTTTAACTATTTGTGTATGTCCTCCACTCACTGTTAAACATAAAAACGGAAATTCTGGAAGTGCTTTTCCTTCATCAATAAAATGAGCTAAAATATGCCCACGCATGTGATTCACCTCAATTAAAGGGATATTTAAACCTAAAGCTAGAGACTTTGCAAATGACGCCCCAACCAACAAACTACCCATTAAACCTGGCCCGCGAGTAAAAGCAATTGCATGCAGCTGTTTTAAACCAATACCTGATTTTTTAATGGCAACATCTACTACTGGCAAAATGTTTTTTTGGTGGTCGCGGCTAGCTAGTTCAGGAACAACGCCGCCATATTGCTCATGAATGCTTTGATTTGCCGTAATATTGGCAAGTATTTTGTTATTACATAAAATGGCTACTGAAGTGTCGTCACAACTACTTTCAATAGCTAATATGTAAAGTTCTTTTTCCAACAAAATGCGTATCTTTATAGATTAAATTCATGACAATTTTAAGAAAAATACTTAAGGTATTATGGAAAACACTGAAATATTCCTTCATTGTTTTGCTGGTGCTTGGTATTGCCTTATTTATTGCCTTGCAAACTTCGGCCGTTCAAACATTTTTAGCTCAAAAAGCTTCTGATTATTTATCTACCGAATTAAACACTAAAGTTAGTATTGGAAAAGTTGACATTGACTTTTTTGCAAACGCAAATTTAAGAGATGTTTATGTTGAGGATTTGCATCAAGACACACTTATTTATGGTGGAAACATCAATTGCAAAATAAGTGGTTTTAGTTTCAAGGAAAAGAAAATGAAACTAGAGGAAGTAACTTTAGAAAACATAAATGCTAAACTAATTACTTACAAAGGTGATTCAACGCTTAACATGCAATTTTTACTCGATTACTTTTCTCCAAAATCATCTACACCAAAAGATACAAGTGCAGGCTTTGAAGTGAAATACGGTGCATTAGTAATGAACAATGTTAATTTTACTTACAAAGATTTAAATGATACTAGCAAATCAAGAGGGATGAATTTTTCTGATTTAGCTTTTAGAAAAGTAAATGGCAAAATAAGCGACATAAAATTTGAAGGTGACACCATTTTTGCAAATCTTGATCATTTATCAGTAAAAGAAAAATGTGGTTTAAACCTTAAAAATCTTACCACCATTGCTAAAGTTAGTCCTGCTGGAATTTACTTGGATTCATTAACACTCCAAACAGATAACTCATACTTACATGGCAGTTACAGCATGAAGCATGATAGTTACGACGACTATAATGATTACATTAACAAAGTTTATATGAAGGCCAATTTACTTGATAGCACTCATATAAATGCAAAAGACATAGCCTATTTCGTCCCTGACTTTATTGGCCTAAACAACAACATAAAACTTTCGGGCAAAGTAAAAGGCACTGTAAATGATTTAACCGGAACAAAAATTAATTTAGCCTACGGCACAAACACTAAATACGAAGGGGATTTTGGACTAGTTGATGTAACTGACTCAAAAAATATGTACATCCATTTTAAAGTAAAGAATTTACAAACAAGTGCAAAAGATTTAGCTACCATTCCGGTTCCGCCATTTGACAAAAACAAAAAACTTGAGTTACCTAAAAAAGTATACGACCTTGGCACTATAAATTTTAAAGGAAATGTAGATGGTTTTATAAATGATTTAGCAGCTAAAGGAACTTTAAATACTGCATTAGGAAGTATTTATGCCGATGTTGGCGTATCTAATATTAATGTTGATGGTAAAGAACTTGCCTACCATGGAAAAGTAAAAACATCAAGCTTAAACGTTGGTAAGTTACTCGATATGCCTGAGCTTGGTATTGTTTCGATTGAAACAAACATTAACGGAAGTGGAACAGATTTAAAAAGTCTTGACTCAAAAATTGAAGGTGATTTAAAGGAGTTTACCTACAACAACTACACCTATAGAAACATAAAATTAACTGGAAACATTGCCCATAAAGTTTTTCATGGCAAAATGGAAATGCGCGACGCGAATGCTGATTTAGATTTTTATGGTGATGTAGATTTTAACGACAAAGTGCCTGATATGGACTTTGTTGCTACTGTAAATAAATTTGATATTGCTAAAACACACTTTTTGAAAGGCGACTCAAGCGCAATTCTTTCTTCGCAAATATTAATTAAACTTAAAGGTGATGGAATTGATAATCTTACCGGCCAAGTGAATTTTGACAACACTAACTTTGCTTACCGCGAGCGCATGTACACCATTAGTACCTTTAATTTACTAATGGAACAAGAATCTTTAGAAAAATCAATTAAACTTAATTCTAACGTTTTCGATTTAAAAATTAATGGCGATTTTAGACTTAGTTCAATTCAAAATTCATTCAATCAATATATGAATAATTATTTCCCAACTTTTATCAAACAAGATAAACTAGTTGAGAATAAATACAACGATAAATTTGATTTTAAACTAAAAGTAAAAAAGTTTAGTTTAATTAATAATTTAATTTCGCCTGATTTATCGATAAGTTCAAACACCATAATCGACGGTCACTTCGATGCTTCTAAAAATGATTTAATGATTAATGGAAAAAGTGATCGAATCAAATACAAAGATTTTGTTGCGAAAAATTGGTATTTAAATACAAGCTCAGTTACTAATGGAATTGAGTTAAAAACTGGTTTAGATAAATTTAATATAACCGACAGTTTATATGTTGGCAATTTTCAACTTAGCGCTTTAAACTTTGATAAAAACTCTACGTTTAATATTTCGTGGGATAATAAGGCGCGTCAAAAATATGATGGTAATATATCTGGTAACGTAGCCTTTGAACCAAAAGGCATTGAAATAGGTATAGATAAGTTTGGTGTTCATATAGCTGACAGTTTGTGGTTACTGGCCAATAAAGATGTTATTGAATTAGATTCTTCGGGCAACGTAAATTTCAACGAATTAGAATTTTCAAATAACAACCAGTTGGTTAAAATAGCTGGTAAATTATCTAAAGACCCAAGTGAACAAATACAAATTGCATTAAATAATTTTAAGCTTCAACAGGTAAACCCTGTAATTGAAAACGCTAAGCTCAAGCTTTCAGGCACCGTTTCAGGGACAACGAATTTGAATGATGTATTTGATAAGTTAATTTTTGCCAGTGGCTTAGAATTTTCTGATTTAAAAATTAACAATCAATTGCTTGGACATAAAGGTGAAATTAATAGCTACTATGTTAAGTCGAAAGATGAAGTTCAAATAAACGGTTATTTTCAAAAACGCTTCAGAAGTGGCGCCACTTCTGATGACATTAAATTTGAAGGTTTTTATTATCCTTCCAAAAAAGAAGATAATGTTGATATAAAATTAATGGTTAGTGCGTTAAACATGCAAATATTGCAACCTTACTTGGTAGATATTATTAGTATTGAAGAAGGATTTGTATCAGGAAATGCAACCATGAAAGGAACATTTAACAAACCACTCATTAGTGGCGAATTAAGTTTTTCTAAATTAATTTCAAAAGTAGATTACACGAATTGTAGATATGTAATTAATGGTAAAATTGCTCTTCAGCCTGATATGATTGGCTTAGAAGACTTTTTGCTTTTTGATGAAAAAGGAAATACAGCTACACTTTCGGGGCAGATTTTCCATGATAATTTCAGTATTTCAAAAATTGACTTGGATATAAACCCAAACAAATTTCAGTGCTTAAATACAAACGCTATTCAAAACCCAACATACTATGGTAAAGCTTATGCAACTGGAAACGTAGGTATTTATGGTAGCTTAGATCAATTGAATATTTTAGTAAATGCCAAAACCGAAAAGAATACACAGTTTAATATTCCTTTATCAGGTCCGGCCGAAATTGAAGAAAAAGGCTTTATTCGTTTTGTGAAGGCAGATACCTTAGGAACAAAAAATGTGGTGGATAAAGATTTATCTGGCTTGAATTTGAACTTTAATTTAGAAGCTACACCAGAAGCTGAAGTCCAATTAATATTTGACGAAAAAGCAGGTGATGTTATCAAAGCAAGAGGTCGTGGAAATATTAACATGAACATTAGTTCAAGCGGTAATTTTGAAATGTATGGTTTATACAACATAACTGATGGAAGCTATTTATTTACGCTAGAGAATTTCATCAATAAAAAATTTGATATTGAAAATGGAAGTACAATTTTATGGAGTGGTAATCCATATAACGCTGAAATTGATATCACAGCCAATTACAAACAACGAACAGCCTTATCGCCCTTCTTCCCTGAAGATAGCACTGGACAATACAAAAAAAGAACTGTTGCTGAATGTAAATTATTCATGCGCCATCAACTTTTAACTCCAGAAATTACGTTTGGAATTGGATTACCAATGGTGGATGAAACAACCAAACAAACCATTTTCTCTTTAGTAAACAATGAGCAAGAACTAAATCGCCAAGTTTTTTCATTACTACTCTTAAAAAGTTTCGTAACTCCTCTATCTAAAGCAAATGCGGCAGGTGTAAACTATGGTGCGGCGGGCGCAGCAACTGCTTCTGAAATGTTATCTAATCAAATTAGTAATTGGCTTTCTCAATTAAGTACCAATGTAGATATTGGTGTTAACTATCGTCCTGGTAATCAATTAAGTAACGAAGAGCTTGAACTAGCCCTTTCAAAACAGCTTTTTAACGATAAAGTAACCATAGATGGAAATATTGGGGTTAATAACAATTCGCAAAACAAAACCAGCAGTATGATTGGGGATTTAGCCGTTGATTACAAGGTTACCAACGAAGGGAAAGTCCATCTGAAAGCCTTTAACAGAAGTAATGATAATACCCAAATTGCCACTCAGGGAGGGCCTTTCACACAAGGTGTAGGTATTTTTTACCGAGAAGAATTTAACACTATTGATGAGCTATACCGCCGCTATTTAGACAAATTAAAAGGCAAGAAAAAGAAAACCACATAATTTCATGTTTCAAAGAGCTTGATTCGTCGAAATTGCCCTTAATCCTTAGCTTCTAGCCTTAAATCTTTGTAAATTAGCTAATTATTATTATTTTCGTCATCTTTTACTAAATTATAAAATGAGTCAAAAAGATATATTATTAGAAGTTAAAAATCTGGTAACAGAATTTAAAACTGAAGATGAAATTGTAAAGGCTGTAAACGATATTTCTTTTACTTTACACAAAGGGGAAACAATAGGAATAGTTGGTGAATCAGGATCTGGTAAATCAGTTACTTCACTATCTGTTATGCAATTGATTCCAAATCCTCCAGGAAGAATAGCTTCAGGAGAGATTTTATATAATTCACGCACAAAAGGCCAAGTTGATTTAGCAAAAATTTCAACTAAAGATATGCGTCATTTTCGTGGAAACGAAATTGCCATGATTTTTCAAGAGCCTATGACATCACTAAACCCAGTTTATACCTGCGGCGATCAAGTGATGGAAGCAATTATTTTACACCAAAAAGTTTCTAAAAAAGAAGCTAGAGCGCGTGCCTTAGAATTATTTAAACAAGTTCAATTACCTCGTCCAGAGCAAATTTTAGATACTTATCCTCATCAAATATCAGGTGGTCAAAAGCAACGTGTAATGATTGCAATGGCCATGAGTTGTAATCCATCTATTTTAATTGCAGATGAGCCAACTACCGCATTAGATGTTACAGTTCAAAAAACTATTTTGGATTTAATGCTAAGCTTACAACGCGAGCACGATATGGGAATTATGTTTATTACCCATGATTTAGGTGTAATTGCTGAATTAGCCGACAAAGTAGTTGTAATGTACAAAGGAAAAATTGTAGAAGAAGGACCTGTTTTAGAAATTTTCCAAAATCCAAAACACCCTTATACAAAAGGTTTGTTATCATGCCGTCCGCCTTTAGATAAGCGTTTGCATTTTTTACCAACCGTAGCTGACTTTATGGAAGTTGTTGATGGTGAAATTCTTGAAAAAGAAAGTGATATTCAAACCTTATTACAAAAAGCTATTGTATCTGACGAAGAGAGAAAACAACAGCATTTAGAATTATACAGTCGTGAAAAAATTCTTGAATTAAAAAACATAAAAACCTATTTCCCAGTAAACAAGAGCATTTTTGGTAAACCAAAAGATTTTGTAAAAGCTGTGGATGATGTTACACTTGATGTTTATGAAGGTGAAACTTTAGGCTTGGTGGGTGAATCAGGTTGTGGTAAAACCACATTAGGAAGAACTATTTTAAGATTAATAGAACCTACTGGAGGTATTATCAAATACAAAGGTTTTGATATAACTAACATAAATAGCAAAGAAATGCGTGCTTTACGCAAGGAAATGCAAATTATTTTCCAAGATCCATACAGTTCTTTAAATCCACGTATTACAATTGGTGAAGCTATTATGGAACCAATGAAAGTGCATAATATTTTAGCGAATGATATTGAGCGTAAAGAGCGCGTTATGCAACTCTTGAAACGAGTAAATATGACGGAGCAACAATTCTACCGTTACCCACACGAGTTTAGTGGAGGTCAGCGTCAACGTATTTGTATTGCTCGTGCTTTGGCTTTAAATCCTAAGTTCATCATTTGTGATGAGTCGGTATCAGCTCTTGACGTTTCGGTTCAGGCACAAGTGCTTAACCTACTTAATGAACTTAAAAAAGAATTTAAATTCACTTACATATTTATTTCGCACGACTTATCTGTTGTTAAATTCATGAGCGACAGAATTGTTGTAATGAATAAAGGTAAAATTGAAGAAATGGGCGATGCAGATGATGTTTGCTTAAGACCACAAACAGAGTACACTCAAAAACTAATTAATTCAATTCCTAAAGGTAGATTAGAAGATATAAAAAGTAGTATTGAAACAAAACGCAATATTACTGCAGCCGCTATGGCATAAATAAAAAACCAAACTAAAAAAGAAAGCTACATTCATTGTAGCTTTTTTTTTGAAAATAATTATGATAACAATAAACAAAACCAATAATCAATTTCATATTGATATAAAAGCAATTTTATACAATGATTCAAAACAGAAACTTGATTTAACATCTATTAAAAACGAAATTATATTACAAACAAAAAAAGTTTATAACGTTGCTGCTCTAAATTTATCTTGCACAATCGCCATTGAAATTGTTTCGGAGGTAGTTCATATAAAACGTGATAAATTACTTTTTCATATTGTAGATTTTATTGAGGAAAGAATCCCGGCGGAATCTGTTATGGGGCATTTGCGCATAAAACTCAGCGCCAAATACATTCAAGAGATGCTCAGTAATAAGCGAACTATTCCACATGAAATTGGGCACTGTTTTGGCTGGAACCATCCTCATGCAAGGGGTCAACATTTAGTAACAAACCTCGAATCGAATATAAAATACGAGCAAAGCATGAGCGAAGCTGAAAGAGGAACAAACTTAATGAGTCAAAGTTGGTATATAGAAGCTAGCAAAACTCATGCGAACGAAAGCATGAATATTACAAAAAATCAAATACTTTTACTCCACGAAAATTACATTCAAAAAAAAATAAACAAATGCAGCCATTTAAAAGGCTTTTGGATATTTAAAAAATTAATTAACTAGTGCTTAAAAAAACTGATTATATAATTGTAGGTTCTGGTTTGGCAGGCTCCATATTAGCTTTAACCCTTTTAGCTGAAAACAAATCTATTGTTATTATTGATGAACCAAAACTATCAACTAGCTCAAAAGTTGCGGCTGGTTTGTGGAACCCAATTGTTTTTAAACGTTTAACAAAATCATGGATGGCCGATGAATTAGTGGCTGAGTTAAACACTTTTTACAGTAAATATGAAAAAGCATTCAACACCACATTTTTAAATCCTGTATCCATTTTAAAATTGTTTTCCGAACAACAAGAAATTGATTTATGGCTAAAAAAAAGCCAAGATGAATTATCTCAATTCCTTGATTCAACTATATACAGCGCGGCAGATATTAATCAAAGTTGCGAAACAGGCAAATATGGTAAAGTAAAACAAAGTGGTTACTTAAACATTAATGTGTTTTTACAATCGTGTCATGTGCACTTTCGTTCATTAAATATTTTGAAAGAAGAAGCATACAATCACACTCTATTAAAAGTAAAGGAAACACAAATTGAGTACGAAGGCATAGTTTCAGATAATATTATTTTTTGCGAAGGTCACCTTGTATCCAAGAATCCATTTTTTAATTGGATACCCATGAAACCAGCCAAAGGCGACGTTTTAACAATTAAGAATACCAATATTAAGTTAAAGGCCGTATTAAATAAAGGCGCTTTTATTTTACCCATTGGAGAAGATATTTATAAAGTTGGTGCTACATATAACTGGACTGATTTAACAGATACACCTAGTAAAGAAGGTTTTAATGAACTTATTTCTAAATTAAGTAAAGTAATTGACACCTCTAATCAAGAAATTTTAGAACATAAGGCGGGAGTTCGCCCATCAGTAATAGATAGAAGGCCAGTTATGGGTAAACACCCTAAACATAACAATGTGTTTATTTTTAACGGAATGGGTACCAAAGCTGTGATGCTTACCCCTTATTTTGCCAAACATTTTTGTAACTTTATACTTGAAAATAAGACATTAAATAATGAAGTTACCTGCGAAAGATTTTACAAATATTTACCAAATGAATAAACCTAAATTACTTTTAACTTTTCTAGCACTAATTAGCTTAAGCATGTCCTCGCAAATCAATATGGGCGGACTAAGCGGGTTAGCCGGCGGATTAAAGGATAAAGCCAAACAAAAATTAAAGGAATCTACATCTGATGCTATTGATAAAAAATTAGAAAAATCGCGTCAGCAGTTTGACGAAACAAACTTTAACTGGGCCATTTCATTTGCAGATAATTCGGGTTTATTTGAAACAAAAGAAAATGGATCAAGAGCAACCAATGCATTTAAAAACACACGTGATTTTTTAAAACAGGAAACCAAATCAGAATATGATAAAGGTTATGGCGCTAATGGTCGTGGAGAGATTTTCTTAGCATCAAATGAATATAAAATTGCCGAAACAAGTTTCTTAAATGCATTAATTCACTACAAGTTAGCCGATTCTACCAATTCCTTGGCCTATGCACAAACATTGAATAATTTAGGTTTGGTTTATCAATACACAGGTCGTTACCACGAATCACAAAAGTATTTAGAGCCTGCAATTAAAATTCGTGAAGAAAGAATTAAAAATAGCATTATGCATGGTGTTTCGTTAAACAACATGGCCGTAATGTATAAAGAAGCCGGGAAATTTAATGAAGCTGAAAAATATATTGGCCTTGCCTCAAACGCATTAAATGCTGGTGGACATCAAGCAACAATTGGATATGCATTAGTACTAAATAATCGTGCTATGCTTTACCATGCAACTGGAAGATTGGATAAAGCCGAAGCAACCATGAAACAAGCGCTTGAAGTTGCCCGACAAATTTTAAAAGAAACATACTCAAACTACATTAAACTTAAAATAAACCTAGCTTATATTTACCGCGATGAAAAAAAATACGCTGAAGCCGAAGCGTTATTTTTAGAAGCGATAAAAATAAAAGAGAAAAAACTTGGAGCCAGCCATCCCGACTACGCCCATTTAAAAAGAGGTTTAGCCGACTTATACATGGATATGGGCAAAAAAGAGGAAGTTGAGAAAAATCTCTCTACAGCATGCAATATTTATAAAACAAAATTTGGTGACAAACATCCAGCTACATTGGCTACACAACAAGATTTAGCAAGCTTCTATCGGACGGAAGGAAAAAAAGAAAAAGCACTTGAAATGATGAACTCAGCCATAACTATTTCAAAAGAAATATATGGTTTAAATCATCCTCAACATGTTAAAGCCATTGAAAATTTAGCTTTGGCTCAATGGGCTAATGATAAAAATGACGAAGCTGCTGCCAATTTCACAACAGTAATAACAAAAACTACTGAGTATATTGATGAATACTTTGCATCATTAAGTGAAGTAGAAAAAACAAAGTTCTGGGACAAAATAACTCCACGCTTTCATCGCTTCAACTCATTTGTTATGAGTAATTACGAGAAAGATAAGTCTCTATTAAGCACTTCGTTTAATAACCAAATACACAACAAGGCATTATTATTAAACTCAAGTTCAAAGGTTCGTAATCAAGTATTACAAAGCAATGATGCTGATTTAATTGAAACCTATTATGATTGGCAAAGCGCTAAAGAGCAGCTTGGAAGAGCTTACTCATTATCAAATGAGGAGGTTAAAAACGAAGGAATAAATATAGATTCGCTTGAAACAAAAACCGAACAACTGGAAAAAAAGCTTGCAACAAAATCAACTTTATTTAACGAGAGCAAAGAAAAGAAAGTATCATTTAGTGATGTAGTTTCTAAATTAAATGCCGATGAAGCTTTAGTTGAAATAATACAAGTAAATAAATTCGATTTAAAATTTACTGGAAAAACATCCTACTTAGTTCTAATTACAAACGTTTCGGGCAATATAGATGTAGTTAATTTAGAAGATGGAAATAACATCGAAAATTTTGGTATTAATAATTACCGCACAAAAATTCAAACTATAAAACCAGATAATGAATCATTTGCATTACTTTGGGAACCGATTGAGAAAAAGCTTGGTGGGAAGAAAAAAGTTTATGTATCTCCAGACGGAATTTATAATCAAGTGAGCTTACTTACACTTAAGGATGCAAATAATAAATACTTAATAGATAAATATAGCGTAGTACTTTTAGGAAACACAAAAGATATAATTAAAATTAAAAATAGCGGAAAAGGGAATGTGCTGAAAACGGCTTATTTACTTGGTTTCCCAACTTACGGAACTGATGATATTATTGCAGCCTTACCAGGAACAAAAAAGGAAGTAGAAAACTTAAGCAAAATTTTAAAAGCGGCTAAATACAACACAGAAGTTGTTATGAATGATAAAGCTACTGAAGAATCAGCTAAAGGCGCTAATGCCGAAGTAATACATTTTGCCACACATGGATTCTTTTTAGCAGATGTGGATGAAGTAGAAGCAGATAAAGTACTTGGTGTTGAAACTAGCAATGCTAAAAAAAATCCGCTATTGCGCTCTGGTCTAATGCTAGCCAATTGCGAAAAAGTATTTGATGAAACAGGTGAATCGTTAGGCGCTAATAATGGGATTTTAACTGCTTATGAAGTAATGAATATGAGCCTAGAAAAAACAGATTTGGTTGTTTTAAGCGCTTGCGAAACAGGCCTGGGACAAATAAAACAAGGTGAAGGTGTTTATGGGTTACAACGCTCGTTTTTAGTAGCTGGGGCTAAATCAATTATTATGAGTTTATGGGAAGTGAGTGATGACGCAACAATGGAACTAATGACAAACTTCTATACCAACTATGTAAAATCTGGTAATAAGCAAGAAGCATTTTTATTAGCACAAAAAGCAATTAAAACAAAATACAAAGAACCTTTTTATTGGGGAGCTTTTGTATTAATAGGAAACTAATGATTAAACTGAAAATTATAATTTCTTTTTTGTTTTGCTTTGCACTTTTGACAAATGCTCAAGAACGCGTGGACAAAAGGTTTCACATGCGTTTTGCTATGGGCCCTGTTATTGAGAAGTTTTACAATAATAAAAATCACACCGCATCTACTCGTCAAAAAGCATCGTTTTTCTTTGCTATAAGACCAGAAATAAGAATAGGAAGAAGAAGGCAAGTAGCGTTAATGCCAGGTTTTGAATATCTATACCATGGATTGACGTTTAACTCATATTACTTTAAAGAAGGGTATGATTTTTTGTATGATAAAGAGTTTAAATATAAATACACGGTAACTGCAAGTGAACTATTACTTCCTTTACTAGTAAAATTAGCTCCTCAAAAAGAAAGCAAAAAACATGTTACCCCATTTGGCACAGCCGGATACGTTTTCAGGTATATGATGCCTGCAAATCTTCAAATAACATCCATTGAAATTAATAATGACTTAGTTACTAAATCAACCGCTTTAAAACTTGAACATCCTTTTTATGCAAGTAATATAGCCAGCTACTTGCATTTGGGAGGCGGATTCCAACGTAATATTTTACAAACGCATAAAGCATTTGTGTTTGAATTAAATCTGCGTATTAGCTTACAACGATTTGGTATTAAAGAAACCTATACACCAAGTTCTCTTTTTATTAGAAATCATTGGCTAAATTTATCTGTAGGATATAAGTTTTAAATTACTTAGCCAGCAAGTGTCTTAAGATTTGCCCAAAACTGTACATGTCTTCAAAACTATTATACATTGGTACTGGAGCTAAACGTATTACATTTGGTTCGCGCCAATCGGCAATTACTCCATGTTCTAACAACTGAGTAAACAAATCCTTTCCTCTTTGGTGAGCAATAATTGAAAGTTGACAACCTCTATTTTCTTTTGGAGTAATTATTTCGAGTAACGGAGCGTTTGCTTTTTTCAAATCCTCATTGATTCCTTCAACTATAAATTCAAGATAATCAGTCAGCATTTTACTTTTCTCTACCAAAGCGTCCATTCCTACTTCATCAAAAATATCTAATGCGGCTAATGCTGCACTCATGCTTAATATTGGGGCGTTACTCATTTGCCAACGCTCAGCACTTTGCATTGGAACAAATGTTTTATCCATTTTAAAACGAGTTGCTTTATCATGGCCCCACCAACCAGCAAACAAAGGTAAATCAGTGTTCGTATGATGTTTCTCATGAACAAAAGCACCAGCCACCGCTCCTGGTCCTGCATTCAAATACTTGTAACTACACCAACAAGCAAAATCTACATTCCATTTATGCAGTTCTAATTTTAAATTACCAGCAGCATGAGCCAAATCAAATCCAACATAAGCTCCAACAGCATTTCCAGCTTCTGTTATCGCTTTCATGTCAAAAACTTGCCCAGTGAAATAATTTACTCCACCTAACATTACCAATGCAAGCGAATCCTTATTTTCTTCAATAGCTTTATAAATATCTTCGTGACGAAGAGCATACTCACCTTCGCGTGGGCTAATTTCAATTAAAGCATCATTTACATTATATCCTTTATCTGCATGAAATCTAATTTGAGACTGAAGTGCATATTGATCAGATGGGAATGCTTTAGCTTCGCATAAAATTTTATAACGTTGCTTTGTTGGTTTATAAAACGAAACCATTAGTAAATGAAGATTCACTGTTAGTTGATTCATCATTACAACTTCACTAGGTAATGCGCCAACAACTTTTGCAGCCTTTTCCGAGAAAAACTCATGGTATTTAAACCAAGGGCGGCGGGCATTGAAATGTCCTTCAACACCAAAACTTGCCCAATCTTCAAGTTCATTCACAACATAATCCTGAGTTGTTTTAGGCTGCAAACCCAATGAATTTCCTGTGAAATAAACCACAGGTTGTCCGTTGTGCATAGGTAGATAATATTTTTCTCTATACGATTTTAACTTATCCTTTTCGTCTAATTGCTTTGCAAATGCTAAATTATTCTCAAACATGTTGTGCGTTTTTGTGCCTAAAATTATACTATTTTTTTGATTTACTCCTCAACTGTTTCAATTTTTGGTTTTATCTGAATATCAGCATCTACCTTAAATTTCTTAGCCTCTAAACCAGGAATTAACATAGGAGCAATTTTTGCCACTGGTCTGTACAATAATGATTCATCCTTGGTTTTAATCTCAATAGTTGGATAGCTCTTTTCAACACTATCCAAAACAAAAATTAAGACACTTAAAATTAAAGCAAACTTTAATGCTCCAAAAGCAGCACCAGCTAACCTATTTACCAAACCAAGGCTTACGTCACTCACCCTTGCTGTAACAAACTTTGCCACCATCCATACCAACAAAAGAACCCCTAAAAACAAAATACTAAATGCCAATATTGGTGCATATTTCCATTCGAGGTTTAACCATGTTTGCAACTTACTACTAAAGTTGTGTGCCACCCAGATACCAGCACCAAAAGCAAATAATGTAGCTACCTGCATTACCAAACCTTTTGTGAAACCTTTGTAAACTCCCCAAATAATTGGAATTATTATTATTACATCGATAAAATTCATTTTTTTGGTCTATTTTTAAAATACATGATAACAACTGGGATTGTTGTTATGAGTATAAAAGTAATAACTATATAACCTAAATAATTTTCTAACCAAGGGTAACGACTTCCTAAAAAATATCCTAATCCCGAAATACTTGTAATCCAAGCTACAGCGCCTAAAATATTATACATTAAAAAGTATTTAAAATCCATTTTTATTATACCTGCTAATATAGGTGCAAATGTTCGCACATAAGGCAAAAATCTCCCTAAAACCAGAGTTTGTGGACCATACTTATTGTAAAAATTTTCGGTAGCAATTAAGTGTCTCTTTTTAAAAAGCAAACTATCTTCACGTTTAAACAAATTGCGCCCTACTCTTCGGCCAAATAAATATCCTACAATGTTTCCTAATACAGCTGATAAAATCATTAAGCCAGCAAGTGGATAAAAGGACATGTGAATTAATTCTTGATGTGTAGAAGTGTACAAACCAGTTATAAATACAAGGCTATCACCTGGCAAAAAGAAACCAAAAAACAAACCCGTCTCTGCAAAAATCACAAAAAGTAACAAAGGCACTCCCAAAGCCACAATTGATTTTGGGTTCAGTAAATTTTGAAAAAATTCCCAAACACTAATTATCATTTTTAGAAATTTCGAATAGAGTTACTATATGAGTGCGTGCTAAAAAATTATTTACATTCACATGTTTCACCCATTCTGGTAAATTGCAATATACCTTCTTGTATGTATAATTGCCCTTCTTAATGATGCTCTCATCATAAAACTCCTCACTTAACCAAAGGTTGCCTTTTTTACTATCAATAAATTTTTCAATTGAGTCGTCACTCAAAATATTTATAGTTTGTATATAAGGCTTGGTGTAATAATGCAATTGTATATCTAAACCTAAAGGATCTACCTTTGTAAATAAAACATTTGTTGGCTTATTGTAATTCTCATACAAAAATTTTGTTGTAGATATATGATTATCGGATGCCTTTAAACTAGCTACTAATAAAGCCCCTGAATTTAAAATCATAAATGGTATAATTAAATACCTAGGATTTATACGATAAAGCTTATTAAAAAATTTACTTGTTTCTTGTCGTTCACTTATCTCCTGAAAAAAGAGTATTAAGATAATTGGCAAAAAATTAATTAGCGGAAATAAAAACCTCAACTCCTTATGAACAACAAAAAAATGAATAAATACATAAGGCAAAGTCAACCAAGTTAAAACATGTTTCGGTTTAAAAATCCAAAGTGAAGCGAAACCAGCAAAAACAAAAAGACTCAAGGGAGGAATAATTTTAATAAAGCCTTCACTAATAAAAAAATACCAAGGTTCTTTACCGAAATTTGCTACTTTACCCTGTATAATGTTTAAATTTAAATAGTTCCAAGCGCTGCAAGTCCATTCCCCATAAAACCAATAATCAATAATAAAACCAAGACCAACAGCGAGCACAATTCCTAAAAACATTGTTGTTAATTGAACTAATTTCTCTCGTTGAATAAATAACAACCACATTCCAAAACCAAACACCATAAAACCAGCTTGAAACCTAACGACTACGGATAATCCCAAAAATAAACCTATAAGTAAAGTGTTTACTAAATTATTCGTTTTCACTTCCTTTAAATACAAACACAATGCGATTATAAATAAGGAGGCGGATAAATTTTCGCTAGAAAGTCGTGCATGAAAATATGGAATACACCACAATAAAACTGTTAGAAAAGCTAACCATTGGCGATGAACTGGACTATCAATTTTCTTTACAAATATTTTGAATAACCACCAACAAGCAAAAAATGAAAACAGCGAATGCGCTAATCTTAAAAAGAGCGTTATTGTAAATGGATTATTAATACCTACAGCCCAACAAACTTTTGTAAACGAAAAAACCATTAAAGGCTGAATTCCTGAACGCATTTGGTTTGGATATTCCCATGGTAATTCAGCTAACGAATTTAAACCCAATTTATACCCAGCCATCTCAACAATTTGATACAGCTCATCGCAGTGATAATATCCAATACTAAATATAGCGGCGATGATATGGAATACAAGGCCGGTTATGAATATTTTGCGGTACAGGTTCTAGAGTTTTAGATTAACTTAATAATTAAATCTGGTACAACACCAATTGCTAAAGTAACCAAGCTAGTAAATACAACCAAGAAAACATGAGAGGTTTCAAGCTCAACCTTTTCTTCTGTATTTGCTGGTTTAAAGTACATTGCAATAATAACTCGGAAATAATAATAAACACCAACAGCCGAAGTTAATACCGCTAAAATCAATAACCATTTAAAGCTTGTTCCTATTAAAGTTGAAAAGATAAAATACTTAGCGAAGAAACCGCCCGTAATTGGAATACCTGCTAAAGATAACATTGCAATGGTCATACAAGCTGCCAACATAGGACTGCGCTTAGCTAAACCATTAAATGCATCAAAACTTTCGTTTCCAGATTTTTTTGCAACATTGTACAATACAGTAAATGCAGTTATAGAACCAATACTATATGCTAAAGAATAATACAATACAGCTGGCATTGAACTTACATTATATCCACCTGCCGCATTATTACCTGCCAAAATTGCCATTAACATAAATGCTGCGTGGCTTATACTTGAATAGGCTAACATGCGCTTCACGCTGGTTTGCGTTGCAGCGGTAATATTTGATATTACAAGAGATAAAGCAATAATTACAGAAAGTGTTGTGCTCCATGTTCCTGAAGTTGATAAGAACCCAAACATAAATAAACGAATAAAAGCAGCAAAAGCAGCTGTTTTAACAACAGTACTCATTAATGCCGTAATTACAGTTGGAGAACCTTGATATACATCTGGTGTCCAGAAGTGGAAAGGCGCTGCGCCAACTTTAAAACACATTGCAACTAACATCATCATTACACCAACATAAAAGAAACCTGGAATTGCTGTGTTACCCATTGTATAGCTTGCTATAGTTGCAATATCAAATGAAGCAGTTGCACCATAAACTAACGCCATACCAAATAGTAAAAACCCAGACGCAAATGAGCCCATAATTAAATACTTAAAACCAGCTTCGTTTGAAGCCAAACGGTTTTTTTGACTTGCTGCTAAAACATACATTGGGATTGATAATGTTTCGATACCTAAAAATAAAGTAGTCATGTTAGTATATGAAACCATCATTAAAGCACCCACTACTGAAAACAACACCAAAGTAAAATGATCAGCGATGGTTGTTTCCTTTTCAAAACAATCGTTCGCTAAAACAAACCATAAAAGTAAAGTAGCTAATATAACTCCGCTAAATGCTAATGAAACATTATCAAAACGAATCATGTTATCAAATATCTTAAATGGTCCGCCTGCACTAAAATCAGTGTTCCACTCAAAGAAATTACTTACATAAGCTGCAAGAACTCCTAACAATACAATTGGAAACAATAATTTTTTAAACTTGAAAATTTCTGATAACATGGCCAGAATTCCTAGTCCGCTTATGATGAAAATACCCTTCATACTTTTAAATTATATATCTTTTAAATTATTTTAAATTACTTATTAATGCTTTTACTGCTGGTTCAGCAATATCATTGATAGGTTTTGGATAAACACCAAATACAATAATAACTATACAAATGATTACCAAAACTGCTTTATCAGTTGGCGCTATGCGTCCAAAATTTGCTGTTGTTGAAGTAACCTCACCCAACATAATTTTTTGATACGAACGTAACATATAAACTGCTCCTAAAATAACTGTTAAGCCCGCAAATCCTGCCGTAACTGCACCATATTGATAAACACCATTTAATAATAAGAACTCGCCTACAAAACCATTTGTTAATGGAAGGGCAACCGAGCCTAACAAAACTATTAAGAACAAAACTGCAAAATTTGAATTTACATTTCTAATACCGCCTAGCTCATCTGTATTTCTCGTACCAGTGTGACGCAATAAAATATCAGCAATTAAGAATAAACCTACCACATTAACACCATGGCCTAACATTTGAATAACTGCACCTTGCACACCTTGTTGGTTAGCAGCCAAAATACCAGCAGCTATTAATCCTACGTGAGCAATAGATGAATAAGCTATTAAACGCTTGTAATCCCTTTGAACTATAGCAATTACTGAGGCATAAATAATTCCTACAACCGAGAATGTGATTGCTGTACCACCCCATTTTTCTAAACCAAGAGGAACAATAGGTAGTAACCATTTAATTAAACCAAAAGTTCCCATTTTTAACATTATACCCGAAAGCAACATTGTTCCTTGGGTTGGAGCTGTAACATAAGTATCTGGCTGCCAAGTGTGCAAAGGAAATACAGGCATTTTAATAGCAAATGCAACAAATATTAACCAAAATACAACAGATTGTTGATCGGCTGTCATTGTTCTACCTGCAGTTACTAAATCATTCCAAGCCCATGAATTAGCAGTGTGGCTATGTAAATAAATTAAACCTACTAGCATAAATAAACTACCTAGTAAAGTGTAAACAAAAAACTTAAATGTAATACGTGCGCGATTTTCGCCACCCCAAAGCAAACAAATAAAGTAAATTGGAATTAAAGCTAATTCCCAGAAAATATAAAATAAGAAACCATCAGTTGCTGCAAATACACCAACTAAAGCCATTTGCATAACCAAGATTAAACCGTAAAAATTGTTTGGTTTTTCGTATTCATTCTTATAAGAAGATAAAATAATTAAAGGCGTTAAGAATGTAGTTAATAAAACTAGTAAAATGCTTATCCCATCCACTGAAACGGCAAACTTGGCGCCAATTGCTGTAATCCAAGAACAATCTAAACTTAACAACTTACTTGAAGGATCGTGCTTAAACTGAAAAACAACAATTAAAGAAAGAATAAATTCTAACACACTTGCTCCTAATGCTAAATTACGCGCCGTTTTCCCTTTGGATAAGAAAACCAAGATTGAAGCTAGTAGCGGAAAAATAATTAATAAACCTGTTAACATACTTTATTTTGTTATAATATTTTTATGATGAATTACTTAACTAAACTTGTAAATAAAACAATGATGATACCTATTACCATTGCAAATAAATAAAAACCAATATGACCTGTTTGCAATTGCTTGGTTAATCCACTTAACCATGTAACGGTAACACCAGTTCCATTTACTGTACCATCAACAATTTGCTTTTCCAATACTTGATCAGAAGCGGTTCCAATTCCATCAACTGGTTTTGTAATAACCGACTCATATAATTCATCCACTTTGTACTTATTGTAAATTAAACGTTGCCAAGGTTTCATTTCCTTTATTGAGTTAGCTGGTAATACCTTGTTTTTTATGAACATCATATAAGCAAAATAAATGGTTGTAGCAGCAGCTAACACTGCTAACCCCATATAAGTCCATTCCTCGCTATGACTTAAAGTCGAAGTTAATTTAGGAGCTACTGGCTCCAAAAATTCACTTATCCAGTTTGGCATGTGCCAAAATTCAGGTAATCCAATTAGTCCGCCTAAGATTGATAAGGCCGCCAATACCATTAAAGGAATTGTCATTGATTTTGGTGATTCATGTAAATGATGTTCTTGTTCGTGAGTACCTCTGAACTTACCCCAGAATGTTAAATACAACATTCGGAACATATAGAAAGCTGTTAACATTGAAGCAATACTTCCTAATAACCATAAAAATTTATTATGATCAGCAACATGCGCTAGTATCTCATCCTTACTAAAGAAACCTGAGAATGGGGGAATACCACTAATTGCAATTGTTCCAATTAACATAGTTACAAAAGTGATTTTGATTTTTCCTTTTAAACCACCCATCTTACGTATATCCTGTTCGCCGCCCATAGCATGTATAACAGAACCTGCGCCTAAGAATAATAATGCTTTAAAAAATGCATGAGTAGCGACATGGAAAACAGCAGTGCTATAAGCATGAACACCTAATGCTAAAAACATTAAGCCTAATTGTGAAACAGTTGAATAAGCCAGAATTTTTTTGATATCTGTTTGAAGAAGACCAATTGTTGCTGCAAATAAAGCAGTAGCTATACCAATAATTGCTACAAACTCAGAAGCAACTTCAGAAGACATATAGAAAACATTTGAACGAACAACCATATAAATACCGGCAGTTACCATTGTTGCAGCGTGTATTAACGCAGATACAGGAGTTGGACCCGCCATCGCGTCAGGTAACCAAGTGTATAAAGGTATTTGAGCTGATTTACCCATTGCTCCTACAAACAATAATAAAGCAATTGCTGTTTTAGTTCCTTCGCTTGTAAAAGTACCAGCACCTGGAGCAAATACATTTTGGAATGTTAATGAGTTATAATTTACAAAAATTAAAAGCATTCCCAATAAAAAACCTAAATCACCAATTCGATTAATGATAAAAGCTTTTTTTGCCGCATTGTTATAAGCTGTATTCTTAAACCAAAATCCAATTAATAAATACGAACATAAACCAACACCTTCCCAACCCACAAATAATATTAGGTAGTTATTTCCTAACACTAATAAAAGCATGAAGAAAACGAAAAGGTTTAAGTATGAAAAGAATCTTGTGAACCCTTCATCATCGTGCATGTATCCAATAGAATAAACATGTATTAAAAATCCAATACCAGTTATTATTAATAAAAATAATGAAGATAATGGGTCTACCAAAAATGCAAATGGAACTTGAAGAGTATCAGAAGAAATCCATGAAAACAGCTCAACATTTTGAGAAGCTCCAGTTGCTTTTACTTCAATAAAAACTAAAAGAGCTACAACAAAAGAAGCTAAAATACTTCCTGCAGCAATAATACCTGATGCGCTTTTACCTAATTTTTTTCCAAAAAAGGAGTTTATTAAAAAACCTAGTAGTGGAAATAAAGGAACTAATGCAATTAATTTAATCATAAAAATATTTATATAATTCTGTTTCTAATTTTTTAAGTTGCTCAATAAATCAATATCAATACTCTTGATATTTCTGTAAATCATTGATAAAATGGCTAATCCCACTGCAACCTCGGCTGCTGCTACTGCCATAATAAAAAATACAAATACTTGTCCATTTGCATCTCCGTGTAAAGTGCTAAAAGAAACCAATAATAAGTTTACTGCATTAAGCATTAATTCAACACACATAAAAATAATAATTGCATTTCTGCGTGCCATAACGCCAATTGCTCCAATCGTAAACAACAGCGTTGAAAGTAAAATGTAATAGTTTATAGAAATTCCGTTTATCATGTTATCTAATTTTATTTAATATTATTTAGCATCCTTTTTACCAATCATAATTGCACCAACCAACGCAGCTAGCAACAAAATAGAAGCAACTTCGAATGGGAATAAAAATTCTCCAAACAAAACTTGTCCTAATTTTTTCACTAAACCAATTTCTGAATTACCTGCTTGCACTTGCTTCATTTGATCAGCACCTTTTAATGCGCCAATTAAAACAAACAACAATAAACCACCTATTGTACCTGCAATAATCTTCGACATTACCGTTTTTTGTGGTTCAGAATCTTGATTCAAATTCATTAACATGATTACGAATAAGAATAGTACCATAATTGCACCTGCATAAACAACAATATGAACAACTGCTAAAAACTGAGCATTTAACAACAAATAGTGGCCTGCAATGCAAAAGAAAGTCAAGACTAAGTATAAAACGCTATTAACTGGATTACGGCTAAATACCACCATTAATGCAAACATAATTGCAAGAAAGGATAGTATTCCGAAAAGCCATTGTGTAATTGTATAACCTAACATATTTTTTTATTTACAATTTTAATTTAGTGATTTCCTTTGTTTAATTTTTTTGCATCAAACAACTCATTATGCTTTAAGCCTTGTATTTTTTTAAACTCAGCTACTTCTTTTGTTTGACGTTTACTTACATCAATACGCTTTTCTAAAGTTTCAACTAATTTATCTTTTCCGTAAACAAAATCGTCACGCTCAAATTCAGCATCAACAATTCTATCAGTTAAGAAAATTGCTTCTTTAGGACAAGCTTCTTCACACAAACCACAGAAAATACAACGCAACATATTTATTTCATAAACTGCAGCGTA
>CAZRUA010000048.1:0-26007 GCA_964603125.1 uncultured Flavobacteriaceae bacterium | reverse complement strand
ATCTAGTTCCGCCGTCACCAGCGGAATCAAGCAACCTACCCATTACAACTGTTTTTCAACAAAAGACGAGCCGCCTTACTTGTAACCTATTTGGTTTTTCAACTCCTGAGGTTTACCTAATTTATTGTTGCCAATAAACACGTGAGCTCTTACCTCGCGTTTTCACCCTTACCAGCAAGCTGGTGGTATATTTTCTGTGGCACTATCTGTTACGTATTGTTTGCACGTTACGCACCTTCCCGTTAGGAAGCAGGATGCTCTGTGTTGCCCGGACTTTCCTCTCCTCCAATTTCTTGAAGCAGCGATAGAACGACCTGTAAGGCAAAGATAGTTAAAATAAAGTTAAGTTGAGGTTGGATATGAGAATTTGGTTTATCTACTAAGTGGATTTGTTATATTATTTTATATTCTCACAAGGAACAATAATCGGATCAGAAGGTAAATACATGTAGGCTTCAGTATAAGTACCACCACCCATATAATCTTCTCTTACATTTGAACTTCCAATGCCGCATTCACCTTTGGCATTTTTTACTGCTACGCATACACTTAATTTTCTGCAGAGTGGAACATCAAATTCATTCTTGTCAATTATCCATGTTTGGTATGTAATGTTTACTTGGGTAACTGTGAATCCTTTATAAGCTTCTTCGTATCTTTTTTTAACCATGGCTTCTATTTTAGGATTACTTTGTTGTGCAGGAATCATTTTTAAATTTTTAACCCAATTTTTGTATTTCTCTTCCATCTTATCCATAAATTTTTCACGAGAGCCATATGATGCAATAGCTGCTTCAACTGTTTTCAAATTATCCTTAAATACTTGAGTTTCGGTGTATATCCTTGAAATACTTTGCAAAAATCCTTTGTATAAGTATAATTCCTGAAGAGAACCAGTTGGGTATAGTCCAACCTCTTTTTCGTATCCATTTGCTGTTTGCTTTATAGCTGAATTAACAGCATTTGCCTTTATCTTTAATCTATCTAAATACACTTTCAAAATGGCGCCAGATGGATTGGTAGCTAAAAATTTTGTCACAGCTTCATCATATTCTTTAATAACGGCATCACTTTTTGCAATCCCTTCTTCGTAACTTTTTCTGCTTCCATCTTTGCCCACTTGCAATGCTCCTTTTTCAAATATAAATGGCTCATCAATAATACCTTTAGCATTTTGATATTCCAAAGCATCATTTCCTCTTGGAGTTTTTTTAGAACTAGTTAGTATACTTGTTTGTGGCTGCGTATTTTTTGATTGTTCTTCCATCTTCTTGAATTCTTCATTCTTGATTAAGTTAGAGAATATTCCGGCAACCGTGTTATCATACTCTGCTATCTCAGTGTTTTGTGGATAGAGTAGTTTGCATTTTCCAGTATATGCTTTAAATCCTTTCAAATCGAAAAAGTATTTTACTTTGTAACGTTTGTCAGTCGATGCATTTGTGACACTAGGGGAAACAGCATAATTAGTAGCAATTGTTTTGCACATAGCAACAATTGATTTTTCGGAAGTTTTAATTTTCTTTTGACTCTTTGGTCCACTATTAAAATCTATCCATAATACTTCAAACTTATTTAGGGCTTGCGCATAGTTTTGTGAGCCTAATTTTAAGCATGCTTCCTCTTCAACAGCTTGATTTAAATCACCTGCTGAGGGAAAAGTAAAATACTTGAAAAAATCCCAAGTACGTTTTGTTGAGTCACCTGATAGTTCGTATTTATCTTGTGCAAATGTGGATAAGGAAACTATGGTAAGTAAAATTAGTGCTATTTTTTTCATAGGGTAGTTTTAGTTTTAAATATTTTCTTCTGCAATGGCTTTGCTGTTGTATGATGAAATAAAGGGTACAGAAAATTCGCCTCCAATATCTTCTTGTCGTATAGTTGCATTGTAGAGCATACATACACCTGTTTTTTGTTTTGCAGCAATGGCAACATCATATACTCGGCCAATTATAAAATCGCTGTTTCTTTCTAAACGCCAGTCTCCACCTAATAAAATAACTTTCAACACTTCTTCATTCCAAGCTTTGCTTTCAAATGCTATTTTAGCTAATGATTCAATTTCGGGGTTTATATTAACAGCCTTAGGCATTTTTACCGACTTAGCACGTTTTATACTATTTTGTCTAATTATTTCTTTGTAGTTATCAAGGTTGCCATATGCATTAAATAATTCTTGATACTTACTTCCAATCTCTAATATTTTTGTACTCTTATTAAATATTTTGGAAAGATGTATCCATCTTAAAGCGTGAATTTTTTTATTAAAAAAAGTTTCAACTACAAAATCTCCCACTTCCTCCAATGCCTTTAACTGGAGTTTCGCTTCACTTAATTGGTTTTTTGTATCTCTTGCAAAATCTCTTATGAATGAGACGATTGTGTTTGTTTTATAATCACGGTAGTTTTCATTGGAAGGTTGTATATCACCATCTGCATTTACTGTGTATAAATCATTTATTTCCTTTAAACTATATTTAGCCAAAAACTGATTTAATCTATCTGGGTAACTATCTAAAATAGATTGTAGTTTATCAATACCAGCTTGCGACCAAATGTAATCCGGTAAGTAAGGATTGCCAGTAGGATTATGCGAACCATAAATAAAATCATCACCTTCATAATCCCGCCAACTTAATGTGGGTAATAATATTGTAAACTCTAAATCCTTTTTTAAATCATTTACATCAGTATTTCCTGATTTTGCTTCTTCAAGTTTTTCACGAAATTTTATTTGAAAATCGGAAACTTTGGTTTCAAATTCTGTTGTATTGTAGTCAGGATGATTCTTTTTAAAAATGGCAATATCCCTATTCATAGGTTCTGTGGCATTTTTTACCTGACTTTCAATGTTATCAAAATTAAGTTTCGTTTCTTTTAATATTTTTTCAAAGTAATCAAATCCCTTAGTCAAGGCTAATAAATCTTTGTCGAGCGATTTGTTTTTATCTTGGGAGTTGATAGTTCCTTTGTATTTTTCTATTTCAGCTTCCAGCGCAGAAGTATCATAGCTGGGTTCAATTTTTTTTATGTTTTTAAGATTTATTTCCAGTTGTGAAAGTTGACTCTTATATGCAGCTGATTTAGCTAAAGGATCAATTTCTGAAATTTTTTCTAAAGCCTTTTGAAATGTTTTGTAGTATGTGATTGCGGCTCTATTATTTGGTTCCATAAAATTTGAGTTATTTGGTTCTTCCTAATAATTTGGATAAGAATGAAGTTAAAGACTTTAGAAGTACATTACTTATTTGTTTAATAGCACTGATTTTAACTTGGTTAATAGCTCGAGTTGTATTTGTTTCTTTTTGAGATTTTTCCATGTTATCACTTTTTTTTCGTTTTGCTAGATGACAGTGCAATAATTATTGTAGTCATTGAGCAAACGGCAACAATTATTAAGATGTACAGCGTTGAGTTATCCATTATTCTAAAATTTTAAAATATGTTTTTTATTTTCCTATAATTATTTTTTGCCTTGAGTTAGGACCAACGATGAAGTACACGCCATTAGTACTTATTAGTATTTCAGTGTTACTTTTATTTTCCTGTATATCAAGTGTTTTAATAATATTACCTAGTGCATCCATTATAAAATAAATTCCTTTTTCTGTTGTTTGTAAATTAAATTTTCCGTTGCTCGGATTTGGAAAGGCGATGGAATTGTTTTTATTATCAAGTTCATTTATTCCTACAGTAGTGATACTTGAACATTCCGTTGTGTCAACACAACCATTTGAAGTTGTTACTATTGCTGCATAATCTCCATTTGATGTTGCTGTAAACGATTGATTTGTTTCTCCTGGTATCATGATTAAGCCTGCCGGAGGAGGGCTAGTTACACATTGATACCATTGATAAGTAGCCCCGATTTCATTAACAGTTAATGTAGTGTTGTTTACAGTTAATCCTATATCTGGTAAGGGATTTACATTAATTGTAATATTGGCAGAGGCGCTACAACCATTTGGATCTGTAATATTTACAGAGTATTGCCCTGTTGAGTTGACAATAATATTTTTGGTATTTTCGCCTGTTGACCATAAATAGATAAGAGTTCCGTTATATTCTTGTACTTCATTAATATTTATATTGGAAGTATTATAATCTCTGCCTCCTACTATATAGGCTTTGTTATCAATTACAAATCCAGAAGCCCCTATTCGCGTAATGCCTGGAAAATTTTCTTTTACTATCCATGTATTGTTTAAAGGATTGTATTCTTTCATTAATATTAATCCCCCAGTACTACTAGCATCGCCTGTTACAACATATCCTTTATCGTTTAAACTAAAAGCAACTGTTCTTGTTCTGCCAGAAGAATTAGCGTAGTTAGCTTTCTGAGACCATATATCTGTTATTGGATTATATTCCCATAGGTCCTTTTCAAAAGGACCGCCATTAACATTACCTTGTCCAATATAGGCTAATCCACCAATAGTAAAGCTTATCGCATTTTCTCTTGCGCTAGCGGGGAAATTTGAAACTTGAGTCCATGTATCAGTGGTTGGATTATATCTCCAAAAATCATTGGTAAAAGGACTACCTCCTGTGTAGCTAGTTCTTCCTAATCCAAAATACCCATAGTTTTCTATACTAAACCCTGTAGCATATGCCCTTGGGAGTGCAGATATTGGAAGACTAGTCTTTTGAGTCCAAGTATCTGAAGCAGGATCGTATTCCCAAAGATCACTTAAGAAAGTAGGTCCCGCTGTAACCCCTAAACCAATATAAGCTTTGTTATTTATTGTAAAACAACTTGCTCCATTCCTAAAGGTGCCTGGAAAATTGGCCTTTTGACTCCAAGTATCTGTAATTGGATCGTATTCCCAAAGGTCAACTAAAGTGTTTATTCCGTCACTTCCTAATCCAAAATACCCTTTGCCGGCTATGCTAAATGAAACGCCACTTTCTCGAACGCCATTATCAAAATCATTTTTTTGAGTCCACATTCCAGAACTATTAAGATTAGTTGCTTGTAAATTTACATTGGCTGGCTCGCAAAACGTGTTCCCTTGAAGAGAACTTATGTTAGAGGTAATTACACATTGTGATTGTGAACTCAAGTGCAGTGCTATTGTTGCAAATAATAAATAAAACTTAGATTTCATGTTGGATATTTGTTGTTTTTGTATGTAGCTTTAACTAGAAATTATTTTCAAACCTAGGAAATGAAATTATTTTTTTTTTACATTTTCTATCATTACGCAGATTGAGTTCATATCCGATTATATACCTTACATATTTGATGGAAGTATTATAATAAAAAGCGACAATTAGGGTAATGCTAATTTATAGGTAGATTGTATTGGGTATTTAGGGTTTTATTGCATGACACAATTCAACAAGTAAATGTATGTTCCAATGTTGAACATAATTTAAAGTTTGAACTGTTTTGTTGTTGTTGTTTATTTCCAAACAGCCATTTCTGTTTTGGAAAGATAGTTGTTGCCAAGTGATGAGCACTTCTTTTTGTAGGAAATGTGGTTTGATAATTAAACCTTGGGAAGTTATTGTATTATAATCTAAATCAACGCGCTGAGTGGTTTTGAATGTTTCTAGTTTTTGGTTTTTTAGTTGGGCAATTAAAATAGCTGCAATTTGCTGAATGTCTTGAAATACAATGTCATAATCTATTTTACTTGTAGTAAGCGCATACTTCGCAAATCCAACATTAATTATTTGTTTTGAATCCCTCACCTTAAAAAAGTAGCTCGAACTTGCAATTTTATTGCCTGCCATTTTATTAATACGACCGATTAACACGCCGGTAATATCTTTTGTGTAAATTTTTTTGGAGCCTAAAGTTATATTATCAACTTCAATGTAAAGCTTTCTTTTAAATAGGGCGCCTTGAAATGCCCTATATTCTATGATACTTGGACATAGTCTTTCATCAGTCATAAACCTTTTTAAGTTAATTTTTTGTTTTAATATTTTATAGGAGATATTTTTATGAACAGAGAATTTTATTTAACGTTTTCGCATAAAATTCTTTCTTCTGATGGGAAACTTCCAAAGCTTATTTTATTTTCGTACTTCCCATTATCAATATATGCTTGGTCAATTCTAACATCAAAAAAGTAGCAGTTCCCGTCATCGCCTTTTACCGCAAAATAGGCTGTTGTATATCTACCAGTTAGCACGCCAACTTTGCTTCTTTTTTGCGTCCAATTATTGCCTTCAATAACTACTTTGTAAGCTTTCCCCTTAACCTTGTTGTATTTCGTCCAAGCATCGTTATAATAATCTAAGGCTGCTTTTTCAAGTGTAGCATCTTTAAATTTGTTTGTTGGGAATTTCACAGTTTTGTAATATTCCATTTCTATTTTATTAAAGTACTCATCTACCGTTCCTGAATAAGCTGAAATATCATAGTTAAAAGAAGCTTGCCATGTTTCTTTAGATTCGGATTTAACAGTGATTTTGCAATTTTTTTTAAGTTTTTTATAACCAGCTAATTGCGAAGGGTAACTGCTTCTTTTATCAAAATTTTTAAGCCCTGGTATTAGTAGAGTTCTTATCCAGCCGTTTTTTGTTTCGCTATAATAATCTTTGTCGATATTTATCGAGCTAATTTTTTCATCATCTATATAAATATTGAGTCTTATTGAGTTCATACTATAGCCTCTTACTAAATTTTCGGTGCTTAAATAAACATATACACCATTATCTATCGAATTTTTGATGATTTCATTTACAGTTCCTTTTAAACAGCCGTCATCTCCAGAGGAAAATCTAAATTCCCATAAATGTTCCAATTGTTCGGCACATGTTATTTTGCCATCAGCAACTAATTTTGCAGCACATTCCTTTTTTGCTGTTTCTATTTTGTTTACAACTCCATTTAGATCGTTTGGCCCTTTATACATTTTTTTTGAAACATTAATTAGCTCAATATAGTTAGCAGATTGGGTGTAAAAGTCAAGTGCATAGATGTCATTCTTTTTACCAATAAAGGAGTTTATGTCAGGTAAAACAAATTCATCAAAGTCCTTGTCAAAATTAGTAACATCTTCTTTTAAGGCCTCGGCATAAATTGCAGCATCTCCCGAAAACTTTTTTTTGTTATTTTCGTAGTACAACAAACTATTTTTTAATGTGTCAACATTGACAGCTTGTAGTTTTTCGATTCTGTATTTTATCTGTTGATTTTTACTTAATGCCGAAGATATTCTTTCGCTATATTGTGCGTAAAAATTTGAGGAATAATCAAGTTTTTCATCTTTAGTTTCTGAATCCTTTTTCGAATCTTTTTTAGTTAAATCTTTGGCTTTATTTAAAAGACCTCCAATTTGTGCATAGCTATTTAACTGCACAAAACAAATTAGTGTGAGAATATATTTCATAGTTTTTAATTTTAATCGTTTTTAATGAATTCAGCATTTGCTTGTGTTGAGTTTAACGCCTTCTTCCATAGTTTAACATTATCCATCTTTCCATTTAAATATTGCGGCAAATAAGGTAATGCACCTATAAAGCCGTTTGAACTAGAGTAAACTAAGTTTGTAGCACTACCGCTATAAGTGATTGCAGGATCTTTTACTCCGTTTATGTAAATATCAAAATCATTCGCGTTTTTAAATACGCCCATCACATGATGCCATGTGTTATTTGTTATTGATAATGATGAAACTGCTGTATTTCGGTTATTAGATCCAGATCCACCACCATTTCCAAATGTGAATGTTATTTTACCGGGTGTTGTTGGGGATGTTTGGGCCCAAAAACCATAATAAGTACTGTTATCATCTGAATAGAAAAAACGATTATTAGCTGCGGAATCGGGTACATTTAGCCAAAATGATAATGTAAAAGGAAATCCAACCTTGTACGATTGATTAACAGATAAAGCTAGTTTTCCATTTCCGTTAAACATAATGGCTTTATTAGCTGAACCGTTTCTGTCTGATGTGAAGTAATAATTATTGCTATTACTTTGGTTTATATTGTTATTGTTGGCGGATGTATCGTTCAAGTTTGAGTTAAAATTATATGCAAATATTAATCCCACAGTATCTGTGGAGCTTGAAGTGTTTGTGGTATTAGTAGTTGGTTTTTTGTCTTTTTTGCAAGCTGTTATACTTACTAATAATGCAAGTGAGAAGCTTATGTATAATTTATTTTTCATGATTTATGTTTTTGTATTTAGTTTTTGATAAGTTTATATGTTACTCCATTTGTTTGGATAAAATATATACCATTGCTTTCTTCAGTTAATTGTATTAAATTATTTCCTGTTGAGAATCTGCCTGTCTTAATTGTTTTACCTAATATGTTTATAATTGTATAGTTCATGTTCTCAACACTTGAGTTAATTATGAAATTACCATTACTTGGGTTTGGATAAATTTGTAATATATTCTTAAGTTCTTCATTCTCAATTACGCCAACTGTAGTAATATTTACGCATGGTGAAGTTGAAGTGCAGCCATTTAAATCAATATTAACGGCATAACTACCATCAACTGTTGCAGTAAAGCTTGGGCCAGTTTCCCCAATAATTGGATTCTCAGACACACATTCAATCCATTGATATATTGCACCTGTTTGATTTGAAGTAATTGTTGGGCCGCTTTGTGTTACCGTTACATCTGGTAATGGATTAACCGCTGCAATAACCATTGTTCTGCTGGTTGATACACATGAGTTGTAAACTGCTTCAGCGTAATATGAAGTAGTAGCTGATAGAACAGGTGTAGTATATGTTCCGTTAGAGGCTAACAACAAATTACCACCCGTAGGCGCATCATACCAATTTATATCACCATTTGACGGAGATGCAAATATGTTTACAGAGTTAGTTCCACAAACAGAGCCGTTGGTTACAGAAGTAATTGTTGGTAGGATTTCAATTAAAGCTTGAACCATCATGCGAGAAGGATTTGTACAACCATTTTCGCTAGCTTCTGCGTAATAATAGGTTGTGGTGCTTAATAGTGGCGTGGTGTAACTAGTTCCTGTGGATATTAAATTTCCACCAACACTTGCATCATACCAACTAATTGTACCCGATGTACTAGTAGCACCTATTGTTAATGATGCTGGGCCACAGGAAGCAGCACTCTGATTGCTAATTAGTGTTGGTGTTACATTACTAGTTGCTACTACAGCTGTTCTATTTGATGATACGCAACCATTGTTAATAGCTTCGGCATAATAGGTAGTTGTTGTACTTAAGGCTGGTGTAACAAATGAAGTTCCGCTACCAAGTATGCTGCCTCCAGAGGGTACAGCATACCAATTGATAGAACCTGCACTTGGATTTGCGCTAAGTGTAATGGTTCCAAAGCCACAGTTCGATCCAGGGCTAGTGCTTGTGATTGTTGGGATAGCTGTTATAGCAACTGTATAAGTATTTGATGTTGCTGTTGGAGTTGATAAACAATTCGCATTAGATGTCATTACACAGGTTACCACATCACCATTTGTTAGCGTAGATGAAGTAAAGGTTGAGCTGTTTGTTCCTGCATTAGTTCCATTCACTTTCCACTGGTAAGTTGGTGCAGATCCTCCGTTGGTTGGACTAGCATTTAATGTAATACTACTTCCTGCACAAAGAGTTGATTGCGGACTTGCTATAGAAACGCTTGGAGAAACATTTGAAGCAGTTAATGTAATGGTGCTTGAAGTAGCTGAAGATACTAGCGTACACAGGCTACCAGAATTTGTTACTATACAAGAAATTTGATCGCCAGCCACAGGACTGTTTAATGTATAGGTTGCCGTGTTAGTACCAACATTAGCTCCATTCAATTTCCATTGGTAAGTAAATGTTGTTGGTAAACTTGTTAAGTTAGTTGTTGCTGAAAATGTAATTGGAGTTGCACTGCAAACAGTTGTTGACGACGCAGATATATTTGCCGTGATGGGGTGCGAAACATTAACTGTTACTGCTAAATTTTGTGGTGTTCCAGAGCAACCTGTTGTTGAATTCGTAGGGGTAACAGAGTAATTAACAGTTTGCGCTCCTGAGCCTGAATTAACTAAGGAAAGTAAATTATTAATTAGAGCGGTGTTTTGCGGAGTAGTTGATTCGCCATTAACAGTTGAATTTGCAGAAGCTACCCATGAAAAGGTTGTATTTGCTTGATTGGCTGTTAGGTTGATACCAAGTGTTGATCCACTACAAACAGAAGCCGATGTTGCGCTTGTCATAGCAGGTGCTGGATTAACAGAAATATTTACTGATTGTGCAGTTCCTATGCATCCAGAATTACTTGGTGTTACACTATAGACTAAAGTTTGACCTGTTGCTGAGGATAATGTTAAAACATCATTTATACTTGAGCTGGATTGTTGAGTGGTTGATTCGCCAGTAACATTTGCGTTTGATGCTGCGACCCACGAAAATGATCCTCCTGAGTGGGTTTGTGTAAGTGCTAGGTTAACTGAAGTTCCTGAACATACTG
The DNA here is from genome assembly GCA_964603125.1 of uncultured Flavobacteriaceae bacterium. GTDB lineage: Bacteria > Bacteroidota > Bacteroidia > B-17B0 > Aurantibacillaceae > CAZRUA01. Next base: position 15,595 of record CAZRUA010000048.1, on the reverse strand, counting down.
TTTTTGAATTAGCGCTTGTTACAACAGGGGTTGCTTTTACATAAACAGTAACATTTTGCGGAGTACCAGCACATCCTGTTGCTACCGAACTAGATGGAGTTACAGTGTAATATACGGTTACTTGGGGTAGAGAACCAGAACTGGTAAGTATATCGCTAAGAGTTGATCCAGTTTGTGAAGTATTACTTTCACCAGTTACAACAGGTGTTGTTGTAGCTACCCAACTGAAAGTTGAAGGTGAACTGGCAGTTAAATTTAAACCTACACTGGTGCCAGAACAGATACTTGTTTGATTAACACTTGTCATAGTTGGCGGTAGAATAACTGTTACATTAACAGTTTGGGATGTTCCATCGCAGCCTCCTACTGTTGAAGTTGGTGTTATTGAGTAAGTAACTGTTTGATTAGTGCTTGATGTGTTAGTAAGCGTATTGTTAATTGCAGCGCCACTTTGCACGGTTGTGCTTTCGCCAGTAACATTTGAATTTGGTAAAGCATACCAAGTATAACTTGATGGAATACTACTTGTTAAGTTTAGCGCAACTGAAGAGTTGGTACAGATTGTTTTACTAATTGCGCTGGTCATAGTTGGGATAGGATTAATCGTAGCCACAACAGGAAGAATATCAGATGCACATGTGGAAGTAACAATCTGTACATAATAAGTTGTAGTAGTGGAAAGACTCGGAGTTGTGTAATTATAACCTGTGGATAAAACAGCACCGCCTGTAGGAGAAGTGTACCATTTTATATTTGCCGCCGAAGTACCACCTGCACTTAAAAAAACAGTACCAGTGCCACAACGTGAACCATCTGATACATTTAAAGTAGGAGTTGTACAATTCGTAATTTTTTGAACAAAACCATCTGTTCCGCTCGGAGAAACCGATGATTGTATGCCTCCAAGACTTAACGGTAAAACATCTAAACTACCCGTAAAAGTAACTTTTCCTCCTAAAATTACATCTCCATATCCATCTACGGTTAAGTCTCTAACATCGCTTGTTGCCGTTGTTGTTTCAGTAAAGTTAGTAGAAGAAGTTACATAATCTAAAGAGCTATTAAGTTCTAAATAGAATCCTGCAAGTTGTGCATCAGTAAGTTCGTTGCTTGCATTAGCAGGGTAGTTTAAATCTGTATTTCCTGAAGAGGTGCCTATGATATGATAATTAGATCCAAATTCAACTAAATCAAATATGTATGCATTAGAAGCACTTGTAGCATGATAAGCATCAACATATGTTCCAGTTGAAGAAAGGTTTGTTACAAAAATTTGTCTTACCGATGTTGGTGTTGACCCACTCATCTGTGTTCCTGCGGTAGGGTTTAAATCAAAGCTGTTAAAAAATTCTCCTGCCAAAGTAACATTTGTACCTGCATATATTGATTTAGCGTAAGAATTGCCTCCAAAATTTCTGTACCAACTTACACTTGTACCAGCTGCATTAAAAGCAGTTACTATAAAATTATTTGTTGTGCCTGAAAAAGTACCAGAAGTGCTATTGCCCGAACCATTATCAAAAGTAGTACTTGCACTAGCAATGTCACTTATAATGTAAATATCTCCGGTACTTGGTTTACAAGCAATAGCCCTACAAACATCATTACCTACACCGCCAATTTTTTTAACCCACTTGTAATTACCATTCATATCTAGTTTTAAAAGGTAGCCATCAGTTCCACCATAAGAAATAGAATTGGTATTCCCAACAAAATCGGTTAATGTGGAAAAACTGCCGCACACTAATATACTATCAGATGATGCTAGTTTTTGTAGTTTTAAATCATTGACATTGTCATCGTTTGTGTTTCCAAATGTTTGTGCCCAAGAGGTAACGAAAGTTACTCCAGATACATAGGTTGAAATAATGAAAACATCTTTACCACCAGCTGGAGTTTTTGTAATTGCAGTGCCACCTGGATTAAAATCTAAATTACTACTAGAAAAAGTACCTGTAACAATTAATCTAGTTGGTGAGCTTGTTTTATAATCCATTGCAACTCCAGCCTCATCTCCTGTACCGCCATAAGTTTTATGAGATACTAATATACCCGCTTGATCATAATAAGCAAGAAAGAAATCGGTGCCACCAGCAGATGTTATGTTGGTGGCGGTTCCTCCAGGGTTTATATTAATTGATCCAGTAAATGTACCTAAGACAAATACGCCTCCTCCGACATTGGTTACGCTATAAACATCGTTAATTTCACAGGAACTGCCTGTTGAATTAAGTAATCTAAACCATGATGTTCTTTGTGAGTACGCTGAAAGGAACATAGCCCATAATAGGGCAACAAGAAATATTTTTTTCATAATATGCATTTAATTGAGCTTAAAATTAAATACATAATATGCGTTAAAAACCTAGCTTACTTATTTGAAGTTAAGTAAACCATATTCGATTTTGTTCAATTCATAAACGATTTTAGGTTTTTATCTGCCCAGTGCAGAAAGCACGTAGTCTTTTTTACGTTGGGATACAGGTACAGATTTGTTATTATCAAGTATAACTGCACCACCTTCAGATTTATCAAAACGTTTGATCTTTAATTTATTTACTAAAAACGATTGATGTACCCTTATAAAACCATGCGGTTCAAGTAATTCGTCAAATTCTTTTATCTTTTTTGAAATAACAATTTCTTCCCCTGTAGTTAAGTAAAATATCGTGTATGAAGTTTCTGCTTCGCAATAAACAATATCCTTTATTTTAACAAAGTAAATCGATTTACTATCTTTTAATACAATTTTATTTTCTTGATTGATGGAAGGATTTAAGTAGTTTTTAAAAATATCCAGTTGCGCTAGTATGCTCTTATTTTGGATGGCTTTCTTAACTTTATCCAAGGCTGCAATTAATTCGTCGGGCTCTATTGGCTTTAATAGAAAATCTAAGGCACTGTGTTTAAACGCATCAACTGCGTATTTATCATGAGCTGTAATAAATATAACAGGGAAATCAACGTTACCCAATTGTTCAAGTAAATCCATTCCGGTACCATCACCTAATTCAACATCTAAAAATAAAACGTCGGGTGTATATATTTTAAGCATTTCTAGTCCAGTTTTTAAACTATCTGCTTCTCTTAATTCTGTTATTTCAGGACAAAATAATTTTATTAAGCTTACAACACTTTCACGTATTGGATTTTCGTTATCAATGATTAGAGATTTCATGTTTATATAAAAATGGTAAAGTTAATTTAATTTCTGTGCCAACGTTTTTCGAACTATCAATTTCAAAGCTCGAATCGGCCTTTAGTAATTTGTTTAGTAAAAATAATCTATCTTTTGTTATCTGTGTGGCTCTCGAAATATGTTTCGAATCGGTTTTTTCATTCGTAATTCCTTGGCCGTTATCGTAAATAGTTATAATAAGTTTATCTTGTTGTTTTGTAAATTTAATTACTAATTCGCCACCTTCTTTCAATGCTTTAAATCCATGTTCTATTGAGTTTTCTACAAATGGTTGCAATAACATGGCTGGTATCACAACTTCTTCTTGTTCAATAGCTTCGTCTATTTCTGTTTTAAAAACAAAAGCATTCTCTTTTCTAATTAGTTGTAAGCTTAAATAGTGATTTAAAAATTCTAACTCTTTTTCAATGCTTATAAACTCATTGTAAGAGCTTTCGAGTGTTTGGCGCATTAGCTTTGAAAATGAAGTGAAATTTCGAATTAGCTTTTGTTTATCTGTGTCATTAAGTATTATACTTTGCAAAGCTCCCATTGCATTAAAAAAGAAATGTGGATTTATTCGAGAACGATTTAAACGTTGCTCAGCTTGCAGTAGTATTTGCTTTTGCTTTAAACTACGTTGGCGATAAAATAGGATAACAGCTATAATCACTACAACAATGAATATAATCGCTACAACTAAAAATTTTATTTGCAAGCCGTTAATTTCTTCTTTTTGCTTTAAGAGGTCTTTTTCTTGAGATAGTTCTTTAATTGTTTTCTCATTTTTTACTTTATTATATTTTTGTTCTAATTCATTTACTAATAATGATTGATCATTGTAGTTGATGCTATCGTTTAATTCTTTGTATTTTAAGTAATAGGTTAGGGCCGACTTGTAATCATTCATTTCATTCGAACAATCATACAGTTTGTAGTAAGAATTCATTAATACTTCCGTATCATTCGTTTTTTTTGCATAGAACATTGCTGAGTCGGCTGCTAATTTAGCTTTAGTCGGGTTTTTTAACTCAAGGTGTACATCACAGATATTAAAAAAAGCTGAGCATATTTGTTTTAAATTATTTACTCTGCTCCCAAAGAGCAAAACGCTATCACTATAAATTAAACTAAGTTTGTAATTTTTGTTTTGTAAAAAACAGGTACTCAACACTGAAAAGGCTTTTAGTAACTCTCTTGTTTTATGAGCTACTTTAGCCTTTGGTATTAATGTTTTGGAAACTAATGTTGCACTATCTAAATAGGGCGCCTGTTTTGTTTTCATGTAATTTCTGCCATAAAACGAACATAAATTCCCTAAAAGAAATATTTCAGAACTCAAATCTTGTTTTATTTGAGAAAGGTGTAATCCAGTGCTAGCATATTGTATAGCCTTATCGTATTGAGTTAATTGCCCGAATACATTTGCTAAGCTTCCTAGAATTTTGATTTGCATTAGGGTGTCTTTTAAATAAGAAGCTTTATCCAAAGCCATTATATAACAGCTAGTTGCACTATCATTGTTTTCTGTATAGTAATTGTGCTGACCTCTTAAGTAAATTTCCTGGAGCTTAAGTTTTTCATTGTAATTCTTTAGGAGACTATTTGTCAATCGATTTAGATAAAAATTTGCTGAGTCCAATTGTTTTTCTAAGTGGTAGTACTTTACTTGATAGGCAAAATATTCTTGTTGGCAAATACCGTTTTCGTGAGGGATTTTTTGTAATAATAATTTTAGGGAATCTTTGTCAGGTTTGTTGTAATAAAAATCCAATTGATTTTTTATGTTTTTTATTTCAGAACATATTTGTGCAACACTAACTTGAACAAAAAACATGAAAAAAAATAGTATACGTATATAGACTTTCATGTGTTAATACTTTTGCTTTTTTGTGTTTTTAATGAAAACTATTAAATTTATACAAACTATTTTTAATGTCATATAACTTGGTCTTTAAAGGGTAAAGCTACTAAATAAAGCCTTTATAATGAATTTTAAATTTTATTATTTTTTAAAATGACATCTTACATCCTAATTAGTTTATGTATTTTTAATATTGTTTTAATGAGTGTAAAATGTTGTTTTTTGTTACGTACTTTTTAATCATAAAATCGGTTTTTGAATATGGAAATTAAACCATCAAATATGGAATTTAATCCGTCGTATATGGAATAGTATTGTTTGTAGTATTTAAAAAATATAACTTGTAAAATTTGACCTATAATCTTAACTACTATATGAGAAAATTGATTTTGTTGCTCGTTCTTTGCCGCTTTGCTTCTGCGCAAAGTATAGTTGAGATAGAAAAGGAACTACTTTATGACTTTAGTCAAAGAGATAACTTTGCTTCTCCGAGCGAACACAATACTGATTCAGTAACTTTTTATAACCAATTACTTAATGAGAAAATTTTAAAATACGCTGCAACAAATAAGGAGATGTTAAGTTATAGTTTTCCAAACATTGGTTCACAATATTGGACAATTGCTACTTCGCCTGATGGTAAGTTTAGAATATATTCATGGAACAATCAATCGGGAGGAACAATGCAGTTTTATAATAATGTTTTTCAATGGATGGATTATGACACCTTATATGCAAAGAATAATGAAATTGAAGAGGGGATGCCAGGGGGCTTTTATTCGCAAATTTTTCAATTAACAGATGAATTAAACACTTTTTATTTATGCAATTTTAACTCTGTTTTATCGAGTAGAGATTCATATCAAGCCATACATTGTATGGATTTTGAGCGCAGTTCATTTAATCCGAAATATGGAAAGATTAAAACAAAATCTGGTATTACCTATAAACTTGGTTTTTCTTTTAACTTTTTCTCTGTGGTTGACCACGAAGAAAGACCTGTAAGGCTTATAAAGTTTAACAAGGAGCAACAAACTATTTCAATACCAGTTGTAAATACCGAAGGGAAAGTAAGCTCGAAAAATATAGTTTATAAATATGATGGGGATTATTTTGTAAAGGAACCAACAATAGGAAAGTAATATTTAAAATAAATGCAATATTTGAGAATGCAAATGAGAGGTAATGTGTTTGTTATAAAATTTAAATACATTTTACTTATGAAAAGTAAAGTTAAATTAGCGTTTTGTGTTATTTGCTATTTTCTTTTGACTAAGGCGACTTACGCTCAATCTAATGTTTCTAATAGCTATTCTGATTCACTTCCTGAAGATTCTCTGCCACTTTCGAGTCGTGGAGTTCCATTCGGTTTGTGGAATTCTTCCGCTAGTTTTATTCATTATTATCCTTTTTACAATGGCGTGCAAATGATAGAGATTGAAAGTACACTGTATAATATTTGGGATATGGATTATGGTCCCCCACGTGATATGTATATTAGATCTAGATACACGCCCTTAGGTAACCCAATTATTTTAAGAAACGAAAGAGGTAAAATACTTAGTACCTATAATCTATACGAAGGTCAATTAGGAGGAAAGTATAAATTATTGAGTCCAAAAAAATCACTTGCTGTAATTGAAACTCACAAGCAGGTAAATGCTCTACAGCGAAATTTGAAGTATCGTTATAAAGATAGGGGAATTACTGAGAGCCCTGTAAACAATTATATCATTCGTAACAAAGAAGATAAACATGGCGTGATCGACACTTTAGGAAAGGAAATGCTTAAAGTCGATTTTGAAAATATCGTTTTTAGAAATAATAGCTATTATGTTGAACAAAATAGGGTATGGGGTTTATACGATTCGAGTTTTAAACTAACAATTCCTATTAAATACAAAAAACTTAAGTACTTCAAAAAAAATTACCATTGCGCTTGTTTACCCTTGTGCGGAGTTATTACTACTAATGAAGATACTATAGTTCCATTTAAGTATTTTGATATATCTCAGCAAAAGTATTTCTATTTTTTTAGCGAGAAAATAGCTAAGGATTCCTTAATCCAGTCTAGTTACGAATATATAAAGTATGGTATTATGGATGAAGCATTTAATATAATTACTCCTGCCACTTATGTTGATGTTAAGCCCTGGTTAACGGATATTTATGGAGATGAACCCATAAATAAAAAGTATTTAAACACAATAATTTATTGGGCGGCTAAACAGAAAAGCCTAAATAAAAATATGTTGTATGGTGGCTTAGATGTATATGGTAAAGAGATTACAAAATTTAAATATGGCCCTACACCACCCAAACAACTTTCTCAGAAAATGAAATACTATGGTGTTGCCTTGCAACAAGAAGATATAATGAATAGGGATGATTACAAGAAAGAAAAAGAAGTGCTTTTAGATAGTAGCTTTGAGCAGGTGGGTAAAGTATATGATAAAGTGTTAGGGTATTTTGATGAAAACGGCTTTATTTATGTTGAAAAGGGTGGGAAGAAAGGTGTTATTAACAACAAAGGAGAATTGATTGTGCCAATCGTGTATGATGACATTGGGCTGTTTGATGGAGACGTTACTCCTGTAGCAATTTTAGTCAACAATAAGAAAAAATGGGGAATTGTAAATACAAAGGGTGAGTTGGTTGTAGAGTGTAAATATGAAAGTATTAGCCATTTTAAGTATGAGGCTGTCGCTGTTTCGCAGGATGTTAATGGTAAAATAAAGTACGGTGTTATAAGTAAGAAAGGAGAGGTAATTGTTCCGTTTGAGTATGATAGAATAGATGCCTACAAGGATGCTAAATATTTTTTCGCTATTAACTACAATAATCCTGGTAAACGCGACGAATTTAAGTTCATAATAGAAAATATAAATGGTAAGTATCAAGTAAATTTTGTAAAGTGATTCAAAATAATTTAATGAAGCTAAAATACCTTTCAAATTTAATTTTCCTTACTATAATATTGGTATTATCCAGTTGTAATAATACTAATACAGAATTGATGAAGAAGCCAAAGATTAGTTTGGATACTTTAACTAACAAGCCTTTGGAAAGTAAACGGCAAATTTTTGAACTAACCAAACAAAAGTACGACACACTAATCCCCATTTTTGATGGATTGTTTATTACATACAGCAACTACGATACGGCAAGTCGCAGATTGTTAAATTCTAACCCAAATTTGAAAGATTTAATAGGGATGCACTTAGCGCCAAAGGATAACAAATGGGGAGTTATTGATAGCGCTGAAAAAATTATTGTCCCTTTTATTGGTGATGCAGCAAAGGCTATTTCGGATAAAAAAGGTGTTTTATCGGTATCAACATTTCATATGGGAATGAATACAGGAATTGAAAGATACGAATACTGGGGTAATTGTTATTCCTTTTCAAAACAAGGCTTGGATAAAGTTGAAATGGAAGAATTTAAGCTTCGAATAAAATGGGAACCAATGCACAAGCCAGAATTTGTTATTGATTGGGGGAATGAGTTCTTTCTTCCAAAAAAGTATCGAAAGCAATCGGATCATCATGATGATTAGGAAAACAATATTTAACCTACTGAGTTTGCCTATTGGAGTTTTACTTTTTTTAATCAAAATAGCAAATTTTATATTCTGTTGCACAAGAAAATTATTTGGTTTAATATGGAAAATATGAGTTAGTATCATCTACTTTAATTAATAAGCTTAAATAAATGAACAACATAATATGAGTCGCACTTTAACAAATATCCAACTTAAAAATTTAACATTAATTGCTTTTTTAGTATTATTTTATTCTTCTTTTGCCCAACATTGTCAATATTGTTCAACAAGTATCGTTGGCATCCATCCAATTTCGGGTACAAGTAAGCAAATTATTAATGGACTTTCTATTTTTGTTGTAAACGAAAATGGCATTCAATACAACGGATTAAACTCTGTTGTTGATCCTGTTCCATCTGATAATAAAAACATAGCTAAAACGGTTCTCTTTTGGCAGAATGATAGTACAAAATCGCCAAGTAAGAATGATAGCAAGCACTTTAACTTTGCTCATAATGATTATTTGTTTCGCGCATTTTGGTCTCATTCTTCTCCCAAAGAAAAGGATAAGCTTTACATAAGAATAGAGGATAGAGATGGTAATAAGAATGGTGGTAAGTTTAAAACACAAGTTATACCTGTTTCACAACTCAAATTAAAATTGCTTTGTGGTTATGATCACGCATACTTTAAATCGGATGATTATGCTCCGTTAACTTTAGAGTTAGAAGTCGAGATTTCTAGGGACACATCCAAAATGATTAAAATTGCAAATGGTTTTAGGTTCGAATTTGATCCTAGCCCACTATCTAATTGTCCCGAATGCAAAGGTTGTATTTGTAAAAGCTTGCAAGTGTTTAATAGTTTAGAACAAGTTATATTTGAACGTGTGTTTGTAGAAAAAACTCTGGAAAAGAATTACCATGGAGTTGATAGTATACAAGTAGCAGACTACAATTTTGATGGCTACCCTGATTTCAAACTTTTTAGTGGTTTTAGTAAAATAAATGAATTTTATGTTTACGTTCCTGCTAGGAATAAATTTGAGTATGAACCCTTGCTAAGCAGATTAGCCAATCTAAGCTTTAATAATGAAAAACAGATTGCGCAGGGAACTATTTTTGATACCATCCCTCATGTTAAAAAGGGTAAGATCTATAATGAAAGAAGTTTTGTTAATGTCTATACGTTAAGCGGCAAAAACTTAATAAATGTTATGGTTACTTCGCAATCCTGGTATAATCCATGGAACGGATATTATCCACCTCTTGATTCTAATGGTGTGAAAAGGGATCATATTGATACAGCTTATTATCATTACCTCGGTTTCGAGTTACGTAATATTGATACCAAAGTATTGTTTGCTGATTCTAAAGTTATGGGAGACTTTAAATTTTCCATGGAGATAAATTTACATGGTTCCAAAAGCCGACAATATTTGGACACCTATACGCAAGATTTTATGGTAACAAGGCTTTCAGATGAAAAACTCGTATATACTTCTTCAATTAAGCTTAGCAAGGTAACAATTGATAACCCAAGTATATGTACAGAGCGACTGGAAGTAGCAGACTACAATTTTGATGGCTACCCTGATTTCAGAGTTTGTCAGTATTCTCCACAATATGTTTATATGGTTTTTGATAAGGATAAGAACACCTTTGTTGAAGATCCGCTTTTAAATCAAATGGATGGTATTGAGTTTGATTTTACCAATAAAATTGCCAAAGCAAACAAAATTATTACAAACTTTAAAAAGGGTGGAAATACTATGAATCCCAATCCTGATAGAACGGAAGAGTATCATCATTACATGCTGTCTGGCAAAGGCTTTAATTATGTTCAGGAATACATTACCATTAGCACTTATAAAAACAATCAGCAATCTTACAAAAAGGAGGCGAATTATTATTTCTATTCTCAGTATAAATTAACATCGGTTTCCGAAACTGAATTTAAAAAAACACTTAACCCTTCAAGTGCTAAGGTATACAATGTGCCTCCTTTTATCTTTAAGTTGGATAAAAATCCTATCGATGTTGCTATCCCATCCGAAAAAGGAGCCTATGCTTATCAAGTTGAAGTTTTGAAGGCTAAAAACAGCAATGTTATTTTTTCCAAAACATTTCATGGCAATAAGTTAAAATCTCCTTTCATCTGTTCCGACTCGCTGCAAATAGCCGACTTTAATTTTGATGGTTACCCCGATTTTCGTGTTTGTGCCTTGGGTTCCAATCATAACTATTATGTGTATTATAAAAAGAAAAACACATTTATTGAAGAGAAGCGATTAAGCGAACTTGTTAATGTTGTATTTGATTATAATAAAAAGCTAGTTACGGGTAATAAGAATATTGTAAATTATGATATGGGAGTGCATACCCGTACAATAAAAGTAAGTTTGTCTGCCGAGGAATTAAGTAAGCATAAAAGCATCGATAACAATGATGTTCAGCAAGCCGAACCGGTTGTTGTACCAAATACTACGATTCCAAAAAGGGATTCTGTTGTTGTTGTAGCGCCAAAAAAGGATTCATTAATTAATAAGCAGCCCGAAAAACAATTCATTAAGCAATGGAAAAACTATCAATTCAAACTCATTTTTAATCCTCCTGATATTAAACCTTCTCCTGTGTATGGGTCTTATGTAAAGGTGTTGGAAGTGAAAGATTTAAAAAAGGATTCTTTAATATATTCAAGAGTTATGCGGGGAGATAAGTATAAAGAGAAAGCCATTTGCACCGATAGTTTATTGATTGATGATTATAATTTTGATGGATACCCTGATTACGTAACGTGCAATGATTATGAAGGCAAAAGATTCGATTATCATTTATATGATAGTAAGAAAAACAGTTTTGTTAAAGATAATTTGCTAAGCGGACTAATTAATGTGCAATTGTACCCGGATAGTTTTAAGCTTGTTGGATTTAGAGCAGCTGGTAGTATAATGCAGGATGTATGGATGATAGGAAAAGGTTTTCCCTCAGTTAAAATATTTTCGAAAACAATAGGTGAGGATTTGGTAGAACGTTATAAAGTAAACACTTATATTTATAAAGAAGGAAGACTTATTGAAGTAAACACGCCAATACCTTATAAAGTGTATTCAAAAATTAAAGATGGGTATAGATTTCAATTAGAATTTAACCCAGATGATATTAAAATTTCATCAGAGGTTGGGAGTTATGTAAAACGTCTGCGTATTTATAAAATAGAACCTAATAAAGGCGAAGGAAAGGTGTTTGAAACAAGTTTGTTTGCCAACGAATTAAAAGAAACCATTGAACAACGCGATAGTTTTGAAATTACTCATTATAATTTTGATGATATTCCGGATGTTAAATTCAATAATAGTTTTATTCCCGGACAATCAGTTTATTACCTATCTGCAATAGATGTTAACGAAGACCAAGTTTTTTATAACGAACAAAATCTTTCAAATCTACAGCAAATAAAACGTTTTGAGAATCGGAAAAAATTAAGTGGTGTCTCTAACGACAAGACAGATTTTAACACGGTAAGTTTTTATGGTAAGTATTTGGATACCATGGTTGTTGTGAAACAAAATTTAAATACCCTGGCCATAACACAAACTATAACCTATTTAAATAAGCTTGGAAAATTACAACCAATACCAAATATAAAGGCTTTGGAACCAAAACCAAAAACCAAAAAGGAATTTGGCGACTATAACTTTGATGGCTATGAAGATTTTAGAACCAAAAAAAGTGAGAATGATGAGCGCTGGGATTTTTTTATTTATAATAGTAAAAAGCAATCATTCGAATTGGATCCACTGTTGAGTAAAATGACTTACACTTGGTTTGACTTTGAAAATATGGAGTTTATTGGTAGTGTTTATACCCGCATTGATGATACTTCTAATCATACAGATACATACAAATACTTCAAAGGAAAAATTACACTTTATATGAAAAAGGATTGTGTACATAAATCTCCTTTTTCTGAAAGCTCAAATTGTGTAATTTCAGAATTAAAAGATGGTAAGTGGGTAGAAACTTTTGTATATGGGGCTGAGTAATCAATTGATTATTAATTATCCCCCGTTTAAACAATCTTTTTTACACTCCCTAAATGTTGTTTATTTTAAAGTAAAAATGCTTTCGTTTAAAGGAAATGTTGTCTAGTTTAATGGAAACATACTTTTGTTTAAAGGAAATGTGGTTTAGTTTAAAGGAAACATACTTTTGTTTAAAGGAAATGTGGTTTAGTTTAATGGAAACATGCTTTTGTTTAAAGGAAATGTGATTTAGTTTAATGGAAATATGCTTTTGTTTAAAGGAAGTGTGGTTTAGTTTAATGGAAACATGCTTTTGTTTAAAGAAATTGTGGTTTAGTTTAATGGAAACATACTTTTGTTTAATGGAAATGTGGTTTAGTTTAATGGAAACATGCTTTTGTTTTATGGGAATATCGTTTAGTTTAGTGGAAACATGCTTTTGTTTAAAGGAAATGTGGTTTAGTTTAATGGAAATGTAATCTCCTTTAATGGAAATATGGTTTAGTTAACACTCGATGGTGTTTTGTTTAGACTAATTGTGTTTTCTTTTAATGGAAATTTCGGTGAGTTAGTATTCGACTAGGAACTGCTCAATAAACTGTGTCAATTAGTTTTTCTATTCGTCATAAATTGTGCTGTTAATCTTTTCAATTATTTCTGGTGTCAGTTTTCCACAACATTTAGTTTTAATTTCTGTAAAACTTTTTAGGTTGTAAGTCATGTTGCTCGAATACCCTTCATAAAAGTCAATTTTTATTATTAGCCCCAATTTGTCATAATACAAAACTGTTTTACTTGATAGTCTTTCTTGGTTTGTATATTTTTCTTCAACCTCTATCAGCTTTCCATTTCGGTAAGTTCTTATTTCTTTTTGTGTATAGTCTGTGCCGTCATTGTAATAAGTTTTAAATTCTCCAATTCTTGTTGTGTCAGTGTATGTATAAGTCCATTCCCAACGTAGTTTGTTGTCATAAATTTGTTGCAATGATTGGATTTTTGATTGATTGTCAAAAACTCTTTGATAGTAATACGTTGGATTGAAAATGGTTTTTGTCTTATTGCCATTTGTGTCGTATTCATAATCAAATTGCATAAACAAACTATCAGTTTTATAATACAATTCCCTTTCTTTAATTAGCTGATTTGCATCATTGTAAAAATATTCCGTTTTATAATCTGCACTAATATTTTTCTCGTAATCAGTATTATATTGTATTGAACTAGTTATTTTACCATTTTCAAATTTATTTTGTATTACAAAGTCAAGAAGCCTTAAGTCAGTATTATGATGTTTACCATAACCAGCTTTTTCAATTAAATTCCCTAATGTGTCCAAATATAGTAACAAATACGGCCTATTGTCTTTGTTACTTACACGTTTTGTTTGGTTACCCTTTTTGTTATGAAAAAAATAATGGTTCACCTTTTTGATTTCAATGCAGCCGTCTCTTTTTGGAAGTTCCTGTCCAAATGCACTTGCAAAAAATATGAATGTCAATATGGTATTTAGAATTTTCACGGCATATCAGAAATTACTGCTAACTAGTGTTTACACAATAAAAATCTTCAACTATTCCTCAATTTTTGGGAGTATATGCAAAGTTTTTATAGCAAAGTAAAAATACACAATTGCTTGGGATAAACAAGAAGTTAGTTACTGAAGGCGATTCGGAGTTTTTTATTATTTATAATTGGATGGGTTTTATTTACTGGGGCGAATAGCGTTGATATTAATTTAGCCGAAGCTCTTCCTCGTGCCGCAGCTTGAGCTTACTAGCTGTTAGGCGTTGGTTTTGTTAAATTCTTGTCTAAATTGATTGACACAGTCTATAAACTGTTGCTTGTCAAATATGAAAGGTCCAATTTTGTCAAACCAGTTTACTTTTTGACCTACAGTTTCTGGATAAAAGCCTCTATCCGAGTCGTCTGAGCCTAGCCTTTGCCAGATTATTTTGTCTCCAATACATTTTGATTCAGCAACAATAATTGTACACCAAAAGTCCAAGTCGTCTGAACACATTAATATTGGTGAAATAACTGTTTCGTTGTTTTGAGGGATTATTTTGTCCCAAGTAACTTTACGCTCATTCTCGTTTTCTAACCAATGAAGTAAGGTAGGAACTAGTCCTAGCATATTGTCTTCGGGATATTCCTCATTAAGAATTGAATCTAACACTTGTCCGTCTATTGCGATATCTAAGTAATATTCGTTAGTAAACTTATTTATAGTTCTTACAACAGAAATATTATTTAATTGATTGGATGTCATATAAACTTACCTCTAACGTTTTGCGGCTTTGCCTTATGACAGTTTACGCAAACATAAATGTACGAAAGTCTACTCTAAAATAAAAATACGAAATGATTATATTATGAATGGCCGCTGTTGACTTCTGGGCATTTATTCAAGCTTATTTGTCGGTTTAGGTTTTTTGAAAAAAGAATGGAAATTCGAAACCACAAGTATTAATAATGTCAAACTACTTATTATTTCAATAATTGTCAAAATCTTTGCAGGAATAGTAACTGGTGTGATGTCACCATAACCTACCGTTGTAAATGTAACAATGCTAAAGTACCAAAGGTCAAAGGAGATGTTACCAGATGAATTTTGTATGTGAAAGCTGCGCTCGTCAAACCTTTGAAGGATCTCATATTGATATGAAAATATAGATGTTACAGATAAAAGAAAAAGTAAATAATAAATTAATTGAAAGGTCTTGAAGTAAGCGATGTCAACTAAACACCTTTTGAAAAAAATGTAATTTGAATACAAAATCGGAATTTGAAGTCCGAAAAATAGGAAATAAAAGTATGTAGCAAAATATTTTGCAGTAATTGAAATACAAACTGCACAGATGATTTGTATACCTATAAATAGTCCGAATAATTTTAATGTAGTTATAACTTCCTTATTCATTTTTTCTCTGTCTTGCTGCTAACGGTTTCGGGCTTTGCGTTCGGGCGGGTTTCAGAGCACAAAGTTTT
>CAZRUA010000047.1:0-26638 GCA_964603125.1 uncultured Flavobacteriaceae bacterium | reverse complement strand
TTTGTGTCATAGTTTGTTTTTTAACAAATATAGGTAAACGCTTGTTTAAAGATTAAATACTTCATATTTATTTGGTAAAATTACTTCTTTGTATCCTTTTTTATTCAGTATTTCTTTGAAGCCAATTTTCGATTCATTTTCACCGTGGACAAGGAATATTTTTTGTATTAAATTTTTGTCCTGGCAGCTCAAAAACTTTAATAGTTCATTATAGTCGGCATGTGCACTATAAGAGTCAATTATTTTGACATCAGCTTTCACTTCAATTTCTTGTCCAAATATTTTAACGGCTTTTTTACCGTCTCTTAATTGTCGACCTAAGGAGTTCGGAGAACAGTAACCAACTATCAGTAACGTGTTTTTTGCATTATCAAGGGTGTTTTGCAAATGAAACTTTATTCTTCCAGCGTCCATCATTCCTGAGGCAGAAAGAATAATACAAGGCTCATTCAAATCGTTCAAAGCAATTGAGTCTTCTTTATCACGAATATAGGTTAAGTTATTAAATCCAAATGGATCTTTATCAGTTTTAATATATTCTTGTAATTTATCATTGAAGCAATAAACATGATCGCGCATAATGTTGGTAATACTTGTAGATAATGGGCTGTCAACAAATACTTTAAAGTTGGGAAGTAGATTTTTGTTTTTTAATTTATCCAACATGAAAACAATTTCTTGCGTTCTACCTAGGCTAAATGCAGGAATAATTAGTTTGCCTTTTTTACGTTGACATGTATCAATAACGATATCTAAAAACTTCGATTCAGCATCTTCATCGCTTTCATGTAGTTTATTTCCATAGGTTGATTCACATATAATATAATCTGCTTGAGGAAATGGGCTTGGATCTTTTAATAACATGTCGCTGTAGCGACCTACGTCTCCTGTAAAAGTTAAATATTGGGTTTGCGTTTTTTCAGTAATTTTTAAATTAATAACGGCACTTCCTAAAATATGCCCAGCATCGGTAAAGGTTAGCTCTACTTCATCATTAAGTTTAAATTTTGCATTATACGGTACAGTTTTAAAATGCTTTAAACATTTCTCAACATCATTTTCATTATAAATTGGTTCGAGAAGTTCTAAGTTATTTTTAAGTCTAAATTTGTTTACATGTGCAACATCTCCTACGTGAATTTTAGCACTGTCCATCAATAATACTTCAACCACTTTTAATGTTGGGGGTGTACAATAAATTTTACCATTAAATCCTGATTTCACTAATAAAGGTAAATTTCCCGAATGATCTATATGTGCATGAGAAAGAACAACGACATCAACTTCTTTTGGGTTTAAATCTAAGTTTCTGTTCAGTGTTTCTGTCTGTTTTCCAAGCCCTTGGTAAAGGCCGCAATCAAGTAAAAGCGTAAAATCTGTTTCTGTCCTAATCAAGTGTTTACTTCCTGTTACAGTTTCTGTAGCACCTATGAATTTTATTTGCATTTTTCAAAGTTATAGCGTGTGATATTTATCCAATATGATAAAAGTCATGTCTCATAATGATAAAGGTTATCAAAATCGTTTGGTTTTAGGTTCAACTTTGTATTAAAAAAGAAACATGAATAATATTTTAGTTCCCATAGATTTTTCAAAAAATTCGGATAATGCATTAGCTTATGCTATTGGTTTAGGTAATTTTTTAACAGCGAACATTGTTTTGCTTAATGTTGAGCCAGTTGCTGTAGTTGCAACGGAGTATAATGTTATGGTTTATTCAACCATTGATACAAAAAAAAATACATTAGAAGTTCTTAATGAGAAAGCAAAAATATTTAAAGAGAAATTTAATTTTTTAGGTGAAATTAATTGCGCTGTTGTTGAAGGAGACATTGTTGATTCAATAAATAACTATGTGAATGAAAAGGATATTGATTTGGTTATTATGGGTGTTACCGGTGGCAGTAATAAGCTTGAGCGAGCTTTATTTGGAAGCAATGCTGTTTCTTTTTCAAAAATTAGTAAGGTTCCAGTTTTTATTATTCCTCCTGATTATCATTTTAGGAAGGTTAAAAATATTGCTTATGCTTGCCAATATAATAGTGATTTAACCAAGTTGACGGGTTTAATTCAGGTTAAGTATTTAAATCAAATATTGGGTTCAAAATTAAGTGTCGTGCATATTATTCCATCTGATCATTTAATAGATAAAAGTGAAGCTGAACTTGATAATTTGGTGGAGAAAAAACTTGAAACTACGGAACACAAAACTTACATATTTTCGGAAGATGATGTAGTAGCATCGTTAGTTAAGTTTGTTAACGAGCATAATGTTGATTTAATAATTATGGAGCCTAAAAAACACTCGATAGTTCATAAGATATTTTATCCAAGTATTACCAAAACCATTGCTTTTGTTACTCCAGTCCCTCTAATTACCATAGCAGGATAGATATACACGTGAAACTTAGTATCGACAAAACGTTGATTTTTATCGACAATTTAAGACTTTTACAAACATTTTCTTATATTTGCTATTGAAAAAGACGCTTGTGTTTTGGGTCTTTACAATTTTGTTATGTTCAAAAAAAATAGATTTTTCTTTTTATTACTATTAGCGGTTTTCTTTTTTTCTGCTGATGGTTTATATGCTCAATCAGTTAAAAGACTTGTAAAAAAGGCGCGTAATTACACTCTTAAAGGTGAAATATATAAAGCACGCGAAACTTATCTAAAGGCTTATGCAAAAGATAGTTCAAATTACAATGTAAATTGTGAGTTAGGATTGCTTTTAACGGAATATATGGACCATACAGATGAGGCTGGTAAGTATCTTGTTAATGCTGAAAGACTAACAAAAAAGGATACTTTGCATGAATTAATTTATGAGCTGGGCTGTTATTATCAACAAAGAAAACAATACGATAAAGCTTTAAATTATTTTCATCGCATGGTGAGATGGATTGATGATTCGCCCGATGGATTGGAATTTCAAAAGGAGTTGCGAAATCACATTTCAAATTGTGAATATGCTCAATCTAATATTAATGTTGAGGAGAGAGCTGGTATTAAAGTTGAAAATGCAGGGAAAAGCATTAATTCTATTTACCCTGAGTACGTTCCAGTTTCTACACATAATGATTCAGTTATTTTATTCACCTCTCGTAGACCTAGTAAAATTAACAATCAAATTGATGATGTTGATCAGCAATTTTACGAGGATATGTATATTGCCAGAATAGAAGGTGAAAGTGGTGTTTATGGACAAGCAACATTATTTACAGGCGATGAAGTTTCGCAAATACCAAATACAAAGTACCACGAATCAGTTGTGTCGGTTACTCATGATGGTCAAAAACTATTTACTTTTAAAGATGGAATTCTTTATGAATGTGTAAAAAAGGGTAATTCTTGGAGTTCTCCTAAAAAATTAGATCAACACATTAATATTGATGCATATCAAAATCACGCATCTTTAAGCACAGATGGAAAAACTATGTTTTTTTCAACAGAAGAAAGAAGTGGATTTGGTGGCAGAGATATTTGGATGGTAAAAAAGGATGAGAAGGGTGAGTGGGGAGCAGCAATAAATTTGGGTGGTGAAATTAATACAGTGATGGATGAAGAAGGTGCTCAAATTTCAGAAGACGGAAAAACATTGTATTTTGCATCTAATGGCAGACCTGGTTTTGGTGGTTTTGATTTATTTAAGAGTACTTGGGATGGCTCAAAATGGAGTATTCCTGAAAATATGGGTGAACCAATTAACTCTCCAGCAAATGATGTATTCTTAACTATCAATGCTGAAGAGAATCATGGATTCCTTTCCTCATCAAGAACAGGTGGATATGGAGATATGGATATTTATAGAATTTTTGTAGCGGATTGTTCTCCCTACCCAAATAAAACATATACAGTGACTGTAGACGCAAGAGCCTCTATTGATTCTATTGGTAAGAAGGTGAATTACATTTGGAATTTTGGTGATGGAACTAAAGCTATAGGGCAAAAGCTTGATCATACTTATATTCATCCGGGATTCTATAAAATTACAGTTGATGTTGTAGATGTTGAGACTGGCACAATTGAAAAAAATGAAGAGTACAAGGAGCTTGATATTAAAAATGTAAATCATATAGGCTTTAGATCTTTAGATACAACCTATTTAGGCGATACTTTAGTTTTTGATGCTTCTTGTAGTATGCTAAAGGAAGAGAAAATTGTGTCGAAGAAATGGTTTGTAAATGGTGAAGAGCTGATTGGTCAAACCGCTGATGTTTTTTCAAAACGAATAACTGAGAAAAAGAATCTTGATGTTAAAATTGAAGTTAAAACAGATAAAAATAATTCTTATTGCTATTTTAAAACTATTTTAGTTAGAGATTCAGCTGATAAGCCAAAAGAGTTTACTGAGCTTGTTATGGGCGGTGCTGACGGTATTACAGGAACGCATACAGGAGAAGGAGTTGATACAACTGGAATTGGAGTTTTAGGCTTTAAATTAGAGAACATTTATTTTAGTTTTGATAAGTTTAACATACGTGGTGATGCCAGTAAAACTTTAGATGAAAATTTATTGAAATTAGCTAAGTATACAAAGGCTGTAATAAAAATCTCAGCACATTGTGATGCACGAGGTACAAATGACTACAATAAAAAATTATCTGTTAAACGTGCAGAATCAACAATTAAGTATTTAGAAAAGCATGGTTTTGACAGAAGCAGAATAGTAGCCGTATTAACCATGGGTGAAGAGGAATTGGTAAATAAATGTGGTGATGATGCTCAATGCTCAAAAGCCGAACATCAAAAAAATCGTAGAGTGGAGTTTAAAATAGTTAGCATTAAATAACCATGAAAAATATTTTTGTAGCTTTTTTTCTTTTATTCATAAAAGCAACTGGTTTTGCTCAATTGGTTCCTTCAAAGGAAGAGAACATAGATTTTATCAGCACTTTTAGTAAAGGTGCTGGTCCTTCTTGGGGTGATGATGACCATGTTCAAATATATTTTTTTGCTGTAAAGAAGGAAAGTAAGTCTCAATTTTATATTCGCTTGTTTGACCCTGAAGTTAGCGGGATGCACGATCAAATTAATAAGGAATTTAACTCAAAAACTAGTTTTACAGTTTATGGTGGTAAATCATGTTACAGTAATAAGGATGCAAGGGCTATAAATCCAGTTGGTAAATATAAAAGTGGCGTTGTTTTAAAAACAAAATCATTTAGTAATGAAAAAGAATATGATAATGCTTGGTACACTATGGGGCCTTTCAATCCTCAAGAAGGGGAGTGGGACGCAGAACTAGATTCATACGTGTTTAAGATAATTGTTGAAGGTGGAGAAGGAGATGATGGCAATATGTACCGTTTCTTTTTTAGTACAAAGGATAATGAGAATGTGAAAGTAGAAGGAGGAAATGCATTTGCTTACGAAATTAGTTTTCGCTTAATCAATAAAAAGAATGAAGCAGCTCATTTGTATCCTTTTGTTGATAATAAAGTAGTTTCTATTAGTCAGTATAATTTTGATTTTGATTTGGATGGGGATATCACTTTAACAACCTTAAAAAAGAAGTTGCATAAGCAGGTAGAAAGTGAAGATGGAAACTGGAAATTCAGCAAGAATGATTTAACAAAAGATGAATTAAATTCATCATTAAATATTCAGTTTGTTAAGCAAGGAGCTAAAACAAATGATATGACATTTTATATTGTAAATCAATATAATGTTGCTTTACCAATGTTTTCATCACCTTTAGGTGGTTTGCCTAAGTATAAATACAAAATTGATATTCAAACGCAATTTGACGTTAAATAGGAGTTACAATTTAATTCCCATAATACAAACGTCATCTACTTGTTCAAGTTCTCCTTTCCAGTCAAAGAAAGTCTTTTCTAATAGATTTTTTTGCTCATTCATATCTTTTTTAGAATTAGCGGTTAAAGTCTCATTTAAAAGTTTGTACTTAAATTTTTTACCTCTTTCACCACCAAATTGATCGGCATAACCATCTGTGTAAATTATCAATAATGTGTCGCTTATTTCTAAATTTAAGGATGTGGCAATTTCATTTAAATTATACAAGATAAAATCTTCATTCTTTTCTCCTTTTCCAACTGGCATACGATTATATGGTAACTCATAAAATTCGTTGTTTTTAATTAAATTTGGTGCATTGTTGGCTGCGGAATATGTAATTGTTCCATTTGATTTATTAAAGCAAAGTAATACCCCGTCAAATCCATCTTTTTGCCCATCACTACTCATTGAATTAATAAGTCTTTCTCTTACATAGTTTAGTATTTTATTGGGTTGCAAAATGTTTCTTTCCTTTATGGCTTCATTTAAAAAACCTATACTAAGTAAACTCATAAAAGCGCCAGGAACTCCATGTCCAGTGCTATCGCAAACAGCTAAAAAATTATAATTTTCGGTCTCAGCGGCCCAATAAAAATCTCCACTAACAATATCTTTGGGTAAAAAAAGGTTAAAATAGTTTGTAAATAACTTTTCCATAGTTTTATTACTTGCGAAGAGCGTATTTTGGATACGTTTGGCATAGTTTATACTATCTAGAATTTCTTTTTGCTTTTCTTCAATTTTTGTTTTTTGTAATTCTATAATTTCTTTTTGCTTAACTAGTTCAGTATTAAATTTTATTAATGTGTCATGTGCTTTCTTTTTAATTCGAAAACGGTAGAATAGTATAAAAATTAAAGCAATAAGTATCGCTAATGCTGAAATAGCAATGATTATGGTGTTACGAAAATCTTTTTTTGATTCAATTTCTTTTAAGTTCCGAATTTCATGTTCGTGTTCTAACACTTCAATTTTATGCTCATGAATTTCGGTTTGATATTTGGCTTCCATTTCGGAAAGTTTTTCTAAACCTTGTTCATCATATATAGAATCGTTTAAAGATGTATGAAGGTTAAGATAGTTAAAAGCAAGTTTCTCATCTTTTAGTTGATGATGTGTTTGCGCTAATGAAAAATAAATATCTCGGAGTTGAGTTCTTAAATTGATTTTCTTTGCAATGGTTAAACTGCTGTCAAGATATAATACAGCTAGAGAAAGGTTGTTTTGCTTTAGATTTAAATCACCAATATTGTATAATGTATTACACTTACTGGGTTCGTCGTTAATGGATGTGTATAAATTATTGGCTTTTTTGTAGTATTCAAGGGCAAGTTCATATTTTTTTTGATGTTCATATATTCTCCCAATGTTATTGTAAGAAACGGCTATATCAAATTCAGAACCAACAGTTTCTTTTAATTTTAAAGCTTTTAAAGCATAGTCTAATGCTTTACCTTGTTCACCCTGGTCGTCGTATACTAGCGATAAATTGGCGTAAGCAACTGCAATTAGATTGCTATCTTTTTCTATAGTTGCCAAATTTAAGGCGTCCTGATAATATAGTTTGGCTTTTTCGTAGTTTCTTTGATAGTAATATAACCCGCCAATATTATTTATAACTCCAATAGCATCGCCTTTGTTTTTTAATTTTTGTTTTATTGCCAATGCTTTGTGATAATATTCGAGAGCATGTATGTAATCACCTTTTTTCCTGTAAGTAACGCCCATATTCCCTAACACATTTCCAATCCCTAATGTATCTTTAATTTGCTGACGATATAAAAAACTTTTTTGGTAATCAGTAATAGCATCGTCGTAGTTTCCTTCAAAATAATAGAATTTAGCACTATTATTATAACAATCTCCTAAGCCTTTTATGTTGTTGTATTTTGTTGAGAGATCAATGGCTTCTTTGTGGTAAGATTTAGCTTTCTCAAGGTCTTTGTTGCGCAAGGCATTTACTAGTCCTACTAATACTTCAATTCTATCTTGATTTTTTTTTGTTTCTAATAATTTTGTGAGACTATCTATTTTAAAGTCAGACTGACCTTTTACCAAGTTGCTGTTAAAGCCACAAAGTAATAGGATAAGAGAAAGTAATTTTATAGTTTTATTCCTATTACGCATACATCATCAACTTGGTCTAAATTTCCTTTCCACAAAGTAAACTCCTGATTTAATTTATTTTTTTGTTCTGTCATTGGTAAGGAAGATATACGTGTCAAAAGCTCTTTCAAAGGTTTGTACATGAATTTTTTCCCTTTAGCTCCGCCAAATTGATCAGGGTAGCCATCAGTAAGCAGATAAACTATATCTCCTTTTTCATAAGAAATTGTTTGAAGTGAGAAATTTTGATCTGACTTAGGAGATCTACCTACTGGCATTTTATCTGGATTGAACTCAAGGAGTTGTCCATCTCGAATTAACCATAAGGCATTGTTGGCGCCGCTGTATTGAATTTGTTTTAAACTTGTATCAACTTTTATTAATGCGCAATCCATACCATCGTTTCCTCCATGACCACTTTCGTCAGGTTTTAAACCTAGAATTAGTATTTTTCTAACAAATTCAAGAATTTCATTTGTGTTTTCAATATTCCTACTGAGTAAAGCTTCATTTAGTAATGAAATGTTTAATAAGCTCATAAATGCTCCGGGAATTCCGTGCCCAGTGCTATCCGCAGCACATAAATAAAGCTTTTGATTTACAGTGTGAGCCCAGTAAAAATCACCACTAACTACGTCTTTAGGTTTAAATAGAATAAAGTAATCATCAAAATTGTTTTTGAATTCACTTTCGCTTGCCATGAAAGAGTTTTGAATTCTTTTAGCATAATTAATGGAATCGTTAATTTCATTTTGATGTTCTTCTATTATACGTTTCTGTTTCTGAACTTCGTTTTTTTGAAGTTCGATAATATTTTTTTGTTTGTTAGTGGTCTGATATTTTTTGTAAACCCAAAAAGAAAAGGCAAGAACTAAAGCTAAAACTATTAAGGCAGAAATAAGAATCAGGTTTTTCCTTTGTTTTTGTTCTTCTTCAATAGCTAATTGTTTCTCGTGTTTTAAAGCTTCTTTCTCGTTGTTATACTTATATTGCTGTTCTAAAATAGCAACATGATTTTTTTCATTGGAGATACTATCCTCCATAGCAATGAATATTTCATGCATTTTTAAAGCTAATTCAGGCTTATTTGCTTTTTTGTAAATTTTGTAAAGTAAGCTTGTAACATCTCTTATTTGTTCTGGTTTTCCTTCTTTTTGGCTATATTCAAATGCTTTCTCGCTAAATGCAAGTGCTTTTTCATTTTGATTCCAATAGTAATAGATTAGAGCTATATTGTGTGTAGTTAATGTTAAACCTTCCTCAAAGTTATTTTTTTCGAAAGTTTTTAAACTTGTTTCAAAGTTTTTTAAGGCAGCTAAAGTGTCGTGTAGAATAAGTTGAATTTTACCAATATTGTTTTGGCAAGTAGCTATACCTACATCGTCATTTAATTGTTCTGATATTTTTTTGCTTTTTTCATAATTATCAATTGCGTCTGAAAATTTTTTCTGAACCTTGCAAATATATCCTAAGTTGTTATAGCACGAAGACAGGCCGTTGGGTTCATTTAATTTTTTAAAAATGTCTAATGATTTTTGGTAATATGATTTCGCTTTGTCATACTCGCCTTGTTGCTGAAACACATAACCTAAGTTGTTGTAATTTTCTCCAATGCCTACTTCATTTTTAAGTTCTTCGTATATTTTGAGACTTACAAAGTAATAGTGAATGGCTGAGTCAGCTGCTCCTATCTCTGAAAAGGCATAGGCATAATTGGAGTTTGCGTCGGCAAAAAGTTTTTTAAAATAATCACAACTGTTTTTTGATTTGCAATCCAAAAGGAGTTTGGCGGTAATTTGTTTTAACGATATATTGTATTTTTGCCATTCGCCTTCATCAGCGTTCTCAACTAATTCGCTTAGGATACTAGCTTTTACCGAATCAGTTTTAGCAATTGTTAATGCACTTTTTAGCGAGTCTAAATTATTCGCGAATAAATTTAGATTTATTAAAAGGAAAAAGTATTTAATGAATGTTTTCAATTAAGCACTAAGGTAATAAAAAAGTAGGTTTTTGGATAATTTTTGTGCACTAAATTTGGATTCCAATCACACAAACATCATCCACTTGCTCTAGATTGCCTTTCCAGTTTTCAAAGATAGAACTTAGTGTATTGGATTGCTCTTTAAATGGTTTAGGCGAAATTTCTTGTAAGGTTTCATTTAATTGCTTGTATTTAAATTTTTTCCCTTTTGGTCCACCAAATTGGTCGGCAAAGCCGTCAGTGTATAGATATAATGAGTCATTCACTTCTTTTTCAATTGTAAACAAGGTAAAAGGTAAATTTTTCTCTCCTTTTCCAACGGGCATTCGATCTTTTTCTAATTCAATTACCTTTTGATTACGTATTATGATTGGCTCTATGTTAGCCGCCGCATAAGTTAGCTGATAACTTTTTTTATCTAAGCAAATTAAGATTCCATCCATACCATCTTTCTGATTTTCTCTGCTTATAGAGTTTATCAGTCGATTTCTTACATAATCAAATATTTTATTAGGTTCAAGTATGTTTTTTTCTTTTATCGCCTCACTTAAAAAACCTATGTTTAAAAGACTCATAAACGCTCCAGGAACGCCATGCCCAGTGCTATCACAAACTGCAATATAAAGTCTGTCATTATGTTCTGTTGTCCAGTAAAAATCGCCGCTTACAATATCTTTTGGCTGAAAGAATACAAAATTATCTTTAAAATTATTGTCAATTAGTTCAGTTGAGGATATGAGTGCTTTTTGAATTCGTTTAGCGTAGTTGATACTATCAACAATTTCTTTTTGCTTTTCTTCAATAACATCTTTTTGTAATTCAATAATTCGTTTGGATTTTTGAGTTGCTTTGTTTTTTGTGAATAACAGGAATGCAATTACAACTAACCCAAACACACCGAATATTAAAGTGTTTTTCCAAAATTTTTGAATTACTTTTTCTTTGTTAAGTAGCTCTATTTCTTGCTCTTTCTTTTCAGAGTCAAATTTAGTGAGCATTTCAGCGATGGTTTCAGAATTACTTTCATTAAATATAGAATCTTTAATTGTAATGTATTGTTCTAAGTTATCATGAGCGTTCTTGTAATCTTTTAATTCTAAATATATACTATGCAATCCTTGATAACTCGTTTTCATCGCATCTAAATAGGAAATTTCTTTGGCTAATTCTAATCCTTTTTTATAGTCTAAAATTGCTTGCTGTTGATTGCCTTTTTTGTGATGTAATTCGGCAATATTATTAATTACCATCACCATCATTTGCTTATTACCTAATTTAATCTCTAAATCATAACATTTATTAAAGTACTGTATCGCACTATCGTATTGGGTTTCTTCAGCGAATACACTGCCAATGTTATTCAGCATTAAGGCAATGCGTTTTTCATTACCGGTTTTTTTTGAAATATCTAAACTGATGTTATAATGTTTTTTTGCGTTTGCAAAATCATTTAAATAGTAATAACACCTGCCAATGTTACCATTAGCCATAGCTATTTGGTTTTGAGAAATTTGTCCTTTTTTGAAATTGTCTTCGTAAATACTTAGTGCATTTTGTGTGTATTGTAAGCCTTTTTTATAATCACCCAATTCAATATATACGCTTCCTAAATTATTGAGACAGTTCGCCAAACCATCTGGTTTTGTGGTTAGTTTATAAAAATTACTCGATGTTAAAAAATAAGAAATAGCTTTATCATAATCGCTCATGAAAAACATAATATGTCCTAGCTCACTCGTTACTCTCGCTTGAAGAAAATTGGATTTTGTTTTTTTTGCAAGTGTGTTTGCAGTTTCTAAGTATTGAATGGATTTATTGGGTAAAGAATCTTTAAAGTATTCAGAAAGCTCGATATATGTGTTTATTTTTACTGAATCAGATTGGTTTGAGCTAATTATTGAGTTTAAACTATCTAAATTTTGAGCACTCAAAACAGGGCCAGTAAATGTGCAAAATAGGAGTATTGATTTGAGCAGTTTATTAAACATTTTGGGGGTCAGTTATTTTAAATTTCAACTTAATTTTAGTCCTATTATACATACATCATCTACCTGTTCTAGATTTCCTTTCCAATCGTTAAAGTTAGACTCAAGAATAGTTTTTTGTTCGCGTAAATCAAATGAGGAAGAATTAAGTAAAAGTTCATTTAATTGTTTGTATTTAAATTTCTTTCCTTTTGGTCCGCCAAATTGGTCCGCATAACCATCTGTATATAAATATAGAGTCTCGTTTTCTTTTAGCTCAATTGTTTGAAGAATAAATGGAGACATATTTTCTCCTTTTCCTACAGGCATTTTATCTTTGGTTAATTCAACAATTTGGTTGTCGCTAATTAAGATTGGTTCATTGTTGGCCGCTACATATTCAATTAATTTAGCATTTTTTTGAAGGTCGATTTTAATTAAAATACCGTCCATTCCGTCTTTTTGTCCTTCTTTACTAATACTTTCAATTAATCTTTTTCTTACATAATCAAAAATTTCGGCTGGATTTTCAATATCCTTTTCTTTTATGGCTTCAGAAAGGAATCCCATATTTAACAAACTCATAAATGATCCAGGAACCCCGTGTCCGGTGCTATCACAAACAGCAAGGTAAAATTTATTATTATGTTCAGTTGCCCAATAAAAGTCGCCACTCACTATATCTTTTGGTTTAAATAATGTGAAATGATTTGGAATGTATTTACTTACAAGTTCATCATTTGCTAATAATGCATTTTGAATTCGTTTAGCGTACTGGATTGAATCTAAAATTTCTTTTTGTTTTTCGTCAACGATATTTTTTTGATGCTCAATAAGCTGGTTTTTTGATTCAAGTTCAATGTTTGCTTTATGCTTTTGCTTGAAATTTTTATAAAGCATAATTGCTAATAATATTACTAAGACTAAAACAATGCTAATAGAATATAGAATTATTCGTTGCCTCTCTTTTTCTTCTTTTATAAGGGCTTCTTTTTTTTCTTGTTCTTTTTGATAGCTAATCTTGTCTCTTTCTACTTCAAATTCTAATTGCTTTTTAAACAAATCAGTCTCTTTATTTGTGCTATTCATGCTATCTCTCAGTGCAATATGTTTTTTGAAATATTTATATGCTTCGTTTAAATTGCCTTTTTTGTCATAAATCCAGCTCAATACTTTTGATGATTCGCTAATTTCTTTTGGTGCATTAGCTTTATATGAAATATTATAGGATTCTAGAGCGTATTTTAGAGCTAATTCATAGTCTTTCTTTTCATAGTAAAAAGTAGCCAGGCTAATTGCAGCTTCTCCATTTAATTGGCTTAAGTTTTTTTCTTTGGATAATAAATAGCTTTTGTTATAATAAAACAGAGCAGAATCTTTTGCGCCTTCTTTATTGAATAAATCGCCCATTAAGAAAAATGAGGCACAGTATTCTTGAATTATATTTTTTGAAAATGCTAATTGATTCGCCTTTTTTACATAATACCACGAGTTTTTATTGTCATTTAAATAGAAATATACTGATGCTAAATTGAAATAGTTGGATTCAAGGTTTTCATCCGTTTTGTTTTTTAATTTTATATCAATTAGTTTGAGAAAGATAGTTTTTGATTTTTCAAGTTCATTTATCTCACTATAAACTCCAGCTATGCTGCTTAATGCTGATGTTTGAAGATTTAGATTGTTTATTTTTTCAGCCCCAATTTCAGCTTTTTGCCAATATTCAATAGCTTTTGCTAAATCGCGAATGCTGTAGTAAAAGAAGCCCATATTTAGTTGAGAAAGCGTTATACCATATTCATCTTTAAGTTCTCTTCTTATACTGATACTTTGATTCCAGTAATCAATAGCTTTATCTAAATTACCAGAAACATAGTAATAGGCTCCTATACTATTTTTAACTTCTGCTAAAGTTCGTTGAAACGACCTTTTCTCAGTTGATTTGGTGTTTGAAATTTTATTGGGTAACTCTTTCTCTAAAGCCGACCATTGTTTATAAGCCGTGTCTGGATTAAAGTTGAAGTATTCCTCGGCTATCAGATTTATAAACCAGTATTTTGAAGTGTCATTTTTTGACGACTTTAAAAGTGTATTCAACGAGTCAATTTTATTGTTCTGAGCCTCTATTGAATTTGCAAAACAAACGAGTATGAGGGCAACAAAAAGTAGGTTTAGTCGATTCATTTCTAGTGAAAATAGGTTAGTGCTTAGTTAGCTTAAAAATAATGTTTTTTTTGATTTGAGTGATTAATTAGGGCTTAATTGCAATAACACATACATCGTCCACTTGTTCTAAGTTTCCTTTCCAGTCATTAAATGTGCTTAAAAGCTTGTGTTTTTGTTCATTAAGTGGCAATTCGTTAATTCTGGCTAGTAACTCATTTAAAGGTTTGTACTTAAATTTTTTTCCTTTTTCACCGCCAAATTGATCAGGAAATCCATCTGTATATAAATAAAGGGTGTCATTTAAATTAAGCTCTAATTGATGCATAGTAAAACTTTCTCTTTTTTCTCCATGCCCAACGGCCATTCTATCTGCTTGCAGCTCTATAATTTCGTTGTTTTTAATTAGGACAGGTTTGTTATTTGCAGATGCATACTCAATAAGAAGTTTGTTTTCTGCCTGTTTTATTTTTAGAAGTGTCCCGTCAAACCCATCTTTCTGCCCTTCTTTACTCATTCCTAAAATAAGTTTTTCTCTTACATAATTCAAAACTTTTTCAGGAGAGTAAATGTCTTTTTCATTAATAGCTTCTGATAAATATTGTATGTTTAATAAACTCATGAATGCTCCTGGTACCCCATGTCCTGTGCTATCACAAACCGCTAGGTAAAAATCATTATCTTTTTTTGTAGCCCAGTAAAAGTCACCACTCACTATATCTTTCGGGTGAAAGAAAATAAAATTGTTGGGAATATTTTCGTTTATAAAACTAGTTTGAGCAATAACTGTATTTTGAATTCTTTTAGCGTAATGAATCGAATCTAAAATTTCTTTTTGATGTTCTTCAACTTTTGCTTTTTGTTCTTCAATTAACTCTTTTTGGTTGTTTATTTCTATGTTTTGTTCATTTAAGATTGTATTGGCTTGTTTCTTTTGGCGATAAGCTTTAAACGCTACAATTACTAAAATGAGCACGAAAAGTAAACCTATTAAAAATGCATTTCTTTGAAAAGATTTTTGTTTAATTTCTAACTGATTGTTTTTGATTTCAACGTTTTTTCTTACAATTTCATTATCTTTTTTCTCAGATTCAAACTTTGTCTTCATTTCTTCAATTATTTTGCTTTTCTCGCTATTGTATATGCTGTCATTAAGTTGCATATATTTTTCATGATAGTTTAATGCAAGCTTAAAATCACTTTTCTTTTTGTATAGCTCATGTAAGCCTTTGTATGACATCAAAATTATGTTTTGAGAATTGTCTTTTCTTGCAATTTCAACGGCTTGAAAGTAGTATTTTTCTGATTTTGATAAATCATTAGACTCATAATACAAGTTGGCTAAATTAAGTATGCAAGTTGCCACTCCTAAAGGAGCCCCTAATTTTTTTTTCAAATCTAAAGCTTCTAAAAGACAGGATTCGGATGTTTTAAAATCTTTAATTTTTGTGCAAACATCGGCTTTATTTATGAGAGCGGCAGAAAGTGCCCCACCATGGTTAACTTTACGAAAGAATGTCTCACTTTGAGTTATAAATTCTAATGACTTTTTATAGAGCTTTTTTTCATTATAAACAATTGAAATGTTTAGTACACAGTCATAATAACCTAGACTATCGTTTATTTTTCCAAAGTAGTCTTTAGCTTTGTTAAAACTAGTTTCCGCTTCGTTTAAAGAGTTTAATTTTAAGTATGTATTCCCTAGCATCCAATTATTTCGTGCAAGTAGAATAGTATTGTTTACGGTGATGAATTTTTTTTCAGCTTCGATTAAATGGATAATTGACTGGTCAAATTCACTTTGATTTTGTAATACAAATCCCAAAAACATATGCGCCTCGCCAGATTCATTTATTAGTTTAAATTTATCAGATAACCTAATGATGGAGTCATAAAGTAGTTTGGCTGAATCGATGATCCCAGTTTTTCTAAAAGCAGAAGCTTTTAATAATAAAGCGCGCGCGAGGCCTTTAGGGTATTTTGTTGTTTTGTTTTTCCGGATTGAAATTTCCGCATATTTTTTACTTGAATCAGTGCTAATTAATGCGAATTCCTTTGATATGTTATTAATGCAATTTATTTCGACAGTATCTTTTTTGGTTTTTAAAAGTTTTTTTAATGAATCAATTTTGGTTATTTGTGAATAGCCTTGCAAAGACAAAATGAGAAAGAATAGTATGTAGCTAAAATTATTTTTATTCATTTTCATACTTGTTTAACTTGTTTTTATACAAACAACACAAACGTCATCAACTTGCTCTAAATTACCCTTCCATTCGTTAAATCTTAATTGCAACATTTCCTTTTGTGTATGCAAATCTTGTTTTGAAATATCACGAAGGAATTCGTTTAATTGTTTGTATTTGAATTTTTTTCCTTTTGGCCCACCGAATTGATCCGCGAACCCATCTGTATATAGATATAGTGTTTCGTTTGGTTCTAGTTCTAGCTGATATAATTTAAAGTTGTCTTTTTTCTCTCCATAGCCAACAGCCATTCTATCAGCTTCTAATTCTAAAATCTCTGAGTTTTTAATTAAAATAGGTTTATTATTCGCGGACGCGTATTCAATGAGTAATTTATTGTTTTCGTATTTTATCTTCAATAAGGTTCCGTCAAATCCATCCTTTTGCCCTTCTTTACTCATGCCTGCTATAAGTTTTTCTCTTACATAATCAAATATTTTATCTGGTGAGCTTATATTTTTTTCATTAATAGCCTCAGATAAAAAGCCAATGTTTAATAAGCTCATAAAAGCTCCAGGAACTCCATGTCCTGTGCTGTCGCATACTGCAAAGTAAAAATAGGAGTCCTTTTTAGTGGCCCAGTAAAAATCTCCACTAACAATATCTTTTGGATGAAAGAAGATAAAATTATTTGGAATATTAGCATCAATAAACTCTGTGTGTGTTATTATGGTATTCTGAATTCGTTTCGCATAATGAATTGAATCAAGAATTTCTTTTTGATGTTCTTCGATTATATCTTTTTGTTTGGTTACTTCCTGATGCTGCTGAGTAATCAGGTTGTTAGCTTTCCTTTTGTTTATATAACTTCTAATTGAAATGTAAACGGTAACAATCATTAAAGCACTAAAGCCTAATAGGAAATAAAGAATGATTTGATTTTTCTTCGCTTCATTTTCCTTTAATTTATTGTCTTTGTTTAATAAATCTATTTCATTTTGTTTTTTGTTAACATCAAATTCAACTTGCTGTTCTACTAATGATTTTTTGTGCATTAGTTCGTTTATTGAATCTTTATAAGAGTAGTAGGCAAATGAATTATAATAAGCATTTTTAAAATCACCGTTTGCAGCTTGCAGTGGAGCTCTTGAACCTTTATAATTCATAAGGGCTATTGTATCTTTTGTTTGATTAAATATTTCGTAAAATTTCTTTTCGTATTCTTCTGATTTTTTAAAATCTTTTTTTTGATAGTAAATGTTGCTTAAAAAGAAGTAGGTGTGAATTAAACTCTTTTTGTTGTTTAGTTCAATTAAGCCTTTGGTGGCAATACTAAAGTAATTAATTGCATTGTCATAATCTTTTAATCTTGTATAGCAAATACCAATATTGTTTTGGGTTTGATAGTAATTTATTAGATTGTTTAGCTTTTTGTCTAAGGCGGATGATTTTAAGTAATATTTTATCGCATTAGAGTAGTCATCGGAATTAAAATAGGTGCTGCCAATATTATTTAGTATCGTTGCTTCACCCGATTCGTCTTTATCATTGATATATAACTGCAATGCTTGTTTTTGATATTGCAATGCGTTAGCAGAATCTTTTAAACGACTATAAACTAAACCCATGTAGGTTGCAGATAGTATTTTAGTCGATTCAATATTGTATTTATTACTGAGTTTTTGAGCTTTGGAGTAATATTCTAATGACTTATTGTAATTACTTTTTTCCATGTATAAATAACCAATGTCATTGTTCAATCCAGCTTCTTGTTTTTTGTTATTTGATTTTATAGCCAAATTTAATGCGTTCTTGTAATTTGCAATTGAGCTATCCAACAAGGCTTTATACCAATAATAGTCGCCAAGGCGGCGATAAAGGTTTAATTGGTTGGAATCAGAAGGGAATTTTTTGAACGATTCGTCGATGAGTTTTTTTGCTTTATCGGGAGATGAATATTTGTATTTGTCAATTGAATCGAGATAGGTTTGCTCAGTTTTTTGAGCATTGATAGAAAGTGAAAGAAAGAGTAAAAACAAACCACCTAGCAGTTGGAAAAATAAATTACTAGATGGTTTGTTTTGCATAGTTTTAATCTTGTTGTTTCTTTTTAACCATTGTTAAAATAGTTGCTATACCAACCGTTTGTCCAGCTTGATCAACTGCATCATATTTTTCTAATATATTCATAGCGCTCGCATCATAAATATCAACCACCCATTTAACAATTCCAACTTTAACTAATTCGCCATTAGTTGCTGTTAAAGGTTTATCGTTTTCTATTTTTTCTTTACATGTAAATTTAACGCCAATTGTCATTCCTGGATAAATAGGACGAGTGAAACGGCACTCATCAATTCCATAATTTAATAATACCGGACCTTTTGCAGGATCAACAAATAAACCAGCTGCTTTTGATAAGATAAAATAGCCATGAGCTACTGTGCGTTTAAATATTGTTCCATCCAGTGATTCGGGCTGAAGATGTGCGTAAAATTTATCTCCACTAATATTAGCAAAGTTTACAATATCCTCTTCAGTTACTGTATGGGTTGGGGTAATAACTGTTTCGCCCATTTCTAAATCTTCAAAATGTTGACGGAATGGATGAACATCTTTTATTATCTGTTTTGCACCATATTGGTAATTGTTAAGTATAGCGCTTATTGTAGTTGGAGATCCTTGAATGGCAGTGCGTTGTAAATAGTGAAATACCCCGCGTTTTCCGCCCATTTCTTCGCCACCACCAGCTCTTCCTGGTCCACCATGAACAAGCATTGGCATTGGCGAGCCATGACCAGTGCTTTCTTTAGCACATTCGCTATTTAAAACTAAAATACGACCATGCATGCATGCTGCTCCAATAGTATATTTTCTTGCAATCGAATCATCAGCAGTAATTATTGAGCTTACTAAACTTCCTTTACCCATTTTACTTAATTCAATGGCATCTTCAATTTTTTTGTATGGCATAATTGTACTAACTGGACCAAAAGCTTCTACGCTATGGCAATCAGTGTTTTTGAAAGGACTATCATTCAAGAAAATAATTGGAGGCATAAAGCAACCTTTCGATTTATCAGCACCTTTTACTTCAAAATTTTCAAAATCACCAATTACAATTTTTTGTGATTTAGAAAGTAATTCAACTTTTTCTCTCACTTCAATTAGTTGTGATTTCCCAGCTAATGAACCCATGCGCACTCCTTCTACATTAGGATCGCCAATTACATTTTGCGCTAAACGCTTTCCTAATGCTATTTGCACATCTTCCACCATGTTTTCTGGCACGATGATACGACGCACCGCTGTACATTTTTGACCAGCTTTAGTTGTTATTTCTCTTACAACTTCTTTAATAAAAATATCAAATTCTGGTTTGTCTGGAGTTACATCTGTTCCGAGTACGCAGCAATTTAAACTATCTGCTTCCATGTTAAAATGAACACTTTCTTCTAAAATTCTTGGATGTGCTTTAAGCATTTTTCCTGTTGAAGCAGAGCCTGTAAAAGTAACAACATCTTGATTTTGCACGTGCTCAAGTATTCCGTTAGCACTTCCACAAATTAGTTGTAAAGCTCCTTCAGGTAAAATTTTACTTGCTATGATTTCTTTAACAACCGCCTCGGTTAAAAAACTTGTTAATGTTGCAGGCTTAACAATTGCGGGAACTCCAGCTAGCCAGTTCACAGCAACTTTTTCTAACATTCCCCATACCGGGAAGTTAAATGCATTGATATGAATTGCAACACCTTCTTTTGGAACACAAATATGGTGGCCAATAAAAGTATTGTTTTTAGAAAGTCTTGCAGATTCGCCATCGTAAGCAAAAGTTTCGTTAGGAAACTGGCGACGTAAGCCTGCATAAGTAAATAAATTACCAATACCGCCTTCAATATCTACCCAACTATCTATTTTAGTTGCTCCAGTAGCCCAACTTAATTTATAAAAAATGTCTTTTTTAGTTAGTAAGTGAGTTGCTAAGGCTTTTAGCATCATACCTCGTTCATGAAAAGTCATTTTACGAAGTTTTGGTCCTCCCACAGTTCTTGCGTAATCACACATCTTAGCAAAATCTAAACCTTTGCTACTAGCTGTTGCAATTACATCAACATTAATTGCATTATATAATTCTGTGCCATTGTCAGCTCCAGCAACCCATTGTCCGTAAGCGTAATTATGTAATTGATTCATTTGAAGTTTTTTTTCAAATGTAGCAAAAAACTTTAATTTTCGAGAGGAAATTGAGGTTTGATTTTAGCTATTTTGGCTGATTTTCGTTGTCTTTTGTGCTTGAAAAATCAAAATCTGGAGTTTCATGTAGTTTACCCATGTAGTTGGCACATCCTTCTTTATTATTGATTTTTGAGGCAAGATAAACTCCCAATAAAATTCCTAGCGAAAGAGTAATTATGGCTATGATTAAACCAATAGTGTTCGAGAATGAGAAGTAGATTATACAGGCAATTACGGCGCTGGCAATTGTTGTTGATAAATAGATTTTTAACCAAGCACTGATTTCACTTATGTAATGAAAGATTTTGTTCAATACTAACTTAGAATGGCGAATAAGTAAATTGCTGTCCATATTGCAGCAAATGCCGTGTAGGCATAAAAACCATCAAGATTTTTTTTCAAATCTTTCTTTATTATCAAGTGATAAAGCACCCAAGCTAAGTAAGCAATTACTATGATTAAACCAGCATAAATTCTCATACAGTTTGTTTTTCTTCTTGTAAAAATACAAATAATGAAGAGAAAAAGCCAAAAAATATTGTTCCTGCTTGAGCTTGCAGCATGCTTTCAACAGCAAAGTGAAGCATTACAATGATTACAAAAAACAATAAGTAGGGCCGCTTATTTTTAATAGCATTTGAAGTGAGAAAGAAAAAATAATAGAGTAGTGCAAACAGTCCGATAAATCCTAAACCTACTAATGTTTGAAAATATTGATTATGCGCGTTTAATTTACCTTCCAAAATACCTGTATAACCAAGCTCTTCATACTTTTTTAAAAGTTCATCATTCGCATCTCCGGGCGAATAACCTTGAATAGGTTTTTCTTTCACAAGCTTGTTTGCCGCGTCCCAAGACATCATTCGAGCTGCCGAACTTTCTTTACTAGTTTTATCAATTTTATCAATGGAAACTGTGTTGAATAAATTGGTAAATCTAGCGTAATAACTGGGTGCAATAAAGTAGCTTCCTATTACTAAGCCAATAAGAGTGCTTATCGTGGCTATAACAATTTTTAAATTGTATTTGGTTTTTAAATGATGAATCAATAGGAGGGAAGCCGTTAGTAAATGAACTATAAAACCCATTTTCGATGATAATAAAACAAGAATAACAGTGAGTAATGTGTATATACTTATTTTAATTTGTTTGCTTAAATCACTTAAAAAGTATGTTAGCACGCAAGCAAAACTTATATACATGCTATAGTAGCTAGGGTGCAACCAAGGTGAAAAATCTTCGTAAAAAAATACTGAACTTGTTTTTATCGCAAAGTATCTATAAATAGCTCGGGCAATTAGAATAATTCCATGCCAAACTAAACCAAGAATAAAAACTGAAACTATTTTCTTTGTTTTTTCTTTCCCTATCTCTTCAAAGCTAAATAGTAATGGAAATAAAAGTAAACTTAGTTTAACTTCTAGGTTTTTTAAGCCATCATTAAGATTATCTGTGTAAGCAAGAGCGATTATATGGAGTAAGTAAAAACTCCAGCAAATAATAATTGTCTTTAAGTTATTTATGAAAACAATTGAATTGCGAAATGAACCTGCTAGTATCCACATTAAGGCATATACAGCAATTAATGGAGAAACAAAATATTTAAATGATAGACCAAAAGCTAAAATTAAAAGCAAAACTTGACTAGCTTTGTAGTAAAAACTTTCTTTATTTCCACTAAAACATTTAAACATAATGGTAAAAATACTTCTTAATTTTGTAAATTAATAAATTAAATGCATCAAATTGAACCATACTATAATTGGCGTCATCTTTACATAGCAAGTGAGGATGAGGATTCACCATTTTATGGAAGGGAGTATAGTGAATTTGAGTATTCAAATAAGATTTATAATTTTTTTATTCATCCTCAATGGGATGATATGGGAAGTGAAACATTGTTTATTAAGATTTTGTTTGTTGATTATGATGAAAAATATTGTGTTATTGAACTAATTGGAGAGTGGAATGATGCGATAACAAATGATATTATGTTGTTAAAGCGTGATATTGTTGATGAAATGAGTTATTTTGGTATTAACAAGTATATCTTAATTGGTGAGAATGTATTAAATTTTCATTCAAGTGATGATTCTTATTATGAAGAGTGGTTTAACGATGTGGAAGATGGATGGATTGCTTTTTTAAATTTCAGAGAGCACGTTTTACGTGAGTTTCAGCATGCCGGCTTAGATTATTACTTCGTTTCTGGAGGTGAGTTGGATGAGTTTGAATGGCGTAAGTTTAGCCCTGGGCAATTATTCGGAAACGTTTTAAAGGTCATAAATAAGCGTTTAGGCTAAAAAACCCACAAAAAATTTTTTAATACAAATATAATTTGCATATTTGCCTATCATTTTAATAGCCGCTCTTCTGTAGCTATAAAATCTCAAAAATTATTTCAAAACAAATTCGATTAAACAATAGTTTGATATATTCTAATTAAAGATTAAAATCCAAAAACATTCATGTTCCACGTACTTGATTTAAACGCAAAAAGCCTTGCGGATTTAAAAGAAATTGCAAAAAAATTATCTCTAAAACCTGAAGGTAAAAAGCAAGATTTAGTTTTAGCAATTGTTGATGCTCAAATGGCAAACCCAGATTTAGCAAATAAAGTTAAAGCTGAGATGGATAGCAAAGGGCAAGAAAAGGTTAATACTAAAGCTGAGCCTAAAGCGGAAAGTTCTGCAGAAGTTAAACAAGTTAGAGACGGAGCTCAAAAGCGTCCACGTAAAGTAAAGTTGGATCCTATTGATGTTGAAGATACAAAAATGGAAGTTCATAAAGTAGAGGAGGAGGAAGTGATTGTTCATCCAATTGTTAATGAAGAATCTACTGTAACAGAAACTACCGAAAAAAGTACGGATACTATTCCTCCTGATAATTTTGAAACACCAGTAACTCAATCAAACAATAATGAAACTAATTCTGGTGAAGTAAAACAGCAAAATCAACGACCACAAGGTTTTCAAAAACCACAACACAACCACCCTAAACATCAAAATCAAAACCCAAATCATCAAAAGCCGAAAGTAGAGGATTTGTACAATTTCGATGGTATTATTCAAGCTGAAGGTGTTTTGGAAATTATGCCTGATGGTTATGGTTTCTTGCGTTCAAGCGATTACAATTATTTAAACTCGCCTGATGATGTTTATGTGTCTCAATCCCAAATTAAACTTTTTGGTTTAAAAACAGGTGATACTACATTAGGTACAATTCGTCCGCCACGCGAAGGTGAAAAATATTTTCCTTTAATTAAAGTAGATAAAATAAATGGTCGTGAACCTGCTTGGGTTCGTGATAGAGTTCCTTTTGATTATTTAACTCCATTATTTCCAGATGAGAAATTAAAGTTAACAGGTCACCCACAACAATCATTATCTACAAGGGTAATGGAAATGTTTTGTCCTATTGGAAAAGGCCAACGAGGTTTAATTGTAGCTCAACCAAAAACTGGTAAAACAATGTTGTTAAAAGAAGTTGCTAATGCAATTGCTTTTAATCATCCTGAAGTATATTTAATTGTGTTGTTGATTGATGAGCGTCCAGAGGAGGTTACAGATATGGCTCGCAGTGTTAAAGCTGAAGTTGTATCTTCTACATTTGATGAGCCTGCAGAGAAACATGTTAAAATTGCAAATATAGTTTTAGAAAAGGCAAAACGTTTGGTAGAATGTGGACATGATGTTGTTATTTTGTTAGATTCGATTACACGTTTAGCCCGTGCTTACAATACAGTATCTCCAGCTTCTGGTAAGGTTTTAACAGGAGGTGTTGATGCAAATGCGTTACATAAACCAAAACGTTTCTTTGGTGCTGCTCGTAAAATTGAAGATGGTGGTTCGTTAACTATATTAGCTACAGCTTTAATTGATACAGGTTCAAAAATGGACGAGGTTATTTTTGAAGAGTTCAAAGGTACTGGTAATATGGAAATGCAGTTGGATAGAAAATTGGCAAACAAGCGAATTTATCCTGCAATTGATATTACAGCTTCATCTACGCGAAGAGATGATTTGATGATTGATAAAACTAGCTTACAACGTATTTGGGTGTTAAGAAATCACTTAGCAGATATGACCCCAGTTGAAGCGATGGAGTTTGTGCGAGATAGAATGCGCAATACACAAACTAATGAGGAGTTTTTAATTAGCATGAACGGATAATATGATAAATAAGAAGGCTTTAATTTTTGGTACATTATTCGGAATTTTATTTGCAATAATTACTGGATTATCTTTTTATGGTAAGTTCCCTTATTCGTATGATAAAACGTATATGATGGGGCTATTTGCTGTAATGCCAGTTATTATTGTGTTTTTATTTTATGTTCGATCTTCCGATTATCAAGGAAATATTTCAGGAAAAACAGCTGTTAGAGTAGGTATGAATTTTATTTTCATGTCAACTATAGTAATTATTGGTTTGAAAGTATTTCTTTTTTATAATGGATTACGTGAGTTTAAAATCGAGTACATAAAAGGTGGAATAGAGCAGATGCCAAGCAAAGATTTATCTGATATGTTAATTCATGGTAAAATGGTTAGTTTAGGCAATGCAGTAGCTAAAAATGATGCTTCTACTATAGCTGCGGTAAAGGCTGTTATGAAAAGCCAAACTGCTGAATCTGTAACTCTTTTTGCTGAAATTACTAGTGTTGTTTTTGGTTTTGTGTTTTACGGTTTGATTAGTTCTTTTTTAGGAGCAATCTTCGTAAAGAAATGGTAATTTTTATAACAACTCAATCAGT
Source organism: uncultured Flavobacteriaceae bacterium (assembly GCA_964603125.1). GTDB lineage: Bacteria > Bacteroidota > Bacteroidia > B-17B0 > Aurantibacillaceae > CAZRUA01. Next base: position 1,441 of record CAZRUA010000047.1, on the reverse strand, counting down.
TTAGCGGTTTTTTGCTGGTTAGAAAAATTATTTTCTAAAACCAGTTTTCTTCTTTCAATTTCGTTCGAAGTAAATTCCAATTTCATTAATTCATTTATGTGATTGATGCTCTCATTTGAATTGTTTGATATAACACATAATTCATCAATTGAAGTTCCTGCAAGCATTTTGTCATTACAAATACAAAATCTTCCTTCGTAAAGTACGTTTAATAACTTTAATTTTAGGCCCGTGGCTTGGTCGGTATAAAGTATATTTATATGTGCATTTTGTATTAATGAACTTAATTCTTGGTTGCTTGGATTAGCTATTAATTCAATGTTTTTATGAGAAGCAATTTTTTGTTTTAACAAGTTGCTTGGTTTTAAACCGGCAATTTTACAAGGAATTTCGAGTTTGCTAAAAATATTTTCAATTAGATATTCAGCAGCTAGTATGTTTTCTGCAACCATTAAATTTCCGTGGTATAAAATGTAATCACCTTTACCAGTTTTACAATGAAATTCATTATTTGCATGGAAACTTGGAATATAAAACGTTTTAGCTTTTGTATATTTATTTTTTAAATACTCTTCGTCCTTTAATGATACAGGTAGTATAATATCCGCAAAATTTAAAATGTGTTCAAACCATTCCAAACGTTTTGCTTCAATATTAAAATAAATACGTTTTATTAATTTTTTTTCAGCCTTTGCTAAAGCTCTATAATATTCATGTTCTATATTACTTTCGCGGTAAATTTTGAGCCTTGATTTTAATTTAGGGTGATTCATTAAAAAACATGTGTGTAATCCTTCAAAAAGAATTGGATAATTGTTTTTGAGAAGGTTTCTTAATAAATCGTTATTTGTTCGAGAAATTACAATGTATGGCATTGCACTTAATTGCTGAGCAAAGTTTGTATTTCGTTTGTAGTAAAATACCTGTTCGCAATACTTCTCCAATTCCGGTTGTTTTCCTCTCCCGTACTCAAAACAGTGCAATATAATTTTAACACCTTGTTCATGCAAACATTTCAACTTATAAAAAACGTCAATTACACCGCCATAGTTGGCAGGGAATGGAACGTCGAAAGAAATTATGTTTACCGATTTACTCAATTAGAGTTTTATTATTTTACAATTTTCATTTCGTTTATTAAATAGCCTGCACCTGCGTACTTGTCAATAACAAATAAAGTGTATCGAATGTCTAGTGTAATGTTGCGGCATATTTCAGGGTTGTACATTATATCACTCATTGTGCCTTCCCATACGCGGTCATAGTTTGTTCCTATTAATTGTCCGTATGCATTTAATACTGGACTTCCACTATTACCTCCAGTTGTATGGTTTGTAGCTACAAATGAAATATGTAGTTTACCATCTTTATCCGCATACATTCCGTAATCTTTTTTATTATACAAATCTTTTAACTTAGGGAAAATGATGAATTCATCATT
>CAZRUA010000046.1:0-26784 GCA_964603125.1 uncultured Flavobacteriaceae bacterium | reverse complement strand
GAAAATCATTGGAAATAGTTAAATTTTCAAACTCTTCTAAAGGTATATCAATAGTTTTTAAGGACGATAAAATGTATCCTTTCTTGCGGATATAATCTAAAATTGTATTCAAATCGGGAACATTGTAGTGGTAGGCTGTGTTTATATTTTTAATTTCTTTTTCAATTCCCAACTCCATATCTTTATAAAGAGCCTTTTTTACGAACAAATCTTTTATATATATTATTCCGCCAGGTTTTAAAACTTTCCAAGCGGATGCTAAAACTTGTTCGTGATTTATAGCGTGACCAAATGATTCTAAAAAGTAAACTACATCAAAATGATTTTCTGGGTAATAGTTTTCTAATGTATGATAATCTCCTTCGCGAACTGTAACCTTTGCTTCAACCAATGCTTCAGAAATATTGAGTTTGGCTTTTTCTACTTGTACACTTGATATGGTTATCGCTTCAATATTGCAGCCTGTTTGTTGCGCAAAATAAACAGCCGGACCGCATACGCCGCAACCAGCATCGAGTACTTTTAAATCTTTTTTTAGGCTAATGGCGTTTATTTGATAATCAAGTAGTGTATTTACATTTTTTGTTCGAAAAGCTTGAATAACCTTTCCGTAAACTTTTAAGAAATTATCTGTTTGCTCGTTGTAAAATTGAGCGACGTCTTTTTTTATTGGAGTTGTAGAGTCTGATTTTTCAATAATAGGAGTTGATTTTTTTTGAGGAAACAAACGATAGTTCGCTTCAGCTATAATATTTTTTAATGTGTATTTTTCAAAAAAGGTTCTACTATCAGTATCATCCGTTTGTTGTTTAATATCTGAGGTGTTATTTGTTTGTGCATCCATAAAAATTTGCTCAAATTCATTTAAGGTAAATGTTTTTTGAGGCTCGGAAATAATTGATTTTATAGGTAATGTGGTAAAATCGGTTAAAGTATTTTTTGAAAGAAAAAAGTTTTCATCACAAACATAGGATTTTATTATTCCTTTGTCTTGTCCATAAATTTGTAAGTCAATATCTTTTCTAGCAATACCAATAACAATTCCTAACCTGGCATTTGTTGTGTGATTTGGCGGAGAACCGTGCAGTAATGCGTGGTCGTAGAGTAATGCCTCACCTGCCTTCATTGGTAAAGGTGTTAAGTATTTCCAAAGTTGTTGTTCAATTTCTTTAAAAGGGGATTGTATTTGGGGACCTCTAATTGTTTGAATTTTTGAATGACTCCTTGGTAAAACATAGACAGCTCCGTTTTCCTCGTTAACGCTAATTAGAGGTATCCATAAATTATAGGAACGGGCTTTCGTTTCGTCAACTAAATTCCAATCTTGATGAGCTTGAAGAATTCCTTTTCCGTTCGATGGCTTAACAACAAAAGCTCCGCCTAGTAGCTTGTAATCTTTTAATATATTAGGCAATAAGCTTGAGATTGTTTCTTTAATAAAATCACTACTTTTTTTTCTAAACTCAAAATCGGGCGAATGCGTTGAAGAGTAAAAATGATTCAATTCATCCTGTTGAAATTTATTGTAATAGTTTGTTAAATTTTCAATTGCATTTTCGTTTAGCAAATTAAATGTTACGTATCCTTCCTTTGCTAGTTTTAAATCCATTGATTCATCAATAACAATGGGCAAGTTTTTGAATTCTACTTCTTTACCCATTGTTTTATTTTTTGAAAAAATGTTTTGTTTGGCGTTTCAGCTTGCTGTGAAATTAAATTGTTTATTTCATGATCATTAGCTAAATGTAGCTGAAAAGATTTTTTGCCAATACTTTCTCCAATTTCTGGGCGTAGAAAAATTGACTTATGAAAATCTGTGAATCGAATCAAAAAATCATCTTCTTGCTTGAATTGTTCAATTACTTTAGGTTCATTTTTATCCCAGTAATGAAATATCATTGGTGCTTCTTTTGATTTTATTCCTGTTGTAATGGCTAAACGAATATTGTTTGTTGTATTAGCCTTCGAATAATGAATAACAGCCTGGTTTAAAACAATAGCTTCTGTTGCTTTGGTTGGAATAGATGATAATTTTGATTTTAATTTATCTTGGAATCCATTGTAATAAAATGGAAGAGTAGGAGCCCTAAGTTCAGAGTGCCATTTGTGGCTTCCTTTAATAACTTCAAGTGTTCCGTTTTCATCATTAGTATCTTGTAGTGGAGTCCAAATATTTAATGCCACAAATTGTGTTTCATCAACAATCGTCCAATCTTGATGCATTGGCATTTCGCTGCGTGGGCCATTTCCTTTTGATAAAAACGCTGAACCAAACCAAGTATAATCAACAAAAATTTTTTCAAGATTTGGGAGAATTATTTTCCCAATGGCATCACTCATTTCTTTTTTAATTTCAAAGCTGTTATCGTAGCTTGATGAGTAAAAGTCTTGTGATGGGTTAGGGTAATATTTGGTATAAAGCTCTTTTAAATTTTTTACATCTTCTTCGGTAAGAAGATTTATTTTTAAAAAGCCTTCTTTGTCAAATTGCTGTTGATGATTATTATTTTTAAAAATTGGATTTACCATATTAGTTGTTTTTAGAAAATAAACGTGAAAAAAAACTTTTTTTTGTTTTAGATATCACAGTATCTTCTGAATCTTTCAATTGATATTCTTTAATTAATAATTCCTTTGTGATTTTAGGGAAATCAAAGGGTACAAAACCTATTGATTTTCCGATGCTTGGGCGACTGAATATGTCATGTCCGAAGTTTTGAAAGTTAACCATAAAGTCAGGTTCTTGTTCAAATATTTCGATTTCATTTTTATCATTTTTATCCCAATAACAAATTTTAATTGTAGCATCTTTATGTGTTATAAATGTATTTATAACTGGGCGTACGGCTCCTGATTTATTAGCAGGAGAATAATGAATGATACTTTGATCAAAAATTACAGCTTGTCCAGCCTTTAGGTATAATGCTTGCATTAGTTTGTGAACACTATCTTCAATTCCATCATAAATATCTGGAAGACTTGCGCCTCGATATGTTTTGAAAAGGCGATGACTTCTTGGTAAAAGCTCAATGGCTCCATTCGTTTCTGTTAAATCTATAAGTGGAATCCAAATATTTATTCCAGTGAAAATAGATTCATCCACAAGTGTCATATCTTGATGCATTTTTAATGCACTTTTTTCATCAGCTCCTTTTACAATAAAACTTCCACAGTGAACTTTATAATCAACAAAGTAATTGTCTAAATTCCTTTTCATTTGACTTTGGATTGCCAAATCAACATCTTTGCGGTATTCAGTGTCTTTAGCAAATGTGCTAGTATAGAATCCGTTTATATTTTCTGGATGTTTTGTTTTATAAAAATTAAGTAAGTAATTCAATTCTGAATCATTTAAGAAATCTAAAACAACAAATCCATTATCATTCAATTGCTTTTGCAATACAATATCTTTAAAAACGCGCGCTTTATGGTTAAAGTTTAACATTATCCTTTCTTTCCTAGTCTATATTTAATTTCACCTACAATGTTATTAAAGCTATATTTCTCAAAAAAGCTTCTGTTGTCAATCCACTTTGTTTCATTTTGTGGCTGCTCATTTTCTTTTTCTATATTGCTTTCAGTTATTTTGTTTTCGGTGTTTTTGTTTTCAGGGTTTTTGGGTTTTCCTGTTAAGTCGTAATTGTACATATTGGCTAGTTCAATCATTAGCTCGGTGTTATATTTAACTTCAGGATTTGAGCATACTAATTTTGTGATTTCTTCCTTAGTATATTTGGGCATTACTTTTTTAAAAGTGTTTATTTTCTCTAATTCAGTTGGTTTTTCACCTTGATTATAAATCTCCGAAAGCTTGGCATTGTTATACTTTTTAAAAAAGCTTTCATTTACTTTGTAAACTTCAATGTTTTCACTGTTTGGTAACTCGTAATAATGAAGTAGTTCAGCATTTTTTTGCGTTATCCCAATTCCAACACCTAAGCGTGTAATTCCTGAAATATTTGGAGGTGAAGCGTGAATTGTTTTGTTGTTGAATATTAGTGCCTCTCCAGCTTTCATATCAATTACATCAATATAAGGAAATAGATTAAACAGGTGGTCAGAAAGTATTGATTTTGATTGCGGAGAAGGTGAAACACGAGGGTAATTAAAAAGTTTATGACTTCCTTTTATTACACCTAATGCGCCATTGTTTTTGTTTACATCAATCAAAGGAACCCAAACGGTAGCTGAGCAAAATTTACTTTCGTCAACAAAACTCCAATCTTGATGGGGAGGAACTATATTTTGTAGCCCAGCTTCTTTGGTAACGTAACTTGCAGTAAAAGTTTTATAATCGGTTAAAATGGAGTTAAGTTTTGGGGGAAGCACTTCAAATAGTTTTTTAAAAACACCTTCAATGTAGTTTGGATTATTACTGTCTAAACTAACATGAAAGCCATATTCACCAATGTGCTCATGTTTTAAACTATTGTAATATTTTTTTAAATCCTCTACTTCTTCAGTGTTTAATAGTGGTATTTTTATGTAGCCATCTAACTCAAATTTATCTTGTAATAATTTGTCTTTAAATAGTGCGGGTATGTTTTGGTCTAATTTTAAAGGTTCTCCATCAATATCAAATCTTTTTGATTCCATACCGTTTAAAAAATCTTGGTATGTAAAATCTTTTGGAACATAATTTATTGTTGCAATTTGTTTCATTCCTTGGGGTTTAAGCCATGGATGGAAATGTGTATAAAAATCAACATTAGTTTCTAAAGCATGAATATTATTTGGATCCGAATCTCTATCGTAATGGTAGTGAATTGATTTAGCTTCGGAGGGTATCATAATAAGTTGTATAGCTAATCTTAATCCAGAAGTTTTATTTATGTTGCTATAATGAACAATACTGTCATCTAAAATTACACCTTGTCCAGCTTTTACGTTCATTGGTGTTAAATGATTTGCAATTATTTCCTTGGTTAAATTTCTTAACTCCCATGGGATCATTGGCCCTCTGTATTGTCCAAATTTTTTATGGCTACCATCAACCATTTGTAGCGTTCCATTTTCTTCATTGCTATCAACTAGTGGAACCCAAACTGAAACGGAAGTGTAATTTACTTCATCAACAAAAGCCCAGTTTTGATGCATAGGAACTTCTCCACCGTCTTGTTTTTTACGAATATAGTTGGCTATAATTGGTTTGTAGTTATTTAAGTACTTATCAGCAATTGGTTGAAATTTTTGAGTAATAATTTCAAATACTTTTTTCTTGTAATCAATGTTTTTATCAATAAAAGTGAAATCGTAACTGATAGAACTCTTACTATCAAAATCAACATTATCTGCGGTTTTAGGACCACCACTTTGCTCAATTGTATCAAAAAACATTTTTTTTAAATCTTCTACTTCTTCAGCGGAAAGAAAAGGAACCGTAACATAGCCTTTTAGGTTAAATTCTTTTTCAAGTTCAGGGTTTTTAAAAACTATATTGGGCATGTTGTAATTATAAATTTTCTACGATTCGTTTTTCAAATTTAACAAAAGTGTAGAATGAAACAATAAACAGTGAAATTGTAATGATAAATAAAATTAGCATTGGTAATGAAATTCCACTGTTGTGAAAAATAGCACCTCTCATTCCTTCAAGAGATAGTGCTAAAGGGTTGCAATAAACAAATATGTCTTTATACTCAGCAGGTACAATATTACTTGAGTAAAAAACCGGGGTTAGCCAAATGCCAAAATTTATTACAAATGGAATGGCATGTACTAAATCTCTATATTTTAAGGCTAAAATGCTGCAAAATAGCCCTATACTAAATGCTAGAATCGTTGTTTGAATAAAGTAGAAAATGGAGGTTATAGAATTTATTCCCATCCCGGTTTTAGTTGCAAATAGCACAATAAAACAAATTATGAGCAAAACAAAACATTCTAGTATAATAGGAATGCATTTTACAAAAACGATTATAATCCTTGGAAAAGAAATTTTGCTAATTAAATCACTGGATTCTAAAATTGCATGAGAACATTTACTTATAATTCCTGTAAACAAATACCAAAGCACTAAACCTGTTAACACAAACTGTGGATATGGTATTTGCTGCGTATCTAATTTAATGAAATTTTTAAAAAACACTGTATACACAGTAACAACCACCAATGGTTGAAGTATAACCCAGCCAATACCAAAAAAAGTCCTACTGTACTTTATTTTTAGTTCTCTTGTAGCAAGCACTCTTATTAAATAGCCATTGTTTGCTAACTTTTGAAGGTAGTTTTTAATGGTATAAGGCAGGTTGCTTATTATTTTACTCGACATATAAGTAATTTAATTAGCGATTGTTTAAAGTAAAATGTTTTTTTAAACTATCCCAAACCGATTTTTTCGAAACAGATGGCTTTTCTTCAGTTTGATATAAGTTAATGCCGTTTGGTTCAGCAATAAAATTGCAGTTTATGTTCTGCTCGTTCTCAATCAAATTAAGTTTTTCAATCCTATTTAATTTGCAAAGCTCTGTAAATGTTTCTTCCGTCATTTCTGGAAAATCATTTTCTACTTCCTTTATTTTAATTCCTTTTTTTGGCCGAGAATGACAATCATAAAAGAAACTTTCGTTTTCAAGAATAAAACTATCATCTTGTTTAATTAATTCTATCTTGTTTGATTCAGGTTCTTTATAGCAAATTGTAAACTCAGCATTTTTTGGAAAAATACCACAAAGGACTACTATCCTATCTGATTTAGATATATTGGGCATTGAATGATGTACAATCCTTGAGTCAAAAATAATAGCTTCACCAGCTTTGAGATAAATAGGTTTTAAGTATTCTCGTAAAGTTCTATTGATTTTTTGAAATGGACTGTTGAATGAAATGCCACGATATGGAGAAAAAAACCAATGCGTTTTTTCAATAACACCCAAAGCACCATTTTTAGGGCTAATATCTTGTAAAGGAATCCACACACTTAATGGAGAATGTTTATATTCATCCAAAGCTGTTGTGTCTTGGTGAACATAAAATTCACTCTCTGGTCCTGGCGACTTAGTTATAAATGTATTTACAATGTTTTTATAGTCGGAAAAATAATTGTCTAAAGTTGGTTGTAACAGTTTATTAATTGTTTCGTGCACTTTTTTTCTATAATTCAAATCTCTTGAATATAAACTATAAAACATTCCACCATTTTCTATCTTAAGTTGATGCTCCTTTTGATAGAAATCTCTTAATTCATTTATCTGTTCCTGATTTATTAATGAAACCACAGCGTAGCCTTGAGAGTGTATTATGTCAGCAAGATTTTTATCTTTGATAACGGAATGATAAACCGGTTTCCAATCTTTATATGTGCCGAGAACTTTTACATCCATAATGTTTCAAAAATACCGAAAATAAATGTGGTTTACAAGTGTTTTCTGTATAAGGAAACCATATATTTTATAAATATTATTACCTTGCAATCATAAACTTTTGAGCTTGAATTTTTGGGAGAAAATATTTAAACGTAAAAAACGTAAAGAGGATTTTTCAATTACTAAAAGTAATACTTTTTGTATTATGCCTTGGGTTCACTTTCATGTTACGCAATATGGTACTGTAACTCCATGTTGTCAAGCTCCTTGGCAGGTAGAACAAGCCTTTGGCGACATTAACAAACAATCCATTATGGAAATTTGGCAAGGGGATAAAATTAAATTATTTCGAAAAAGTATCCTTCAGGGTAAAATAGATAAGCGTTGTGAATCCTGTTTTATGCGAGAAAAAAATGGTTTCACAAGCCTTCGAAAAATTACAAACGAAAAGTATAAACATAAACTCGATTTAGTTTTATCAACCAATAAACTAGGGGAAATTGGCAATGTTGAACCTGTTTATTTTGATATACGTTTTTCAAATGTATGTAATTTGAAATGTCGTATTTGTGGTCCTTGGTCAAGTTCAAGTTGGTTTAATGATGCTATAAAGTTGGGTATGATTAAAGAAGATGTTAAAGCGTTAACATACTCATTTGAAAATATAGATTCTTTTTTTGTTCAGTTCAAAGAAATGCTTCCAAATCTGGAAGAGCTTTATTTTGCTGGAGGTGAACCTATTGTTATGGACGAGCATTATCAATTGTTACAATTACTCATTGAGAATAATAAAACAAGTGTGCGTTTAACATACAATACAAACTTTTCTTCTTTAAATTATAAGAATAATGATGTAGTAAATTTATGGGAACGGTTTCCTAAAATTAGTGTAGCTGCTAGTTTAGATGCAAATGGCAAGAGAGGTGAATTTTTAAGGAAGAACTTGAAATGGGATAATGTTATTGAAAACAGAAAAATAATTAAAGAAAAACTTCCTCATGTTGAATTTATTGTTTCATCTACAATAAATATATATAATTTACTTCATTTGCCCGATTTTCATAAAGAATGGGTTGAACAGAAGTTTTGTAGTGTTGAAGATTTTATTCCAACCTTACTTGTAGTGCCCAAAGAACTTAGTGTTAGTATATTGCCCAACAAGTTTAAAGCTAAAGCATTGGAAAAGTATAAGTACCACATGGAGTGGATTTTGAAACAAAATTATGTTAGTAGTGAAAAATTCGATTATATGATTAAGCAGTTCGAGAATGTAATAAAAGTGTTAATGGTTTCAACTAAAGAGGACGAGTTACATTTGTTTGTTAAAAATAGTAACGAAATGGATAAAATCAGAAATGAGAAAACAATAGATGTTTTTCCAGAACTTATAGATTTATATTAAAATGGCTATATCAAAGGAGTTTAAAGCTAAGATTAGATTTCAATTAATTGTTTTTGTTGTCTTATTTATTTTAGTTGAGTTAATATTACGTTTGTTTGGAATGCATGCAGGAACTTTAATAGATGATTTTAAGGTTCAAGAAAATCCTGTTTATGAACCTCGTTTTACTGCAGATGAAAAAGGTATTAACTACATAATGCCTACTAGTAAGGCATTAATGCTGGGAACTAAGATTAATGGGCAAGGATTTAGAGATAATATTGATTACACCTCAGAAATAGTTGATTCAATTAGAAATAAAGAAGGGAAGAGAATTGTGATGGTAGTTGGTGATTCTTATGTTGAAGGTTGCTGTCCTGATACAGTTACCAATGCATTTACAGATATATTAGGAAGGAACAGTAAGTTTAAAACACTTAATTTGGGTGTTTCAGGTACAGATCCTTTGCAATATCAATTGGTAGTACAAAAGTATGCACCTATATTAAAGCCAGATATAATTGTAGTAGTCTTTTATTTTGGAAATGATATTTTAACATTTGAGCGTAAGGCTACGCCTTATTCTCCTCTTACTTTTCCATTTAAAGATAATAAATGGATCTTTGGTGTAGCGCCAAATCATTTATCTCAAAAGCTTAATTATAGTTTTAAAACGGCTGAAGAGGCATATCAATTTTATATTGATAAGTATACTTTGTGTGGTGCTAACCGAAATGTATTTGAGAAGGCAATGAGTTATAGCGTTATATTTTCAAAGCTGTATTTGTTATATGAACATAGAAGGGCCAGAAAATTGTGGGAAAGTAAAGGAATTAAGTATAACTATGATGGTTTTGATATTGCTCATAGTAGACTAAGCGCCATTAAAAAAAGTACTGATTCGTTAAATATTGAAACACTTTTTGTTGGTATTCCTAGCCCCGAAGAGGCAGCTAATAAGGAAGATTTGACGGAAAAATATAAAACACTTTTTAAAGAAATAAAATGGTTCGCACCGGTTAACCTTACTAAGGAAGATTATGATGGAATGAATATTTCTAACCATTTTAATAATAATGGGCATAAGAAATATGCTGATTTTGTAGCTAAATTACTCAGTGAAAAAAAACGTTAAGTGGAAAAAGAGAATTCTTCTATGAGTATTGGTATCTTCTTTGTTTTTTTTAGTAAAAGATTAAGGCTAAGTAATCCGTGGAATTATAAAATACCATTTTTAATTACCATTCCTTATTTAGTTTTTTTAATTGGATCAACAGCTTCTTTTCAACCTATTTTTTCTATTTTAGTTTCAATTGCAATTATTATTGGAGTAGCTGGAATTGGTTATTTAACAAATGATTTGGGCGATAGAAAAAAAGATGCTTTGATTTTAAAACCTAATTCTACTCAAAACTTGGGTTTACCTTCTATAGTTTTTTTGTTAGTTTTCTTTTTGCTTTTAATTATAGCGCCATGGTTTTATTTACCTTTTGATAGGCTCAGTTTGATTTTATTATCGGTGCAAATTATTTTATTTGTCGTTTACGCTTTCCCTCCTTTACGATTAAAGGAAAGAGGATTTCTAGGAGTTTTAACAGACGCTCTCTATGCTCACGTTGTACCAGCAGTTCTATCTTCATACACGTTTTATAAATTTGGATTTTGCTCCGAAAAGCATTTTTTAGTTTTTGTTATTATTTTGTGCGCTTGGCAATTAATATTAGGTATAAGAAATATACTGTTTCATCAATTGAAAGATTATTCAGACGATATTAAATCTCAAACCAGGACTTTTGTGACATATTTTGGGGAAGAAAAATCAAAGTTGCTATGTCGTAATCTGCTATTGCCTTTCGAGATTTTTTATTTTTTTATTTTTGCTTTATATATAAGTTATTTAGCTTGGCCATTTTTGCCATTGCTTGTAGTTTTTTGGTTGTTTAGGTACATGAAAAATAAACAAAAAATAAAGCAATTAACCTTCCGTGATTTTGCTTATGTTTTTTTGGATGATCTGTATATTAAATGGATTCCAATGGTAGTTTTAATTTTATTGAGTTTAAAATCACTTTATTTCTTGCCAATTTTAGTACTCCATTTTGTGCTTTTTAGGAATGAGATTAAGAGTTTATTGATTTCTAAATTGCAATTGAAATGAACGTAGCAATCGTATCTACAAATAAAAATAAATACTCGGAAACCTTTATTCATAATCATGTAAGGTTGTTGCCGTGTAATATTCATTTTTTATTCGATGGTTATTTGCCTAAAAGATATAGTGAAGATAGAGGAGTTACTGAAGTTAATTTTTTAAAGCGTGGTAAAAGTTTTTTTAGTTTGTTCAAGAAGAAGGTTTCTGATGAACAAAAGGAACTAATTGAATCTATAAAACTTTATTTACTTAGAAATAAGATTGATGTTATTTTATGTGAGTATGGTCCTAGTGGAGTAGAAATGATGGATATAGCTTTTGAACTCAAAATCCCATTAGTTGTTCATTTTCATGGCTATGACGCGTATCGAAAGGATATTTTAGAATCGTATGGCTTAAGGTATTCTGAGTTGTTTTTTAAGATGCATTCAGCTATTGTTGTTTCAAATCACATGTGTAAGCAATTATTGGATTTAGGTTGTTCTCAAAACAAATTGCTTAAATTATACTATGGTGTAAATACAAAGTTATTCGACGTTAAAAATAAAATTGATGATAGTATGCAGTTTGTCTCGTGCGGAAGATTTGTTGAGAAAAAAGCACCCAATTTAGTTATTAAAGCTTTTCAAATTGTTGTAAGTAAGTTTCCTTACGCTAAACTTGTGATGATTGGTGATGGAGAATTATTGGAAGAATGCAAAAGTTTAGTTGACGATTTAGGTATCAGTGAGTCTGTTAATTTTACAGGTTCACTTAGCCAAGAATATATAGCTAAAGAATTTTCTAAATCATATGCTTATGTTCAGCACTCGGTTACTACAAAAGAAAATGATTCGGAAGGAACTCCATTAAGTATATTGGAAGCAATGAGTGCTGGTTTGCCAATAGTTGCTACAAAGCATGCAGGTATTGTTGATATTATTAAAGATGGTTATTCTGGTTTTTTAGTTGATGAAAGAGATTACAAATCAATGGCAAGTAAAATGGAAATATTAATTTCTAACAAACAATTAGCTTTGAATTTAGGGGAAAATGGCAGTAACTATGTTCGTTTTAATAATAGTTTGGAGTTGTACTCAGAAAGACTTTGGCAAATTCTGAAAGAAGCAAAAAAATAATTAAGTTTGCAATTCAATATACATAAATGAAAGCATTAGTATTAGGCGCTGGAGGATTTATTGGTAACCACTTGGTTAATCGCTTAAAAAGTGAAGGTTACTTTGTGTGTGGTATTGATTTAAAGTATCCTGAGTTTAATGAATCAGCATGTGATGAATTTATTATAGGTGATTTGCGCGATTATCAATTTTGTAAAAAGTATATTACCTCAAGATTTAATGAAGTATATCAATTAGCTGCTGATATGGGTGGCGCTGGATATATATTTACAGGTGATAATGATTTTAATGTCATGCATAATTCTGCTGCAATCAATATTAACGTAAGCAATTTATGTGTTGAGCAGCATATTGATAAGGTTTTTTATTCTTCTTCAGCATGTATTTATCCTAAACGTAATCAGGAAGATCCTGAGAATCCGCATTGTGAAGAAAGTTCGGCTTATCCTGCAGATCCTGATAGTGAATATGGTTGGGAGAAACTTTTTAGTGAAAGGTTGTTTTTGTCATCAAACCGAAATTATAACCTTCAAGTGCGCATCGCTCGTTTTCATAATGTGTATGGTCCTTACGGTGTTTATGATAATGGAAAGGAAAAGGCTCCTGCAGCACTTTGCCGTAAGGTTGCCCTTGCTTCGCAAAAGGATTCAATCGAAATATGGGGTACAGGTAATCAAACACGCTCATTTTTGTATGTAGATGATTGCATAGAAGGTATTCGTAAATTAATGAATTCAGAGTTTGTAGGGCCTATTAATATTGGTTCGGAAGAAAAAATTTCATTAAATGATTTTGCTCGAATGATTATTAAGATTTCAGGTAAAGAAATTAGTATCACCAATGTTCATGGACCAGTTGGAGTTAATGGAAGAAGTTCACATAATAGTCTAGCTAAAGAGAAAATTGCTTGGGAGCCTAAAAATAGTCTTGAACAGGGTATATTAAAAACCTATAATTGGATAAATGAACAGTTGAATAAATCTGCGAATTCATTTTAAATTATGCCGAATTCTTCTAATCCATATTTATCAATTGTTGCAGTATCTCGTAATGATAATCATGGAGGGGATATGCTTAAAAGGATGCGAATATTTGTTCGAGCTCTTATCCATCAATGTAATAAACACAAGTTAGCTTGCGAACTTATTATGGTTGAGTGGAATCCAATAGAAGGGGAGAAACTGTTGAATGAAATTCTACCATCGGTAAGTGTATCTGATTTTTTATCAATTCGATATGTAATTGTTCCAAATGAATTGCATTCGAAATTGGCTTTCAATAAGCAGATTCCTTTGTTTCAAATGATTGGTAAAAATGCAGGTATACGAAGAGCAAAGGCTAAATTTGTTTTGTGCACCAACGTTGACTTGCTTTTTTCGGATGAAATTTTTGAGCGATTAGCAAAAAGGGAACTTAAGGATAATCATTTTTATAGAGCCAATAGATGTGATGTGCCAAATTCAATTCAAGAAGATTGGACAGTTGAACAACAAATAAGTTTTTGCAAAAGTAACATCATGTTAAGGAATGGTAAAAACGCATTTTACGCTAACTTTTCCGATACAACTGGTTTTATGTTTAAGTATCCAGTTTTTTTGCCTCTTTTAAAATTCTTGTCAAAGGTAAAAGCATCCTATGCAAATTCGCCAGAAGATAAGTTAAATGAACTGGACTTTGATGCTTGTGGCGACTTTACAATAATGAGTAAGCAAAATTGGATTGATATACAAGGTTATCCCGAATTGGAAATATATTCAATTCATATCGATTCAATGGGCTTGCTGGCAGCAGCAGCTAGTAATTTAAAACAAGTAATTTTTGCAGGCGAACAATGTTCTTATCATATTGAACACAAAGGAGGGTGGGAGTTTAAAAATCCAATTGATAAAATACATTTCTATACTACACGTCCCATGTTGGATTGGTGGACTGTGCGTCAAGCCGGTTTATATATGATTCAAAATAAAGCAAAATGGAATCTAAATAAGGAAAATTGGGGTATGAAGGATATTGAATTAAGAGAGATTAGTCTCCCTTAATAATTGAAAGCAGAAACTTGTTATATTTGAGTTTGATATGGAAAAGATTGCAATTATTGGGATAGGGCGTTTAGGTTTATGTTTAGCTTTAAATTTAGAAAGGGCTGGATATGCAGTATTAGGTATAGATGTTTCAGAAGACTATGTAAATTCAATTAATAATAAAACATTTAAAACAAGCGAGCCTCAAGTAGAAGATTATTTAAAAGAGTCTAAATATTTTAGCGCAACTGTAAATTTGCAAAGTATTTATGAGGATAATTATGATGTTATGTTTATTGTTTTGCCTACACCATCTAAAAGTAATGGCGAGTTCGATCATAAATACATAGATGAGTTGTTTGATAGCTTGGCTAGGTTTGGAAAACAAGCTTATAAGCGACATATAGTTGTAAATAGCACTTGTATGCCTGGTTATTGTGATAGCGTTAAACAACGCTTACAAGAATTAAATTACACACTTACATACAACCCCGAGTTTATTGCACAAGGAAGTATTATCCATGACCAACAATATCCCGATCAAGTTTTAATTGGTGAAGAAAATAAAGAGGTAGGAGATATTATTCAAAATATTTATTCAAAGCTGTGTAAAAACTCTCCTCGTTATTGCAGAATGTCATTGTTAAGCGCTGAAATTACAAAGTTGGCAACTAATTGCTTCTTAACTACAAAAATTTCTTTTGCTAATGCAATTGGCGATTTGGCAAGTAAGGTTGGTGCTGAACCTGAAAAAATTCTAGAAGCAATTGGCTCTGATTCGCGCATTGGAAATAAATATTTTAAATACGGATTTGGTTATGGAGGACCTTGTTTTCCTCGTGATAATAGAGCATTCACACAATTTGCCAATATGAATAGTTGTAACATACTCATAAGTGAAGCTACTGATAAAGCAAATGAAGCGCACAATGAGTTTTTAGTTGAACAGTGGAAAGGTAGATATAGTAAGAATGAACAAATTATTTTTGATTCGGTTACATATAAGAGAGGAACAGATATTTTGGAAGAGTCGCAGCAACTTAAACTTGCCGTTGCTTTGGCAAATGATGGTTACAAAGTTGTGATAAAAGAGAGTGCGCTTGTAATTAAGATGTTAATTGATAAATATGCTAATTTATTTATTTATCAAGTAAATGGCCAATAATCCAGCTATAGTTGTTTGTGCGTACAATCGTCCCGAACCTTTGTATAGACTATTACATTCCATTGCTAATTCAAATTTTGAGCAAGAAAATGTAACACTAATCATAAGTATTGATAAATCGAATAATCAAGATGTATATGCACTTGCTGAATCATTTGATTGGAAGTATGGTGAAAAGAAAATTATTAAACATGGAAATCATTTAGGTTTAAAAGAACATATTTTAACTTGTGGTGATTTAACAACTGTGTTTGGTTCTGTTATTCTTCTCGAAGATGATCTTCTTGTATCACCGTATTTTTATGAATACGCAAAACAAGCATTAGGTTTTTATAATGAGGAAGACTCGCTTGCGGGAATTTCGTTATATAATTACCAAGTAGCCGAAAGTTGTTTTTATCCATTCAAAGCTATTGATGATGGAAGTGATGTTTATTTTATGCAAGTTGCTTCATCTTGGGGGCAAGCTTGGACTAAGGAACAGTGGACTGCTTTCAGAAATTGGTTCAAACAAAATCCTGAACTACCTATAAACAATACAATTCCAGACTATATAAAACGTTGGGGCAAAAATTCGTGGAAAAAACATTTTATTCATTACTTAGTTGATACAAATAAATACTTTGTTTTTCCTCGTTTATCACTTACAACTAATTTTGAGGAGGAAGGAACTAACTCATCAACCAAAAATACATTCCAAGTTCCATTGCAGTTATCAGAGTGTAAATACTTATTTCAAAGTTTAAAAAACTCGAAATCAATTTATGATGCTTGGTTTGAAATTACCTCCCAATCTCTAAATCAACACACAAGCATATTAAATCAATACAATTACGAAGTTGATTTATACGGCATAAAGGAACATTACACAAAGCCATTTGTTATAACAAGTCAAATAGCTGCAAACCCTTTACTTAAATTTGGTTCTAAGCTTTTTCCACTTGAAACAAATGTTGCATTGCAAGTAAGTGGTAACGAAATAAATTTATACGAAACAAATGGGAATACATTTGTTAAACGTGAATTAGAATTGAAAAATTATTTGCTTGAGGTAAATAAAAATTCTGACTTAAGTATTTCAATTGTTATTCCAATTGTCGATTTTAACGAATTACAACTAAAGGCAACGCTCGATTCAATTGAGCAGCAAGAACATTCCTTTTGCGAAGTAATTTTAGTAATGAACAAAAGTTGTGAAATTGAAGTTGAAAAAATAGTTTCGTATTACACTTTTAAGATTCAATTTATTTCATCAGATTTTCATCAATTAGACCAACGAATTTCCCTTGGTTTCAACGCTGCAAAGCACGAGATTTTATCATGGGTGCATTCAGGTGCTGAATTTAAAAACGATGCGTTTAAAAATGTCAATATGATTTTTAAATCATACATTGGTATTAACTGGATAAACGGAATACAAGAAGAAGTTTCCAATAAATACGAATACGATAGGTTAAACGTTTTTAATTATCGCATAGCACCAATTGAGATATACAAAAGAGCTAAGACAAATAATTTTGGTTATTCAATAGAAGGACATTTTTTTAGAAATGAATGTCTTAAATCAGTTTCACTTTCGAGCTTTAACTTGAAGAAATTCTATTTTCACCTGATTGATAATTTTCAATTGATTATTATTGTAAAATGTTTCATGCAGATTGAAGCAAAGCATATTGCTATGAATTTGAATAGCGAAGAACTAAATCTGATTCTAGAAAAGTATAAGCCAAGCTCATCAATTGCTTCAGTTAAAGCAAAACTATTCGCCTTCTTATTAAAAGCACCTCTGATTGGTCACGAGTCATACAAATGGTATTACACTTCAGTTAATAATTTTCCAGATGTATTAAGATATGACTATGAAAACAATACATTTTATTTAAGTAAGCATTAATTTTTTAGAGCTTTATTTTACGGAAATCCCCTAATGTAAATGTTGGTTTTTCTTCCTTAATTTGTATCTCTTATGCAAATAAAATGAAAAAAGTAAAACTGTCTTACAAAAAATTATTGAAGCAAATTCTAGCATTGCTGTTATTTACAGCAAGCAACTTGTTAGCGCAATGCCCACAGAGTTCTTCAACAAGTAATCAATATGGAACCTTGGCACCAACAAATGGTGCAACATTTCGTGCTGTGCCTAATTATCGTTTAGGAAACTATTTTTTATTTCCAATGTTAAATGGAGGTAGTTACTCAGTTAGCACTTGTGGTACTGCATTTGATACGCAAATAACGGGTTACGATAATTCAGCTTCAACGGTTTTATTTTTTAATGAAGATAATGGTCCCCTTTGCTCTGGTTCAAATGCTTCATACAATGCTTATGTTCCTAATTTTACAAACTATGCAAAAGTTTTAATTACTGAATTTTCTTGTCAAGCCGTTAATGGTTCATCTATTGTAGTTTATCTCCGTCAAAATGATAACCTTAGTTTTACATCTTCTTCTGCATCTATGTGCTCAGGCGAAAAAAGAGCACTTACAGCAACTCCTGCTAATGTGGGTTCATCGCCTGGCGGTTTTGGAGATCCAGGTACTTTTTCTGGCACTGGCGTTTCTGGTACAACTTTCACTGCACCGTATGTTACAATACCTACAACTTATACTATAACATATACTTTTGGTTATGTGAGTAAAACGCAAACTATTACGGTTCTTCCAAGTGGTATAGCTTCAGTATCATCATCGGCAACTAAAATATGTGAAGGTAATAGTATAACCTTGACTGCTGTTCCAAATAGTAATTCTACCGTAACATGGAGTAATGGTGTTATAAATGGTGTTGCATTTATGCCTAGCTTAACGCAAACATACAGTGCTTATGGTTTAAATAGTTCCAATGGATGCAGAGATACAAGTCAAATCACTGTTATAGTGAACGATTCACCCAATGATCAAATCTTATCTATCGACACAACTACGATTTGCTCAGGAAATACAGTGCATGTAAGTTTAGTCTCAAGTGAAAAGGGTAAAAAGTATAAGTTAATAAATACAAGTAATAATACTGTTCTTTCATCTTCTGTAAAAGGAACTGGCGCGGCTTTAAGTATTACAAGCAATGCACTCAGTTCATCCGTTAACGTGGGCGTTTTAGCTGAATTAGATACATTAGATGGTGCGGTAAATTTTGATGGAACAAACGACTATATCTCGGCAAATACAAGTATAACAAGCACTAAAGGTACTTGGGAAGCATGGGTTTATAAAACCAATTGGGCAGATCATCACGACGATAGATTATTTGGAAATGGAATTGATTATGATACTCCAAACTCATTCCAACTAAGTTTGCATCCTATAGTTGGATTACATTTTAGATATGGTAGTTCTTTCGATGCGGGAAATAATTATACGAATTCACTTTCAACCCAAAGTTTAGTTGCCGGCTCATGGCATCACATTGCAGCAACATGGGATAAGGTTACCGGTACAACAACAATTAAAATTTACATTGATGGTGTTCTGTCAGGAACAGCTACTAGTACAGCTAATATTAGCTTTGGTCCAAATATCTATTTTGGCGGCGGTGGCTCAAATCCAGCTAGTAATTATTTCGGAAGTGGTAAAATGAATGAAGTTCAATTGTGGAATGTTGCACGAACACAAGCTCAAATCCAATCCGACATGGCAACCTATCTAGTTGGCAATGAAGCAAGCTTATTAAGTTATTGGCCTTTGGATGAATTAAGTGGAACAAGTGCTTTAGATTACACCTTCTTTAATAATACAGCAACATTAAATAACATGAGCCCAGGCTCGGAATGGTTTCAATTAGCCACTTCAAAACCTTATTGTTCAAAGGTTTTCTCGCAAACCTTTGCAGTTACTGTAAATACAATACCTTCAACACCAAGCACAATTAGTGGTTCATCAAGTATTTGTGTTAATTCAACAGGAATGTATACTGTGAGCCCAGTGTCAGGAGCAACATCGTATGCATGGACTTTACCAGTGGGTTGGACAGGGACTTCTGCAACAAATAGTATTAATGTATCCTCAAACACTTCAGCGGGAACAATTTCTGTTACTGCAGCCAATTCATGTGGGACATCAAGTTCGGTTTCAAAGGTAATAACCATCAATCCGTACATTGTAACAGCAAATGCTAGCGCAACGAATATTTGTGAAGGTTCAAGTATTACATTAACAGGTGGCGGTGCAACTAATTACTCATGGAGTGGAGGGGTTACTAATGGCGCAGCATTCGCGCCAAGTAGCACATCTTTGTACACTTTAGTTGGTTCAGATGCAACAGGCTGTTCAAACACAGCGCAAGTTTCTGTTTTTGTAACACCTGCAATTGTTGATCAAACAGTATCAGCAAGTCCGTCTAGTATTTGTTCGGGTAACACAAGCACAATTAATTTAGGTAGTTCTGAAAATGGAGTTAAATACACTTTAATTAATACAGCGAATAGTGCAAGTTTGTCTAGTACAATTGCAGGAACGGGTTCAGCTCTATCTCTTACAAGTAATGCATTAACAGCGAATACAACAATTGGAGTGAAAGCCGAGGTTGACACTATAAATGGTGCTTTGCAATTTGATGGTACGAATGATTATTTATCGGCAAATACCACAAACTCAGCAACTGAAGGTACTTGGGAATCTTGGGTAAATAAAGCCGATTGGACCGATCATCATGATGATGTACTTTTTGGAAACGGAATACCATTTGGAGCTAGCAATTCTTTCTACATTTCATTACATCCTGCTGTGGGCTTTCACTTTAGGTATGGAGGAACTGGTGATGCAGGTAGCATTTTTGTTAGTTCGTTATATACGCAAAGCTTACAAGCTAATTCATGGCATCACTTGGCTGCTTCATGGAAAAATGTTGCAGGTACAACAACTATTAAAATTTATTTGGATGGTATTTTACTCAATACTGCTACAAGTACCGCAACTATTAATTTCGGCTCATTAGCATATATGGGTGGAACACCAACTTCCAATTATTTTGGTAATGGTAAATTGGACGAGATAAAATTGTGGAATACAGAAAGAACATTGAGCCAAATTATTTCCGACATCACTAATACACCAATTGGTAACGAAAGCGGTTTAATTTCATATTGGCCATTGAATGATGCAAGTGGAAGCGCCACAGCTAATGACATTACTAGTGCCAATAATGATGCGACTTTAAATAACATGAATGTTAATGCTTCGTGGGTTTCTCATAACAAACATTATTGTTCAAAAATTTTGAGTCAAACACAAGCAATTACTGTTTTACCAAATACACTTGGTACAATCGCAGGAGCATCAACAATATGCGCATCAAGCAGCAATACCTATACGGTCCCTGCAATTACTGGAGCAACGTCTTACAACTGGACTATACCTAGTGGTTGGACAGGAACTTCAACAACAAATAGTATTACAGTAACTCCGAATGCTACAGGCGGAACTATTTCGGTTACAGCTACTACTTCTTTATGCGGACTAACGCCACTTTCGTCAAAAATAATAACAGTTACTTCAGTAGCCTCTAGTATTTCTTCTCAAACAAATGTGCTGTGCAATGGAGCTTTAACTGGTGCAGCAACTGTTTTAGCAAGTGGTGGAACATCAAGTTATACTTACTCATGGGCACCGAGTGGTGGAACAGCAGCAACAGCAAACAGCTTAGCGGCAGGAACTTATACTTGCACAATAACCGATGCAAATTCTTGTACTAAAACACAAACAGTTACTATAACACAACCGGCATCAGCATTAAGCGCAACAACATCACAAGTAAATGTATTGTGTAACGGGGCTTCAACTGGTTCAGCTTCTGTAGCTGCTAGTGGAGGAACAGGTTCTTATACATATGCTTGGTCACCAAGCGGTGGTACAGCAGCAACAGCAAGTGGTTTAGCGGCGGGTTCATATACTTGTACTATAAGCGATGCTAACTCATGTTCAGTAACAAAAACATTTACCATATCACAACCTACATCAGGATTAAGTGCTACAACAACACAAGTAAATGTGCTTTGTAACGGGGCTTCTACTGGTTCAGCTTCTGTAGCTACAAGTGGAGGAACAAGCACTTATACTTATGCTTGGGCGCCAAGTGGCGGAACAGCAGCAACAGCAAGCGGTTTAGCAGCTGGTTCATACACGTGTACTATAAGCGATGCTAATTCATGTTCAATCACAAAAATATTCAGCATTACACAGCCTGCATTTGCATTAAGTGCTACAACAACACAAGTAAATGTATTGTGTAACGGAGCTTCTACAGGTTCAGCTTCTGTAGCCACAAGTGGAGGAACAAGCACTTATACTTATATTTGGGCGCCAAGTGGTGGAACAGCATCAACAGCAAGTGGTTTAGCAGCTGGTTCATACACTTGTACTATAAGCGATGCTAATTCATGTTCAATCACAAAAATATTCAGCATTACACAGCCTGCATTTGCATTAAGTGCTACAACAACACAAGTAAATGTATTGTGTAACGGAGCTTCTACAGGTTCAGCTTCTGTAGTTGCAAGTGGTGGAACAAGTGCTTATACTTACGCTTGGTCACCGAGCGGCGGAACAGCAGCAACAGCAAGCGGTTTAGCCGCGGGTTCATATACCTGTACTATAACTGATGCTAATTCTTGTTCAATTACAAAAACATTTAACCTAACACAAAATACTGCAATCACAGCAAATTCTTCTTCTACTTTAACTTCATGTGCAGGCAATACAGGTACAGCAACAGTTTCAGCAGTAACTGGCGGAGCGGGTTCATACACATACAGTTGGTCGCCAAGTGGAGGGACAGCTGCAACAGCAACTGGATTGAGTGTGGGTTCATACACATGTACTATAACAGATGCGAGTTCATGTTCAATTACAAAATCAGTTATTGTTAACGCTGCGGGCGCACCAAGTTTAACTACAAACACACAAACAAATGTTACTTGCAATGGATTAAGCAATGGTTCAGCTTCTGTTAATGCTGCAACTGGAGGTTCACCATCTTATACCTATGCTTGGTCGCCAAGTGGTGGGACAGGATTAGTTGCAACTGGTTTGAGTGCTGGAACTTATTCTTGTACTGTTACTGATGCGAATTCATGCACAGCTGTTCAAACATTTACAATTACACAACCTGCTGTGTTAAATGCGTCTATGTTAACACAAACAAATGTAACATGTAATGGAGCTTCTTCTGGTGCTGCTTCTGTATCTGTAAGCGGCGGAACAACTTCTTATACTTATGATTGGTTACCAGGAACACCAACAGGTGATGGAACTGCAAGTGTTTCGAGCTTGAGTGCCGGAACTTACACCTGCAATGTAACGGATGCCAATTCTTGTTCAACTAGTCAAGTATTTACTTTAACTGAACCTAGTGCATTAATTGCAACAACATCGCAAACAAACATATTGTGTAACGGGGCTTCCTCAGGTTCTGCAACAGTTAATGCAAGCGGTGGAACAGGTTCTTATACTTATACTTGGTTGCCAAGTGGTGGATTTGCTTCAACAGCTAACTCTTTAGCAGCTGGTTCATACACATGTACAATAACTGATGTGAACTCTTGTTCAATATCAAAATCATTTGTAATTACGGAGCCAAGTATATTAAGTGCTACAACATCACAAGTAAATGTATTGTGTAACGGAGCTTCTACTGGTTCAGCTTCTGTAGCAGCAAGTGGCGGAACAAGTGCTTATACTTATGCTTGGTTGCCTAGTGGTGGAACGGCCGCAACTGCAAATGGTTTAGTGGCAGGTTTATATACTTGTACAATTACTGATGCAAATTCTTGCTCAATTACAAAAGTTGTTACAATAACTGAAGCTTCAGTTCTATCAGCAACTATAGCTTCACAAACAAACGTACTGTGCAACGCTGCTTCAACAGGTTCTGCAACAATTGCAACAACAGGTGGTACAGCATCTTATACCTATAGTTGGACATCTGGCGGTGCAAGCGCAACAGAAACAGGTCTTGCGGCTGGCACTTATACTTGTAACATTACAGATGCTAACTCATGTTCAACAACACAAACTGTAACAATCACAGAACCTAGCGCTATAACAATAACAACCGCTTCAACAACTGCGCCTTCATGTGGAACAAACAATGGGGCCGCAACTATTGACGTTACTGGTGGTGTAGCTGGCTATAATTATGTTTGGTCTTCGGGCGGAACAAATAGCACCGAAACAGGGTTAGCAGCAGGGAATTACACTGTTACAGTAACTGATGCAAATTCGTGTACAGCAAGTCATACTGTAAGTTTATCAAACCCTGGTTCGCCAACTATAGCAGGTAGTGTAGTTACAAATGCGGGTTGTGCTGGTGATAATCAAGGCGCTATTGTTGTAACAGTTACAACGGGCGTATCTTATTCTGTTGTATGGAACAACACTGCTACTACCGAAGATTTAACGGGATTAGTTGCAGGTAATTATGATATAATAGTTACCGATATAAACAATTGTATTGCAACAGCTAATTTTACAATTACTGAATTGCCTTTACCAAATGTTTTCGCGGGAGCTAATCAAACGGTATGTGCTGGAACCTCTGTATTGCTTGATGCTACAGGAAATGCAATATCTTACTCATGGGATAACAGTGTAATAGATTCTTTAAGTTTTGTTCCGACAACAACATTGAATTATATTGTAACTGGTATGGATGATAATGGTTGTAATAATGCTGACACTGTTACTGTAACTGTAAATGTGCTGCCAACAGTTACATTAAGCTTAACTGGTGCTGACACACTTTGTTCGAATGCTGGTATGATAGCTTTATCTGGCGAAACACCAACAGGAGGAAATTGGACTGGTGCCGGTGTAACAGGAACAAATTTTGATGCTGCAACAGCAAACTTAGGTTGGAATCTAATTACCTATTCATATACTGATGCTAATACTTGTAGTGCAAATGCAAGTGATAGTGTTTTTGTTAGTGCTTGTGTTGGAATAAATGAAATTGAACTTTATCAGTATATTGAGTGCTATCCAAATCCAACAGTAGGAATTATTAATGTGAAAGCTAGAGAAATAAATATAGATAAGGTGGAGGTTGTAGATATATTAGGTAAGACATTAGAAAATTTCATACCTATCGCAAGTGATTTGATAAGAGTTGATTTAACAAATTATCCTAATGGCATATATTTAATTAAATTTAGTTGTAAAAATGGTGTTGTAACGCAGAGAGTTATAAAAGAGAATTAGTAGAATAATTTTCAATAGGATTTTGCTTAAGGTTATAGGACTAGATAATGTTTAGTGCTTTTTGTTTGATATCATACAATGGGTAAAATTATTTATTAAAGTTGCTTATAAGTGCCTATGTGATTAATTAGTGCTATATTATTATATTAATTTGAGGGTAATTTTTGGGGGAATTGAAATTTTGGCATATATTGCTTAAAATTTTAAATTTATGATTCCAAACTTCAAAAAATTACTTTTAAAATCGTTTATTTTATTAGCTTGTCTTTCTTTTCAATTTTCTAAAGCTCAATGTGTGTTGGGCCCTAATTTTACAGGTACAGTTGCGCCCACCAGCGGTTCGACATTTGTTACAAGCACTAATTATAGTCCTGGAACATACTTTTCTTTCCCAATGTTAAATGGGGGTAATTATGCGATTAGTACTTGTCTTGATCCTATGGATACTCAAATAACAGGTTATGATCCATCATCAAATCTAATTCTATATAGCGATCAAAACGGCCCGCTATGTTCTGGAAATCCGGCTTCGGTAGATAATTATGTGCCAAATTTTACTGGTTATGCAAGTATTCAAGTTAGTGAATGGCCTTGTCTCCCAGGAGGATCTTCTTCAATTAATGTCTCTATTCGTCAAAACAATAACTTAGTATTTACTTCTTCTAGTGCACCAATGTGTTCGGGCCAAACACGAGCACTAACGGCAACTCCAACAGCTGTTGGTTCGGTTCCTGCTGCTATCTTTGGGAATCCCGGCACATTTAGTGGGACAGGTGTTTTAGGGACAACTTTTACGGCCCCTGTTGTTGCTGTAGCAACTACTTACACTATTACCTATACTTTTGGATATGCTTCTACTACCCAAAGTATAACTGTCAACCCTCTTCCTACATTAACAGCAAGCTCTAATCCAATTTCAGGCGAAGTTTGTACCGGAGGTTCAATATCTTTAACAGGATCGGGAGCCAATGTTTATTCTTGGAGTGGTGGAATTACAAACGGTGTTAGTTTTACACCAGGAGCAACAGCTACCTACACCTTAACTGGTACTGATGCTCTTGGTTGTTCAAATACTGTTACAAAATTGGTAACTGTTAATCCATTACCTAATCTAGCTACAAATTCGTCAAGTCCAGTCAGTTGTAATGGAGGGGCAAATGGCGCAGCAAGCGTTAATGCGGCAACTGGTGGAACTCCAGCATTTACTTATGATTGGACCCCGGGTAATCCAACAGGCGATGGAACTACTTCTGTTACGGGTTTATCAGCTAATACTTATTCATGCACAGTAACTGATTCGAAAGGTTGTATTGCGGCTGTTTCATTTAATATAGGCCAACCTTTAAATCCAATCACAGCAACAACTTCAAAAACTGATGTTGCATGTAATGGTGGTTTAACAGGTGCGGCAACAGTAGTAGCTTCAGGAGGAACTCCTTCATATACTTATTCATGGGCACCAAGTGGTGGAGCAGCAGCAACAGCTTCGGGTTTGGCAGCTGGAAACTATACTTGTACTATAACTGATGCTAATGCATGTCAAACAACAAAAGCAATTACAATAGCTCAACCAACATCACCATTGGCAGCAACAACATCAAAAACTGATGTTGCTTGTAATGGAGGTTCAACAGGTGCCGCAACAGTAGTAGCCTCAGGAGGAACTCCTTCATATACTTATTCATGGGCTCCAAGTGGTGGAGCAGCAGCAACAGCTTCGGGTTTGGCAGCTGGAAACTATACTTGTACTATAACTGATGCTAATGCATGTCAAACAACAAAAGCAATTACAATAGCTCAACCAACATCACCATTGGCAGCAACAACATCAAAAACTGATGTTGCATGTAATGGAGGTTCTAATGGAACAGCAACAGTAGTTGCGTCAGGAGGAACAGCGGGATATACTTATTCATGGTCACCAAGTGGTGGAGCAGCAGCAACAGCTTCGGGTTTAGTCGCAGGAAATTACACATGTACTATAACTGATGCTAATGCATGTCAAACGACAAAAGCAATTACAATAGCTCAACCAACATCACCATTGGCAGCAACAACCTCAAAAACCGATGTTTCATGTTCTGGAGGAAGTAACGGAACTGCAACAGTTAATGCAACTGGTGGTACATCAGCATACACGTATTTTTGGTCAAACGGTGTAAATACAGCAACTGCATCGAACTTAGTTGCTGGCACTTATACTTGTACCATTACAGATGCTAATTCGTGCCAAACAACTGCTACATTTGTAATTGTGGAACCGTCTGTATTATCATCAACAGCATCTCAAACAAATGTTTCTTGTTTTGGAGGAAGTAACGGAACTGCAACAGTTAATGCAACTGGAGGCACATCAGCCTACACATATTTTTGGTCAAATGGTGTAAATACAGCAACTGCATCGAACTTAGTTGCTGGCACTTATACTTGTACCATTACAGATGCTAATTC
>CAZRUA010000045.1:0-26868 GCA_964603125.1 uncultured Flavobacteriaceae bacterium | reverse complement strand
CATTAGTAATTATAACGGTTCGGGCTTGTTGTAGATGTGGATTTAGTTGCATCAAATGTTTCACCCACTACAAAGATAATAGAAACTACAACAGAATGTAATTGACTGTGAACCGCATTTGCATCAAACCAGTGTTATGGGCTGATTGTACTTACAGAGTTCACGCTGTCACCCGCTCGAATAACTGTTTAATGTTTGCCAACAATTATTTTTTAGTAAGTTCCTGTTCAGTTATTTCTATCTCTTTAATTGTCCCTGATTTACTCGCGGAGTCTTGAACACCAGCATTTATAACAATAAAATAGAATACTTTGTTATTAAAGTTAATTGATGGTGGAAAGACATTGTTGTTTTCAGAAAAATTTAGATTTAATTCTGCCTTATCCATATTAAAAACGACAAGATACCCAACGTCTTTATTGTAGTCATTAGCATATTTCACAATTTGAGTAAAGCCATCTTTAATTCTTTCTTTTCCATAGTTTTTTTCCCTATCAAATATTTTAATTTCAACAATTAAAGGGTCATCGGTTTCAATTTCTCCTATTATGTCTACCCTGCCTGAAGCCGATAAAGGGGTTGAGAAAGGATAATCAATTCCTTGGTCAAAAAGAAACAGTCTTAAATCATCCTCAAATATTTGTTCGTAATTTTTTGTGGCGGAACTATATTGTTGATGAAGTAGTTTTTTAGTGAACCACTCGGTTCTTTTTTTATACTTTTCTAAAAGATATATTGTGGAATTCGATTTATCCAACCTGTCGTGTAAGTAATATATTATAGGCGAAAGGCAATCTTCGATAATCTTCCCTTTAGTTGCGTCAAAATCTCGTCCTTGGAACATCATTAAATTATGAAGATTGTAGTTCCCAAGTTCTTGAATTAAATATTTTACAAGTTGATAACAAAAGGCTGTCTGGTGTGTTTCATTGTCAAATACCATTTCACTTCCCATTTGTCTTTGTTCCGTGATATGTTCAAGTTGCTCATTTGAATATGGGTGCTTTATACAAGCTTCTTTTATTAGACCCTGTATTTGAATATTCTTATCTAAATTGTCTATCAAATACTTTAGTTGATTACTAAACTGAGCATATGGTGCGCGATATATACGATTTTTCCATTCTTGTAAATCTGTTCTTAAATTATGATTCGAGTAATTCATTTTCAAAGGTTTTTTAGTAAATCGTCAAATTCATTAAATGCACTATTGATGCTGTCAATCATATTATTAACTGAAGCTTCTCCATCGGTTAGCTTGATATTTATTTTGCAATTGTGACAAAAGACTGTCCTTTCTGTTTTTGCGTCTAACAGTTGAATTTCATCTTGATATCCGCATTTTGGACATTCAATATCTACCCACATTTGATTTAAGTCAATCATATTTTAGAATTACTGCTAAAACCTTTCAGTTTTACTTTTCATTAACAGTGAAAGTATTTTACAATTTGCCCATAACTTGTGTATAATCGAACAAAACCTTCGCTTATCTCTCCTCCCGATAGCTATCGGGATTGGGTGTATATGCGCTATTTTGTTTTTTTTTATTAATCAAATATACAACACCCAACGGCATAAACAAAATAAAATAAGCACTATTTTTGGTTTTGCGTTAAATAACTCAGTTATAAACAAAATCTACTCAATATAAACTGGCTTTGGTTGTAAAATAGGTGCTTTTAAATAGAAAGCTACACAATAGCTTACTTATTTGTTATACTTTGCTTTGTTTCTTATCCAGTTTTGGCTGGAGTCGGGTTTAATACCAAAGTATTCAAGTTTAATTGTCATTGATATTTTGTTTTTTGCGAAGTTCGCTAATGAGGTAAATTGTAACGGAGTCTTTACGGGAACCAGGCTCATTTGATTTATTTACTTCATTAACATAAACTGTATCTCCACTGCACTCAACATAAATTCCGCCATCTGCTTCGTCAAAAGTGCCAAGATAAATTCTGAAATTTGTGGAATCAGTTAACCATTGGGAATCCAAATCAGCCCCAAAAGCACCTTGTCCAAAAACGCAAAATGTTTCCTTATAAAGTTTGTCGCACTATATGGTTGTCCACTTGTGTTGATCTCTACTCTTATAATCTATAGAGCACTTTTTGTAAACAAATAATATTATAATTATTGCGATTATCCATGCTCTAATTTTCTTAATCATACCGTTTTTGTTTACATAAAATGATTCCTAGTTATTAATACAACGCATTGGAAATGCCACTATCAGTAGTTGTTGCTTCCCGAACAACAGAATATTAAAGTTTGGTTATTTTTCTTTCATGTACTTTTCCATTGTAATTGCTGCTTAAAAAACCATCGGCAATTTTAGAAACTAATGAATGGCTCGAACTCCAAGAATGATATACCTCTTTTGCCCATTTTTTTATTAGTTCAACACATTCATCTGCCGTGGTTGCATTACCCAAATCCTTTGCTGTTATTCCTCCTCTGTTTAAAGCTTTTGGCGAATTAAGAAATTCATTTGCTGCATTTAGTTTATAATTATTTAGATAGTCGCTTAATAACGGAGACTTTTTATAATCCCAATTTTGTTGTTTATCAAGAATTAAATTTAATCTTGTTAAATGGAAATGATTGCTCCACCGTCCGTGAATTTCTGGATGCTGTAAGGCATGTGCATCTACGCTTAAAAATCTTGATATGTGATGCTCCGGATTATTAAAGTCCAAAAGCTGAAGTCCATTGTTATAATTCTCCATACAGTCAAAGATGCCTTTTTGATAGTTTGCACCACAAAACTGGCACCTCCCTTTATCAAGAAGTACTACACCATTTTTATTTGCTTGGTCAATAAAATCTTGCATAATTTTTATTTCCTTAATTGTTATTTATTTGGTAAGTATTACAATGATCGCTGAGGGTTTGCAGATTGGCGCCTGTTGACCTCCACTAAAATAATGAATTTCTGCCAACTTGGTAATCTGCTGCTGTTAGTTGCATTTTCCTTTTACTCTCCAATCTCTTTTTTAAACTCTTCAACCAGCTCATAGAAATGTCTTATCGATTTCAAATGCTGTTCCTTTGTAACTGGAGTAGCTAATACTTCTTCCCAACTGATATTTTCCGGTTCGAATCCCATTGAGTAGGCTAAAATCATATTCACCCAACCTGCTGTCGATTCATGGTAGCCAAGCTTATCAGCTACCCAATCGAAAAAAGGCTCATCCGTATGTGGTTTCTGGACAATTTTGTTATCAAGTAATGCATGGTAATAACCTGAGATATAATTACGTATACTTTGTAATGTCGCCTCACCAGTCCACATAGCTGGACTAGGTTCAATATGCTTTAATATTTTATAACAGTCAATTATCATACTATTGCACCTAAATTATATATACGAGCCAAAAATCACCTCTTTCATCCTTCTCTGGCTGTATTGGTAATTTTCTCATAAATACTCTATCAAATATACAAAAGCTGTGGAGATGTTCAAAATGGCATTGATTAAAAAAGGGTTTAAACTTTTCTTATGCTGCAGTAGGTCATTATTATTCTTTTAATTATTGCTGTTAGGGAATGCAGCTTTTAAGTCGGATAAAACTGTTTGGGGATGCGCATCAATAATCTTAATTTTTGCATTTATCTCAGGAAACTCTTTATGAAATAACTCCCTACTATTGTTATCAACTCCACCGCCTATGATAACAGCATCAATACCATTTGATTTAACGATGAGCATTGCCTCTTCGTTAGTCATTGTGCCAATGGCATTATACCCATGTTGTTTAAGCAAGTCTGTAATTTTAACAAGCATATCTGCATGCCGTCCAATAATTAATACATTTTCTCCGTGTCCCATGAGGTTTTTATTTTTGTATTTTACCCAAAGATTTTAAGCAGTCCGATAAAAAAAGTTATTGAGTATAATTTGATGTTTTTCTCATTCTATTCCTATTGCAACTCTTTTCTAAATGAAACAGGACTAACAGATAGCGCTAAAAAGACCTTCTTTATCCTGATTACACTATCAAATATACAAAAGCTTTGTTGTCTAACAAACTGTTTGCTTTGCGTGTGTTAGGCTTAGTTTTACCTGTGGCCTAAGTTTAGTTCTTTCATATCGAAGTAGCAACTTTCACAAACAAGTTTGATGTTAGCGAACTTCATTGATTGCTCATTCCATTCACCTTCTTGTTGTCTTACATCTTCGCATTCGTCGCACCATCCTTGAAAATCATCTTCTTCTAAAAGTTCCATGCCTTCTTCGGTTTCGAATGCTTCTACGAAGCCTACCTTTGTCTTTGTATTTAAATGTTTACAAACGAACGCTCTTCGTCCAGATTCATGCGCACTACATGATACATATTTGTCTTTTATGTCTAGTGCAGTTTCGTCGTCTACAAACTCAAGCAAAACCATGAATATGAGTAAATGGTCAGACACAGGTCGATAAGCACCTATGCCATTAACGATTTTCGTTGCTATTGCTGTAAATTCCCATGCTTCTTCTTCTGAGCTTTCAACATAACCTTCGGATAGTTTTTGGTAACCAAATTTTTT
This sequence comes from uncultured Flavobacteriaceae bacterium, assembly GCA_964603125.1. Classification (GTDB taxonomy): domain Bacteria; phylum Bacteroidota; class Bacteroidia; order B-17B0; family Aurantibacillaceae; genus CAZRUA01. The sequence goes on along the minus strand of CAZRUA010000045.1, from coordinate 22,335 downwards.
TCCATAGTCCTTGACTAACGATGCTTGTTCTTTTACTTTCTTCAGTGTATTCTCATTGTCCCACGACCATTTCCAGGTATTTGTATTTTTCGAATAAGTTCCAACTTCCAAATATTTAAAGTTAAGTTCTTTATCTCCTGTCGAAAATGTAAGTAGTCCAGTAGCTTGATCATAGAACCAGTTTTCATACCAATTCAAGTCATATTTAGATTGAAACTTGTCTTGTAAAGCATGAAGGTCTTTGATACATTTTTCAGCGAAGTCAGTATATGTTAAGTTCTTCAATTTATGTTCAGTATGAAATTACGCCTAACTTATATATAGGAACCAAAAAATCACTCTTTTATCCTCAAATCAATATCAAATATACAAAAGCTGAGGGAATGCACAAAATGGCATATATTAAAGGTGGGTGGTGGGTTGAATTCATTCAAAACTTAGGTTCTTTTTCTTAGTTACCTTTTCTTTATTCTCTGGAAAGCATTCTGCATACTTAAACCAATCATTTTTTATTTCAATGTTAAATTCCTTATACTTTACATAAATTATTTTGGGATTTAGTTTTGCATTTTGCTCAGCACGCTGCTTTTTAGTGACTCTAGATGGACATGAATTAATCCATTTAACTTCTATTTCATATTGTCCTTTATCATCTGTTGTTACTATTCGTACCTCATTTCCAAATACAATTGTTAATTCTGAGTTTTTCAAAACAACCTTATCCACACCAAATGCAGTTCCTTTAATGTAATAAACCCCACTACAACCCTTTCCAAATGTTAGTTTAGAAATAGAAATTAGAATTAATAAGTAAAAAAATCGCTTCATAATTTGCTTTCAACTAGTTATTATAATGTAGAGTTAATCAACACTATTTTTACTTTGCGCCAAATTTATCGTTTTACGCTAATATAACTTATTGATAAAAACTATTGCACTGATGGCCGCATTGCTTGTGTCATATTAATTTCAATAAACTCAGCAGGATGGCTTATGGCTAACAAAATAACAACCTTCATATAACCATCTAATATATCAATCGCTGTCATTGTAGAGCCCAACCCTACTTCTACCTTAAAAGCATCTTCGGGCGTACTACCTTGCAAGCCTCCAGCCTTCCAAATATTGGTAAGAAAACCCGTAAGCGTTTCCTTTACATTCATCCAAGTATTAGCTGTATTGGGTTCAAACACAAAATTTTGTAATGCCAGTTTACATTCTTGTTCTATGTATATTGCGGTTCTGCGTACATTAATATAACGCCAATCAACACTATTGCCGTTTAATGTACGTGCTCCCCAAACTAAAATACCATTATTATTAAATAAACGAATAGCATTTATTGATTTACCCGAAACTGCATCTATATTTAGTGTAGCTTGTTCTGTATCATTTAAATCAATAGGCAGTGCCACAGCGCTTGCAACTGACACATTAGCTGGGGCTTCCCAAGGACCTTGGTTAGTATCTATGGTATTTATTATACCCGCCATTGCAGCACTTGGTGGCAAAGTATTAACATTAGCTAAAACATTCTGCATTAATTGGCTGTATGCTGCACTAGCATTTAACAATAGCATGTTATTGTTACTTACCGTTGATGTGCTTGTAGCACTTTGAATATTACTAAAAATATTGGTCAATGCTTGATTTGGATTTGAAGCAGGATTAAGCAAGCTTGCTAATTGTTGAGTGTTGCCCCCAAATAAATTGGTATAATCTATTTCTTGGCTTTGCACTATTGATGTTTGAACAAAAGGATAATAAGCTGCACCAAACTCTAAACCAACAGTACCTACATTATTTCTAAAAGTTGCAATATCATTTTGCCAAAGTGTGGCATCAGGTGCAGCTCCTCCTATCACATCAAAAATACTTATTGAGCTTTTCATATCCGAACTTTGTAACAACATGGCTTTCATAAGCGTGCTATTATCTTGTGCGTTTAGCAAAGTTGCATCAGGACAAACATACAAATTGGGTTCAGTATTTTTAGATAACAAAGCAAGACCATTTTGTAAATCACTTAACTTTATATTAGGGTTTACAAGTGGGTCGCCAACATTAAGGTTAGTATTGGAAACAGGTCCGTAAGTGCCAACCGAAACAATGTAAGCATCGCCACCACCATTTTGGTAAAACAAACGAATGCTATTATACATATAATATATTGTTGAGGCATCGGGCAAGATGGAGTAATAAGTGTTATTTAATTGAACAAAATTACCTGAGCTAGGTTGAGCTTTTTGTTCAACTAAATAATATTGCGGATTATATTGCTTAACAGCTGGTGCTTCGGGATTAGGAAAACAAAAAATAGCTAAAAATTCAGTGAAAGAAGATATTTTAAAGGGCTCATTGATATAAGATTTTCCTTGGTAAGAAGCTTGAGGAGTGTAGCCAATAAATGCTGGAATAGCTGCAGGGCTTGGGTTAAATGAATTAGGGAAATTATTATTACCGCTAATGTAAACTCCAGGAGTTTTAATGTTAGAAAAATTCATTTGTGTTATTTGGTTTTATTTAATGTATACTAAATTATTTAAGCCCATGATTATACAAAGCTTTAGTCAAATATACAAAAGCTGTGGGGATGTGCAAAATGGAGTAGAGTACTTTCACGGAGCGACCTTGAATTTGCAAATGCTTTGATGTCTCCCGCATAATTTTTAGATGTTGTTACTGGCTGTATGCCACACAGGTTCGGTTAGCTTACGTGTCTATCTATTTGAGTTTACCGTATATTATTCTTTTTACTTCATGGTCTTTGGTGTCCATGTCGCCAACAAACATTCTTTGATGTCGCGGTACTCTTTCATAAGCTACCTTTAATTTCTCTTTTAGTTCTTCTGACGGTTTACATTTAAATTCTTTAAAAACTTCTCTGCATCTTTCAATACTATTTTTCCCTGATTTAAGTTCTTCATATATGTCAAGTAACTCTGCATATTTGTCTTTGATGTCAACACCAGTTCCACTAACAATTTCAAATGATCCTAGTCCGTGAATAATTACTCTTTCATTTAAAGGTAAATTAGTCAGCAATGTTTTAGTACTAATTAATTCCTCTAATTGGTCAATGGTAAAATATTTTTTTTCAGGAATACTCGCAAGTTCAATTTTGCCATCTACAAATATTGATAGCTGCGCTAAGTATAGTTTGTTGTCATCAGACCTATAAAAAATGTAAATATTTCTTCCTTTAATACGTTCAGGAAATATTTTACTTTTACCAGACTCGTAATATGGAATTGGATTTGGCATTGATAAGACAGAGACTCTTACATTTCCGACCACTTTTTCTGTTGTTCCATGACAATCATATAAGTTTTCAAGATTAGGATTAAGAATTTTGACTAACGAATAAACGTGGTCATAATAAGAACCTGATATATTGAATTCCCATGTTCCTTTGTCGATAGTCCAATTACCTAAGCTAAACAATGATATACTTTCGCCGTCTGGAATACGTGTTACAACCCAGCCAGTTCTTAATTTTTCTTTAAATATTTTAAGGTCAACCATGTCCCAACAATAAACAATCCCGTCACGGTAAACTTGCAGGTCTATGAAGTGATATTGCATGTTATGGATTATCCCTGGAATTGAAAATCCTTCGTACGTTTCTGTACGAGTAATCGTAGTGAGGTTGTTGGAAGTTGTTTTGTTCTTTCCGCCGAATATTTTTTTAAAAATTGACATATATTTTTGTCGTGTTGGTTTGTCCGCGCTTATTGCCACTAACTAACATATAGTAGTCAAAAAAACACCCCTTTCCTCTTTCTCTGGCTGTATTAGGGTGATTTATCCTAAATACTGTATCAAATATACAAAAGCTGTGGGCATTAACAAAATAAACATCAGCTTTAGTTTAGCTGTGCTAAGCAATACACATAGCTATCAAACTGGTTGGATTTGAAGTGAACAAGTCCTGCTGCTGTATCAATTCGCGTTATAGGCAATTCTTCCCATTTGCTTCTGTTTTGAAGATCTTGAAGCATGTAACCATTGTTGGTAATTTTAATGCGGTAAGGTTTATAACGTTGTACCGCATTAAAAATAATTGAGTTGGTGAATGGGAATTTTACTAAACCATCCTTAGCTAAACTATCGGCACTAGTAGAAAAAAATACAATTCCATTTTTATACACATTTGTATTTGGAACATCACCTGTATTCAGCATGTACTTTCGCCAAAAAAACGATTGATTATTTGGTACAGCACCTGCTTCGGTTGTTAAATATCCGTAAGCAACATAAACAGTATTGGTTGATGAATTATAACTGGTAGGAACAAAAAAACTTATTTCTGAACCACCCGCTTCAATCTGCAATTTTTGATCATCTGGTACAGCATAATCCACATTATCTTTATTACATGATGTAATTAAAAAAGCGAATAAAGCTATAATGCTTATTTTTTTAATTATTTGTCCCATCGTTGAATATCATAATTAAGTTGAACACCAAGGCTATAAAAGTTTTTGTAATACTTGTTTTTATCAGGCGAAATAATAGAATGCTCAGCATTAACACCAATCGAAAACTTATTTGATTTGTACATTAATCCAACACTTGCTGTAGGATTTATAAATCTAACTTTCGAAGTAAAATTATTCCAATGTTTTAAACGCCAATTCATACGCAAACCCGCATTCAACACAAAATAATTAGGCTTACTGCTACTAATAAATCGATAACCAATTTTATGCTCATTCGCTATCATGGCATAGTTGTTTTTTATATCCAACTCGTTGTAGGAAAGATCGGGAGTGCCAGTTGATTCATCATTTAAATACAACCAAACAGAAGGCTGATAATTTTTTGCAGCTCGTTCATAAATAAATTTATATGCTCTAAATGACAATGCATGGCGTATAAACCAATTATTGGATTCCTTAATAGAACGCTCGTAATACATAGAAACTTGAGGGCTAAACTTCATTTTTGCTTTCTTCTCAACTTCAACACTTAAAAAACCGTCAAAGGCATATCCGTTTTCAATTGACTCAGGTTCCTTCATTACACCATAAGCAATTTCAAATCCAGTAACCGTATCCTTGGCTAAATTAAATCCACCCGAAAAAGGATGTTCCAAACTAAAACCAAAAGCATTGGGTTTAACATAAGCTCTTTTCTTGGTAAGAGAACTAAAATCCTCCGTTTCAATTGGAATTTTCTTAGCAATATTCTTCCCTAACAAATCTACCTTTAACACCAAATAAGAGGTTGAAGTAAATGAATGCATGTACTGATTGATTGGAGCAAAAGTTCGATCGTGATAAGCATAAAAACCATAAATTTTCATTTTCAGTCCCGCACCAAAACTTAATACATTAACGGATTTCAGATTTACATTCAACCAATCTACATAATTCCTAAAATCATATTTCAGTGAAGCGTCGGTTTGGTTATCAAAATAATGATTTGTATATCGGTAGTTACCAAAGCCAATTGAGAGCCACGGCTGCACCAATTTATTCACTAAAAACTCCTTTCCTACATACAGTCGCGTATAAATAGCTGTATTCTCATAATAATCCGAATTTGAAAATTGATAATTTTCATCCTCGTCAAATTGATATCTTTTGGTGGAATAGCTAAATCTTGCCCCAACAAAAAATTTATTCTTTGAGCTGAGTTCAGTGTAAATAGAAGGTAACTCCCAAGCTGCTAAAGGTTTTATGTTTTTTAAATAAAAGAAATTTCCGTTATAATAATTTGTATCAATGTTAATAACATCATGCTTGAAGTTATTTATAGGTGCAAAAGCCCAATCTAAACCCAACTTAACCGTTTGGGCTTTCATGAATGCAAAACTAAAAACTAAGTATAAAAATAATGCCTTCCTCATTTAATCTGTATGTTGTTATAAATATTCTCACTTCTACTTGTTGGAACTTGCAAACCATTCGATATTCGTTTTACCTCAACCATTAAGTATTGTTGCAACTCATCCATAAATACTTTACCATCTTTGTTTAAGTCGGATTTATTACTCTTTAAACCACTTAACAAGCAGTACGTAAACACACCATTATTCCATTTATCTCCTTCTATAGCATATTCAGCTCCACCTGCAGAAGATATAACGGTTACTCCATTATTCTGTCTTAAATCGGCAAATAAAATTTTAGACACCTCCAATGAGTTTTTTAATCCAACCGCATTTTCTTTTGCTTTAACTCCACCCGTTACTGAGCGAAAAACTAAGCCTTCTTCTTTAATTGCTGTTTCATTCGATTTAACTAAATCTTCCTTATCTACTTCTCCCGAATGGCAAGCATCAATGTAAACAATTTTATTACGTGCTGGAATTTTTTCGAGCATAGCAATTAATGTATCGTAAGCCAATCCCTTTTCTTCAGGGCTGTTAAAATTAATATCGTAAGTACTAAGAAAATAATTAAGGTTCTTATCTAACAAACCATGTCCAGCATAAAACAAAACAAGTTCGTCATTCACCTTCATTGTTGTCCAAGCTTTTATGGCATTTACAATAGCAGTTTTAGTAACATCTGATCCACTAATATTTTTAACCTCAACCGATTCGTAATGCTTATTCTTAACATACACCTTAGCAAAATCTTTAGCGTCCTTAGATGGATACTTTAAATTATAAATGCTTTGCTCAAATTTATCTGCACCAATTACAAGCATATACAAACTTGGCTTTTTATTATTGCTTTTTGTAACAGTAATATCTTCTTTAACAGAACTCAATCCTTTTGAATTTATGGCATACACTTGTATAAAATTTACACCCGAACTTAACTCAATCTCTAAACTATCCTCAATAGTATTTAGATTGGAATAATTTCTTTGAGCAACATTGGTTCCATTAATTAAAACAGTAACCGACTTTATTTTTGTTGTAGAATCGATAGCAGTAAATGCAAGTGTATACATTGCCTTTTTAGTTGAACTAACATCCTTACTAGTAATTAAAATTTGCGGAACATTTTTAAAATCACTGATCACCTGTGTTTCATTTACACCTAATCTTTTAATACGCTTTTTATAGGCACTAGCATAAAGTGCCTGTTGTTGCTCATCAAAAAAAGGAAGCTTGGCAATAATTTTTTCGGGATGGTTATATTGCAAATCAAATTGTTCGAATGGATAAACCGATAAACCTTTTTTAAACCCTACATTTTTTAAACCACCTTTAGAAGCATAATAGTAGTTCTCTGGAGTTACATACAAATAATTACTTTTATAAGACAGCATGGTTAAAAGAGGCAGACCGCTTGATAAATCCCATGTTTTTAAAGAGCCGTCAGCACAAGATGAATACAAAATATTATTTTCCTGATCAATCTTTATACAAGTGATTTTATCTTCATGTGCCTTTTTTATTTCAAATGGATTTCCATTGATAAACCAATTCAAACTAGAGCCATTTGCTGTTACTGTGCTTTTTTGTTTTTCTGCATAAACACTAAGCGATGAATTGATTATTTGATAAGGAACATCAAAAGATGTATACTGCTTAATTGGAGTTAATGAAATACTATTTGTATTTAATTCCCATCTACCTTTAAATGTAGTCGCTTTTTTAAACGTAATTCCCTCCTGCTCTCCAAATACAATATCTAAATCAACAATTGAATCGTTTACATATTTTACTTCGTTTATATAAACACTTATTCCAGCACTTCTTTTTGCTGCCGACAGCTGAACTTCACCTTGTTTAATCTCATTGGTTTCCATGTTCCAGAATTTAAGCTCTCCATTAGAAGTACCACTTATAATTTTTTTACCATCTGCACTTAAATCAAAACAGGAAATAGCCTGAGACATACTTCTATACCACAAAATCGGCTTTAATTGTTTCATATCCCACAATGCAATTTCGTTATTACTGCTGCTAACAAAATATTTCTCATCCTTGCTAATAGCTATTGCATTCACAGTCTCCTCATGCAAATTCAAGGTTTTTAAGTGCTTCCCAGATTTTGAATTGTACATGTAAATAAAACCTTTACTTGAACCAGCTAACAAGTATTTTGAAGAAATTGCTTGTGAGGAATACGATTCGAACAATGTGCCTGTAGCAACGGTAAATGGATGGATGTATTGATTTACTTTAACATCCTCCTTTATAGCCTTACATACAATCGAATGATTTTGCAAAAAATAAACGAAAGGTTCATCTGTATTCGAAACAACAGCATTGTTTCCTCCCAGTTTTAACATATTCTTATTTTGCTCAACCGTTAATGCAGGTTCGCTTATAACTGCATTTGTCTTAGGAATATCAATTGAATAACCACAATTATAAACTGAATGTAGCAACAACAACTTATCTTTAGTTAATAAAACTTTACTAAATTGGTTTGGCAACTTAAATGAATACTTTTTCTCAAACGTTTTACAATCGATAACAGATGCACTGGAGCCCTCTGTTACAATTAATTCATTAATACTCAATGAAAAACAATTGCTAATAGAACCAGAATAGGATTGAATAATATTACCTGATGAAATACTCCATTTGCTTACAATATTATCCTCGACCGTAATTAAAAAAGAATCGCTTTGTACGAAGAAAATTTGTTTACAAGGCTTAGATGTTACAACACTTAATAATTGCTTGTTCGATTTTAAATCCCAAACAATTGTTTTTTTATCGTAACCTGAGCTGGCAATAAAAGCTGAATTATCACTAAATACAAGGTTTTTAACCAAACCTGTATGTCCTGACTGAACCGTGAAATCAAACTGTTGAGCAACTAAGCTGCTCAAGTTCATTAAAATAAAAACAATAAAGGGAATACTCTTATTCATATGGAACAATATACAAAAGTCATTGAGACCAGATGACTAAACTTACAAGAACTTATTGCTCAAAAAAGTTTTTAATTTAAAATAGAAAAATAAAAATAGCTTTATACTTCAACCAAAGTACCAATAGCGTCGCCATTCAATACTTTCATTAAGTTTCCTTTTTTATTCATATCAAAAACCAAAATAGGAAGATTGTTTTCTTTACATAAAGTAAAGGCTGTTAAATCCATTACTTCTAAGCCTTTCTCGTACACTTCGGTAAACGAAATTTTATCGTATTTGGTTGCAGTTTTATCTTTTTCAGGATCAGCTGTGTAAATACCATCTACACGAGTTCCTTTTAAAATTAATTGAGCTTCAATTTCAATTGCACGTAATGCAGCAGCTGTATCCGTTGTGAAATAAGGGTTTCCGCTACCTGCACCAAAAATAACTACACGTCCTTTTTCTAAATGACGAACTGCTTTACGGCGAATAAAGGGCTCGCAAATTTGTTCCATTTTAATAGCGCTTTGCAAACGAGTTTGCACACCAATATTTTCTAATGCACTTTGCAATGCCATTGAATTAATTACAGTAGCAAGCATTCCCATATAATCACCTTGCACTCTATCCATACCACCTTGCTCGGCCTGAATACCTCTAAAAATATTTCCACCACCTATAACGATAGCTACTTCGCAACCAGCATCAGATGCAGCTTTAATTTCTAAAGCATATTCTGCGATACGCTCATTATCAATTCCAAAATTTTTATTTCCCATTAGGGCTTCGCCCGATAATTTTAAAAGTATTCTTTTGTAATGCATATATATTTGAATGATTAAAAAATTGGTCAAAAAAAATCCCGACTAAAAGTCGGGATTAAAATATAAATTTAATTAACTTAACGAGTAACGCTTGAAAGCTGCTACAGTTAAATCTTTATCAATACTTTGTAAATACTGACGGATAGTTAACTTATTATCTTTAATGAATTCTTGGTTTAATAAAGTTGACTCTTTGTAGAATTTATTCAATTTACCTTGAGCAATTTTCTCAACCATGTCTTCAGCTTTACCTTCAGCACGAGTAGTTTCGCGAGCGATTTCTAACTCTCTTTCTAACATTGTAGTATCAACATCATCTTTATCAACTGCTACTGGAGCCATTGCTGCAACTTGCATTGCTACGTTTTTAGCAACTTCTTCAGTAACTGGTTTGTTAAACGCAACTACACAAGCTAAACGGTTACCTGGGTGATTGTAAGCAAATACTTGTTCACCAGCTACCGCTTGGTAATAAGCTACTTCAATTTTTTCACCAATTTTACCAACTTGCTCAATAAATTTATCACCTACAGTGATTTCGCTATTGTATGGTAAAGCATTTAATGAAGCTGTATCAGCAGGTTTTTTATCTACTGCTATTTGAGCTACGTTATTTGCAAAGTTTCCAAAATCTTCGTTTTTAGCAACGAAGTCAGTTTCGCAACCAACAAATACTAAAACACCTGTTTTGTTATCTGCTGCAACTTTAGCTAAAACTAAACCTTCGTTAGTTTCTCTATCTTGACGATTAGCTGCTACTTTTTGTCCTTTTTTTCTTAAAAAATCAACTGCTTTTTCAAAATCTCCGGCACTTTCTTCTAGGGCCTTTTTACAATCCATCATTCCTGCGCCCGTTTGTTGACGTAGTTTATTTACATCTGCTGCTGTAATTGCCATTTTATATCTTACTTTAAAATATTATTAATTATTTTTTTGTTCCAACTGGTTTTTTACGTGGGCGTTTTGCTGCTCCACCTTTTTCAGCCTCTTCACCAACTACTCCTTTTAAGTTTAAAGAACTTGCAATTTCTTCAGCTTCTTCACGAGAATTGATTTCTTTCTCTTCAGTTTGAGTTTCTTTATCTACTTTACGATCAGCTAAACCTTCAGTAATTGCTTTCGTCATTAATTCAACGATAAAAGATACAGAAGAAGAAGCATCATCATTTGCAGGAATTGCGTAATCAACTAAATTTGGATTTGAGTTAGTATCAACAATTGCAAAAGTTGGGATGTTTAAACGAGTAGCTTCAGCAACAGCGATGTGTTCTTTAGCGATATCAACGATGAACAAAGCAGCTGGAAGACGAGTTAAATCAGCAATTGAACCTAATTCATTTTCTAATTTAGCTTTCTCACGGCTTTTTGATAATCTTTCTTTTTTAGAAATATTTTCAAAAGTACCATCTGTCATCATCTTTTCGATTAATGTCATTTTACGTACACTCTTACGAATAGTAGCAAAATTTGTAAGCATTCCACCTGGCCAACGCTCAGTTACATAAGGCATACCTACTGCTTTTACTTTATCAGCAACGATGTCTTTTGCTTGCTTTTTAGTTGCAACAAATAATATTTTCTTTCCTGAACGAGCAATTTGCTTAAGAGCTTCAGCTGCTTCGTCTATTTTAGCTACAGTTTTATTTAAATCAATTAAATGAATTCCGTTTTTCTCAGCGTAAATATACGGAGCCATTGCTGGGTTCCACTTGCGTTTTAAGTGACCAAAGTGTGCACCTGCTTCTAATAAATCGTTAAATGATGTTCTTGCCATTTTGTTTTTTTGATAATATAAAAATTCCGATAAATAAATTCGATTAACGCTTGCTGAATTGGAAACGACGACGAGCCTTCTTTTGACCGAATTTCTTACGTTCAACCATACGAGGGTCGCGAGTTACTAAACCTTCTGCACGTAATGCCGGTTTGATATCTGCGTTTAACTCAATTAATGCCTTAGCAATACCTAAACGGATAGCTTGCGCTTGACCAGTGATACCACCACCTGCAACGTTTACTGTAACATCATACTCAGCTGTAGCTTTTGCTACTTCTAAAGATTGTTGTACATAATATTGCAATGTTGCTGTTGGGAAATAGATTTTAAAATCTTTACCATTAACGGTAATTTGACCTGATCCCTTTTTTAGGTAAACACGCGCTACAGCGCATTTTCTTCTTCCTGATGTGTTTGTAACTTCCATTTAATTATCCCTTAATTTTTGATAAATCGATTGCTTTTGGTTGTTGAGCTTCGTGCTTGTGCTCAGTACCAGCGTAAACAAATACGTTAGTGTTTAAAGCACGTCCTAAACGACCTTTTGGTAACATACCATGTATAGCATGTTTTAATATTTCTTCTGGTTTTCTTTTTAATAACTCAGCAGGAGTTGCAAAACGTTGACCACCTGGATATCCAGTGTAACGGATATAATCCTTTTCAGTTAATTTTTTTCCAGAAAATTTAACTTTTTCTGCATTAATAATGATAACGTTATCACCATTATCAGCATGATCAGTAAAATCTACTTTATGCTTACCCAATAGAATAACTGCTACTTTAGATGCTAAACGACCAACAATTTGATCTTGAGCATCAATAATTATCCATTCTTTTTTTGCAGTTGCCTTGTTGGCATGTACTGTTCTGTAACTAATTGCGTCCACTTTATGCGTTTTTAAAATCTATTAAATATAGTGTATCCCTTAAAAGGGGGTGCGAAGATAATAAGGTTTTTTAAACTGAGCAAATTTTATTAAAAATTAAATGTTCATATTTTAATTTTCTTGCCATTTTTTACTTTAAAACAAGCCTATTTAAAGCTAAAAAAGAACCAGAATGGAAATTTTCTGGTTCTTTTTAAATAGTTAACGCCCTAAAACTGGCTTTAAAGTGCTGTAAAACATTATTTAGCTAAAAATACTGTATTACTTTATTAAATCACCGTTTGCGTCCAGTTCAACAATAGTATAACCTAATTTCTTAAGTTTTTCTAAGTTACTTTCCTTATCTCCAACCACTAAAATTAGCATTTTGTTCAAATCTATATGCTTTTTAGCCAATGCATCTGCTTCTGCCTTACTAAAACTGCTTAAAATTGAGTTTTGTGTAGCAATATAATCTGCACTTAAATTATAGTCTAAAATTCGCTTAATAAATCCAAGTTTTTGTTGTGGTGCCTCATAAGTTGTTGCCTCTGCTTGACCAATTGAACTTTTGGTGAAGCTCAATTCCGCTTCAGTTATTCCGCTATTTACAAAATTTTGAATTTCTTTAATACACTCTACAATTGAACTATCAGTTGTGTTAGCCTTTACCCCAGCACTAATGGTATAAACCCCATTAAATTCATTTGCATTAAAAGCTCCTCGAGCACCGTAAGTGTATCCGTGCAATTCTCTTAAATTAAGGTTAATGCGGCTATTAAATGCTCCACCAAAAGCAAAATTCATTAGGTTAGCTTTGTAATATTCTCCTGTTGCATCATAAGGTATAGTTAACTTACCTATACGAATTTCTGATTGTGGAGCTGCCTTTTTATCAATAAAGTAAATCTTAGTCGACTCAATTGCTGGTGTTGCTACATTAACATATTTAGGCTTTGCTGCATTTGCTTTCCAAGTTTTAAGGAAATTTGCTTTTGCGTACAATTCCTCTGGCTTAATATCACCTACAACTACTAGCTTAGCATTTTGCGGTGAATATTGTTTGAAATAAAATTCCTTTACGTCAGCCAAAGTAATTGATTTAATCGACTCAACCGAACCTGTTACTGGATAAGCCATAATATGCTCTGGTCCGTAAAGCAACTTAGCGTATGCCTTATTAGCCATTGTAGTTGCTTGTGTATTTTGTTGCAAAATTAAATCTTGTGTTTGCTTTACAGCACGCGCAAACTCGGTACTATCAAACTTTGGTTGTAATAAAATCTCTTCCGCAATTTTTAATGTAGCATCTAAATTAGATTTTAGTGTTGAAACATAAATGGTAACATCATTTGGTCCAGCGCTTACATCAATTGTACTACCTAATTTCTCTAATGCTTCACCAACTTCTTCAGCACTTCTTTTTAAAGTTGATTCGTTTAATAGATTAGCAGTTAAATAAGCTAAACCATTTTTCGAAATCGCTTCATAACGGTGACCTGCAGGAATACTAATTTGCAAATCAACTAAAGGTAATTCAGTTGAATTTACTCCAATTATTTTTAAACCGTTTTCAAAGTTATTGGTGTAGTATTTAGGAACAGTAATGCTTGGGTTCTCTCCTGAAACAGGTTTTTTAGAACGATCGAAATTATCCTTTGGTTCGGTATAAGTCAAATTTTTATACTCAGAAGATTCGCTTTGGATATTTCTTTTTGGCATTGCCCAAGTATCTGCTGCAGCTTTTAAATCTCCTTTACCTTTAGGTACACAGCTTAAAATAACACAAGGCTGTCCTTTAATGTATTTCGCATATACACGTTTAATATCAGCAATAGTTACTTTAGCATATCGACTTAAATTTTTAGCAATTTGATTTGGATTACCTTGATAAGTATTGTATGCTGCCAATTGAGAACCTTTGCCACGAACGGTTGATAAACCGCGAATAGTAGAATTTTTCATATAGGCATTAAAATTATCTATATCACTTTGTTTAATCCCTTGCTCTTCCCAGTTATTTAAAACCTCACGAATTTGTTTTTCAATATCAGCCAAGTTGCCATCTTTATTTGCTCTTACAGTAATTTCCATTGCTCCAGCTAATTCACGAGTAGGATGAGAAACACTGGCGCTAACTGCCTTTTGAGATTTAATAAAGTTTACATAAAATGGAGATAATTTACTATCACCTAAAATACTAGCCAGAATATCTAAAGCTGGCTCATCTGCTGTGTTTTGAGCTGTTGTAGGCCAAACCATTTTTATCAATGGTAATTTAACATTATCTTCATAACTAATATATCGGTTGGCATCCAATTTAAAATCAGCTACTTTTAAAGGTTTCACCTCTGGTCCGCGAGGGATAGAGCCAAAATATTTTTCTACCAATTTAATTACAGCATCTGTATTCACATCACCCGTAATTGTTAAAGTAGCATTATTTGGTCCATACCAACGCATGTAAAAACGTTTTAAATCACTTACATCTACTCTATCTAAATCTTCTAAATAACCTATTGTACTCCAACGGTAAGGATGTCCTTCTGGATACAAAGCCTCACCAACTTTTTCATTTACTAATCCATAAGGTGCATTATCATAACGTTGCCCACGCTCATTCTTTACAGTAGCTCTTTGCACCTCAAATTTCTTTTGAGTTACACTATCCAACAAAAAGCCCATTCTATCGGCTTCTAACCAAAGCATTGTTTCTAGTTGATTTTTTGGAACTGTTTCAAAATAATTTGTTCTGTCCGAATTGGTGCTACCGTTTAACTCACCACCTGCTTCAGTAATAATTTTAAAATGTTCTTCATCCGCAACATGCTTGCTCCCTTGAAACATCATGTGTTCAAAAAAGTGAGCAAATCCCGAACGCCCCTCTTGCTCTCTGTGAGAACCAACGTGATAAGTTACATCAACATAAACCATAGGATCGCTATGATCTTCGTGCACTACAATTTGTAAACCGTTGGGTAACAAGTATTTTTTATAAGGAATAACAATTTCTGCCCCTTTTTTGGCAACAGTTTCAACTAACTTTGCTTTATTAGCCAAATTAACCACTTCAACCGACTTAGGTTTAGTGCCAGCAACCTTTTTAACAGGTGTTACAGCTGGTTTAGTTGCAGTTTGCGCATTAAGTGCTCCAATAAAAGCTAATGGCAAAAGAAGATTTTTAAAATTCATGTTTTTAAATTTGAGAGGCAAATATAGTTGTTCTATACTATTCTTTTAAACCGCTTGTAAAATAAAAAATGCGTAAATTTGTGCTACTTTAAACCAATTATTAAAAAAATTAAATATGTACCCAGAAGCAATAGTAAGTCCAATGAAAGCCGAGTTAACAACTAATGGCTTTGAAGATTGTTCAACCCCTGAAGCGGTTGACAAAGCAGTTTCAACTCCCGGAACTGTATTAATGGTAGTAAACTCAGTTTGCGGTTGTGCAGCTGGAGCTTGCCGCCCAGGAGTAAAAGCAAGTTTATCACATGCAAAAGTACCAGGCAAATTAACTACTGTTTTTGCTGGTTTCGATATTGACGCAGTAAATCAAGCACGTAAGCATTTTGCACCCTATCCGCCTTCTTCACCTTGCATCGCATTGTTTAAAGATGGTCAATTGGTTCATTTTGTTGAGCGCCATAACATTGAAGGAAGAACAGCTGCAATGATTGCTGAGCACTTAAAAATGGTTTACGACGAGTTTTGTTAATTAGAAAATGAATTCATAAAAGTCTCACCCTTGGTGGGACTTTTTTATTTATAAAAGCATTGAATTTTAATTGAAGCAACTTACTTACATAATTATATTGATTATAGCTTTTTCTTGTTCCAACAAAACACAGGAGAAGGAAATTAGTTTTTACTACTGGAAAAGTACTTTCAAATTAAACCAGTTTGAAACGAATACTTTAGAAAAAAATAATGTAAAAACAATTTACCTCCGCTACTTTGATATAGATTTTGAAAACACAGATACAGCAGCCAAAGCCGTTGCTACTTTGCAATGGAACGATACCATTAAAAATTTAAATATAGTACCTGTAATTTTTATAAAAAATCGAACCTTTAAACATGTAACACAAGCAAAGGAAATTGAAAATTTAGCTAAACATGTTCACCAAAAAATTTCTTCGCTCAATCAACTATTCCAATGTAATCCAAACGAAATACAATTTGATTGCGATTGGAGCGAATCGACAAAAGAACCCTATTTTGCTTTTTTAAATGAATTCAAAAAAATAAATCAAATAAATTTAAGCGCTACTATCAGATTACATCAAATTAAATACTACACAAAAACCGGTATTCCGCCAGTAAACAAAGGTGTTTTAATGCATTACAATATGGGCGATATTAATACTAGTGATAACAACTCGATTTATGAAAAAAAGAATGCCGAGAAGTATATTTACCATTTAAAAACCTACCCGCTAAAAACAGATATTGCTTTACCTATTTTTGCTTGGGGGATACAAATAAGAAACAATCAAGTGGTGGAATTGTTGAATAAAATTAATATTAATGAATTTAAAACCGACACCAATTTTATACTTTTAAAATCGCAAAGATTAAAAGCAAAAAGAAGTTTTTTTAAGGCAAGCTATTATTTTGTTTCGGGCGACGAAATAAAAATAGAAGAGATAAGTGAAAATGATTTGTTGGAAATGAGCGAGTCGATAAAAAACAATACAAATAACAATATAAACAAAATAATATTTTACGATTTAGACTCAGTTAATTTTAAAAGATATGATGAAAAAATATTCGAAAAAGTTTTGGACAATATTCGCTAGCATTAGTTTTGTTAGCTACGGAATAATATGGGCTTGCGCTGGTGGCGATTGGGGCATTGAATATGATAGTAATTTTGAACCCAAAGTGTTTATCGATAGTACGGAACGTTATTTTGCATACAGCGATTTGTACTATAGTGAAATTGGATATGACGACAATCACAAAAGAAGATTTAACAAAGAAATTGTAAACGAATGGAGCGAATATTTTGAGGGGAAATTTCCAAAAGAAGAAATAAATCACTTTTTATTATCTGCTAGTGTTGAAGTGTGCAATGAAATGGCAAAAGATTTGGCCAAGCGTGATGCTTCGGTTATAAGTAAAGAAATAGCTTATAAAATGAGTCTCGACACAAAAGATAAAAAACTAAAAGCATTTTTTACATATTTAAAAGAAGCCAAAGCTGCCGAAATATATGCAGCACATGATTCATATAATTATTGGTGGAGCGAAGAAGAAAAAGAAGCTGCAGAAAAACAATACTTAAGCGAAGCTGAGATTGCATTTACACAATCAAAATTTTGGCAAAAAAGTCTTTCAACAATTAAAGATAAATTTCTTATTCAGCGCTACTACTTTCAATTAGTAAGAAGTTTGTTTTTTGCACGTAAATATGATGATTGCATTGCAAAATTTAATGAGTTTGAAAAGAAAACTACTTCAGGTAACATGTACTATCGCGCTATGACCTATGCAGCTGGTGCTTATGCAAAAAATAACAATAGCAGCATGGCTAATTACATGTACAGTAAAGTTTTTACATACAATAACAACTTAAAAACTGTTGCGCATTATAGCTTTCATCCACAAGATGAAAATGATTGGAACAAAACTTTAGCATTAGCTAAAAACAATGAAGAAAAAATAATCTTATGGCAGATGCTTGGCATAAATTATCAAGACGAATTTAGATCAATGCAGGAGATTTACAAACTAAATCCAAAAAGCGACAAATTAGATTTATTAGTAACACGCTATGTAAACAAAATGGAAAGAGAGATTAATGTTACCAAAACTAATGTTAGTGATGTAGTTGCTTTCTTAAAACAGAATAGTAAAAATTCTAACAAGCCCTATCTGTGGGAAGTATCAGCTGGATATTTAAGTAATATGATTTCTCAATACAAAGACGCTACTGAATTTTATACTCAAGCTAATAAGTTAGCGCCAAATGACAACTTAACAAAAAGTCAAATTAGATTACTTAATTTATTAAATAACATTGAAGCATTAAATAAGATTACCGAAAAAGACGAAAATAATTTGTTAGCCGATTTAGAATGGTTTTTTGATGTAGCAAGAAAAGATTCGAAATTAAGAACCATCAGAGCTACATCTTTCATTATAAAAACATTAAATGAAAAATATGCCAAACAAGGTGATTGGTTGAAAGCCGAATGCTTTATAACAAATAGCGCAGTTTATGTTGACAATAAAAAATTACAAGCATTGAAAGCCTTTTGCCAGAATACCAACAAGAAACCATTTGAGAAATTTTGTGAAAGTATGTACAGTTTAAATCTTACTGCATTAAAACACTTTGAGATGATTCAATTTACTTTTAATGAGAACTTAGATGAAGCTATTGCAATTGGAGAAACGCTAACTTGGAACCCTGAAAACAATTTAGAGGTTAATCCCTTTAATGGAAACATCAAAGACTGTCATGATTGTGATTATAACCCTAACAAACGTTCATCTTACAATCCTTTGACATTGGTAAAAAAGATGAAAGAAATGAAAAGCAAATTAAGCACGGACACATACAACAATGCTCTTCTTTTAGGAAACGCTTATTATAGTATTTCAACATTTGGTTCGGAACATGAATTTAGTAGTTGTGGGGTAATGGGCTATAACTTTAATGTTTATTCGGTTGATTCTAATTTCAGAAGCATTTTACTAAACACAAAATTACCACGCAAATATTACCAAATGGCTTTGCTAGCTGCCAAAACAGATGAACAAAAAGCAAAATGCCATTACTTATTAGCAAAATGCGACAGAAACGATTGGTACTTGGCTCAATTTGTTAATAAACCCAGCGGATATTACGACCCATACTTTAGCAACTCCGAATCTGATTTTATTGCCTGGGATAACTTTAAAAAATTACAAAGTTTTACTAAAACAAAATATTATCTAGAAGTATTAAAAGAATGTGGTTACTTTGCAACGTATATTGCCCACCGCAAATAATTCATCCAACAAAATAAAAACAAAAAGTATGAAAAAAATATTAGCACTTTCAATTATCGCAATAAGCGTTTATGCTTGCTCATCTAGTAAAAATGCAACATCAACACCCGTTGAAATTACAGAAGCTCAGGTTGCACATGGAGCAACTAAATTCCCAGGCCTAACAAAAGCCGATTTGGAAGAAGGAAGAACTTTATACGCAGCAAATTGTAATTCTTGTCACAAACTTTATAAAGCTACATCCGAAAACGAAGCTGGATGGAAAAAAATCATTCCACCAATGTCGCGTAAGGCAAAAATTGACGATGCAACTCAGCAAAAAATAACAAAGTATTTACTAACTATGTGCGACGCTAAATAGTTTTTTAGCCCGCACTATTTATTTAACATATACCTAATTTTAGGTAGTTCCTTGCCGTGTTTAAATCGTAAATTTGTAAGGTGCCAACAAAAAAAAATAAACGAAACTTAGCCCAATTAAAAATTGGAGAAAGTGCCATTATCAAAGGCTTTAGCGATAAATCATTATCCCTAAAATTGATTGAAATGGGAGTATTACCTGGCGAGAAAATTAAGCTTCAGCATACGGCTCCTTTAGGTTGCCCAATTGCAATTGAAGTATCGGGTTATTTACTTAGTTTAAGAAGATCGGAAGCTGAAACTGTTTTGATAGAATAATGAAAGCAGAACCACATAGTTCGTTAGCTCAAAAGCTTCAAACTGGAGAGCTGGTTAAGGTTGCATTAATTGGAAATCCTAATTCTGGAAAATCTACATTATTCAATGCCTTAACAGGAATGCACCAAAAAACTGGAAATTTTGCTGGAGTTACAGTGGATAAGAAAACTGGTTTTTGCAAAGCCGACAATCCCTTCACAAAAAAAACACAAAACTTTGAAATAGTTGATTTGCCGGGCACTTATAGTTTGTACCCAAAATCAATTGACGAGAAAGTTGCATTTGATGTATTATTAAAAGAAGAGAATCCTGATTATCCAGATTTAATAATTATAGTAGTTGATTCGTCTAATTTAAAACGGAACTTACTTTTAGCAACTCAAATTATTGATTTAGGCCGTCCAACTGTTGTTGCTCTGAACATGATTGATGTGGCTTTACATAGCGGAATTGATATTGACATTGAAACACTTCGTAATTGGTTGGGAGTTCCTGTTGTGGCATTAAACTCTCGAAACAAAGAAGGTATTGACGAACTTAAAAAAGCTTGTTTCAAAACTAGCAAAGTAAGTCAATCGCATTTAACATTATCTAATGTAATCAACGAAAACTATTTAAACTCAGTTCATGCACACGTTAAGGATATTACACCTTATGCCTCACTAATACGCCAAGTTGAACATTCTGACGAAAGCACATCGAGTAAATTATTTAATGATAATATTTTTAAAAACATTGAACAAAACGAAACCATTGCTCGTTTCGACTACATCAATAAATCGCTTGGTGCATTTCAAAAAAATAGTGAATCAAAGAAAGATTTAACATTTACTCAAAAACTCGACAAGTGGCTCACCCACCCTATTCTTGGCTTTGTGTTTTTCCTTTCCATTCTATTCTTAGTTTTTCAAACCATATTCTATCTTGCTGAATTTCCAATGACATGGATTGAGACTGGCTTTGTAGCATTAGGCTCATTGGTATCTGAAAGTTTGAGTCCTGGTCCATTAAATGATTTATTAGTCAACGGAATTATAGCGGGCTTAAGTGGAGTGGCTGTTTTTATTCCACAGATTGCATTATTATTTGGATTTATATCTGTTTTGGAAGATAGCGGCTACATGGCGCGCGTGAGTTACATTATGGATAAATTAATGCGCCGATTTGGTTTAAATGGTCGTTCTGTAATTCCTTTAATTAGTGGGATTGCTTGCGCAGTGCCTGCGGTAATGGGAACTAGAACAATTGCTAATTACAAAGAAAGATTAATTACCATAATGGTAACTCCATTAATGAGTTGTTCGGCTCGTTTGCCTGTTTACACCTTACTTATTTCATTAATGGTGAAAGATGAATCCAATTCGTTTTTTAATACGCGTGGATTAATGCTAATGGTGCTTTATTTACTTGGATTTATTGCGGCATTATTAGCGGCATTACTATTTAAGTTTATTTTAAAAGCCCGAGAAAGAAGTTACTTCATTATGGAACTTCCTGTTTACAGATTACCACAATTAAAAACAGTTTTTTTAACCATGTTTGATAAGGTAAAAGTATTTTTGTGGGATGCAGGAAAAGTGATTGTAGCTGTGAGTATTATTTTATGGGCACTTTCGAGCTACGGGCCTGGAGATGCGATGGCTAAAATAGAAACTAAATACAACGACACAACAAACATTGCTATTAAAAATTTGAGTAGTGAAGAAAAAGAAATTTTAAAAAATTCAGAAAAACTTTCGGCATCGTATGCAGGCTCAATTGGAAAATTTATTGAACCCGCTATTCGTCCGCTTGGCTTTGATTGGAAAATTGGAATATCTTTAATTACATCATTCGCAGCACGCGAAGTTTTTGTAGGAACAATGGCCACATTATATAGCGCAGGGGACGAGGAAAATACTACAAGTATTAGAGAAAAAATGCAAAATGAAATTAATCCATCAACACAAAAACCATTTTACACAAGTGCTGTGTGTTGGAGTTTACTCCTGTTTTATGCTTTTGCTATGCAATGTATCAGCACAATAGCAGTTGTTTATCGCGAGACAAAAGGTTGGAAATGGCCTCTGATACAAATAGCTTACATGAGCGCATTAGCTTATTTAACAAGCTTTATTGTTTATCAATTGATGAGTTAATTTTAGTACAAATCTCCTTCATCAATTAAATCTTGTACATCCTTTAACTTCACTTTATTTAGGTTACCCTTTTGATTTGGAATATCAGTATTTAAAATCTCATTGTTATTATCACCTGTGCCATTGCTATTGTTCAGGTCAATCACTTCATACAAATTTTTGTTATTGTATATCTTCTTAGCATTACCAAATCTGACTGTGATGCCAATATTAATAAACCCTCTTGATTTTAAATTTTGAGAATAGAACTTTTGCAATAAAAATAAATTGTT
>CAZRUA010000044.1:0-27183 GCA_964603125.1 uncultured Flavobacteriaceae bacterium | reverse complement strand
AGGTGGCGGATGTAGCGGACTTTCTTATAAATTAGAATTTGATTCCGTTAAGAAGGATGGCGATCAAGAGTTTGAGGATAAGGGGATTAAAATTGTGGTTGATCGTAAAAGTTTCTTATACCTTGTAGGGACTGAACTTGAGTACACTGGAGGCTTAAATGGTAAAGGCTTTGTGTTTAATAATCCTAACGCATCCCGCACTTGTGGCTGTGGTGAAAGCTTTTCTGTATAATGGCTAACGAGATACTACAAGAACATATTAATAAGGATTATGAGTATGGTTTTGTTACCGATATCGAATCGGATAGCGCCCCAGCTGGCTTAAATGAAGATATTGTTCGTTTTATTTCTGCTAAAAAGAAAGAACCACAATGGATGTTGGATTACCGACTTAAAGCTTTTGCTCATTGGAAAAATATGGTTGAACCTGAATGGGCTCACGTACAATACGAAAAACCAAAGTTCAATGAGATTATTTATTACTCTGCACCAAAGCCTAAAAAGGTTTTAAATAGTTTGGATGAAGTAGATCCGGAGTTATTAAAGACGTTTGAAAAGCTTGGTATTAGTCTTGAAGAACAAAAGCGTTTAAGTGGTGTTGAAAGTAGAATTGCTGTTGATGCTGTTATTGATAGTGTTTCGGTAAAAACAACTTTTAAAGAGACATTAGCTGAAAAAGGAATTATTTTCTGCTCGTTTAGTGAGGCAGTTCAAGAGCATCCAGAATTGGTTAAGAAATATATGGGATCAGTTGTTCCATATACAGATAATTTTTATGCAGCTTTAAATGGGGCTGTGTTCAGCGATGGTTCGTTTTGCTACATACCAAAGGGCGTTCGTTGCCCAATGGAATTATCAACTTACTTTCGTATTAATGCTAGTGGTACAGGACAATTTGAACGTACTTTAATTATTGCCGACGAAGGAAGTTATGTAAGTTATTTAGAAGGGTGTACAGCACCTCAACGTGATGAGAATCAATTGCACGCAGCAGTTGTTGAAATTGTTGCACATAAAAATGCAGAAGTAAAATATAGTACGGTTCAAAATTGGTATCCAGGAGACAAAAATGGTCTTGGAGGAATTTTCAATTTTGTTACCAAGCGTGGAATTTGTTTAGAAGATAATTCAAAAATTAGTTGGACACAAGTAGAAACAGGCTCAGCAGTCACATGGAAATATCCTTCAGTGGTATTAAAAGGTGATAATAGTGTGGGTGAATTTTATAGCGTTGCCGTTACAAACAACTACCAGCAAGCTGATACCGGAACAAAAATGATTCACTTAGGTAAAAATTCTAAGTCCACTATTATTTCAAAGGGAATTTCGGCGGGCTTTAGTAACAATAGTTATAGGGGTTTGGTGCGTATTGCAAAAGGCGCAAAAAATGCGCGTAATTTTTCGCAATGCGATAGTTTATTAATGGGTGATAAATGCGGAGCACATACTTTTCCATATATCGAAATCAAAGATAAATCGGGTGTTGTAGAGCATGAAGCAACAACAAGTAAAATTGGTGAAGATCAAATATTTTACTGCAAACAGCGGGGTATAGATACGGAAAAGGCAATTGGTTTAATTGTAAACGGATATTGCAAAGATGTATTGAATAAGTTGCCAATGGAGTTCGCTGTTGAAGCACAAAAATTATTGGCAGTTAGTTTAGAAGGAAGTGTGGGATAAAATAAAATTAATAATTAAAAAGTAAGATAAGTAAACATGATATCGATTAAAAATTTACATGCTAGAATAGGGGAGAAGGAAATTTTAAAAGGAATAAATCTTGAAGTAAAAGCGGGAGAAGTTCATGCAATAATGGGGCCAAATGGTTCTGGGAAATCAACATTATCTAGTGTTTTGGCGGGTAATGAAGAGTATGAAGTTACTGAAGGTGAAGTAACATTTAATGGTAAAAACCTTTTAGAGTTGTCAACAGAAGATAGAGCGCGTGAAGGTTTGTTTCTTGCTTTTCAATACCCTGTTGAGATTCCGGGTGTGAGTAATATTAATTTTTTGAAAACTGCTATTAATGAAATTCGCACTTACCACGGTAAGGAAGCAATGGAAGCAAAAGATTTTTTAGCAATGGTGAAAGAAAAACAAAAATTAGTTGAGCTTGATGGTAAATTAGCCAATCGCTCAGTTAATGAAGGTTTTAGTGGTGGTGAGAAAAAAAGAAATGAAATATTTCAAATGGCAATGCTTGAGCCAAAGCTTGCAATATTAGATGAAACCGATTCGGGATTGGATATTGATGCTTTGCGTATTGTAGCAACTGGTGTTAATAAACTGAAGTCAAAAGATAATGCAACTATCGTTATTACTCACTACCAAAGGCTTTTGGATTATATTGTTCCTGACTTTGTTCATATTTTATACAATGGTAAAATAGTGAAGAGTGGTGGCAAGGAATTAGCACTTGAGCTAGAAGAAAAGGGATATGATGAAATAAAGGCGCAGTTTACGCACTAACAAGCAATTTGAAATGAGTATTATTGACCAAAAAATAACCACCACACAATTCATAACACAAGAGTTAAGTAAGTACGCTGAAAAGGTAAACTTTATACCCGACAACGCTTTAATTGATTCGATGCGTTATTTAGAGGAGACAGGCATTCCTAATGCTAAGCATGAGGATTATAAATATTGTAATGTTGAAGCAATTTTTAAAAAGGATTTCAAATCAATTACAAATACTTTCACTTCAATTGGTAAAGAGGTAGCAAGCAATTATAAAACAATTGATAATGCAATAAACCTTTTTATTATTAATGGTAAGTTCGAATCGGATTTTTCTGACTTAGCTAATTTGCCTAAAGGTTTGACTGTTAAGCTTATTTCGGCAATTGAAAAGAGTGTGGCAGAGAAACATTTAACAAAATATGCAAATGTGTTGAGTGATGCATTTATTGCATTAAACACAGCTTATGCGGGAAATGGAATTTTTATTGAGGTTGAGAAAAATGCAGTTATCGAAACACCTATTCACATTATTAATTTAGTTTCTTCAAAAGAAAATGTTTTTTATAATGTTCGAAATTTGGTTGTAGCAAATACAAATTCTCAATTAACTTTTGTTGAAACTTTTGAAACCCTTGATTTACCTGGGAAGTCGTTTAACAATTATTTAACCGAAGTTTTTGTAGGCGAGAATGCTATTGTTGATACTTATCGAATTCAAAACGAATGTGAACATGGATATCAAGTAAATACAACGCAGGTTTATCAAAGCAAACAAAGTAATTATACAACAAGTACATTTTCTTTAGGGGGACAATTGGTTCGTAATAACTTAAATGTTGTTATTGATGCTGAGCATGCTGAGAGTAACTTAAACGGATTATTTTTAGCTGATAAAACACAGTTAATTGATAACCACACATTAGTTGATCATCAAAAGCCGAATTGCAATAGCAATGAGCTTTATAAAGGAATTGTAAGAGATAAATCTACCGGCGTATTTAACGGTAAAATTTACGTTAGAAAAGATGCTCAAAAAACAAATGCATATCAAAGCAGTAAAAATATTTTATTAAGCGATGATGCAACTATAAATACAAAACCGCAATTAGAGATTTATGCGGATGATGTTAAATGTTCTCATGGAACATCAACAGGTAAAATTGATGATGAAGCTTTATTTTATTTAAAGGCACGTGGTATTGGTGAAGAAAGTGGAAGATTACTTTTAATGCAAGCATTTGCAGGTGAAGTAACTGAGCGTATCAAAATAGAATCACTTCAAAATCACATTCAAAATTTAATTGACAAAAAATTAAAATAGTGCTTGTTACGCAATTAGACATAAATAAAATTCGTGCTGATTTCCCAATTCTTAAAAGAGAAGTGAATGGTAAGCCCTTGATTTATTTTGATAACGGAGCAACAGCACAAAAGCCAAATGTAGTAATTGATGCTATTTCTAATTATTACAAAAATCAAAATAGCAATATCCATCGCGGCGTGCACACACTGAGCCGAGAGATAACTATTGCTTATGAAGAAGCCCGAGCAACCATTCAAAAGCATATTCATGCACAATTAGCTAGCGAAATTATTTTTACTAGTGGCACAACTGAAAGTATAAATTTAGTTGCCGATTGTTTAGGTAAATTTTTTATTTCGGAAGGTGATGAAATTATCATTACCGAAATGGAACACCACTCCAATATCATCCCTTGGCAAGTGTTATGCGAAGAAAAAAACGCAGAGCTTAAAGTGGTTCCAATTAATGATGCTGGCGAACTTATTTTGGAAGAATTTGAAAATTTACTTTCTTTTAAAACTAAAGTCGTAGCCTTTACTCATATTTCAAATACTTTAGGAACAATTAATCCTGTTAATGAAATTATTTCTAAAGTTCGATCTTTTGAGCAGGAACATAAAATTAATATAGCTGTATTAGTTGATGGTGCGCAAGCTGTGCCACATTGCAAACCTAATGTAGCCGAAATGGATTGCGATTTCTATGTTTTTAGTGGTCACAAATTATTTGGACCAACTGGTGTTGGTGTTTTATTTGGAAAACAAGAATGGTTGGAAAAATTACCTCCTTATAAATTAGGCGGCGGGATAATTAAAACAGTGACCTTTGAAAAAACTGTCTATGCCGATTCACCTTTAAAGTTCGAAGCTGGCACTCCTCATATTTCTGGGGGAATTGGTTTAGCAAAAGCAATTGATTATGTGAACGAAATTGGTTTAGATGCTATTTTCGCGCATGAACACGAATTGCTAGTTTATGCAACTGAAAAGTTATCTGCAATTGAAGGACTTAAAATCATTGGTGCTGCAAAAAATAAGGCTAGTGTTATTTCATTTGTCATTGACGGCATTCATCCTTTTGATGTAGGAACTATACTAGACAAATATGGAGTAGCTGTTCGTACGGGACATCATTGCACACAGCCTTTGATGAGTCGTTTTGGTATTCCCGGAACTGTTCGCGCTTCATTTGCTTTTTATAACTCATTCGAAGAGGTTGACCAATTTGTTGAGTATTTAAATAAATCATTAAAAATGCTTAGATAATGACGATTAGCGAGATTGGCGAAGAAATAATAGATGAATTTGAACTCTTTGGAGATGAGTGGGAAGGGAAGTATGAGCACTTGATTGATATGGGGAAATCTCTTCCGAAAATAAAAGAAGAGAATAAAACAGATGATAAACTAATTCAAGGATGTCAAAGCCGTTTGTGGTTGCAAGCTGATTTGGAAGATGGTAAAATGAAATTGACTGCTGATAGTGACGCAATTATAACGAAAGGGATGGCAGCTTTGATTATACGCGTTTTTGATAATCAGAAACCAGAAGATATTGTTCAGGCAAAATTAGAATTTATTGATAAGATTGGATTAAAGGAACATTTATCACCTACTCGTGCTAACGGATTGGTGAGTTTAATTAATCAGATAAAAATTTACGCATTAAAATATTCAAAGTAATATGTCAGCAATAATTATAGCAAAAAATACAGAGTTGTGTCAGCGAATAATCGATGAGATTAAAACTTGCTATGACCCAGAAATTCCAGTTGATATTTGGGAGTTAGGTTTAATATATGAAATTAATTTGAATGATGAAGATGAGTTGTTTGTAAAAATGACTTTAACATCTCCTTCATGCCCAGTAGCAGAAACATTGCCACCAGAGGTTGAGCAAAAGCTTCGCGAAGTACCTGGAGTTAAATCCGCGAAACTAGAAT
Source organism: uncultured Flavobacteriaceae bacterium (assembly GCA_964603125.1). Classification (GTDB taxonomy): domain Bacteria; phylum Bacteroidota; class Bacteroidia; order B-17B0; family Aurantibacillaceae; genus CAZRUA01. Next base: position 21,473 of record CAZRUA010000044.1, on the reverse strand, counting down.
TGACTTTTGAGCCATCGTGGGATAAAAACATGATGAGCGAAGTAGCACAGTTGGAATTAGGTTTTATGTAGTAAAACGTCATTGCGAGGAACGACAAAACAAAAATGGAAGAAATAGTAAATAAAGTAGCTAGCAGCGGCCTTATAAGCATCGACTTAGAGGAGTTTCACCAAAAAGGTGAACGCATACTTTTTGATATTAAACCACTATTGTTTCATGAATTAATTTTAAAAGAAAAAGAATTTCGTGAGTTTATAAAAACAAATGATTGGACAATTTACCAAGATAAATTTGTTGCGCTAACTTGCAGCAATGATGCGATAGTTCCAACTTGGGCTTATATGTTGCTCTCTATAGCACTAGAACCATTTGCTAAAAAAATTGTTTTTGGTGATTTAGAAATGTTGGAAACAATTTTATTTGAAGAAAAATTGAGCGCTCATAATATTGAGCAGTACAAAGATGCTCGTGTTGTAATAAAAGGTTGTGGCGATATAAATGTCCCTAAAAATGCGTATGTGCAAATAACAAATAAGCTTAAACCTTTTGTTAAAAGCATGATGTACGGCGAGCCTTGCAGCACAGTGCCGCTTTATAAGGTTCCGAAAATCTAGACTTAAGAAAGTTGCTTTATAAATAATTGGTTTACAAAACTTCAATTTCCTTAACTAGAGTTTCTATTCGATTATTTTTTTCCCAGCTCCAACCAAAACTATAGTGCCTGTAAGCGACTAAATTAGATTTAGCCAACAAAAAGTATTCTATTCTCAAGTCAATATACTCAAGCATTTTTGAATTTCGTTTATAAGCATTTTCTGGCAATCTCAGTGAGTTTACTTCGGTAATCAGTTTTTTGCACTCTTTGTATTTAGGTATCGACACCTCCTTTAAAAAAGTAATCGTTTCATTGGAATTACTTTTCTTAAGCAAATCATGAACTTTCAAAGCTTCTGATTCTAATTGTCTAACTTTTTCTAGCGTGCTTGTGTAAGCTAAATATGGGTTATCTAACTTAGGAATTGTAAACATACATAAACCAATAATAAATAATACACTTACCGTTGAGCCGATATGAACCAATTTTTTATTCTGTACATTTTTCAAGCCTAAGTATAGGAAGTATCCAATTACAATTCCAGTAAGCAACCCCCCAATATGACCTGCGTTGTCAATAAAAGGTAATAAACCAAAACTTAAATTGTACACAATAAATTTCGCAATAACTGGCAACATTTTTTTACGAATATATTTAGCAAGTAAATTGGTTGTGAGTAAGGCAAAGTATACACCAAATAAACCAAATATTGCCCCCGAAGCACCAGCGGAAACGGCCCAATCGTTCATTACCAAGCTTAATAAACTACTTCCAATACAGGCTAAAATATAACTTAATAAGAACAAGTGTTTCCCTAAAATTGGTTCTAACATTCTTCCAATTGAGGCTAGTGCCGTCATGTTAAAGAATAAGTGAACAAAACCAAAATGAACAAAACCACAGGTAAGCAAACGCCAATATTCACTATCAAGCGTGTAAGGGCGGTAATTAGCTCCCCAATTTAAATGTACCAAACCATCACTAGGGAACCAGAATTTGGCACCAGAAAAAATCATGACAATAAAAATTGCCGTATTTAAATAAATTATAATTGGCGTTACTTTGTAATCTTTACTAATAATAAATAATTTGCCAAAGTTTTTAAGTCTGTCGGAAAAACTATAAGTAGTAAGGCTTTTCAAATCCTTTAAATCATCCGAAAAGTATTTGTTGATATTGTTTACTCTGTCGTTTAGCTCATTCTTATTAAGACTTATTTTTAATTCATTAATGCTTTTAATTAATATAGCAATGTAGTTTTTTTCGTTTGCTTCATTTGCCTTGCCATTTGTGAGGCATTCAAACAAAATTTCATCTGCTTCTAACCTTATTTTAATAATTGAATTTCGATTAAAAATTCCGTTATTGGTGTGAGCACAAATTCCATTACTATTAAAGTAGATAAACTGCCATTCATGCCTTCTAATGGCTTCGCTAGCAATTACCAAAAATTGATGTTCCGTTAAATCTTCTAAGTAGTACTGCTCTGAATACATAAAAATAAATGTAGACAACAAATATAGGAAAACAAATACTTGAAGCTTATAGATGTGTGTTTAAATTATTTTAATGAACATCTTTACTAAATTAAACTATATCTTTTTATCTCTCATGAACAAAAAATGAATAACTAAAGTAAGCACCCAAGTTATGAAACAATCTAAAATAGGGTTGCTAAAATGCTAACCGAAATCGGGAGAGCCTGAGCCGCCAAACTGCTGTTAGTAGCTGCCAACCCACGCCACTGCATGTCATACAGAGATGTCTGCTTTATTTCTGATAAAGCACGAGATTTAACTTGTACAGGCAGATTTTGAAAAAAATTTCCCTCTTCTTAAAAGAGCTTTAGAACGATATAATTTAAACTTTTGAGTTTTCTTATTCAACTTAAAAAAATAGCATGTCGTCGGCACGTACGTTTTAGATGTATAGAAACCCATAGTCGTGTCACCAAATAAATACAGTCCATTTTTAATAACTCGCCAAGTACCAAAAGAGTAGATAGTTGCATTGCCCCTATATTCATGCTGTGTCCATGTGGAATCATTGTTGATAGTTAATACTATGCTGTCATAGTAATCTGTTGGCCCTTGATACTTGCCCGTAAAGTGATAGGTGTTTGTCGTTTGTCCAAACACCATATTAAAAAAAAGTATAAACAAAGCAAAGAATCTATGTCTCATCGGGTTGGTTGCAACTTACTTACTTATATCCTTTATTTTATTGTTCTTATGTAACATCTAGGTGCCAGCTAAGTACATTACATATCAAAATTACAACAATTATCGAGAGCACAAAATATTCTACTCTGTGTTAATTTTAGAAGGATTAATTTTATCTTTAACAATTATAAATGCAAAAGATATTTCTTTCCATACTATTTGTTTTATTGGGCAAACTTAATTTTGCTCAAAGCAGCGCCTTGCCCGATTCCATTAAACGTATCATTTATTTCATTCCCGGTCAAGGTGCGGATGAACGCCTGTTTTCAAAAATTAAATTGGATAGCACAGAATTTCGTTTTATAAAATATCCTCGCCCCAATAGAAAAGAAAAATTACCCGAATATGCAAAACGTTTAAGTGCGCAAATTGATACTACCAAACCCTTTTATTTGGTGGGTGTTTCCATGGGTGGCATGTGTGCTATTGAAATGAGTAAATATTTGCATCCCGTTAAAACAATTATTATTTCAAGCGCTAAAGGAAATTCAGAAATTCCATTTCGTTATAAGTTTCAACGTGTAATTCCGCTTTATAAATTATTTCCAGGAGGTATGTTAAAAGCTATGGCACAAGTTGCACGTCCTATTTTTGAACCTGATAGCAAAAAAGAAAAAGCCACTTTTAAAGCCATGATAAAAGCAAAGGATAAAAAATTTATGCGTCGCTCCATTGGTATGATAGTGAAATGGAAGAATAAAGAAATTCCGAAAAATATTGTACACATTCACGGCACCAAAGATCATACCTTACCTGCACGGAAAGTAAAAAACGCAGTTTTAGTCAAAAAAGGCAGCCACATGATGACCTTAACTAGGGCGGATGAAATTAGTGTTTTGTTAAAAGCCGCTATAAAATAGTTGATTGCATTCGTCTTGCGGTTCATGTTTGCTTTTACTCTGAAACATCTAGCTTGGTCAGACGATAAACCAGTGGGGAGCCTTTTTTATATGACGAAAAATACTATCTTCGTGTTAAATTTAAAAAACCAAACTATGATTAAACAACTACTATTTATTGCTTCTTTTTTTACACTTGCATTCTCAGCTAATGCTCAATGTGTAATCAACACTTCATTAACTTCTCAGGGCTTTTATCCTGATACCTTAACTAATTTGCCAACTGCAAATGTAGGCACAGCTTACAGCACAGATATTCAAATGAGAGTTCCTGCAGATACTGTTATTTTTGGTCAAACAATTCTAATTGATTCTGTTCATATTGATGGTTTAAGTGGCCTACCAGGTAGCTTCATGTCAATGGTAAATCCCATTAGTGCAACAACATTTGGCAATGGTAATATGTGCATGCTTATTTCAGGAACAGCCGTTTCAGGAGAAGAATTAGGTGGGCCAAATAATGATGGTATCTATCCTTTGGTAATCAATTACACCTCTTATATTACAATTCCTTTTATTGGTTCACAGTCAATTCCTCAAACATATACTGGCTATAAATTAGTAGTACTTTCACCTGTTGGATTGAATGATGTTTCAAACACACTTAATTTAATTACTTATCCAAATCCAGCAAATGCAAATCAAATCATTGAGTACACTTCTGCAAACAATGAGAATTATGCATTAGGTATATACAATAGCATGGGACAAATGGTTGCAAATAAAGCAGGTTCTGTTAAAGAAGGTGTAAATAAGATAAATGTTTCTACAGCTGATTTAACTAACGGAATGTATTTTTATAGTTTAAAGGTTGGAAACGCTGTGTTTTCAAAATCTATCTTAGTTCAACACTAAAAAATAACTTTTATATCAAAGCCGTGTTAGGAAACTAATACGGCTTTTTTTATGGAATGAATGTTCACAAAACCTATTAAAAATTGTTTTTCAGCTTGTTTTTTTTTAGTTTATTTGTTAGTCTAAAAATCAGGTGTTTTTCTGATTTTAAAGTATTGCAATAAAAACAATAAATATCTATAAATATGAAAGTTGGCATTCCAGCGGAAATATCTCCAAGTGAATTAAGAGTAGCCGCAACACCAAAAACTGTCAAACGTCTACAAAAGCAAGGATTTGAGGTTTACATTCAGCATAATGCGGGTGTAAAAGCAAATTTTTCGGATAAAGAGTTTGAAGAGGCGGGCGCAAAAATTGTAAATACAGCAGCCGAAATTTATGGCTCATCAGACATAGTATTGAAGGTGAAAGAACCTTCAATGGAAGAGATTGATATGATGCGTGAAGGTTTGGTAATGTTGAGCTATTTATGGCCGGCACAAAATCAACCCTTACTTCAAAAGCTAGCTGATAAAAAAGTGAATGCTATTGCAATGGATGCAATACCTCGTATTTCTCGTGCGCAAAAAATGGATGTGTTGTCTTCTATGGCAAACATTGCTGGTTACCGTGCAGTTATTGAGGGTTCATTTCATTTTGGTCGTTTCTTAAATGGTCAAATCACAGCAGCTGGTAAAGTAGAGCCTGCAAAGGTTTTAGTGATTGGTGCTGGTGTGGCTGGTTTAGCTTCAATTGGTGCAGCCAATTCATTAGGAGCTATTGTTAGAGCATTTGATACACGTAAAGAAGTTGCTGAGCAAATTGAGTCAATGGGTGCTTCTTTCTTAACTGTTGAAATTGAAGAGGATGGAGCAACTGCTTCGGGTTACTCAAAAGAAATGAGTAAAGAGTTTATTGAGGCAGAAATGAAATTGTTTTTAGAACAAGCGAAGGAAGTTGATATAGTTATTACTACGGCTCAAATTCCTGGACGTCCTGCTCCAAAATTATGGTTAGATTACCATGTAGCGGCTATGAAACCAGGTTCGGTTATTATTGATTTGGCAGCTTCTACAGGTGGTAATTGTGTATTAACAAAGAATGGCGAAGTTTATACTACTGATAATGGTGTAACAATAGTAGGTAAGTTAAATCAATTACCTAATCAGGCTTCTCAACTATATGGGAATAACTTATGTCATTTATTGGATGACATGGGTAAAGCAGAGAAATGGAAAATTGATATGGAAGATGCTGTTGTGTCTCGTGCTATGGTTACTTATGATGGTAAAATTAATTGGCCACCAGCTCCACTTCAAGTTAGTCCAACTGCGGGTGGCGGCGCTAAAAAGGTTGCACCACCAACTGCCGAAGAACAAAAAATATCTGATGATGCTAAGGCAAAGAAAACTGCAATGACAACTATTATTAGTTTAGGAGTTGTTGGCGGACTGTTATTGTTAGTTGGTGCATTTGCTCCTCCAGCTTTTATTCAACATTTTACAGTGTTTGTATTAGCTGTATTTGTAGGTTGGCAAGTAATTTCAAATGTATCTCATGCATTACATACTCCATTAATGGCTGTTACCAATGCAATCAGCGGAATTATAGTAATTGGCGGTTTGTTGCAAACTAAAAATGATGTAAGTAACATTATGACAATACTGGCTTCTATAGCTATTTTGGTGGCAAGCATCAATATTGTGGGAGGTTTTGTGGTAACGCACCGTATGTTGAAAATGTTCAAGAAATAATAAAGCATTAAAAGATTTAAATTATGTTTATAGCAAAAGAAATACAAACAGCAGCATACTTATTTGCAAGTATCTTGTTCATATTAAGTCTTAGCGGATTGTCTTCACAGGAATCAGCTAAGCGAGGTGTTTTATACGGTATTGTGGGAATGGTAGTAGCTATTCTTGCAACTGTTTTGGGTAAAGGAGTAGAAGGACATATCTACATTATTGCGGCTATTGCAGTTGCTTCGGTGATAGGAATTTTATTAGCACGAAAAGTCGAGATGACGGCAATGCCTCAATTAGTGGCAATATTGCATAGTTTTGTTGGTTTAGCAGCGGTGTTAGTTGGTTTTGGTTCTTACCTTGATCCAGAGACGCAAAAATTAACAGGTGCGGAACACATGATTCATCTAGTAGAAGTTTTTATTGGAATATTTATTGGGGCAATTACTTTCACAGGTTCCATTATTGCTTGGGGGAAATTGGATGGTAAAGTACCTTCTAAACCTTGGAGTTTTGCAGGATTGCAAACTATGAATTTAATTTTATTATTAGCTTGTGTTGCGCTTGGTGTTTTCTTTTGCAAAGCAGAAGGAACAGCTGGGTTACTTTATTTAGGAATTATGACAGCTATTGCATCATTTATTGGTGTTGTTTTGGTTATGGCTATTGGCGGCGGAGATATGCCAGTAGTAGTTTCAATGCTTAATTCTTATTCAGGCTGGGCGGCATCAGCTGCTGGTTTTATGTTAGGTAATGATTTATTAATTGTTACAGGTGCATTAGTTGGTAGTTCGGGTGCAATTTTATCTATGCATATGTGTCACGCAATGAATCGTTCGTTCTTCTCAGTTATTTTTGCAAGTGGTGGTGGTAATGCCAAAGGAGGCGAAAGAAAAGCAATGGAAGGTGAAGTAACCGCATTGAATCACGAAGAAGTAGCAGCTTTATTAAAAGAAGCTAAATCTGTTGTTATTGTTCCTGGATATGGAATGGCTGTAGCTAAAGCGCAATATCCAATTTATGATTTAGTACAAACATTACGTAAAACAGGTAAAAATGTTCGTTTTGCAATTCACCCAGTTGCTGGTCGTTTACCAGGACACATGAATGTATTATTAGCAGAAGCAAATGTACCTTACGATATTGTTTTAGAAATGGATGAGATTAATGATGATATGCCAAATACAGATGTGGTAATGGTAATTGGTGCCAACGACGTTGTAAATCCAAGTGCACAAGATGATCCAGCAAGTTCAATTTATGGTATGCCAGTTATTGAAGCATGGAAAGCAGAAAAAGTTATTATCATGAAACGCTCAATGAGTGCAGGTTACTCAGGCGAGGACAATCCTTTATTTTACAAGCCAAACTCGGAAATGTTGTATGGTGATGCTAAAGCGAGTGTAGAGAAAATTTTAGGGTTTTTGAAGGCTTAATTAAAAATGATTTAGTTTTTAAAGTCTCATCGAAAGATGGGACTTTTTTATTTATGACATTGTATATTTTGATTAACTTAGTAATCAAAATAAATTTATTTAAAATGAAAAAGCATTTACTTTTAATTTTACTTGTTGCAACCTCTTTCTGTTTAGGTTTTGCATTTAAGACGAGTATCTCAAATAAAACAGATCAATTGCCTTTTAAAAAGGTAACAGGTATTGGTGGTATATTTTTTAAATGTAAGGATCCTAAAAAATTAAAAGAATGGTATAGTTTAAATTTAGGTTTAAATACTAACCAATACGGTTCTGTGTTCGAATGGTATCAAGGCGCAGATAGCACTAAAAAGGGATTTACTCAATGGAGTCCATTTAAAGAAACCACTAAGTATTTTGAACCATCCAAAAAAGATTTTATGATTAACTATCGTGTTGAAAATCTTAACGCTTTGGCAAAAGAATTAAGAATGAATAAAGTGAAGATTATTGATAGTATACAAGTTTATGAATACGGTAAGTTTTTACACATATTAGATTTAGAAGGAAATAATATTGAATTATGGGAAGCTAATGATGTTGAGTATGAGAACATGGGAAAACAAATGGGGAGCAAAACAACGAAGTGATTTTTCTGCTAAAACGTTCTCCAAGAAGTTTTAAGAATATGATTTAAGTTAGCTTCAAAAGTGAGGGGTAATATTGAAAAATGATTAGCTTTGATAAACTAAAAACATTTTATCATGACTCAAGTAGAAGGAATACAATTTAATAGAAATTCATCAGGAGTTATTAAATCAGTAACTTTTGATTTAAAGAAACATGGCGATTTAATTAAGCCAATCTTAGATAATCTAGGCGTAATTGAAGATTTAGAAGGAGTTGAAAAGGAAAGTGTTTCTGTTGAAACAGCGAAAAAAGAAATGGTAAGTCATCTTCAAAATTTTCAGTTGAAGAAGTAATGTAGTTACAGAGTAGCGACATTATTTTTTATTTGCACAATTAATTCTCTGTTTCTAATTTTGAAAACACGAATAACCTAAACAAACAAAAAATGCAGTAACCCCCGCTACTGCATTTTGTTTATGAACCAAGCCTTTTGTAGTTTTGATTCAAAGAAAATAAAACTTCAACCTCAGTAACAAGGTTGAAGTTTTAGTATGATTATTTTACTATTTTGAAAGTTTTTAAACTTTGGTTTGCCGAAGCAATTTTTACAAAATAAGTTCCATTTTGAATTTCAGAAAAGTCAATGTTTAGTTTATTGCTTCCTTCATTAATGCTCACAGTTTTAGAAGATACCGTTTCACCTAAAATATTGCAGATTTGAATTGTTGCATTTAAAGCTGTTTTAGAACTAAATTCAATTGTAGCTTTATCATTAACAGGGTTTGGATACAGACGTGCATTTTGTAAATCGTTTGTAATTTCTTTTACTCCAACCGGACTAAGAACTGATATTTGTAACGCACTGCTTACGCTATTATAACCTGCAATTACTTTATAAGTGCTATCACATGTTGTGCTAGTACAACCTGTTGCATCAGTAATAGTTAAGCAAATCGCATAAGTTCCTGCTGTTGCATAGGTATGAGTTGGATAAGCTAATGTAGAAACTGGTGAACCATCACCAAAATCCCAAGCATAAGTTAATGCACCAGTTCCGCTTGCGTAATTCCAAGCATACCATAAAGTAGGATTTAATGAGTCTTGGAACAATACGAAGTTAGCGCTGCAAAAATTTCCGCCACCACCAGGGTTACCGCTAATTGTAATTGTTAAACTTGTACTATCAAAACAATTCCCATTCAATGTATCATATAGATAATACCCTAAATAATATGTTCCTGGACTTGTCATATTTAAGTAAAGACTATCATAAGGAGAATTGATGTATGATCCTGTTGGAGTGTAAACAGTAATGTATGAACTTGTTGGAGTTCCAGTACCTGAGTTACTTCCAAAGAAAACATAATTAGCTGAGTCAATCATTGTGTAAGTTAAATTAGCAGTTAGGTTACAAGAACCGCCACCGCCACCAGGATTACCAGCTGCGTTAGTAATTGTTACTGTAGCGGTAGCATTTGAAGTACAGTTTTGCGTACTATCGCTTGGGTTGTATGCAAACGATGTTAAGTTTAACGTGTACGTTCCGTTATTTGTGTATGTGTGGGTGATTGGGTTTCCGTACGCAGTTATGTTATCACCCATGGAGCAATAAGTGTGGCTTGACCAAGTTGGTGCAGAGTTCGTAGTTGAATAAACAGTAAGCTGCCCATTTGCTCCGTATGATATACTATCAATAGTTACTGAGCAAGACGGGAACATCTGCGCATTTGAGCTTACACTAAAGCCGATTAAGGCTAAGCAAGCTAATTTTAGTTTTGTAATTGTTGTTTTCATGTTTTTAGTTTTAAAGTTTATTTATTTTTTAGTTTTCTCTTTTGATGATTCAAAATTAGTTTGTTTATGCTTGATATTAAAACCAAAAAACTTATTTCTTACTTGTTCAAATTTTAATTTTTTATATATTACACTTAAATTATTGTAATTATACTTAAAAGTTCTTACTTCGTATAAATTAAAAAAGCCTCGTGAAATACTCCACGAGGCTTTAAAATAAATTCAATTACAAATACTACCCTTCAATTTCCTCTTCTTCTTCCTCAACTTCAACCACATCAACCGTTGCTTTGCTTAAAGCAGCTCTTATTCTGCCTTCGATTTCTGATGCTAATTCAGGGTTGTCCATAAAGATGTTTTTAACAGAATCACGTCCTTGACCTAATTTGGTATCTTCAAAGCTAAACCATGAGCCACTTTTTTTGATGATATTGTGTTCTACACCTAAATCAATTATTTCGCCAACTTTGCTAATACCTTCACCAAATAAAATATCAAATTCTGACATACGGAATGGAGGTGCAACTTTGTTTTTAACTACTTTAACACGTGTACGATTACCGTTCACATTGTCTCCTTCTTTTATTTGCCCAATTCTTCTAATATCTAAACGAACCGAAGCGTAGAATTTTAAAGCATTACCACCTGTTGTAGTTTCAGGGTTACCAAACATAACTCCAATTTTTTCACGTAATTGGTTAATGAATATACAGCAGCATCCTGTTTTGTGAATGGTAGCAGTTAATTTACGCAAAGCTTGACTCATTAAACGTGCTTGCAGACCCATTTTACTTTCGCCCATTTCACCTTCAATCTCAGCTTTTGGAGTTAAAGCAGCTACCGAGTCAACCACTATTAAATCAATTGCTCCTGAGCGAATCAAATTTTCGGTAATTTCTAAAGCTTGCTCTCCATTATCTGGTTGAGATATTAATAAACTTTGTACGTCAACACCAAGCTTCTCAGCATAAAAACGATCGAAAGCATGTTCCGCATCAATAATTGCTGCAATTCCTCCAGCTTTTTGAACTTCGGCAATAGCATGAATAGCTAAAGTAGTTTTACCTGACGATTCTGGTCCGTATATCTCAACGATACGACCTTTTGGGTATCCACCAATCCCTAAAGCTATATCTAATCCTAATGAACCTGATGAAATAAATTCCATTGCTTCAATAGCGTTATCTCCTAGTTTCATTACTGTTCCTTTACCATAAGTTTTTTCTAACTTATCTAAGGTAAGTTGTAATGCTTTTAATTTTTCACTGTTTGCTGATTTTGAAGAAGTATCTTCTTTTTCTTTCTTTGCCATGTGTGTTTTGTTTTTTGAATTAATAATTATTATTCCGAAAGCAATCGGATTTGTTCAGTGTGGTTTTTTGTATCCACACTTGTTATAATGTGTTTAATTTTATGTTTCTCATCAATAACAAAAGTGGTGCGTAATATTCCATCATAAATTCTACCCATAAATTGTTTAGTTCCCCATACATCATAAGCTTTTATAATTTGCATTTCAGTATCAGCAAGTAAGTTAAATGTGAACTTAAACTTATCGGCGAATTTTTTGTGACTTTTCACATCATCAGCGCTAACACCAATTATTTCATAACCATCTTTTTTTAAATGATTAAAATTTTCTTGAAGATTACAAGCTTCTGCCGTGCATGCTGGAGTGTTATCTTTTGGATAAAAAAATAAAATAATCTTCTTTCCTTTAAAATCGCTCAACTTAACAGTTTCATTATTTTGATTTAGACCCGAGAATGCAGGAGCTGAATCTTTTACTTTTAAACTAGTACTATGAGCTATAAATTTTGAAGTTTTATTTTCTTTTGCTTCACTTTTGTTTTTCAAAGAACTTTTTTTTGCTGGTGCTTTTATTGTTGTTTTTGCCATAATATTTTTTTGAATAAATTTACTTAAGCTTTACTTAGTAAACTGTAAATATTATGAACAGTTATAAAAACAGCCCGTGGTACAAAACACCAACGACCACGGGCCGCTTTATTAGGCTTGTGCAGGTTTCCCGCCAAGCAATATCAAATCGTTTACTTGAACTTCGTATTTATATTGTGTTTTACCGTCTTTATCTTTCCAATTACGATTAACTAATTTACCTTCAATCATCAATTCTGTGCCTTTGTTAATGCGTTCCTGACATAACTCAGCGTGTTGACCCCATAGTGTAATGTTATGCCATGTTGTTTCTGTTACGCGCTCGCCTTTTTGATTTTTATACGATTCGTTAATTGCGATAACGATACGCGCTAATTTTTTATTACTTTCAAATACTTTAATCTCTGGTGCGTTACCTACTCTACCTACTAATGTTACTTTGTTACGTGCTGACATGTTACGAAAAATTTAATCTGTTAATACTACTAAATAAAAAATGTTAAGTTTTGTTTTATTTGAAAGGCCTTTTGCAAATTCAACGGCACAAAGATAAAGACAAAAAAGATTACAATGCAATCATTTTGATAATTATTTTTCTAAAATTAACTTAACTATTTGAAAATCAATTCAATTATTTTTAGTGAATGATTGTAAAGTAATCTTAAAATTAATCAAAATTCAATCTTAGTGATTAAAATTTAGACTTATATTTGGAAAATGATTAACCCGTAAACAAAAATCAAGATAATCTTTAAGGGTTTACAAAGGTTTCAATTCTTATATTTTTATAACTTTACAACCACATTATGGTATTACGACAGACACAGTTACTTAAACTACAGCAAAAGTTATCTCCACAACAAATACAGTTGATGAAACTGTTGCAATTGCCTACTACAGCGCTTGAACAGCGTATAAAGGAGGAATTAGAGGCAAATCCTGCTTTGGAAGAAGGGGAAGATAATGATGATGAAATTGAAGAATTTGACGCTGATGAGGATTTAAATACCGATGATGATATAGATACAGAGGTTGATGATTATGAAGAGCCTATTAAAGACGAGCGTATTGATGATGAATCAACTTTTGAAGATTATATGGATGATGTGGAGGCTGCGGAATACAAATACGAAACAAATAATACTAGTAAAGACGACGAACAACGAGAATCTCCGATTTCTGTAGGACCTAATTTCCATGATTTATTAGAGGAGCAATTAGGTATGCGCGATTTAAGCGATCAAGAATATCAAATAGGATTATACTTAATAGGTTGTATAGATGATGATGGGTATGTGCGCAGAGAATTAGATAGTGTAGTGGATGATATAGCATTTGCGCAAAATATTTCTACAAATAAGGAGGAGCTTGTTAAAGTTTTAGAAGTAATACAAAGTTTTGATCCGGTTGGAGTAGGAGCTCGAAATTTGCAAGAGTGTTTATTGTTGCAATTAGAGCGCAAAGAACCTAAAACACGCGAAGTGTTTTTTGCAATGGACATTGTAAAAAATTGCATGGATGAGTTTTCGAAGAAGCATTACGATAAAATTTTAAAGAAGTTAGAGATTGAGGAAGAAGAGTTAAAAGATGTTCTCAACGAGATTACACATTTAAATCCAAAACCAGGCAGCACAGGTAATTCTGATTCGACAGGTGCAGCTGAGGTTGTTCCTGATTTTGTTATTTCCATAGAGAATGGAAAGCTTGAATTGGGTTTAAATCAACGTAATTTGCCTGAACTAAAGATAAGTAAGGATTACTTAGAAATGCTTACTCAATATAGCAAAAATAAAGATAAGGGAAGTAAGGAAGCAACAACTTTTGTAAAGAGTAAAATTGAATCGGCTCAATGGTTTATAGATGCTATGATGCAACGTCATCAAACTTTATTGGTAACCATGAATGCGATAATGCAGTATCAATCAGAGTATTTTTTAACAGGCGATGATACTCGATTAAAGCCAATGATTTTGAAAGATATTGCAGAGAAAGTTGGTTTAGATATATCAACTGTTTCTCGTGTGGCTAATAGTAAATATGTGGCCACACCTTACGGAACTATTTTATTAAAATGGTTTTTCAGCGAAAGTCTTAGTACAGATAGCGGCGAAGAGGTTAGTACTCGCGAAGTGAAAAAGATTTTAGAAGATTGTATTGGAAACGAAAACAAACGCAAGCCATTAACTGATGATGCACTTTGCACAATTTTAAAAGAAAAGGGTTACAATATTGCTCGTCGTACCGTTGCTAAATACCGTGAGCAACTGGAAATTCCTGTAGCAAGAATGCGGAAGCAGATTTAGTTTACCAAATTCTAAAATTAGTAATTAAATTTTCTTTCCTACTTGTAGGGCTTTGTTTTCCATTTGTTAATGCATATACTTTTTTAGAAAGATACTCTTGAATCTCGCTTACCCATATTTCGCCATCCTTATTTAAATCAGCTTCGTTACTTGTAATTCCATATAAAAGAGAATAAGTAAACACTCCGTTTTTCCAAGTATTACCCTCAATAGCATATTCAGCAGCGCCTGCTGAAGATATAATGTTTAAACCACTATTTAATCGGGTGTCGGCAAAAAGCATTTTTGAAATTTCAATAGATGATTTGGCTCCATAGATATTTTTGTTGCTTACGTTTTGATTACCAACCGCTCTAAATTTTATTTCTCCATTGTTCGTTGAGCTAGTTTTGGAAGAGATGGCAATATCTTCTTTGTCAATTTCACCACTGTGGCAAGCATCAATAAACATGAGTTTTTTTCTACATTTCATTTCTCCTAACATATTCTCTATCGAATCCATTGATAATCCTTTTAATTCGGGCTCTTCAAAGTTAATGTCTGCAGTTGATAGATAGTAGTTTAGTTTTTTATCTAACAAACCGTGACCTGCATAGAAGACAATAATTACATCCGATTCGGTAGCGGTGCTTAAAAAAGATTTGATAGTTGGTAGAATGCTTTTAGTTACTTCGCTATCATTTATTTTTAATGTATTTACAGATTTAAATACTTTTGATTTTTTTAATTTTTGTTCAAAGTCATTAGCATCTTTACTCGGATAAGTGAGATTATAGCTTTTGTCAATAAAGCTAGAGGAGCCAATAGCAACTAAATATAAGTTTGATTTTTTACTCTCAGTATTTAAACAATTAAATGTAAAGTTTTCGGTAAATGACTTGTTCCCTAAATTGTCAGTTAAATAGGTTTGAATATAATTACTTCCATATTCCACATTAATTTGAATTATTGTATCAAGTGCGCCTGAGTTTTTTGTTTTTAAACCTTGTATGTTTGGAAACGGAACACCATTAATTGAAACATGAATAGATTGTAAGTTGTTAAATTCATTTTTTGATTTTATACGGAAGCTAATTTTGTTTTCTGTTGAGCTAAGATTTATTGGTGTTTCAATGATAAGTTCTGGTAATTTGTTCAAGTCAATATCCTGTTTATTGTTGGATAATTTTAAACGTTTTTCATGAGCGGCTATTGCAGATATCAATGTAACTGAATCAAGGAATCCAAGTGAAGCTAGTATTTTGTCGGGACGATTATATTTAATATCAAATTGGTTAAAATCATACAAATGATTGCCAAATCTATATCCAACATTCAGTAAGGCACCTTTTGATGCATAGTAGTAAGAAGAATCGTTATGATAAATAAAATCTCTCTCTCCAAAAATGGCAAAGTGTATTTTTGTATCTGTTAAGTTTGATTGTAAATCAATAAAGCCATTTTCGTAAATTGAGACTTGTGTCTTTAAATTACTTAGTTTGAATTGTTTTACAATTCCGTTTGTATTTTCTAATGGTTTTAAGTTTATATCAAAATCATTTAAGTATGTATATGAATCAAAGTTTTTTTCATTCTCTTGCCACTTATATTTCTTATTGCCATTTTTATATGATTTGTATTTTTTTTTAGAATTTTCTCTTAAGTTTATTTGCCCTGTGTTTGAGTTATAGCTAGCTATGTAACATTCCACTTTTTTTAATTCTTCTGTTAAATATTTTGTTATTCTAAATAAATTGTAACTGATAGTTGAATCACTTGTTTTTAAAATGCGAGATGCGTAGTAGCTTTGGGAAACATTATCGAGGAACGCAGCGCCATTAAATTTTTGACTAACAATAGTATTGTTTTTTATGTCCCATATTTTTATGTCTCCATTTTTACATAATAAATAAAGTTTTTCTTTATCGCTGCTAATCTCAGCGTCGGCTAAAGCACTTAATTTTGCTTGAAATACATTTGCTAAATTTCCTGTTTTTAAGTCCCACAAAAATATCATTCCATTTTCATCGGCACTTGCAAGCCATTTTTCATTGCAACTTACGCTTAAATTAAGAGGTAAGCTAACGTGACCCGCTAACTGAAATATTTTATTGGTTTTTTCAGAGCCATAAACATATATTATTTTCTCTTTATCGCCAAAAGCAACTAAGTTTTTGGAAGAGCAAATCGAAACTATTTTGTATTTATTTTGATGCTCA
Organism: uncultured Flavobacteriaceae bacterium; assembly: GCA_964603125.1. Lineage (GTDB taxonomy): Bacteria > Bacteroidota > Bacteroidia > B-17B0 > Aurantibacillaceae > CAZRUA01. The sequence goes on along the minus strand of CAZRUA010000044.1, from coordinate 4,942 downwards.
AGTGTTTTTCCGCTAAAAACATATTTTGATTTTTTCAAATGATAAGAAACTAGCTCATTGCCAAAGCTACCTGATGTAAAGATGTTTAGGCCATCATCTTTTTTAATTGCTAAGCTTCTTTTAGCTTCTATATGTTCTGATTCAATTTCATTTAGTCCTTCTCTGCTCGCAAAAAAAGTATTCGAATTTGTTTTAGCGGAAAACAGGTAGCCACTTTTACTAGTTATTACTTTTAAATATTCATAGTCGCTATAAGTTTTAATAATGGTATTTGTTTGAGTATTAAAACGAATAAGTGAATTACAGCAAATATAAATTTCAGAACCATCAGAGCTATAACAGATGCTAGTTATTTTGTTGGCAAATGGTTTAGAATGATATATAACCTTACAGTTTTCATAATCCCATAAAATAATGGTGCTATCAGCACTTGCCGTTGCTAAAACGGCTTGATTTGGATGAAAACTAATAGAAGTTACCTCCTTGCTATGACCATCTAAGGAGGCATATTGACGACCAGTTTTTAAATCCCAAATCACTACATTACTTTCCTTTCCAACGGATACCAAGTATTTATTGTCAGGACTAAAACATAAGTCGTTTAGTTTGTTGGAATGACCCGTTTGCAATACTAAATTTACTTGAGCATACGTAAAGCTTGAAATAATAAGAAAAAGGTAGATATAGATTTTTAATTTCATTTTAATTTTTTCTGCAAACAACATAAAGACTATTTAGTTCGCTTTCATCAAAACTGATAATTTGATTGGTTGAATCTATACTGTAATTTAATACAGGTATTAACTCAGTTTGATTACTTGATGATAAATTAGTTGATGCTGTAATTTTTATCTTATAAGGTTTTAAATCGTTATGGTAAATTAAACAAGGAACAGAAGTACTTGTACATTTAATGTAATGAATTTTAAAATGAGCAGGTTTCAGCAATTGACTTGCGTTACTTTGAAGTTTAAAACCATATTCATGATGAACTACATAATAATTTTGAGCAGTATCATTATAAAAAGCAATAATAGAACTAAAATCTGTACAAGCAATTGTATTACCATTTGCTAAACTACCAGCATCAATAGTAAGAGAAGAACCACCTTTTACTAAATTTATACTTTGCTTTTCCATTGCGTAATCCCCAATGTCTCCATTATTCTTTTTAGAACAACTTAAAAGCAAAGTGAAAAATGCAATAATTAAACTATATTTTTTCATTATGATTTTTTGTAAATATGTTTAAGTTGAGAAAAATTTTAAACTGACTAAAATCTTTTAACTTGTAATCTCCAAAGTTGTTAATTTGCCCCGAAATTTTTGAATATTTAGCTCCTAATCTAAAGTTCTTGTATTGTATGCCGGCCTGAATATCATAAGTAAACGCGGCAGGGTTAAAGCCGTCATAATCAATTGTGTGCTTAGTTTCATTGCCAAGGTAGCCTAAATAGTAAAAAATATTTATACCGCATGAAGGTGAAATAAAGGGTTTACATTTCCAGTTTTTACCAAAAGTATAATCTATACCTTCTGTTATTGTTAACTTACTTTCACCATTTTGTTCGTCCTTGCCAATGTATTCGCCATTGCTTGATTGAGCAATAGCATTTTTATAAATCACATCCATAAATTGCCAGTTAATATTGGTTCTAATACTAAATTGGTTTGATTGAATGTACTTGAAAAAGGATAAACCTATTTCTGGATATGTTTTTATCACTGGCGCTGAATTCAGCAATTCGTTAAATGCAAAATTATCGCCATTGCCATCTGTGCCATTGAAGTAATAAGACTGAAAACCACTAGCGTTTATTTTAGTAGATAAATCGTAATTTAAATTTAATCCGATCGAAAAGTTTTTCTTATGATTTGTTTTAGTAACTGACAGGTATTTTTTTGTATATTGATTTGTGGCTATTGTTTTGCGGCACAATTCGTAACGTAAACCAAATTGATGGTTGTATAATTTATCTATAAAGTAAGATTTATGACCTAGTTCAGTTAAGCTAAAACTCAAATTATAGTATAAATTAAAACGACTAGCAACTGCGTAAGACATGCCAATATTGGCAGAGAGAAAGTTACCTATTGAATTAAGCTGATTAGCAACATTTTCGCGTACTTTTTCTGGCGAAACATTATTGTTTAAACCATTTAATCCAAAACCTTTAACAACAGCAATGTTTTTATTTACATGAGTAATGGATAGGCCAGTATTAATTCCTAATGCTCTTTCACCACTTATATAAACTGGCATTTCAAAGGATAAGCGTAAAGTTTTATATTTAAGTTTAGCTTCTGAGTCTTGGATAGCTTTAGGGCTTTCTTTTATAGCTACTATACTAGCGATATGTTGGTTGAAATTAAAGTCGGTAAATAATTTAGCTTTGTTTTTAAATTCGTATTGTGCATACGGCATAGGAACTAGCCAAGTTAAACTTGGATTTAACTCAAATTTATTGAATCTTAAATAAATAGAATCACCAATAATAAGGTTTTCCTTTAACTGAAATCTGGTATATTTCCTTGCATACTGAAAGCCTAAGGAAAATTTTTGCGCTTTAAGTGGGGAAATAAACTGGACTAAAAAGAAGAAAATGAAAATTACGCGAGCCATCTATAATAAAACTTAAAAATATGTTTTTGACTCGTATTTACTAATGTTTCTGTTCCTTCATAACCAATTGTTGCTGTAGATGCCCCAGAATAATAAAATGATTGTCCAAAAAATTGACCAGCATAATTATATCCTCCTAAAAAATTATCAACCGAAGTATTTAAATTTGCTCCGTCGTTATCGTATAAATACCAGGAATGTTGCCATGAACTTTCATAAATATTTACAGGTGTAGTGAAAACAAATGTCACAGGTAATGAAGAGTAGGGGACGTTAGGCTGAACGGCTGTAGTTTGGAAATGCTGTGTGCCACTAATTGGATCAGTGTATCCGTAAACTAAATATAAGTCTGGCTTTAAGTCTGCATCTTGTGGTAAGCAATTTTGATAATTTGCGTCTAGTATTTCCACCTTATATATCTGACGAACAGTTGGTCTAACAACAGCATCATGGGCTGGTACTGGGAAAGTTTTTTCCTTAGCACAAGAACTAATAAATATAACTAAAAAAGCTGCGTATATAAAGCTTATGGGGCTTAGCATGGATAATTTAATATTTTAAATTTTCTTTTGTATTTCCTTTAAATCCTTTGATTTGAAATTGTAAACACCCATTTCGTGAATTAAGTATACAATTTCTCCTGTACTCGAATTGATGATATTTATGTATTTATGATTACTACTTCTAACATATTCAACATAATAAAACGGTTTTGTTTCTGTTAAAATTTTCTTATTCAATTCTTCGTTAGTAATAAGTTTATACTTTAATTTATAATCTTCAAAGATATCTTTCTCCGAGTTTTTATTACTTTCATTACCATTTAAAGGATTCAATTTAATTAAAACATAATCGGGAACATACAAGGTTTCAGTTTTTAAATTTGCTAATTCGCTGCTTTTTGTAATTTCTTTGTATGGCATAATAGTTAAACCTGAGCTGAAGCTTTCTTGCATACATTGGATGTAATTTTTTAAAACACCTGGCCCCCAATTTTTAAAATGTGAGTATAAATCAAAACTAGGTAAGAAAACGCTATCTTCTTTATTGGTGGTAGCATAGTCCGAGTGAATATCTACCCACGAAATAATGTTTTTGTACATTAGGCCAAATTCAGAATTGTTTTTTTTCTCTTTAAAAAATTTCTCATTAATCGAGAAAAACTCTAAATGAAAATATTTTTTTTGCGCTTTTACGCCGTCCATCGTGCTTCCATCAGTATATTTCCAAATCATTTGGTTGGTTTCTGTATAAAAAGAAATAGTGAAAAATGAATTACCTGGAGCCATGTATTTAGCCATGTCCTCGTATTTAATAAACTCAATTTTTGAAGTCTTCCAAGTTTTATTAATTACGTCTTTGTACTCCTTCATTTTTTCAGAGTTGGGATCGTTCATGGTAAAATAAGTGGTTCCTGATTTAACTGCAGGTAAATAATCTAGACCAAAAGTTGCTACTTGAGATTTAAGATTTAAAATGAATAAACAAATAAAAAGTAATGCTAGTGTGTTCTTTTTCAGTTTCATATAGTAGATTTTGGTTATATCTGTGAAAGTACACTTTTTTGATTAATAGTGGGCTATAAAATAAAAAAAGCCACTAGACTAGTGGCTAAGCTCCTCTTCCGATTGAAAATCGGAATGGGCTCGAACCCTCCCGACTCAATAGTCGGGATATGATTAACTGCCATGTGCAAACCTATTTAAAAGGTTTTCACGGTAGTGCAAATTCTCTTTTAAACTTAATATGTATTTTTTACTTTTTTGTTTCTTTATGTATTTCTCCATTTTTAATCCTTGTGTTTTAGATGAACATTCAATCACCAAAAACTCTTCCCATGGAGCTCCATTTTTTGACCATTTTTCATTGGCTTCATCATTATGAATTTCCAATCTTTGGTTAAAATTCTCAGAAAAACCAATATAAAATTTGTCCAATTTTACTGAATACAAGATATAAACTACTGGTTTCATGAAAAAATGCTAGAAAACAAAAAAGCCTTGCTGACAACAGTCAGTATGGCTTTGCTCCTCGACCTGGGCTCGAACCAGGGACCCCATGATTAACAGTCATGTGCTCTAACCAGCTGAGCTAAGAAGGAATCCTAAAAAAGGAGTGCAATATTAACATCTATTTTCCAAATAAACAATATATTTGCAAAAAATTTTTTAAACCTATTTAAAATGAGTCTTTTAGTTGTAGGAACCGTAGCTTTTGATGCTATTGAAACCCCTTTCGGTAAAACCGATAAAATCATTGGCGGTGCCGCTAGTTACATTGCTTTAGCATCTTCATATTTTTATAAAAATATTAGCCTTG
>CAZRUA010000043.1:0-27433 GCA_964603125.1 uncultured Flavobacteriaceae bacterium | reverse complement strand
GAGGAATGGATATTGAAGCAATTGCTGAGCATACTCCTGATAAAATTTGGAAAGAATCTATTGATCCAAAAGTTGGTTTAAGAGATTACCAATGTCGTAAAATTGCATTTAACTTAGGTTTAAGTGGAAATGCATTTAAGGAAATGACAAAATTTGTTGCTGCAATTTACAGAGCTTACGAAGGAATTGATGCTTCTTTATTTGAAATTAATCCAGTTTTAAAAACTAGTGATGATAAAATTATTGCAGTTGACTCTAAAGTAACTTTAGATAACAACTCATTATTCCGCCATGCTGATTTAGCTGCTTTACGCGATGTTACTGAAGAAGATCCAACAGAAGTTGAAGCTGGAGAATATGACTTAAATTACGTAAAACTTGACGGAAACGTTGGTTGCATGGTAAACGGAGCTGGTTTAGCAATGGCTACTATGGATATTATTAAGCATAGTGGTGGAAATCCTGCTAACTTCCTTGATGTTGGTGGTACTGCAAACGCGCAACGTGTTGAAAATGCTTTCAAAATCATTTTAAAAGATAAAAACGTAAAAGCAATCTTAGTTAATATTTTTGGTGGTATCGTTCGTTGCGACCGTGTTGCTCAAGGTATTGTAGATGCATACAAAAATATGGGTTCTATTGAAGTTCCAATTATTGTGCGCTTGCAAGGTACAAATGCAGTTGAAGCTAAAAAAATCATTGATGATTCAGGATTAAAAGTATTCTCTGCAATTCAATTGCAAGAAGCTGCTGATATTGTAAAACAAGTATTAGGAAACTAAATTTAAAACAGAAAAACTATAAACTCAATGAAAAAATCATTTAAAAGTCTATTCATCGCTTTACCAGTAGTTGCAACTATGGCTTTGGTATCTTGTGGTGGAGATAAACCCGAAGGAGAAAACGCAGGAAACGATTCTTTACCAAAAGATAGCGTACCTGTTGTAAATAATACAACTGAAACAGAAATTACTTTAGAAGGTCCAGGAGAATTACTAAAATTATTCAAAAAATCAGCAACAAAAAATGCTGGTGCTATGGCCTTTTTAGAGAAAGCTGGTGAGGCGGATGCATTTACATCTCCAAGCAAACAAGCTTTAAATTTCGGGGTTTATGCATGTGATTTAAGTTTTTGCACGGTTCTTGGTAACTCATCTGGAGTTGCTAAATATTTTGTTGACGTGAAAAAATTAGGTGATAAAATTGGTGTTTCAACAGTAGTTAAGCCTGAGATTAAAACTCGCTTAGAAGCTAACGCTGGAAACGCTGATTCATTGATTTTAATTGTTGATGATTTGTATTACTCAGCTAAAGAAAGTTTAGAACAAGCTGGCAAAGGTCCTGAATTATCATTAGTAGTTGCTGGTGGTTATTTAGAATCGTTGTACATCCTAACTAATATTGTGAAATATGAGAAAGGAAGCCCTGCTGTTACTCGTTTAATGGACGAGCGTTTTGAGCTTGAAAACATTATTGCATACATGAAAAAATACGAATCTGATGCAAATGTTGGCCCTGAGTTAAAAAAATTAGAAGCATTAAAAACTGTATTTGATGAAATTCATGCTACAGGTGATGATCATGCTTCGGTTGTAAAAAAAGATGGTCACACCGTTTTAGAAGACCACGCTGTTGTAGAAATTACAGCTGACCAATACAAACACGTTCAAGATAAAATTAAAGAAGTTAGAACTTCATTTGTTAGTCACTAATATTTAGAAACACGCAAAGTTCGATAAAACGAATAGTAGAAAAATAAAAACAAGAACATGAAAAAATTATTTTTAACATTAGTTGCGGTAAGTTTATTAGCTACCAATACAAATTCACAATCAAGCATCTGCGGTCAGTTTCACCGCAAGGCATGTGTAGTTTCTGAAGAAAATGCTGACCCTAATAAAGAGTATATCTATAACGGACAAAGCAAAAGTGGTTTATTCTCTCAAGGAACAACTTCGCGTATGCGTTTTGTTGTTTACAAAGGAATGGATTACCGCATGAACGTTTGTACTGAGGTTCAACTTGGTGACGCTGTAAATTTTAAAATTTATGATGCAAAAACAAATGAGTTGTTATATGACAACGCTTCAAATGAAGGAGAAAAATATTTCGAATTCCAATGTACAACTAGCCGCCAATTAATTGTAGAGGTTTCTATACCAACAGGCGAAGTTGCAGAAGCAAAAGGAAAACAAGCAGATCAAGCATGTGTAGGTTTCTTAATAGAGCACCGCACAACAGATAAAGTTGGTTTTTAAAATCAAATAAAAATTAGAAAATCCCCTTGCTAAAACAAGGGGATTTTTGTTTTAACACATTCAATTGGAAAATCTATACTCGTTTATTCTTCTTGCATTACTGGCTGAAATACTAGGCACTATCGGTGGATTTGGGTCTTCGCTATTCTTTGTCCCAATAGCGAGTTATTATCTAGATTTTCATACTGTTTTAGGTGTTACAGCCCTATTTCATCTATCGAGTAATCTATCAAAAATCATCATTTTCAAAAAAGGATTTGATAAAAAACTAGTTTTATCAATTGGGATTCCCGCTGTTATTTTTGTTATTGTAGGAGCTGCAATAAGTAAGTATGTAAACACCAAAATGCTCGAAATCATTTTGTCGGTATTTTTAATTGCAATCAGCATTATATTTTTAGTTTTCAAAAACTTAGGAATTAAACCAACTTTACCAAACTCAATTGGAGGCGGAGTCTTATCTGGACTTTTAGCAGGCTTGATTGGAACAGGAGGAGCTTTGCGAGGTATAACACTGGCGGCTTACAATTTAAAGATGGAAGTATTTATTGCAACCTCAGCCATTATTGATTTAGCTATTGATTTTAGCAGAAGTTTTGTTTACTATTTTAATGGCTATATAAAAACAGATATATTATATCTCATTCCAATATTACTTATTGTTAGCATTGTTGGAACCTTAATAGGAAAAAAAATATTAAACAAAATACCCGAAGAGTACTTTAAAAGTATAGTTCTGGTTTTAATCTTAATCACTGGCTTAATAACGCTAGTTAAGCTGTTTTTAAATCCTGCCCCTTAAACGTACTTCCAAACAAATACAAACAAAACGTTTATAGCAATAAAAATAAAATAATTCTTACTCCATTTTAACTGATTTAATCTATAATCACGGAATCCTAGGTAAAAGAAAACTACACTTGGAAAAGAAAACTGTAGAATCAATTTTAACACTTTAGCTTTTTCAAAATCTCTTAAAATGAAATAAGCTACTGCCTCGGATGCAAAATGAAAAAACAGAAACAATATAGAATACAGCCCTAAAACAACTGTAAAATGGTGCGCATCAAATTTAGCGTCAATTAACTTTTTAATCATAATTTTAATTTTCTCTTATTAGATTTACTATAGTGTAAATCCATCATCTACTACAATATTTTGCCCATTTACATACTCAGAAGCATCTGAAATTAAATACAAAAGTGTTCCAACTAAATCCTTTTGCTCTAACATCCCCTTGTTTAAACCGTAAGCGTTATACTTTGCAACAAAATCTGGGTGCTGATTATTAAATACACCTCCCGGACTTAAACAATTGTAGCGTATATTTTTACCTCGATAATACTTAGCGAAATACTTCATCAAATTTATAACACCTGCTTTTATTGCTGCGTATTCAACTGGCATAGTAAAATCGGAGTTTTCATACACCTCAAAACGAGGAGGGAAAAATCCATAAATACTTGACATGGAAATAACATTCCCACTCCCCTTTTTAGCAAAGTGCGCAGAAAACACCTGTGTACATAAAAAGTATCCTCCTACATGTTGGCTTAAAGTATGGCAAAAATCAGCATACTCAACATCTTCTAATTTACGTCCGTAATTCTTATGACGAGGATAAGCATTATTTATCAAGACATCTACACTTCCAAACTTAGCAACAGATGAGTCAATTGCTTTGTTGATCGATTCTTTAGAAGTTATATCCAATTGAACAAATAATAAACGGTTAGCGTCTATTCCTTCTGAAACAAATTCTGCTTCAATTTCCTTAGCCTTATCTAAATTTATATCAGCAGCAACTAGATTAGCGTTATGTTTTAAAATCTCTTTAGCAAAAAACTTCCCCAGCAAGCCACAAGCTCCTGTAAGAAAAACTGTTTTATTTTTTAAATCCATCATGCAATTAATTTTCTATCCTATTTTCCAAGGCACGCATTTCATCGCGTAAACGAGCCGCCTCAGCAAAATCCAAATCTTTAGCGGCTTTCATCATAGCTGATTTAACCTTTGTTATTTGTTTTTTAATTTCATCTTTACTCATGTACTGAACCACTGGATCTGCTGCAACAGAAAACTCCTCAGCATCCGTATAAGCTTTAACCAACTGGCCATTGTATGTAACCATTGTACTAGAAATTAATTCTGCCGACATTTTCTTACCTGCTTGTGTTGGTGTAATGCCATGCTTAAAATTATATTCAATTTGCTTTTTTCTTCTTCGCTGCGTTTCATCAATTGTTTGTTGCATGCTATCTGTAATTCTATCGGCATACATAATAACACGACCGTTAATGTTACGAGCTGCTCTACCCACAGTTTGCACTAAACTTCTAACACTTCTTAAAAAACCTTCTTTGTCTGCATCCAAAATAGCCACTAATGAAACCTCAGGTAAATCCAATCCTTCACGAAGCAAATTAATACCAACTAATACATCAAACATACCTATGCGCAATTGACGAAGAATTTCAATACGTTCCAAAGTATCCACATCACTATGAATATATCGTGTTCGAATATTCAACTTAGTTAAATATTTGGTTAATTCTTCGGCCATACGTTTAGTTAGTGTTGTAACTAAAACACGTTCATCCTTTTCAATAATTTTATGAATTACATCCAATAAATCATCAACTTGATTTACACATGGTCTAACTTCAATAATCGGATCTAAAACGCCTGTAGGTCTAATCAATTGCTCTATAATAACTCCTTCGCTTTTTTGTAATTCAATTTCAGCAGGAGTAGCGCTAATGTATATACACTGCCCCAACATACTTTCAAACTCCTCATATTTAAGAGGTCGGTTATCAAGTGCTGCTGGTAAACGAAATCCGTGTTCCACTAAATTTTTCTTACGCGATAAGTCACCCCCATACATAGCCTTTATTTGTGGCAAAGTAACATGGCTTTCATCTGCAATCAACAAAAAGTCATCCGGAAAATAATCTATCAAACAAAACGGACGCGTCCCTGGTAATCTTCTATCAAAATAGCGAGAATAATTCTCAATCCCACTACAATAACCCAATTCACGCATCATTTCTAAATCATAATTTACCCTATCCTCTAATCGCTTTGCTTCAAGATTTTGATTAATGCTTTTAAAGTAATTAACCTGTTTTACCAAATCATCTTGAATCTCGCGCATTGCTGCTTGCATACTATCAGGTGATGTAACAAATATATTTGCAGGATAAATTGTATAGGAATCAAATTTATCAAATGCTCTTCCTCCTGTTGTATCAAATGTTTCGATGCTTTCAATTTCTTCACCAAAAAAACAAACGCGTAAACTAAAATCAGCGTAGGCTAAATTAATATCAACCGTATCACCTTTTACTCTGAAACTACCACGTTTAAAATCTTCTACACTTCGTGAATACAAACTTTGAACTAACTTATGAAGAAACTTATTTCTGCCATATCTCTTACCTACTTCAATTGCAATAACTGATTCCTTAAAATCAGCAGGATTACCAATACCATAAATACAAGAAACAGAAGATACCACAATAATATCTCTTCTTCCACTTAACAACGAAGAAGTTGTGCTTAATCGCAGCTTTTCGATTTCATCATTAATCTGCAAATCTTTTTCAATGTATGTATCCGTTGTAGGTAAATATGCCTCAGGCTGATAATAATCGTAATAAGAAACAAAATACTCTACAGCGTTTTCAGGAAAAAACTGTTTAAATTCTTGATATAACTGAGCTGCAAGAGTTTTATTATGACTCAAAACTAATGTAGGTCGATTAACTTCCTTTATAACATTAGCCGCAGTAAATGTCTTACCTGAGCCAGTAACACCTAAAAGTGTTTGATGCATTATACCAGAGTTTAAACCATCAACTAATTGTTTAATGGCTCCTGGCTGATCTCCTGTAGGTTGAAATTCGGATGTAAGTTTAAAATTCACGGGTAATAATTACTACAAATGTATTACTTTTAAGCCAAAATACACATAAGAATTGGACATTGACATCAAATACATGAAACGCTGTTTAGAACTTGCCAGACAAGGTTTAGGCAAGGTTGCTCCAAACCCAATGGTTGGTTGTGTTATTGTGTATAATGATGAAATAATTGGAGAAGGTTTTCATGAAAAATACGGTGAAGGCCATGCCGAAGTAAATGCAATAAAAAACTGCATAAAACCTGAATTACTTGAAAAAAGTACTGTTTATGTAAGTTTAGAACCTTGTTCACATTTCGGAAAAACACCACCTTGTGCTGATTTATTAATAAAAGCAAAGGTTAAAAAAGTTGTTATTTGTAATTTGGATTCCAATCCTTTAGTAGCAGGAAAAGGAATTGAAAAACTAAGAACAGCTGGAATTGAAGTAATTTCAGGAATTTTAGAAGAAGAAGGTAGAGAATTAAACAAACGTTTTTTTTACTTTCATGAAAAAAAATTGCCTTCCGTAATTTTAAAATGGGCTCAAACCAATGACGGCTTTATAGACATTGTAAGGCAAATAAACGATAATAAATTACCATTAAAAATATCCAACTCAGAAACAAATAAAACTGTTCATCAATGGAGATCCGAAGAACAAGCTATATTGGTAGGAACAAATACTGCTATGCTTGATAACCCTAGTTTAACAGTAAGACATGTTGTTGGAAAAAACCCAATTCGGATTTTAATTGATAAAAACCAAGTAGTTCCTAATTCTAACCATATTTTCAATAAAGAAGCTCAAACTTTAGTTTTTAATGCAATTGAAAACAGAACTCAAGACAATGTTGAATGGATTAAAATAGAATTTAATGATAGTTTCATTACAAACATGCTTCACATTTTATTTCAAAAGAACATACAATCATTAATTGTTGAAGGCGGAAGTAAAATGCTTCAAAGCTTTATTAATTCAGGGCTCTGGAATGAAGCTAGGGTTATTTGTTCTGAACAAAATAGTAAAGAAGGTGTTAAAGCTCCACTTTTAATTGCTAAAGAAATAAATCGTTACAAAATTTTAGATGATACCATTACGATTTACCAAGCTTAGTACATTACCGAGAAAATAACAGCTCCCGTTTTACCATTAGCTAATTGTATAGGTCGGAATTTGTTTTTGGTTGTTAATGTTCCGCCTATTGTACTGATATTATGAGTTTCTTCAAACGACTCCCCTTTCATTGCCCTAGTATAAGCAATCCTCCATTCAGCTATATTTTTACGTATAATAAATTTCTCAACCTTAGTACCATAATTATTTTCATCATCTACATCAAAACCTTCATAAAGACTAATACCATAACTTTCCTTAATACCTTCGTTAAATATTTTATTAAAGTGAATTATTCTAAATTTTTCATCAATAGCCCAAATAGAAGCATCGCTGGCGTCCATAATCTCTTTTAAAATATCCGATTTTTCGAGTTCAGATTTTTCAGTAGCCATGACTTTTTCTTCTATTTTACCATAATTGAAAGCAATAAAAAACATTGAAGTAGTAAATAAAAATACACTTGCAATTAAGTTAAAAACAAAATCAACAGCTAAATCTTCCTTACTTTTATTAGCGTTTAAACTAAAAATTTCATAATCGCTATACTCTAAAGCGTATACCAGTGCCGATACAAACACAATATAAATACAAATTAGAACCCATTGCTTTATATCAAATATCAAAAAAGCAAATACACTTAAATTTATAAAAAACAAAGTAACCCCTGATTCTTTGCCCACTTCATCTGCACCATAAAATATAAAAATAGAAGCGATGAATAAATAAGCTAGCTTGGCAAACGTATGAAATCTTAAATGGTTTAACCATATAAATAGAATACATATAACAGCAAATGAAAAAGTTATTATCCTATCTCGCGGTGAATCATTTGAAATATTAAAAACTGAAGAAATAAAAGCCGGAATAAAACTTAGAATAAGAAAAAAATTAGTCGCTTGAATTTTTCTAACCTCAAAAGGATTAGTTTCATTCTTTACACCAAAATTTAAAACATTTATCATTTTAATAGTTTCCGATGGATAACATAACTAAAGTACAGGCCTCAATCACTTCAATTCCATTCTTTTCAATTTCTGATTGGAATGAGGGATTCTCGGTTCCTGGATTAAATATAACACGTTTTGGCTTACAAGCCAAAATAAATGATAACCATTCTAATTGATTTTTAGGCCCTACATACAAAGTAATTGTATCAGCCCCAGTAACTGCCTCACGATGAGTTATAATATTTAATCCTGCAATTTTTCCTGTTCTTAAACCATAAGGGTAAACTGTATGGTTATGCTTTAGAAGCATTAAACAAGCCTTATTGCTGTAGCGTTCTGGATTATCAGAAGCTCCAATAACAATGGTAGGCTTATTTATTTTATTTAACTCCATTTTTCTTTTCCAATTCCTTTATTAATTCTTCATCACTTTTACCCATCATAAGCATGGTGGCTTTACTTTGTTCGGCAAGATCTGATTTTGGATAAGCCCAAATTAATTTCTCGAAACGTTCTTTTGCTTTAGGGTAATCCTTCAATTTATCAGCATAAATTAAACCTTGAAAATAAAGAGCTTCTATATGCAAAGGAAACTTAGGGAAATTTTCGTAACAAGAATTATACAGTTTAATTGCATTGATATAGTCACCCGAGTTATCTGCAATTTCAGCAGCCTTAAACAAGTATTCAGCACAAACAGAATCTTTAGGAAAAGCATTAAAATAATTTGTGTAGGCCTGAATAGCTTTTAGAGCAATTGCCTTATTCAGTTCCTTTGATTTATGCATTGTATCTTCATATGCTTTTATTACAGAAAGTAATTTCCCTTTTTCATCAAGATAATCAGCTTTAATCTCCGTTTTATCTGCAACAATATCAGTTGTTTTATTTCCACAAGAAACAAAAACAATTAGCACTAAAAAAGCAAATACAGTTCTCATACTTATCGCTTATTGTATAATTTAGTTTTATAATCAGCTCCGATTTTACCTTTACTAATATCTGTTAATTTACCAGCAAGCAATTTTCTGCGCAAAGCACTTATTCTATCCGTAAATAACTTTCCTTCGATATGATCATACTCATGCTGAATAACACGTGCCGCTAGACCATCAAACTCCTCTACGTGCTTTTTGAAATTTTCGTCATAATACTCAATTTTAATCTTTTCGTTACGAGAAACATCTTCACGAATTTTAGGTATACTCAAACAACCTTCATTAAATTTCCATTCCTTTCCTGTTTCCTCAAGCATATGTGCATTAATAAAAATACGTTTGAATTGTCTTAAGTATTCTCGCTCCTCCTTAGTAAATTCAGGCTCTTCGTCCTCATCGTCTTCATCATCTTCAACAAATGGATGTGTATCAACAATAAATAAACGCACAGCTTTACCAATTTGAGGAGCGGCTAATCCAACTCCTTTGGCATTGTACATTGTATCAAACATATCCTGGATAAGCTTTGGTAAGCTCTCATCTTTTTCATCTATTTCCTCACAAACCTTGCGTAAAACAGGGTCTCCATAAACAACTATCGGTAATATCATATTTTTACTTTACTGGTATATAAATTTTAGTTAAAATCTTCTTCGGGTCTTTTTCTACTCCTGGATCGGAAACATAAACTTCTAATGGACTACCATTTTGAATAATATTGTTTTCCTTCATATGTTTCGTTATGATTTCATAAGCTTTCATTAGCTCCATGTATGAGCCATAATAATTGTAAACCAAGGCCTTTTGAGCCGGCCATTTTATTAAGGTACAAGGTGCTATATCACCTTTAGGTTCCGCGTTAATCGACATTACGGCATCAAACTCATATTCTTTCGGGTCGTTTTTGTAATAAATACAAGCAGGGGCTCCGGCCATGGTTAACTTCTCTTTAGCCATTACCGCTCCAATTTTACCATAAGATTGACCAATAACAATGCTAATTTCTTCCTTTGTTGCTTTAGCTCTATAAGCCAAATAAGTAGTAGCTGGTATATCTTGAATGCCTTGTAAACCTTCAGTTTCAATTGCAACTGGCTCTTCTTTAGGCAACGATAATGCTACCTTTTCAATGTTGTTTAATCCTTTTTCAAAATCAGCTTTTAACATTCCTTCAAAAAATAGTTTCATCATCACTCTGAGGTAAAAAGGAGCTGAACCATCCATATTCCAAATCACTTCGGTCCCATCTTCTTTGCTATTAAAGATAAAGGAACCTTTAGCAGAGCCTTGTCCCTTAAAATCTAAAGTATAAATTATTGAATCATTACCATAACTTTCGTTCAAAGTAATTTTCCCTTCGCCAATTTCCTTATTCCCTTTCCACTCAAAAAAAGCATCTTTACCAATTGTGTTTTTTGAATAAGTCATAATAGCAGCAGTATCTTTTTCCTTCCATGGCGACCATAAATCCCAATGACTTAAATCATTTATTAAATTAAACACCACCTTCTTATCAGCTTTAATTACTTTACTGTTCGATATTATGTTTTTAGCAGGTAAAATTGCACCAACTATTAAATAGATACCTACAACTATTAAAATAAAAATAAATACGCGTTTTAAAATTTTCATGCTTAATGTAGATTTGATTTATATATTGATTAATTGAAATGTTTCTTTTTTACGGATGCCCTTTTCTGAGCGCTCTAAATTACAACATTCTATTGTATAATCATGCTCAAAAAACAGTGTCCAATTTTCATTTACTGCTCTATCTAATATTTCCGTTTTTTCATTTATTGTTTGCAATGGACGCATATCATATCCCATAACATAAGGAATAGGAATATGTCCAGCAGACGGTAATAAATCAGCAGAAAACAAGACTTTGGTTCCTTTGTAATTTATTAAAGGTAACATCATCTTTTCTGTATGGCCGTCAACTGTAATAATTTCAATTCCATCAACAAAAGATTCTTCTTTATCGATAAACTTTAGATGTCCACTTTCTTGAATTGGTAAAATATTCTCCTTTAAAAAACTAGCTTTTTCACGTGCGTTAGGATGTACCGCCCAATCCCAATGTTTGCTATGACTCCAGTAAGTTGCATTTTTAAATACCAAATCCAATTTTGTTTTAGCAGCATCGGTATATTTTACGCTTCCCCCACAATGATCGAAATGAAGATGCGTTAAAAAAACATCTGTTATTTCGTCAAAACCAAAACCAGCTTTGTTTATAGATTTTTCTAGATTATCGTCTCCATGCAAGTAATAATGTCCAAAAAACTTTGCGTCTTGCTTATCTCCCATTCCATTGTCCACTAATATCAAACGATTACCAGTTTTAATTAGCATACAACGCATAGCCCATGAGCACATATTGTTCTCATCTGCAGGGTTAATTTTATTCCACATGGTTTTGGGAACAACACCAAACATAGCGCCTCCATCCAACTTAAAATTACCCGAGTTTACTGAAAATAGTTCCATAGTTAATATTCAAAAATACCGTTAACTGTTTTAAGCGTAAGCTTTGTTGCATCGCTAGCTTCTACTCTACCAATAATCTTAGCATCAACATTAAATGATTTTGCAATAGCGATTAAATCATTTGCAATACTTTCATCGCAATACATTTCCAAGCGATGTCCCATATTAAACACCTTGTACATTTCTTTCCAATCTGTTTCTGAAGAAGAATGAATTAACGAAAACAGCGTTGGAATATCAAACAAATTATCCTTGATTACATGAACATTATTTACAAAATGTAATACCTTAGTTTGCGCACCACCTGAACAATGAACAATTCCATCAATTTTATTTTTATGCTTTGCTAGAATAGCCTTTACAATTGGTGCATAAGTGCGCGTTGGTGATAAGACCAATTTCGCAACATCAATATTTTCAGAAACTAATTTGCCATCAACATTGGTGTAAGATACTTCCACTTTATCTGTTGGCTTATATTTACCACAATAAGCAATTTCTTTGTTTATAGAGTTATCAAAGCTTTCGGGATACTTTTCAGCTACATAACTATTAAATACATCATGACGAGCGCTTGTTAAACCATTGCTCCCCATACCTCCGTTGTACTCTGTTTCGTATGTTGCTTTTCCGCAACTACTAAAACCTACAATAACATTACCTGGTTTTATGTTAGCATTATCAACTACATCGCTACGTTTCATGCGAGCTACAACCGTGCTATCCACAATTATAGTTCTAACTAAATCACCTACATCAGCTGTTTCGCCGCCAGTTGACTTAATATCAATACCATGTTTTCGCAATTCTATTAATAAATCCTCCGTACCATTAATAATTTCAGCTATAACATCACCATTCACCAAATGCTTGTTTCTGCCTATTGTTGAGGATAACATTATATTTTCAGTTGCTCCAACACAAATCAAATCATCGATATTCATGATTAATGCATCTTGAGCAATTCCTCTCCAAACACTAATATCTCCAGTTTCTTTCCAATACACATAGGCCAAAGACGATTTAGTGCCTGCCCCATCCGCGTGCATAACAATACAATGTTCTTCACTTCCGGTTAAATAATCGGGTACTATTTTACAAAATGCCTTAGGAAATAATCCTTTATCGGTTTTTGCAATTGCTTTATGAACATCTTCTTTTCCGGCAGAAACACCGCGCTGTTGGTATTTAGTATCTGACATTATTGTTAAATTATTCGGTAAATCCTTCTTCTTTCCAAATGTACGATTTCCTTGTTAAACTATAAAATGCTTTTTTGTTATTAAAATCAATAGATAAAATGCTATTGTTATAAAACTCAATCTCTGGTTTTTCTATTAGAATTGCGGCGCCCGAACTATTTGTTTTTTTAGTAACAAAGCTGAGTAGTTTTTCGGCCTTACTGTTGTATAATGAACTAATAGAATCTGAACTCAATACATAATATCCTTTACCAAGTTTTTCAGCTTCGTTGCATTTTACTGCTAACACCGTTTTACCTTTTTTATCAATAAACATCCATTTATCTTTCTTTTGCACCAAAGCTATATTTCCAAAGAAATCAAAGGCATCGTTGTAAATAAATTTTACAATTTCGTTTTTCTTTTCATCCACAAAACCGTAGGAATCATCTTTACTACATCGTATCAAACCACTCGATGGTAAATACATTTCATCATAAACATCTCCCGGAAACAACTTAACTCCATTGGTATCGCATAAGGTTTGCCCATCTTCCGTTTTCATTTTAATATACTTACCATTTGTGTATTTTTCTTCCAAGTCTTTTAAATCAAAAGGCATATCAACCGTTTTAATTACGCAGCCATTTGAGTTTATAAAACCATAATAAACATTACCCTTTATTGCTCTGTACAAACCGCTTGTTTCATACTCAATAAAACTATACTCAGGCTGAATTATCCATTTACCCGTTAAATCAATAATTCCCATTTTCCCATCCAACTTTGCTCTGGCTAAACCATTCTCAAAATCATTCAACCAATCGTAAATAATGGGAATGATTATTTTACCATTTTTATCGATAACACCACACTTTTTCTGATACATAACAATGGATAATCCATTATTAAAATCACCAATTTGTTCATAATCGGTACTTAATATAAGTTTACCTAATTTATTAACCACGCCAGTTTTAACTCTCGTTGCATTCACACTATCTTTCGTTGCAAATCTCACGACAGAAACATTTTCGTTGAAATCACTCATCATACCATAACTTTCAGTTTTCTGCATTCCTGTGTGATCAATTGCAAAGAAATCATCGCCTTTTTTCACAATTGCTAAACCGTTTTTAAAAGACTCAGCTTCATCATAAACAAAAGGAATAATTGTATTACCAGCCTTATTGATGTAACCAAATTTTTCACCCTTTTCAGCAACACACAAACCTTCACTAAAGTCTTCAACACTTTCATATTGATTTGAAATGATAACATTACCCAACGAATCAATAAAGCCAAATAAATTATTGGATTCAAAAGGTATAAGAAACAACTCTTTGTTTTTAATATCCTGTTCAATTGTTTCCTTAAAAGGAAAATTAGGATATTGACTAAGAAACTCACTTAAATTTTCAGCGCTGTATTCAGTAACATGTAATGAATACAACTCTTTCCAAGCGTTACTAACATTTGAATTATTTGGAAAAGAAGTAATAAATTTATACAAACCACTTTCGCTTTTATACAGCGAATAGTATTTATAAATTTGATTCTCCGCATCAATAATATAATCACTGTTAGGAAAATTTTTAATAAACGAAAAATAAACTTCGGGTGACTTAGATCTTGTATACTCTTGATAATTACTTCTATCAATATTGGCTTGAATTTCTTTCTTGTAGTAACTTTCAGGATAAGTATTAAGCATATAAATGAAATGTGTTGAAGCATTTATTTCCTTAGAATATTCAAACACCACAGAATCTCGCATTAACAGTGCCTTTGAATGGAATACAGATTGAGAATGATAATTCAAATAAATTTCAAAAAACTCTAGCGAATTGATGTTACAGTTTTTTACATTTCTATAAAAAGCAAGCGAATCAACAGTAAATGAAAGCTTGGCAAGAGTAGAATCATTGATTAAATACTTTTTATATAATTTAATTTTATCTTCCTTATCTAAAAAATTATACGATAAAATAGCTTCTTGACAGAACTTGTAAGCGCTATCCAATTGATGAAAAGGGTTGTCGTTTCGATGAAAAATAGTTGCTAAGCCAAAAGATGCTTCACATTTATTGCTATTTAAACTAGAATAAAATATTTTTTTTGCCTTGAAATAATCGAAAATATAAAGTGCCTGATAAGCTTTATCAATTTTAGATGCGAATGCACTTGAAAAAGAAAGCAATAAAAGAGTAAAAACTATTTTTTTTAAAAGACCCATTTTGTGGCTGCAAAAATATACTTTTGTAAAGCATTAACTAGTTTTGTTTTTAAGATGTTTACAACAGGTAAAATAATTTTCGCGAGTGTTTTTTTAGTTGCTTTTATAATAGGTATGATTTACGCTTACAGGAAGGATTTGAAAATTAATAAGTTACATTATAAGCGTCCGCTTTTGGTTTTACTTACTATCTTATTGATTTTCAGCGTTATATTTTTATACGTAAAATTCAGAAATGCTTGATTTGCAGCTGAAAATTGAGTACATTTGTATTAAAATAAATTCAATTTTATAACCATGAATAATAAAAAAACATCGACTAACTTAAACCTTTTATCGATTATTATTTTTTCATTCGTATCATTCAGTGCTTTTGCTAATAAAGTTTTATTAGTAGAAGGTAAGTATCAAAACAAAAATATTTACATACAAAATGGTTTTAATAAAAGCGGTGTAGGTTTTTGCGCTTATCAAGTGCGTGTTAATGGCTCTGTAACAACAGATGAAGTTAACTCGAGTGCGTTTGAAGTTGATTTATCATCTTACAAATTAAGCTTTGGAGCGAAGGTTTTAATTGAAATTGAACATAAGGACGATTGTACTCCAAAAATATTAAACCCTGAAGTTTTAAAACCAAAACCAAGTTTTGAAATCATTAACATTAACATCACTGCTGATAATGTTTTAAAATGGTCAGCTAAAAGTGAAGTAGGTCAATTACCATACATAATTGAGCAATTTAAATGGAATAAATGGGTATATGTTGGAGAAGTTATGGGAGAAGGTACTCCAGAAGCTCATGATTATTCATTTGTTGTTACAACACATAGTGGTGAAAATAAATTTAGAGTAAAACAAATAGGAAGTGGACAAAGTTCACCTAGAATTTCAGAAGCTGTTACTACAACTTCATTAATGGAAAAACCAAGCTACACTATTGCTAAGGATTACAAAACAATTAACTTTAGTTCTGAAACAGCTTATGAAGTATATGATTACTTTGGAAGTGTTGTTAAGAAAGGTTACGGAAGAGACATGGATTTATCAACCTTGAACAAAGGAAACTACTACATGTGCTACGACAACCTTGTGGTTGAGATAGAAAAGAAAAAATAATTATTTATTGAGCAAGTGTTTTAGTTCACTTAAAATCATTGCAGTTGCTCCCCATAAAACTTTACCCCTTACATCAAAGTAAGGGGTTTTTATTTGGGCTCCAGTGTAAACTTCCACAGTAGTTGATTTCACTAAACGATCATTTAACAAATCATCAATTTTAAACTCAATTAACTCGGCTACTTCAGCAGGGTTAATTGTAAATCTTGGTTTATCCGAATAATAAAACACATGTGGGTGAATCTCAAATTTACTCGCATCTACTTTAAGCGAACTTAATTGTCCTAAATAATCCACATCATCTGAAAAGCCAATCTCTTCTTTCATTTCGCGTAAAGCTGTTTCTTTCAAATCCTTATCAAAAAAATCTACTTTACCTCCTGGTAAGGCTAATTGACCACTATGAACGCCTCCATAATCAGAACGAACTATGATTGGGAAATATAAATCGCCTGATTTTTCGTAAATTAAAATAGCTACGGCGCTTTTTTTAAATTCGAATGATGATTTAAAAATGGGGTTACGTTTGCGTCGTGGCGACATTTTATATTGAGCCTCTTCGCCCGGCAATTCACCCGCTAAATGCTCTTTTAATTTAACTATACGCTTATTCATTTTACTTACGCAAATAGGCTATAAAATCGGTTGAAGGAATCTCCGCAGAAAATCCAAGGTTACGCAAAGCATGAACAATTTGTCCGCGATGAAAAGTACTGTGATTAAAAACATGTTGTAAAATCTCAGTCGCGCTGTTTTCAAAAGCAACACCTTTCATGTTTTTATAACTAATTTTATTATTCAAGCTTTCTTCCGAATAGCCATCAATTAACTTAATAAATTCATTTCCACATTTCACCCAATCATTCAAATCCGTTGAAGAATCAGCACTTTCACTAGGCCAAAACTCAATTGGCAAACCCGCTAAACGTTGTTGCCAAATAAATTCGGCATCCCAAGCATGTAATATAATTGATCGGATTGTTTTAAAACTACCACCACATTCTTTATCTAGCAAAGATGGTGCTTCAGAATTTACCAAAGCAAGCAAAGTTGCATTAGATGATGAATTGTATTGGGCAAGTGTTTTAAGGCTAGTTTTGTTCATTTGCTTGGATTTTATTTTTTAGAAAAGTATAAAAATTATAGGTTGCATTTACGTCAGCCTCACAATATTTAATAAGTTCTTGCTTTTGACGTTCTTTGGTTTCAGATTCAGCACCTCTTAAAAAGTTTTCGTAAACACTCATGGCAATAGTACCTCCAATTATTTCGCAATCTTGATAAAACTTTGTACCCAAAATAATCTCTTCGATACTTTTTAAAGAAGATGAATTTTTTAATCGATAATCCCTGAAGCTACCGTCCTTCAATATTTCTGAAAGATCAACCACTTTAGATAATAAATGCTGCACCTCATCCTTATTTAAATATCCGTAGTTTAAACCCTTTGCTATAATCTCGTTTTCGAGTTTACTATCAAATACAATAATTGTTTTAACCGACTTAAGCTTTGCAAGTAATTGAATATAAAACTTACCCAAATTGTCTTTTACATCATCAACAAAACAACTAAAATCAATTGTTTCGCTTAATTCAGTTTCTTGGGTTTTAATACAAAATAAAAAAGGAATAAACTCAAATGCTTTGGTGTTTTGCAAAATAGGCACTGCAGGCATGCACACCTCAATATCTAAAACCGACAAGGGGTATTGAATCTTATTAATTAAAGTACTAATATTTGCAGCATCAAAATGAGTTTCCTTATTTATCTGCTGTTTTAAATAGTTTACTGTAACATCAGGTAATTCAAGGCTTTCGTAATTATCAGCAACGGATTCAATCGTATGAAAACCTTTTTTAAACAATTCTTCCTGTTGAACTTTATTTAATCCCATTAACTCAAAAACACTCACGTTGCCATGATTACGCCAACATGTTCCAATAAAATCACATGAATAAGGTTTGAAACAACGCGCTCCAATTTCAATGTCGGGAATAGAAGAATAATTTAAAGTATTTTGTGCTTCATTTATTTGAAACTCAACATACGCTTGGTTTTTAACCGCATCCTTTAAAACGGATTTACGTCTAAAAAATTGTTGAACATCAAATTCACCATTCAAATAATACGAATCGTTTATTGAACACAAATAAAAATCAGTAATTAAAAAACCAACTTTGGTTGCAATGTAATACTGAATACTTGCATCCAAAACATGCATAGCACTGGTTTTAATAGAGCTCTTTACTTCGTACGCATTCCAAACACCTTCTTCAAAAGCTAACACATCAATAGCAATAAAAACATCGTTATAAATAAAAGCAGCTTCGTAAATAACCGTTTTACCACCCTTAATTGCTGCGTTTGTATTATCTGCCCAAAGTTGCATATCTCGCGAATTTTCGGGCTGTGCATTGTATCCATTTGGAAACAAATCGTGCGCTATATTCCCCACTAAATTTCCTTTATCAAACAAAGCTTGTTTCTCTGCAGAAGGCTTATCACGCAACATGTAGTTGTTTTTATACAAATACAATGACTTTGCGCATTGTGCATTGCGCAAAATAGTTGACTTGCTTAATAATCCTTTACGAGACATGTTCACAAAATACGCAAATGTTGAATTATAGCAATATTTTATTAACTTTTAATTCAACAATGTTTTGCTAATAAACAGAAATAATTAAATTTGTTTTAACAAACGTAAAACATAAAAAACATGAATTTAGAATCAGCATCAGTATTAGTTGAAGCAAGCATTAGAGGTTTAAATGTTGACCCAGCTTTGTGCAGAGGTGAAAAAGCAGGACAATGGTCATTAAAAATAAAAGACGCAAACATTTGGATAGACGTTTTTAACTTTGCAACAACGCCAGATAAATGGTATTTACAAGTTATGAGCCCATTATTTAAAATGCCAGAAAAAAACGTAGAAGGTGTTGCTTTGGATTTATTAGAACTTGGATACAACATGTACACTTGCGGTATAGTAAAAAAAGATAATTGGTTTTATATCTTAGGTTTACGTCCGGCAAACGATTTAAATCAAGGAGAAATTGATTATATGATTGATAAAGTTGCTTTTTATAGCAGCGATTTCTATAGCAAAATGACATTTAAATATTCAGGTAGCTGGCCTCCTGCACCTCCAGTAAATACAGGTGGTGATAGAGCAAACTAGTTTTATAAAAAAGTTAAATAGCCAATGTAATATTGGCTATTTAACTTAATAATATTTCTTAGCTCCATGCCATTGTTCAAAGAGAAATATTTGATTTTAAATCTTATTA
This sequence comes from uncultured Flavobacteriaceae bacterium, assembly GCA_964603125.1. GTDB lineage: Bacteria > Bacteroidota > Bacteroidia > B-17B0 > Aurantibacillaceae > CAZRUA01. The sequence continues at coordinate 7,949 of CAZRUA010000043.1, read as the reverse complement.
AAATATTTTCAATGAAATGGACTCCCTTTACAATTACCGCATTGCTGCTTTATTTGGTTAGTGTAATTATAATTTTCAAACATTCGCTAATTCCAAATCACTTTCATACATGCGGAGATTCAGTAATTTACGAAAATCTATTCTTAAACATTTTACCTTTTACAATTTTGGGGATTATTATACATTTAGGTTTTAAATGGTCAAAATATATCCTGTTAGTCTTTACCCTTTCAGGATTACTTCAATTACCTCAACTATTACAAGGTACACTTGAATCGCCCAACTTGACTGATGTTTCATCTGTTATTCAAAGGATATTACTCCTTATTGGAACGATAATTTTATTTAAGCCTTTAAAAACTGAACCTATTAAAACGAATTAATTTCTTTTTAACACCTCTTTAAAAAACTTCACATAATTCTCGCGCTGAGCTAATACAGAATAATTATTCAAAACCGTATTCCTAGCATTTTTACCCACACTCGATCGTAGTTGAGCATCATCAATTAATTTAGAAATAGCTTCTATCCATTCTTGCTTTGTGTTTGCTAAAAAACCATTTTCACCTTGCTGTATTATTTCTGTATTAACACCTACCGGAGACATAACAGTTGGTATTTCGCAGGCCATATAGGACAAACCTTTTAATCCACATTTACCCTTTGCCCATTCATCATCCGGCAAAGGCATAATACCAATATCAAAAGTATTTAAAGTTTCTACTTCGGTTTCGACCGACCAAGCAATTCCTTTAATTCCTAACTCAGCATTTTCATAAGTATCATCACCCATAACGGCAAATGCAATTCGGTTACCATACTTTAATTTCAATTCCTTCAAAAATTCTAAAGCGTATTCAAAATGCTTTATAGTGGTGATACTCCCACTCCAACCAATGGTTACAACTTCTTTATTTCTTTGACTTAAAATAGGTTTGTGAAAATCTGTATCAATTGTGGTGGGAACAACTTTAACATTACTGTTATAATGTTTAGCATAATTGGCTAAGTAAGCATTTCCGGCAAAAATCATATCTGCAAAGCGAATAATCTTAGCTGTCTTTTCAGGGTTTTTAAGCCATTCAAACTTTTTGTTTGCCTGACTAATATCCATTAACCAAATGGAATCGTCAAAATCAAAAATAAATTTTGCTTTGCTTTTTTTAATACTTCTCTCAAAATAAGTCCAGCCAATCATTAAAGCTTCCCGCTGAACAAATACAATATCGTAATTGTTATATTGGCTCTTGTGCTTAAAACGCTTAAAAATTGATTTAACTAGAATGTTAAACTTCTTTAAAATACCTCCACCACTATAAAAAACAGCATCGTCTTCAGCAGTAATAATATAAGCTAACTTATAATCAATACCAACCGATTTAAAATATGAAAAATACTGTTCAAACCTGTAACGCTGACTTGGTGAGCGATTAGGGCGATGAGCAGCAAGAAATAAAACCTTCAACATATTAATTCTTCACAAATCTTTTAATCACTTTACTTGTTCCATTACTAACTTCCACCAAATAAATTCCTTTAGCCCAAGCTTCGCAATTCACTTGTAATTTATTTGTAAACGAATCATTATAAATTATTTCACCAACTGTATTAAACACTTTTACCTGAGCTTTAGTAAAGCTTCCAGATACTACAAATGAATTTGCACTAGGGTTTGGCGCTAAAACAAAATTATTTAATTCATACTCGTTGATTCCAACAGTAGAAACAACTTTAACTCCATCACTAGTAACAGAATCGCATACCAAACCTGCTCCATTAATAGCTCTAATTGACACGTAATACATTTGATTTACAACTAAACTTAAACCAGTAGCTGAAAAATTTGTATTAGTTGCGTTAGTAGTCCATGGTACAACATTGCTTGCTCCAGGTGTTGTTCCAATAGCATATTCGTATGATGAAATTCCAGAATGAGTGTCGGTAGCAGCCGACCAATTTGCACTTAATTGAGTAGTACTTGTTGTACTATCCATATCTGCGGCTAAACCATCACTCAAGGAGCCTGAACAAATTGGTTTAGTGTAATCTACATTCACATCCTTACTATCAATTAATGACAGATTATCTGAGTTATCTTTTACAATGGATTTTATTCTACCAGCAGGAGTACTTGGGTTTGGATTTTGAAACGATAAATCTGTATTCCCAGCACCAACAGTAATTGTGGTTGATGAAGCACGAGAGCGATATACTTTTAAATCATTCACTGTGAAAATGCAGTTTCCACTTCGAAATGCAATATGATTCCCAACGGTATGAGGAGAAGAATCAGTATAACTTGTTACAAAAACATTATCAATCCAAATTTCAATTTCACCCGTTACTCTATCAAAAGTAACTTTATAATCGTTAAACGTATTTGCAGTAAAGTTAAAAGGAGCAGATTTAACAGGAGTTCCAAAAGTGTTTGCAGTTACCTTGTAAATTTCAACCATATCTTGATCTAACCTAAACCAAGCAAAATAAGAATTCCCACGATTTGTTTGGGTAGCATCATCACAAAAGAAATGAAAACCTGCACGGCGATTTGTTCCCGCCCCATCCATTTTAGCTTGCCAATTGTACAAATAACGGTTGCTCAAGGTTTGATTACATGCTGCCCACAAATTCGTATTACTTAATGTTTCATCTGTTTGTGTAAGGAAAGTTGAAGCAATTGACCAATTTCCTGCAGCATTTGTCCAATCAGGATGAATAGCCGTATCAAAATTATCACTAAAAAAACCTCTTTGATTATTGGCTCTCCACTCAGTGCCATTGTAATTTAGTACTTGATAAAAACTCTTTTCAATTCCAGTTCCGCCAACATTATCTGCATCGGTGAAATTTGTTGTAAAATCTTGAGTAGCCCAAGCTGGGGGTGCACTTACCGTTGTTGTAGGTACTACATTATCAATGATACATTGCCAAATAGCCTGAAAACCAGCAGTTGTTGTGGCTCCATCCGACTTAAATTTTAAAGTAATTGCATTGCCTGTTGAAGTAATGTTTCCGGGTGATGCAGTTCCTGTATATTTTCCTATTAAAGGAGAAGAAGTTGACGGACCATCATACAACCATAATGAATCATAATTTAATTCTAAATTAAATGAAGTGAAATTTAAGTTCACCTTACTTGCACCCGTTGGAGCAATTGTGTAGGTATATCGCTCATTATCATAGTATGCGCGGTTTGGACCACCCATATCGTAAATAGTATCGGTACAAGCCACAGTAGCACAAGTAGAAAATTTCTTTTCAATTGCATTCCAATAATCCATGTATCCATCATCGTAGGATAAAGCCCAAATACCTATTCCACCGATACCTCGCTGATTCACCAAATCAAACTTTTTCTCCATGCTATAAGCATCATCAATAAAACATTGGCGCCATGCTCCCGCTACTTGATAAACATAATAAGGATTAAATGAATTTGCATCCCATCTCTTGTTTGCTGCACTATAAAACCCATTAGGATTATTCTTAACGGCAGAGAAAAACTTTGTTGACGTTGCTCCACCTGTTGTTGCTGAAGGAGCTGTATTCCCAACCGTTTCCCACTCGCGGCCATACCATGGTAAACCCAATAGTAATTTTGAATTAGGTATGCCTTGGTTTAAATACCAAGTTATAGAACGCGATAATGTACGATTATATCCTGGCTCAAAATTATATAAGGGTGCTTCAGGGCCTGCTGTTGTGCTTCCTGCATAGTAATAATCGTAGCCCATAATTATGTATGTATCCACACAATTGTTTAATAGAGCGATATCAAAAGTTGAAGACCATTCTACTGCATACAAAGCCATACTTAATTCGTAATTAGGATTAGCAGCCTTTAATTGAGTATTTAAGTTTTGCATGAAAGCCGCAAAAGGAGCTTTATCCGAAGTTCCCATTCCCTCAAAATCAATATTAACACCATTGGCTCCGCGCGCATTCATGGCATTAACCATATTGGTAATAAAGGTTTGTTGGGCGGTTGAGCTTCCCCAAAATGTGCTATGACTACCGAACATAGTAGCACACAAATGTATTTTAGCTCCATTGGCTTTAGCATCAGTAACTGATTGAGCCGTTGTCCAAAAATATTGTGTATTTGTATTTTGCCCCGTAGAAGGGCTTACTTCATAATTAAAATAACAAAAATCACTTAGTAAATTCCATTGATAATTATTTTGCACCCCACTTGAATTCCACCACGGATGCCAACCAAAAACACGTTTATTTAGAGTACAAACACTATTTGTTTTGTTCAACAATTGTTTTTCTTCGGGTGCCACACCATTTTGCTCAATATAAATTTGTCTCAATTGCTCTTCACTAGTTATATTTAAAGATTGATAATATTCGCTTTGCTCCTGAACAATTGATTTATGAGGCGTAGTTTGTATTTCTGAAACTTGTAATAAAGTTTGAGAAGAAACACTTAGCACAAAAAAAAGAGATACAAAAAAAAGTAAAGGTTTTACCATAAAATACATGAGTTTTAAAAGATAAAAATAGCAAATTAGGCCCTAATAACCTACATATTTTCTACCAGCTGCTTAAAATATAGAGGGGCTTTCACTAGCCTACTACCATACCACGAAAACATTTCACCATCTACCAATACCACCTTAGTTTCGGGCAAAATATTATTTATCTCAATAGCATGTTCATTCTTAAACGGAAATGGTTCGGATGATAATAAAACAAAATCTGGGTTAAACTTTTTAAGCATATCAACACTTATTTCAGGATAGCGTTGTAAATCTCTACACACATTTACAAAACCACATTGCTTTAACATATCATCAATAAAGGTGTTTAAAGCAACAGCCATGTATGGATTATTCCACATCATGTACATTACTCGTTTATTTAATTTTGGAATAAGATTAAAGGCATCTTTCGAATCTTTTACCATTTTGGAAACAAGCTCTTGTTTGTGAAAAATAGCTCCTATCGTTTCCATCATGTTGTAAGCTTCTTCTAAAGTATTAACATCGCTAATGTAAACTGGAAACCGCTCACTTAAATAATTTATTTCTTCAAGAGTATTTTCTTCTTTATTGGCAATTATTAAATCAGGCTTTAACTCAACAATTCGCTCTAACTTCAAATTCTTTGTTCCTCCAATACGTTCAACTGTTTCAAACATTTGGTTGGGATGAATACAAAATTTCGTAATCCCAATTAATTGGCTTTGTATTCCCAAGTCCCACAAAAATTCGGATTGCGACGGCACAAGGCTTATCACACGCTGTGGTATAGCTTTAATTTCTATTTGACGATTTAGTTGATCGGTGAAAAACATTGCTTATATTTTCATTAACATAACTAAAACAAAAAAGCCTGCAATAAGCAGGCTTTTAAAATTATATGCATTTAATTAAAACGCCGACATTCCCTTTAAGCTTTCGCGTTTTACCGGGCGAATACTTAAAACTGGTATGTTAGAAATATCAATAATACGTTGAGCTGTTGTTCCAACAAAAAACTCTTTCATGCTTAATTCAGCTTTTGTCATAATCATAATTAAGTCAGCCTCAATTTTGTTTGCATACTCAACTACAGTTTCAGCAATGTTTTCACTAGCTAAAGTTTTGTTAGTACAAGCAATTCCTTTGCTCTTAATGTATTGTTTTACTTGGTGAGCATAAGCATGTAACTGATTTTCGTATTTCTCATCTTTTAATGAGTAAACACCTAAAATACGAATTGAAGCTCCAAAGTATTTAGCAAATTCAACTGCTTTATCTACTTTTTGACGTGTTTCTTTCGTTAAATCCAATGGTAACAAAATGTTTTCGCAACCATCGCGGTGATCTTTACCTCTAATAGAAATAACTGGGCAAACACTTTCGCGGATAAATTTAGAAGCACTTTCTCCAATAATATCTCCTGGAGCCATGTGAGATTCTAAACCAACTATAATCATTGCTGCGTGAATTTCTTCGGCAACACGAACTGTTTCTTTGTAAATATTACCTTTTACGTGCATAAACTCGCATGGTACACCTGATTCTTCAGCAGTAGTTTTAGCTAGTTTAGTAACATCGTCATACTTTTCTTCTCCTTGTTTCTCATACACATGCAACAAAAGTATTTTTGAGTGTGTGTATTTAGCTAAATTATACGATTGTTTAATCGCCAAAAGCGATTGTTCGGTAAAATCAATAGGAATTAGAATAGTTTTTTGATTGTCTGTAGTCATAAAAAGGTTTATTTGGCACGAAATTACACATAATTTGGATAAATACAAAGACTTAGGGCAGTAAAATGTCGACCAAAATATTGATTTAGTATGTTTTAGATTGAAAATAATGTTGTATATTTGCCACCCAAATTAAAAAACTTTAAAAAATGGCAGTAAAGATTAGACTACAAAGACATGGTAAAAAGGATGCAGCATTCTTTCATGTAGTGGTTGCCGATGGTCGTGCACCTCGTGATGGAGCCTTCATCGAGAAATTAGGAACTTATAACCCTAATGCAAACCCAGCAATTATTGATATCAATTTCGACAGTACACTTAACTGGGTATTAAAAGGTGCACAACCTACTGATACTTGTAAAGCAATACTTTCTTACAAAGGTATCTTGATGAAAAAACACCTTTTAGACGGTGTAAAAAAAGGAGCTTTAACTCCTGAGCAAGTTGAAACTAAATTTGCTAAATGGTTATCTGAAAAAGAAAGCAAAATCGAAAGTAAAAAATCGAATTTGGTTACAGCTAAATCTAGCGATTACAAAAAACGTATGGAAGCTGAAAAACTAGTTAAAGAAGCAAAAGCAGCTAAAGTAGCAGCTAAAAACACTCCAGCTCCTGCAGCTGAAGCAGCGGTAGAAAACACTGATGCACCTGCAACTGAAGAAAACAATGGATAATAACTTTATCAAATAAAAAAAGCCCCTTTCTTTACTGGAAGGGGCTTTTTATTTTAAACACAATGCAAAAAAACACTATAGAAATAGGAAATACAGGGAAAACACATGGTTTAAAAGGTGAAATCAACCTTATTCTTAAATCACGCGTAAATGTGGATTGGAAGAAAACAAAATTTGTGATGGCTTTGATTAATGACGTGCCTACCCCATTTTTTGTCGAGAAAATCACCCAAAAAGGCCGAAATGCTTTAATAAAGTTTGATGGTATAAACACCATTGAAGGAGTTCAAAAACTAGTAAACAAAAGCATTTTAGTAAATACCGAGTTTTTAAAAGTGCCTAAAAAAGGCGAAGAAAGCATTTTCGACTCGATAGGATTTACCGTTAAAAACACCGAAAACGAAATAATTGGCAGTATTGCCGAAATAATGGAATTACCGAATAATTACCTGTACGTTTTAAAAACAACAACTGGTAAAGAAGCTCTTTTACCTATAAACGACGACTTGGTAATTAATGTTGATTACAAAGAACAAATTATTACATATTCGGTGCCCGAAGGCTTGTTAGAATAAAAGGAAAAACTTAATTTTGAAGCTGAACTAGTAGTAAAGTTTAAACACATCATATAACCCAAAACAAATTAATTATGGCATTTGACATTGAAATGATTAAAAAGGTTTACGCTAATATGCCTGCTCGTATTGAAGCAGCTCGTAAAGCCTTAGGACGTCCCTTAACTTTAGCAGAAAAAATCTTGTATTCGCATTTAGATGCTGATATGAAATTAACAGATTACCCTCGTGGTTCTTCTTACGTTGATTTTAATCCGGATAGAGTTGCTATGCAAGATGCAACAGCTCAAATGGCTTTATTGCAATTTATGCAAGCTGGTCGTCCAACAGTAGCTGTTCCTTCTTCAGTTCACTGCGATCACTTAATTCAAGCAAAAGCTGGTGCTAAAACAGATTTAGATAGAGCAAAAACAGAAAGCGAAGAAGTTTTTAATTTCTTAGCTTCTGTATCCAATAAATATGGTATCGGTTTCTGGAAACCAGGTGCTGGTATCATTC
>CAZRUA010000042.1:0-28709 GCA_964603125.1 uncultured Flavobacteriaceae bacterium | reverse complement strand
AAGCCAAGCTAGATTTGCTAATGCAAGATGAGTATGAATATTAAAAAAAATCACCAAAGTAATTAAGATAGTTGATAGACAATATAAAGAGCCATGAAAAATTCGATCATGAAAACTAACATATTTGTCTCGTAAGATGCTAATTTGACTGGCAATTTTGCCGGAAAGATTGTTTTGGAAAAATTGATAATGATGCATCAGAAGCATTTCATAGGCTTTATTTATTATGGCCGTTTCAATAAATGGTTGAGATTTAAAATTGGCGTAATTATAAACGCGCCATATCATTTGACTTAAAAAAACTGCTGAACAAAATATTATTACTGATGATAAAATATCTGTGATACTAAAATTATCATTCTTTGATAGGTAATCGACAATTAATTTTAAAGAATAATTACACCACATAAATCAATAATTATGTTTACATCTAAAATAATAACATGGGTTTTAATAATGCTAGGTTTTAGCTTATGCTCATTTACGATATACAAAGTTACATTTGGGAGAGACGAATTAACTCTTGAACTTTTAATGGGAAGTTTAACCGAGGCTCACTACAAACCACAAACTTTAGACGACAAGTTTTCGGAAGACTTTTTTGAGCTTTACACTAAAAGATTGGACTACAATAAGAAATTTCTTACCCAAGGAGATATTGACCAATTAGCTAAGTATAAAAAGCAAATTGATGATGAAATTAAGGCTACAAAATTTGAAATGTTTGAACTTTCGTACAGTTTAATAAGTAAAGGCATTGAAAGTAAAGAAGCTTTATACAAAGAGATTTTAAGCAAACCTTTTGATTACAACAAAGAAGAGTTTTACGAATCGGATGCGGAAAAAGTAAAGTTTGCAAAAACAGAAGATGAATTAAAAGATGAATGGCGTAAATGGTTAAAGTATCAAACAGTTGCTCGTTTGTCAAGTATGATGGACGACCAAGATAAAATTAAAGCTGCTAAAGATACCACTGCTAAAGTTTTACCTTTTGACACTTTAGAATTACAAGCCCGCAAAAAAGTTTTAAAATCAAACGACGATTGGTTTAAACGATTAAAAAAAGTTACCAAGCGTGATAGATTAGCCAACTACATTAACACAATTACAGCGATGTATGACCCGCATACAGAATTTTTTATGCCTAAAGAAAAAAAGAAGTTCGACCAAAGTATGAGTGGGCAAATGGAAGGAATTGGAGCTAGACTGCAATCAAAAGATGGTTACTTAAAAATAAGCGAAATTGTTGTTGGAAGTGCAAGTTGGAGACAAGGCGAATTAAAAGCTGGCGATATTATTTTAAAGGTTGCTCAAGGAGCAGGAGAACCAGTAGATGTTGTGGATATGGACATTGACGATGCCATTGAATTAATTAAAGGAAAAAAAGGAACTGAAGTTAGGTTAACTGTAAAAAAAGCAGATGGCTCAACAACCGTTATTCCTATTATTAGAGATGTAGTGGAATTAAAAGAAACCTATGCTCACTCGGCAATCATCAACAATAACAAACAAAAAATTGGATTCATTAAACTTCCAAGCTTTTACACCGACTTTACAAAAACTGGCGCTCACCACTGTTCGGAAGACATTAAAAAAGAGATAGAAAAATTAAAAGCAGAAGGCGTTGATGGTATTGTTTTAGACTTAAGAGATAATGGTGGTGGATCGTTGCAAGAAGTAGTGAAAATGGGGGGTTTGTTTATTACCAAAGGCCCTATAGTTCAGGTGCGCGAACGAAATGGCCGTTCAAAACATTTAGATGATTATAACGAAAATGTAACTTATGATGGACCGCTTGTGGTTATGGTTAATCACGGAAGTGCATCTGCATCTGAAATATTGGCTGCTGCCATACAGGATTACAAAAGAGGCGTAATTGTTGGAACACAATCATTTGGTAAAGGCACAGTTCAATCCTTTGTTGATTTGGACAATTTAACTGTAGCACCTTTTGACACCGCAAAATCATTAGGCTCTGTTAAAATAACCATGCAAAAGTTTTACCGTATTAATGGTAGCACTACACAATTAAAAGGTGTTGTGCCAGACATTGCATTAGCAGACCCATACAGTATGCTTGATGTTGGCGAAAAAGAATTAGACAATCCTTTAGCTTTTGACGAAATGGAAAAGGCTGCCTATGTTGAATTTAAAAATTTAGATTACGCTAAACTTTTAAAGAACAGCCAAGCTCGAATGAAAAAAAGCAAAGCCTTTGGATTAGTGGAAGAGGAAGCTAAAGAACTTAAGCGCAAAAAAGATGACACCAAATATAATTTAAGCTTAGCGAAATATAGAGCAGAAGTAAAAGAAATACGTGAAGAGAACAAAAAGTACGATGATCTTAAAAAAGACCTTAAAGACTTTGACGCTAACTTAGTAAAAGCTGATGTTGAAGCTTTAGCTAATGATACAACTGAACTAAGTAAAAATAAAAAATGGGCTGAAGCGCTAAAAAAAGATTTTTACTTACAAGAAGCTGCAAATATTATTGGGGATATGAAGTAGAAAGCGGTTTACCGATTACAAATTTTAAAATTCCAGATTGGAAGATTAAAAAAAACATATTATTAAAAATAAAAAAGCTTCCATCAACTAAAGTTAATGGAAGCTTTTTGTTAAGGAAACTTACTTCATCAATCTATCAATAAAATAATCACTGATTTTTTGCATTAAGTGCGCTCTATCAGGACCAACTACATTATGAGCATGCCCTGGATAAACATAATAATCTAACAGAATACTTTTTTCTGTAGCTTTTTTTAATAGCATCATGGTATGTTGCCATACAACAATATCATCTTGTGCACCATGTATAATCAACAAGTCATCTTTCAATTTATCCAAATGATTTAATAAATTATTATTCTTATACCCTGCCTCATTTTCTTTTGGCATATCCATATAGCGTTCGCCATACATAATTTCGTAATAAGTCCAATCAATAACAGGACCGCCAGCTACTCCAACTTTAAATGCACCTGCATTTCTTGTCATTAACGATGTAGTCATAAAACCACCGAAACTCCAACCATGCACACCCATTCTGTTTGCATCCACATAAGATAAATTTTTTAAATACTTCACTCCACACATTTGATCCTCCATCTCTGCTGTTCCTAACTGTCGGTGGATAGCCTGTTCAAAAGCCTTACCCCTATTTTCAGAACCTCTATTATCCAAAGTAAACACAATAAATCCTTGTTGTGCCATATAGTGATACCAAAGATTACCTTTACCCAACCAAGTATTTTCAATTTGATGATCATGCGGACCACCATATAAATAAACTAACACTGGGTATTTCTTTGTGCTATCAAAATCACGTGGCTTAATCATACGGCAATACAAATCGATACCTTGATTATTCTTAATTGTGAATAAGCTAACAGCTCCCATTGCAAAATCTTTCACTGGATTCTCAGCCGTATGCACAATTGTTGATTTTAAACTTTTAATATCAACCAAATTAATAACTAAAGGTGTAGTTAAATTAGAATAATAATCAAGGAACGATGTTTCGCTTGAATTTAATTTACACATGTGTATGCCCGAACCCTTTGTTAAACGAACAACTTGAGCTTTTGCAATGTTTACTTTATAAAAATCCTTGTTAATTGGACTTTGTTCGTTTGCATGAAAATAAAGATTCTCACATTTATCATCAAACCCATTTACATCCAAAACTTCCCAATTTCCTTTGGTTAATTGTTTAATCAATTTTCCGGAAGTTTCGTATAAATACAGATGATTAAAGCCATCTCTGCGTGATTGCCAAACAAACTGATTGGGCTTTGAAGGAACAAACAGCATTGGATGTAGTGGCTCAATATATTTCTCCTCTATTTCCTCAAAAACAGTTTTTATAAAATCACCTGTGCTGGTATTATACTCATTCATCCACATGTGATTTTGTTCACGATTAACAACTGCTATATAAATTTTGGTTTCATCTAAACTCCAAGCAATATTAGTTAAGTATTGCTCTTTAGGTTCGCCGGTTTTGAGGTAAACTGTTTTTTGCGTATCGAAATTATAAACACCTAAGGTAACTTGATGACTCTTATCCCCAGCAAATGGGTATTTAATAGTTTCGCTTTTAGCAGGGCGTTCGCTCCAATTAATAATTGGATAATCTGTTACCATGCTTTGATCCATTCTGTAAAAGGCAAAACCAGTTTGCTTCGGCGACCAAAAGAAACCTCCATCAATACCAAATTCTTGCCGGTGAACTCCCTGAGCGTAAACAATATCCGACGAACCATCATTTGTTAATTTAGCTTCTTTTCCATCCACTAAAACAAACAAATTATTTTCTTTTAAATAAACTTCTTTCTTACCATCGTCAGATTTGCCAAACAATGTAACATCTGCTCTTTTTATATCGGTTGCACCCAAGTTTAATGGACTAACACTTGTAGGAATTTTGTAATTACTAGCATTAATAATCACTTTTTTTCCATCCACTTGAAAAGAATATGCGAAATCATTCTCCCATGTGATTATTGGAAACTCAGTAATAGGCGCTAATTGATTTCCTGCAACTTTTGCATTTAAACTCTCTAACGAATCTATTGGAGAAGTTTTGCCATTTGCATCAAGCCTTATTAATTTATTTGCTTTGATATAGCAAACATTTTTAGTAGACCCTATAAATTGTAAGCCTTGCAAGCCCTTTGGAGAGAAGCTTCTAGCTTTTGTAACACACTCGTTAATAGTGAACTTTTTGTTTTGGGCTGACAAAACAAATCCAGATAAAACTAAAGAATAAAAAGAAATACTCTTAAGTAGTTGTTGGAATTTATACATTTTTAAGATTTTACAGTGGTTAATAAGGCCAAATATAGCACTTAATCTGCAAGAAATTCGTAATTTTACACTATGAGAATTTTAACTTTTATAAGCTTTATTTTACTTTCAAATGCAATATTTGCACAAACAAGCAACGATAATAAATTAAAAGCAAAAGCTTTAAGCGAGAAGAAAGCTGAGTTTAACAAACGTAATAAAGGCGAAGTTGATGGCTTTAGAATTAAGTTACACTTTGGATCGGATAGAGCAAAAGCTATGGAAGTTAAATCGAGATTCCTTTCGAAATATGGAGATGTTGGTGCATATGACCAATACCAGCAACCAAATTTTGTGATTGTTGTTGGAGATTTTAAAACGAAAATAGAGGCGTTTGAATTTTACAAAAAAATACAAGTTGATTTCCCGAATGCCTTTATTGTGAAGGATAGAGTGAAAACTGGAAGAAACTAAATATCCATACTAAACTCTAAGCCAATGATGTATTGGTTTTGAAGAGTTTGCATTCCATATTCATTTTGAATTAAATAATACGCCCCGAGTGTTTTCTTAGTTCCCAATTTATAATCGCAACCAGCTTGATAGCGATTACGGTGCCATTGCATGTTATACTCAGGATTACGCGGATCATTTAACTGGCAACGAAACTCAACCGAAGCATAAGGAAATAAGCGTTTGTTTAATTCATATTTATAGGTAAACTTATTTCGCCAAAACCATTCCGTCATATGGCCATTTTTTGATGTAAAATAATTTTTCACTTCAGCCTGTAAGCGAGAACGAATTTGAAAACTAGAGCGTGTGAATTTTTTTTTATAGGTTACGTCGCACATCAAACGATTCCTAAAACTAACTGGTGTTTCGTAAGCATATTTTTGTATAAAGCGATAAACCAATGCTACCTTAAAAGGACCAGATGGGTTATACTGCAAACCGAAATCAGTATAAGTTAAATTAGGTGTAGTGAAATTTTCACGCAACCTAAATTCTTGTGTTAGAATCAAGGAATAATTATTCTTCAACTCATGATTTAAGTTTAAGGTAAACCAAGCACCAGCATCATTAATGGTTTGAGCTTTAATGAATGTGAAGCTAAGCGAAATTAATATGACTAAAATTACTCTTCTCATCTACTAGTCGTAAACAACTAAATCTCCAATATCAACTGTTTGCTTTTTATCCGTAATCTCAACATCCTTAGTGATACTAATTGTTCCCGTATAAGTTGGATGATCTTTATCTTTAGAAACAGCAAATATTTTATACTTCCCTTTTCTTAAAAACCTAAATTCAAACGAGCCATCAGGAGCTGTATCGATATTATCACCAACAGCTGTTTCATCACCATAAATGATATAGATGTTTTTTCCCGCGGCATAGTAAGTATCTTGCAAAACAGTAAAAGAGCTATTATAATTCTGAACTTTAAGCTTACCTTTTACAGTAGCCTTTCCACCTGGCCCGGGCTCCTTCGTGCAAGAAACTATAAATAAAAGTAAAACAAAAGCGGAAGATATAAGTCTAATTTTTTTCATAATAATATATTTTAATTTGAGCTGAATCCTTTAAAAAATCAAATTTTTGTATTGAGAAACGATGAACATCTAAGCCTGTTCTTGTCTTTAAATCTGCGATTAGCAAATCCTTTTTCTCAGGTTTAATTAATTCTATGTTTTCATAAATAATAACCTTAGCAGTTTCCTTTTTCATTAAAACACTGCTTTCTAACAAATAAGTTATTAATAAAATAACTGCTATTATACCGCCCAAAAAAACATTTTCTAATAAATCATCCGTATCCTTAATTTTAGTAACTGCTGATACTAAGCCGATGGCAATTACCAAAAACAAGTATGTCATATCTTTAATAGATATATCTTCCGTTCGATAACGTAACATACTAAATACAGCAAACAAACCAAATGCAGCGCCCATAGATAATTCCACTTTATTTAATAAAAATGAAATTAGAAATATGATTAGATTAAAAATGAAATACGTGAAAAACAAGTCACGATGCTTGTATATCGGATAATAAATAACTCGAATAAGTATAAAAACTGAAAGAACATCAATTAATAATCTCCAGCCCAGCTTTCCTGAGATTTTCATCATTTCGTCCATACCTGCAATTGTAGATGGTTCAACGCTTTGTAACAGTGTGCTCATTTAATATATTTTTTATGTTTATTAATTTTTCTTTAAAATTATTTTTCTTTACATCATCACAAGTAAGTGCTATACCCATGCAATACTTACTAATAGAACCTTCACGGATATGGTACTTTTTCATTGCTGTTAGAAAAGGTGAAGCCTTCCTGTTTTCTTGTTTCACCTCAGCAATTACCAAGTCATCCAAAGCTATTGTGTTGTCATCTTTTATAAACACCAACTTTAAATCAATTGTTAATCGCTCAGGGCTATTTTTATTTACTAGTGTTAATCGGCTGTAATTTACCCAAATTACGGGAACTAATGTTTCAGGATCAAAAGGTAGCATTTCAGAAAGAAAATCTTGCGATTCAACATCCCACTTTTGAGGCACCTCTTTGTGTTTAATTCTATCCTTAATGGTTCGTCCTTTGTTATTTTTAAATTTCACCTCGAGGAAACCAATATTCGATTCAATGTAGGTTCGATGACGTATCTTGTAACGATTTAAAATACCATTATGGTGTTTGGTGTATAGATTATACTCATCTGTATCATAATACAGCGTTTTGTATTTACTTAAGCGTTTGCCTTCAATTTCAAGCACTCTATAGTCGTTTAACACTTCGGATAGAGCCAATTCAAATTGTGCTATATTAAATGTAAATTTAGTATCCGTGCGATTCATTAGCTTCACACCATCCATCTCTTTTAAAGAAATAGGTTCAAATTTATTTAATATAGCATCTATATTAATCATTTACCAAAAGTATATGCGAATTTTTTTGTGCTAATTACTTTACCAGCAGCATCAGTTGTAATACGCTCCACTTTCAATCCCTTAGCATCATAAGTGTACTTATTTGTTTTAATTAACTTACCTGCGGCATCATGAAAAACTTCTTCTGTTTTCTCGCCCAATGAATTATACTTTGTAGTTTTCTTTTCTACTAATTTATTTGATGCATTCCACTCTTCTTCCTCAATTTCATCTCCATCTTTATTGTATTTGTATTTATGAGTGGTTTTCACCGTACCATTTTTATCATAGTCAGTTTCTTCAATAATTTCACCATTTTTGTCAAATGTTGTTTTTTTGTCGGTAATGGTTTTACCATTTTCGGTTGTGGTTGAAATAACAGTTTTTATTCCATATTTCTTCACATCCTTTTTACCTTGTGCGCTAGCATTAGCGCAAAAAAGGAATAATAATAAACTTAAAATAATTGCTCTCATAGTCTTTTAAATTTAGTCAAATAATACCAATTTCCTATAAAATCATAAGTCATCCAATATTAATACTACGTAAAAGTAATATTAATTTTATTAAATTGTAAAGGAATACACCTTAACTATTAAACTAAAATTTACTTTGAGGAATTAGACGACATTTTACACAAATCCACTCAACAACTCCAAAAATAATTTTCGATGATTTATACGAAAACAATTAAGTTTGAGTTATTTCGTAATCTTTACCCTTATTCCTTCGCTATGACTAGTAAATTCAGGTGCGTACATACATTGAATAGTAGTGATGCCATTACTAAAATTTCCTGCCTGATTAACTACAACAGGGTACTCAAAAACATAACTACCCTTATTTAAATAACTAAAAAAGAAGTTTGTAGAAGCATCCTTTGTGCATTCGTAATAACCCAAACCATCTTGATAACGATAACCACTAAAAACATTTGTAGGTTCAAATCCTGCAGCCCGCATGTCCTTCATATGAACATATTGCATATCTCTATCTACTCTTAACTCAATACGAACTTTGATTTTATCTCCCACTTTTAAGATTGTTTTATCAGTAATAGGTTCTATCACAGGACCCGCATTTGTATTACGCGTTACAAAAAGTTTTTTCACCAACTGTAATGGAGTTTTATGAGGAGTAATTTTATCCAACTGCTCAAAATACTGCCAATACACTGCTCCATAACTTACACCCTCATCTTTTTTAACCACTTTTACATTCCCCATAGATGGTTTAATATCACTACCATTCCAAACCTTCTTAAAATAACCTGTGCCTGCTTCTGCTTTTAAAGAAGCATCTTTCTTAGGGTCAATTTTTATATCACCCAAACTAATTTCAATATTAGGCTCGGTAGCTAACCAATCGGTGCCACGCAATAACATGGCATAAACAGCTTCAGTTGTTGCTTTAGTTGTTGACCAGTTTTGGGTTTGCTTGCTTTTTACCAACCATACTTTTAACTCATCAACAGTCTTAGCATCATTAGCAATCTCGTCAAAAGCTTCAATTAATAACGCATGTGATTCGATTGGAGCTTCATACCAATAGTATCCTTCATAATTATCTTTCCAATACATGCCCATTTCTTCGCTAAACAATGCATTTTCCTTTAAAGATTTTAAAATATCTGTTGGTGTTTTCTTATCTCCCATTCTGTTTAAACTAAGGGCAATCATTCCTTGCATGTATCTTGCATTACTTAACCAATACTTTTGAGCTTGTTCTTTAAAATAGTCAACCGCCACTTTATTATGATTATCAACTGGTATATCTAAAAAATAACTTCTTGCATACAAATACTGAATAGAGTAATAGCCTAAATGATTATTCTTTTTGTAATCCTTATCCCAGCGTTTAATCTCTTCGTAATCTTCCTTTAATCTGTTATCAAGATACTTCACGGCATTATAAGTCATATTCCAAGTTTTTGAATCTTCTCGAACATTTTTTACCCCTAATTTATCTAGGTGACCTAAACCAGTTACTATATGTTGAGTAATATATCTGTCATCCGGACCACCTTCAAACCAAGGCCAAGCACCATTACTCACTTGTTGCTTTTGAAGCTTACGCATAGCAGCATTTAGTTCGTTACTCATTCTGTTTAAATCAAACAACAATGCAACACGATGTTTACGCTCGCTCTCACCTTTAGCATCGAGCACCCATGGTGTTTCTTCTAAAACTGCTGCTTTTAATTCTTGATTCTTTTGCAAATTGGATAAGAATGCATCAGGGCTCGACATTTTCCAAGAATCAAAAATTTGTTTCACTTTTGGTTTGGAGTTTACTATATGAGAAGCTAAA
Organism: uncultured Flavobacteriaceae bacterium; assembly: GCA_964603125.1. Lineage (GTDB taxonomy): Bacteria > Bacteroidota > Bacteroidia > B-17B0 > Aurantibacillaceae > CAZRUA01. The sequence continues at coordinate 18,679 of CAZRUA010000042.1, read as the reverse complement.
CTATTTGCATAATAACGCGAAAACGTTTGCTCAGCACATTCATAAGGATATTCCATTAAATAAGGTAAACTTTGAACTGCATACCAAGCTGGATTAGCCGTAAACTCTAAAGTATAAGAATGGTTTTTTAAAGTTGTTGAATTGCCATTTTGATTGATAAACTTCGTAAAATTAAATTCCTTTGTTTGATTACTTCTAATTGGCATTGGCATCGACTCAGTTACCAACATACGATTAGTTAATACAGGAACAGCCATTTCTTCGCCATCGGTAAAATTACCTGCCGATGCAACTACTTTGTAAGTGATTGCACCGTAACCTTCAGGAACTTTTACTTCCCAATCCATTGAAGTGCTTAAACCTTTTTTAACATCAAAATCTCTTTCGCCAATACTTGAAAATTTACCAGCTACAGCAGAAATACATTTAGTACTTATATCTTGATTGGTTAAAGCATCATATAAAAACAAAGACACTTTTCCGTGTAAGTCCTTATCACTAAGATTAGCAATTTTAGATGAGAAGTAAAACATATCACCTTCACGGAAAAACCTTGGTGCATTAGGCGTAACCATTAAATCCTTCTGGGTTACTAATTCATTTGATACTTGACCAAACTTTAAATCTTTGGTATGAGCGAGGCCCATTACTTTCCATTTTGTTAAAGACTCTGGGACTTTGAATTTAACAATGATCTCGCCTTTTTCATTTGTTTGCAATTGAGGGAAGAAAAATGCTGTTTCCGAAAAATTAGATCGAGCTTTAACGTTTTGTAAATTCTCACCGCCTGAAATACCCTTAGCTCCACCCTCATCCGATTTTGTAGTAACATTCCCACCAATTGTGCTCTCCTCGTTCGATGCTTCTAATAATTTTACATCCTTATGATCCATCTTACCACTTTTCTTTCTAGACTCTTCCTTATTCTTAAGCTCAGCCCTTTCTTCATCCTTATCTAATGAAAAAGTTCCTGCCATAACAGGCGTAGCAGCCATTGGAACGGATTCTGAAACCGCGTAATCTGCATCATAGTATCCATTGTAACTTCTGTAATAACTATAATCTGCGCCAAACAAGTTTAATGCATCATATGTTCTGTAACGTGGGTAATGATATTTATATGCCTCTGAATTTATTTCATAACTCGAATTTGAACCTCCCAAATTACTTTGCCAATTAATATTTGAATAGACAGAATTATATACATTAAAATACCAATTATTACTTCTAAATGCATCCAAAGAGGCGTCGTACATGGTAGCCAAAAGTTCAGCAATTTCCTTTTCGCCTTTCTTATTCTTAATAATCATTTTCCATTCCTCTTCTTGCCCTGGCAACAATTTATTTCGGAATGTTTCAAAACTAATATCTAACATTTTATTAGTGAAAGGAACTGTTACAATTTCCTTATGATAATAAAAACGATTATTACGCACAAAAGAAACGTGGTAAGCAAAGTTACCTCTGTCGCTTTCAAGCACATCGATAGTGTTTGATTTCATCCCAGCATTTATCCATTCACTCGAAACAATTTTACCATTGCGCTCAATCTCCAACAAAAACTTTAAATCTTTAATTGCTGAGTTCATTACGAAACTTGCCTTCTCACCAGGCTCACAATTGGCTTTTCCTCTTATAAACCAATCAATTTCATTTGAACTGGCTGGTGAATTTTCATCATACAAAGTAAAATACTTTATATCCTTTACTTCTTCGCCATTCTTATCTTTACAAAAAACTTCCGCAACATAAGCTCCAGGATCCAGTTTTGCGAAACTTTCTAAAGGAAATGTTTCATGTAGTTTTGTATCAAAGTTGGTATTTATAACCTCTTTCTCTTTTGTCCATTTATACTTATTGTTTTCATCTGCATACAAATCTGTTGGAAACAGACTATAATACTCCTCTTGAGAAAAAATATACTTATCTGCTTGCTGCCATTGGCGGTTTCTAAAGTATTTTGTTGGTTGCTTTAATTTATAAACTCTAATTACACCTTTACTTGGTTCTTTTACTCCATTCAAGTTATTTACGCTTAACGAAACTTCTTTTTTTGAAGTTCTATCAATTTCTTCAGGCAAATCAATATTTACATTTATTAATTGATAACCCACTCTAACGCTAGTTTGCGAGCTATGTGTTTCTCCATTTATATCTGTTATATCAGCATATATACTATAAGTATAAATTGGTGAATCAGAAATTTTAGTATTTGGATCGGGTATAGCTTTAAAAGGAATAACATAACCACCAGTGTCATTTGTAAGTACTGAACCATTTACTATTTCAACACTTGTAGCATTTCCTGCTCCATAGCCTCGGTACCAATACCACCAATATGGATATTGAACATCTCTAACTACTCGATAAGCTACCTTTGCGCCGTCAATGCTATTTCCCGCATAAGCTAATGCCTTTCCTTCTAATTTTATTTCTTCTCCAACTTTATAAGTTCCAACCAAATCATTAAACTTCACTTCAAACTTAGGTCGCTTATATTCCTCTACCGAAAAATAAGTTGTATTGTAACCATCACTAATGTGCATTTGACCGTTTAATAAACCTTGTGGCAGAATAAAAGTACCAGCAGCCGTTCCAAATTCATTTGTTGTTAAACTTAAATCACTAACTTTTTGATAGTTTACATCGTAAAGTGTAACAGTTATTGCTTTATTTGGCTCTATATTATGATTGCCCTTAGAATCGCTGGTTAACAGAATCGTTTTGAAATACAATGTTTGTCCAGGGCGATATATAGCTCTATCCATAAATATAAATGAATGCATCCTAGACTGATTGTTTTCATAATCCTTATACAAATAAAAACTGTTTTCGCTATCCAAGAAATCATTTCCATAAGTAAATTCGAATGAGAAATTTTTATTGTCAACTTCTTCATGAGTTACTTTAAATTTACCTTTCTCATCAGTAGTATACAGCTTAGATTTTTTACGTTTATACGACCTCGAATCGTAATCGTAATTAGAAGTATACATTTGAGCATTAACACCTTTTAAAGGTTCACCAGTTTGACGATGAACCAAATAAAATTCATGCTCAGAGTATTTAATTTTACAATGCTTATAAGCAATATTACTTACCGCATAAGTTGTATAACTTAAATAACTTTTCTCTGTACTAAAATTAACATCGTTGCTAGAAACAAGAACATAAAAACCATTACTCATCTCAGGTACTTTTATCTCAACAGCGTGTTGCTGAAAATCACCATCATTTGGTAAGTTGTACTCAAAAGACTTTTCCAACTTAAGCGCTAAAATTTTAGAGATAAACTTTTTATTGTAGTCGTAATTTGACATTTCCTGATAATGCTGATAAGTTGTTTTATAAATCCTGAAATAGAGCTTATCCATGTTTTTATAAGATACTAGCGCACGCGCAGGTTTATTAGGTTCGGCAACATCTTCAAGGGTAATATTTATATTTTTAGTTTTAATTTGATCGATTAAACTCTCACACGAAGAAGCGCCAATTGTATTAGGATAATTACGAATCGTTTCAATAGCAATTGCCATCGCCTTTTTACTCATCCATTTATAATCATCACCTTTCAAAGGCTGATACAAGCTTGCCTTACTTTGATAATATTCCGCGATTTTATAGAAGGCCTCAGCGCTTAAACTAGATTTAGGAAATGTACTTGTAATTTTATTTAATGCTCGGATATAAAGAGTATCCTTAAGCTCATTGTTTGAATTTCGGTAAACAAACTCAATTCGTTTCAAATCAACATCAATTAATGCATCTTTGTTTTCATCATTTTGATGAAACTTACTCAAACTTTGAATTAAATTAATTGCATAAAATTTTAAGTTCAATGAATCTTCTGTTCTGTTGATTTTATATTCGTTAAATTTTTTGTAATCATTCAAAAAAACATCTTCATTTAAGTGGAACTGATTGGCTGGACGAGACAACTCTGCCTCATTGTTAGCAAAAAAATCAAATGCACGATGCGCCAATAAATCATATAAACTTGGACGAAGAGTCCTTGTTTCTTTGCTTCCTTTAAATATAATTGCATCATAAACATCTAAGTTAGTTTTCTTTAAACTATCTGCACTTGCAATGGAAGCCATATAATTATCAATGGTTGCTTGAACAATTTTATTCAAATCCCAGGTAGAAACGTCATCATTTTTAAAATCAATAGTTTGTGTTCTATTCAAAAACTTCCATCTGTTTTGTTGGTAATAGTTCCAATAAACAGAAGCTAAAATGTTTTGGAGAACCTGTTTAGAAGGATAAGAAGCTTGATTGGCTTCGCTTTGTATTTTATAAATAGATTTCTCTAACGAAAACTCTTCTTTATAGGATTCAAATTTTTTGCGCATCAAAATTGATTTAATGAATTGCGCATCGTTTTTTTCTTTTTTTGCCTTCGCGTATATTTTTTCAATTAAATCTAAAGCCGATTGAGTAAGGCCTTTTTTCTCTAATGAATCAACTCGTTTCCAATCCTTATCGTAATTGTTGCTTGCTAACATCTTTACCTCTTTTACCTTTTGCTTTTTCTTAGGTTTTGTTTGATTTATACCATAAAAAAAAGAATAAGCAATAATTGTACTTAACAAAATACTTACCGTAAATATTAACTTCTTTGAACCTGATATCATATATTTTTTGATTTTAGATGCGAAATGAAACAAAATTCCATACGAATGGATAAATAAAGGTAAAAAAAAATCCTCCAGAGGAGGATTTTAAAGTTTGAATGTTTTTATGATTATGCAAAACATACCCAAAATGCGTATATAATACCTGGTAACCAGAAAAGTAAACATAACACTAAATCAATCCAGAATTTATTGTTTATTTCCCCTTCTTTTAAATACACCGCTAATGGCGGTAATAATAAGCAAAGCAAAATTAGGATTATTGCACTAACATCACCACCTGAATTACTTGATGTGTTAGTTTTTAAAATTGATTTTTCATCGTTAACAACTGATTCCGTTTGTTCGTTAGAAGCTGAAGTTTCGTTACCATCTGAATACTTTGATTTACCATTTGACTTTCTATCTGAAGTAAGCTTTCTGTTGGAAAATTTTGCTGAATATGAAGAAACAAATGTTGACTTGTTATCTGCATCAAGCACTTGAATAGCAACATCAGCCACATTATTGTTTTCTGCAGCTACTGAAATTGTTGAAACAGTTTTTAATTTACTTTTTAAAACCAAATCAGAATTATTAGCTTTACTTGATTTTTCAAAATAAAATCCTTTGTTATACTTTCTCTTCATTAAAGAAGTGCTGCTACACGAAGCAAATAAAATTGCTATCAATGCTACTACTGTAATTTTTAAACTTGTCTTCATTATTTAGTGTTTTATTTTAGGATACAAATATAAAAGCATTTATCTTTGAAACAAACAATAATATGCCACAGTTCGACGGAATCGTTAAAAACAAACTACCATTAGTAGGAACCACTATTTTTTCTGTAATGAGTAAACTAGCGTTAGAATGTAATGCTATTAACTTATCGCAAGGTTTTCCAGATTTTGATTGTAATCCGCAATTAACCGATTTGGTTAGCAGTTACATGAAAAAGGGATTTAATCAATATGCTCCAATGCCAGGTGTTCCAGCACTCAGAGAGCGCTTAGCCGAAATGATTGAGTCAAATTATGGCGCTAAATATAATGTAGAAACAGAGATTACTGTAACAGCAGGTGCAACACAAGCAATTTATACTGCCATAACTGCACTTATTGGACAAGATGATGAAGTAATTGTTTTTGAACCTGCTTATGATTGCTATGTTCCTGCAATTGAACTCAATGGAGGTAAGCCTGTATTTGTAAGTTTACAATACCCCGATTACAAAATTAACTGGCTAGAAGTTTCTAAATTAATTAATCATCGAACAAAGATGATAATTATCAACTCACCACATAACCCTAGTGGAACTGTTTTAAGCGCAAATGATATCCATGAACTTGAAAAACTTACTCATAATACAGATATTATTGTTTTAAGCGATGAAGTTTATGAGTTTATGAGTTTTGATAATAAAAAACATGAATCTGTTGCTCGAAATAAACAATTACAAAATAGAAGCATTATTGTTTCTTCATTTGGAAAAACTGTTCATACAACAGGCTGGAAAATAGGATATGTTGCCGCTCCAGCCAATATAATGAGTGAATTTAGGAAAGTACATCAATTTTTAGTTTTTAGCTGCAATACACCTATTCAATATGCTTTAAGTGATTTTTTAAAGGATAAAGACAACTATCTTCAGCTTGCATCTTTTTACGAAGCAAAAAGAAATTTATTTTCTAACTTAGTTTCTGGTAGTAAATTTAACTTTGAATTAAGCGCCGGGACTTATTTTCAATTATTAAACTATAAAAACATAAGCGACGAAAATGATGCCGCTTTTGCAGTTAGAATTACCAAGGAATTTGGAATAGCATCAATACCTTTATCTGTTTTTTATCATAACAAAATAGATAATAAAGTGCTGCGTTTTTGTTTTGCCAAAAAAGATGAAACATTAAAATTAGCTGCCGAAAAAATATGTTCGATTAAATAATATGTTAGAAGATTTAAAAGTAACCATTATTCAAACTTTGTTGCATTGGGAAAATCCAAATGCAAACAGAAAGCATTTTGAAAACAAAATAAATTCTATTTCGGAAGAAACTGATTTAATTGTTTTACCAGAAATGTTTACTACAGGCTTTACCATGCAACCAAACTTGCATGCCGAAAAAAATGGAACAGAAACACTGAACTGGTTACAAAAATTAGCTTCAAAAAAGAAATGCGTTATTACAGGCAGTGTTTGCATAGAAGAAAACGGACAATATTTTAACAGATTATATTGGGTAAAACCCGACGGAACATATAACGAATACAATAAAAGACATTTGTTTAGAATGGCCGGAGAAGATCAGCATTATGTAGCGGGAACAAATAAAATAATTTGCGAAATAAAAGGTTGGAAGATTTGCCCTCTTATTTGCTATGATTTGCGCTTTCCTGTTTTTAGCAGAAACACTTGGGATGAGAATATTAATGCCGAATATGACCTTTTATTATATGTTGCCAATTGGCCCGCAGTTAGAAGTTTCCCTTGGAGTAGTTTACTTGTAGCACGTGCAATAGAAAATCAAAGCTATGTAATTGGTTTAAATAGAATTGGTGAGGATGGCAATAATTTCCCTCATAGTGGTGATAGCGCAATTTTAAATCCAAGAGGTGAAAAAATAAGTTCAACTTTACCCAATCAAGACTCTGTTGAAACAATATCTCTAAACTACGAATACCTGGTAAACTTTAGAAAACAATTTCCTGTCGGGATGGATGCAGATTCATTTTACCTAAAATGATTTAAATCATAAAACAACCTTTTTCACCCTCTGAAACTTAACAATTTAAACATTTTGTTTGGTTTTACTATGTTTAATTGTTTAATTTTACTTTACTAAAACTCAATAAAAATGAAAAAAAAATTACATCTCTTATTCTCCGTTCTTTTTATAATTAGCTTTTATTTCACTTCTACCTTATCAGCTCAAAATCCAAACCTACAATGGAAAAAAGTAAATAAAGGTGAATTCTCTGGTGATGATATTGTACTTTGTAGCACCAGAGATAATGCCAGCAATAATTACGTTTGCGGTTACAATAATAGCTCCACATTCATTGCTAAATTTGACAATACAGGGGCAAATACATTTTCGTTCGTATATGTTGATTCAACCAATTCATACATCACACCAGCCAAATTGTTTGTTGATGCCTCAGGAAATATAATCATGGTTGGGTCGAAGAACACTGCTGGTATTGTTTTGCCAATGGTGATTAAATTCAATTCACAAGGAACCGTTTTATGGGAAAACATTTATGATAACCAAGCGTATAATATTATTGATGATGCAATAGTGGATAATGCTTCAAATCCAACACATGTTTATTACACCGGACGTATTAATGATTCGTTAGCTGTTTTTAAAATAAATTTGAGTACAGGAAATTTAGTTTGGAAACAATCACAATTACCTACTGGATACTTGGTTTCACGTGGGTTAGATCTGGCATATTTAAATGGCAGTGTTTATGTTACTGGCATAGCATTATCCGCAACATTAGGTAACGATGCATTAACTTTAAAACTCAATTCAAATGGTGTTGTTCAATATCAATACTTATACAGCAATTTAGGGAACGATGTCTCAACCGATATTTTAGTTAATTCAAGTGGTGACGCCTTTATTTACGGTGTAACTACAAATGGCGCTTTGGAAAAATTTTACATGATGCGTCTAACAACAAATGGAAATAATACTTGGACCACCTTACTAACTCCCACCATATCTGGCGGAGGTAATATTTCCAATTTAACGAGTATAGCCATGGCAGCTAATATATCGAGTTCAACATTTTACGTGCTAGGTTCGGCTTACAATGCAAACTTAGGAACCACAAATGAATACACCTTTGTTGTCACAAATACTGGTTTAGTATCCAGTAATGCTGAATACTTCAATGGTTCAAACCTACAACCCGTTCAATTGAAATCTGATAACTCCGGCAGTTTTTATGTGTTAGGAAAACAGGTTAATGGACTTGACTTATACGTAGCAAAATTTTCTGGAAGCGGCGGAGCTTCTCTTTGGAGAAATAATTACCCTATTGGTACTTCATATAATCCAGTTGATTTTTATTTAGATAACGCTTCCAATGTTTATGCGGCAAGCAATTTAACCAGAAACTCTATAAATCTAGGAGATGCTCTTATTGTTAAGTATAGCCAATCTGGTAATTTAGTGTGGGATGGTGTATACGATGGTGTTGCTAATGGCTATGATGTTGGAGAAAAAGTTTTTGTTTCAACAGCAGGCACAGATATTTATACCACAGGTAGTATAGCTAACAATGGTTCGGGACAAGATGTTGTTTTAAATAACTATTTTGATGATGGAACGGTGAATTGGGAAACTACTTTAGATTACAACGCGGAGACGAATAACTTTGTTGATGCTGATCAAGATCAATACAACGTGAGTTATATTTTTTATAATTCATCTCCAAGCAATATAGGTTTAGTTTCAAAAATAGATAATGTAGGTTCCGTTTTGTACACCGCTCAAATACCTTTTTCTTATGGGAAAATAAAAGCCAACAATATCTTATATAGTTTTTATGTTGGCGAAAGTGGAGCTTATAATACCACAGATTTTAATGTTATAGGTTTTAATAATTTTGGGCAACCAAATTATAATACCATTTTAAATAGCGTTTCGGGCGGTTACACCATGGTAAGCTCAATACTCTATGATGCTTCTGGTCAAATTTATGTTGCAGGTACAATTTACGATCCCTTAATTGGAGGAAGCGTTGTAAGATTAAATTGCTATAAAAGTAATGGAAGTATATTTTGGAGTCAAACAATTCCAAACAACGACTTGAATAATGTGAGCACTGTAGGAGCCGAATTCGACGCTTCAGGAAATATTATTGTAGTAAGTAAAGGTATTTTAACTGGTGGAACCAGCACATCCATTTTCGTTACGAAATATTCGACTGCAGGTAGCTTCATTGCTCAAACAAATTATAACAGTAATCCAGGTACACTTGATTTTAATCCTGTATGTTTTACATTAGCTCCTAACGGCGATATCATTGTTGGTGGAAGTAAAATAAATGGCCCTGGTTCATCCGCAACCATTACCAGCTTTAATAGTAATTTAGCTTTTAACTGGAATTATAATTTTCCTTCTAATAACATTGGGGCAAACGATTTTGTAAAAAGTGTAAGTTCAAACTCAAGTTATATTTATGCTACTGGAACAAAAAATATAAGTAATCAAATTTCATCAATTTTAATTTCTAAACTAAACTTAGCCGGTGTGGCGCAATGGGAAGAAAATTATGAAGCAGCTTTCCCTGGATTTAATGATGGAAGAAGTATCGGAACTTACAACGACAGAATTTATGTTGTTGGAGCAGGTAACGAAAGTCCAGGTTATAACAATGATTACGTAGTATTAAAATATTGTGATAATCCTCGTCCACAAATTATAAACTCTAGTTCTTCTATTATTTGCGCAAACCAAAGCACAACGTTATACACATTTAGTCCTGGAACCCATTTTTTATGGACACCAACTGGCGACACTATTAATTTAACTACTGCTAGTCAAACTGGAACATACCAAGTTACTAGTGTTCAGCAGGATGGTTGTTCGCGAATTTCTGACCCATTACAAATTACTGTGAAATCTGTTCCTGCTACACCCAATATATGCGCTGTAACAGTTGATTCAATTTCAACTCACAACATACTTCAATGGGATAAAACATCTTATAGTGATATTGACCATTTTAATATTTACCGTGAAGATGCAACAAACATTTACACCCCAATTGGTTCTGTGCCATTTGATAGCTTAAGCGAATACCATGACTATGGAGCTAATCCAAATATAACCACAAAACGTTACAAAATATCAGCAGTTGACACGTGTAATGTTGAAAGCGCATTAAGCCCTTATCATAACACATTGTATGTAACCAATAGCGGAAGTGGCCAATTTAATTGGAACTTATATACTATTGAAAACAGTGGTAATCCGGTAACTAATTATTTACTAATGCGTGATGATTTAGGTAACGGAAACTGGCAACAAATAGGTTCAACAGCAGGCTCACAAGGCACATTAAACGACCCCGCTTTTGCATCCTTCCCTGCAGGTAAATGGCGTATTGAAACTGTTTGGGGTATTAATTGTTCACCAACTCGTGGACCAATTAATACATCCCGAAGTAATATTAGAACAACCACATTTAACGGAATAAACAATGTATCACTTTCTCAAAATGTTAGTTTGTATCCAAATCCAAACAACGGTAATTTTACAATTACTTTCGGAACCGATTTAATAAATCAAGCTGCTCAAATTGAAGTGAAAAATATTTTAGGTGAAACAATTTATCATCAAAACTTTAATACGGAAGTTTCCAAACAAATCAGTTTAAACAATATTAGTAGCGGTATTTACTTTATGGAAGTAAATATTCAAAACCAAAAAGTGGTGAAACAAATTACCATTCAATAACTTAAACAACGCTTAGAATTAACTTTTAAGCGTTGTTTTTGGTTTAAAACACTGATTTTTAATGTTTTAACTGGTTAATAAAATTTCTTGATTTTTTGTGATATCACAAAATAATTAGTACTTTAGTTGAATTATTATTTAGACTAAAAAGTTTATGCACATAGCTATTGCCGGAAATATTGGATCCGGGAAAACAACATTAACATCACTTCTATCAAAACACTATAAGTGGCAGGCTCATTTTGAAGATGCCGACGACAATCCATACTTAAATGATTTTTATGAAGATATGCAGCGTTGGTCATTTAACTTACAAGTTTACTTTTTAAATAGCCGTTTCAATCAAATTTTAGATATACGTAAAGGAGCTAAAACAGTTGTTCAGGATAGAACAATTTATGAAGATGCTTATATTTTTGCTCCTAACTTACACGCAATGGGCTTAATGACCACGCGTGATTTTGAAAATTATTTTACTCTTTTTAAATTAATGGAAAGCTTAGTTAAGGCTCCTGATTTAATGATTTATTTAAGAGCTTCGGTTCCAACTTTAGTTCGTCAAATACAAAAGCGTGGACGTGATTATGAAAATGCAATTAGATTAGATTATTTAAAAAGATTAAACGAAAGATACGAAGCTTGGATTTCTACTTACGAAAGTGGTAAGATGATTATTGTTGATGTTGATGATAATGGCTTTCAAGATAATCCAGAAGATTTAGGTAAAATTATACGTCAAATTGACGCAGAAATAAATGGTTTGTTTTAAATATTTGTGAGTAACAACACTAACATAGAACAAGAATTTTTTCAAAATCGTTTTAATGATTTAATAACGAATATTGCGCCCGACCACACTATTCTGACAAATCATACAGGCGAGTTATCTTCTGATGTAATATCAAAAATTGAATCAGAAGTTGAAACAGCTATTATAGAAAACGGTGTTGGAAAATCACCAATGCGTAAGATTTTCTTCATCAGTGTAGAAACCTTGCAAAATATGTTAATCCACGGACATAAAAATGCTCAAGGTAAACAAGTAAACTATTTTATTTTAAATAAAAATAGTGCGAATGTTGAAATTATTTCGGCTAATCTTGTTAAAAATAGCGGAGTTGAAGGATTAAAAAAACAAATTGAAATCATTAACTCTTTTGAAGACGCTGCTGCTTTAAAACAGTTTTATATGGATCATCTAGAAAATAACACCATCAGTGAAAAAGGTGGCGCAGGCTTAGGATTCATAACAATAGCCATGAAATCAGGCAATAAATTAAAAGGTGAGTTTCTTCAAATTAATGATGACTACACGCTTTTCGAATTAACTTCTGTAGTAAGTTTAGAATAAATCAATTACTTTTTTATCAACTTAGCTTGAAACGTTAGAGATAAAATCTCAGCTCTCTGCAAAGCTAAATCTGCTTTCTCACCAACAAAGTTATTTTTTATCGTTTCCTTGAAATGTAGCATCCAACGCAAAAAATCATTTTCGTTTAAATTTAAAGGAACATGTTTGTCAAAAACATTTCCCTTATACCCATCCTCATCTAAAAGTATAAAACTCCAAAACGCTACCATTCTAGGCATATGTGCTTCAAAATCTATGTGTGCAAAATGATGTTTAATTTGTTCATCCATTAATACTTTTCCGTAAAAATCCCTTACCAAAAACTCTACATCTTGCTTATTTTCTATCGGTTTAGCCATATCTAGCAAAGTTAGTTTTTTTAACTATTATTTATCAATTTGTTTGCGTTGATATGAATCATAATTAATATATTTGTATATACAAACAATTTAAATTATTAAACATGACTTACAAAGAAAAAGCGGGCGCATTATACCAAATGGTTGGTGCAGGTCAAATTTTAGATGCATTTGAAAAATATTATGCTGAAGATGTAACAATGCAAGAACTTGGAGAAGCTCCACGCGTTGGTAAAGATGCTAACCGTGAGTATGAGAAAAAATTTGTTTCATCGGTAAAAGAAGTTCACGGTGGTGGAGTTGATTCTATTACATCTGACGAGGAAAATGGAATCACAGCTGTTGAAAGCTGGATGGATATTACATTTGCAGATGGTACTCGTATTAAAATGGAACAAGTTGCAGTTCAACAATGGAAAGGTGATTTCGTTCACAAAGAAAAATTCTACCATAAATAGAAAAACAAAATCCCGCCTTGTGCGGGATTTTTTATAAACTACTAATCGCTTCTTTTAAAAGTAAGTTTCCAGTACTAGTTGGCAACTGTGAATATTTACTTTTAAAAAAAATAGAATCATTAATTTCACTTTGCTTACAATAATCAATTTGGTAGGTTTTAAATAAATACTCTGCCAAATACTCTTGTTCTAATTGTCCGGGGGTTGGAATAAAAAATACTTTCTTACCTAAAGCACTCAAATCCATAATTGTTGAATATCCCGAACGACACACTACCACATCGGTCTCTTCCAAAATCTGCTGCAAGTCCAATCTATTAGCATAATCTAACACATCACATCGTTCGGGAATATCCAACAAAGCCTGCCCATCACTTTTCCTTCCTCTAATTAATATAATGCGCTTTTTACTTTTAGTTACAACTTGCAATAATTTTTTTTCCAAAATACTTCGCTGCGGCTCTGGTCCGCTTAATAACAAGGCAAAATCATATTTTATATTTTTAACTGCACTTGGCTCTTTAAGTCCTGATAAGACTCCAACAAATCTATTTTTAATATTTAGAATAGTTCCCTTTGTTAATTCACCGCTTAACTCGCTTTGCAAATTATCAGGAATCCAGCACTCATCAAACCTTTCAATATAACTCAAATGCATCTTATTAATAAAGCTAGTAAAAAAAGGAGCCTTAATTTTTAATTGATGAGTTATATAAACGCATTTACATTTTGATGTACTTAACCCAAATCGATTGTCGCTAATTACAATATCAATTTTATATTGACTAACTATTTCTTCTAACCACTTTTGTTCCTGCTTAATAGTATTTAAAATTCTTCTCGAGCTCAAAAGCATCTTAAACCAAAGTTGTTCATGCTTTGCATAACTAATATTATAAGCAGGCGCATCGATAATAGTTTGATTAGGAAACTCACTCTCCCAAACAAATCGTATACTTTTAGGAATAGCCAAAACCACCAAATAGTTTTGCTGTATTAGCTCATGAATAATAGGAATACATCTTGTTGCATGACCAAGTCCCCAATCGAGCGGAGAAATTAATACCCTCTTACTTTTAATATTAGTCATGCACTGTAAAAATACTTATTTTTGTGAATCTTGTCATCACAATCAGAACATATTCAAACGCTCATAAAAATAATGCCCGATAGTCCGGGTGTTTACCAATATTATGACAGTGATGGTAAAATATTATATGTAGGCAAGGCAAAGAATCTAAAGAAAAGAGTTTCCTCCTATTTTAATAAAGAACATTTGGACAGTGGAAAAACAATGGTATTGGTAAAAAAAATTGCCGATATAAAAACCATTGTTGTTGAAACAGAGCTTGATGCCCTTCTCTTAGAAAACAATCTAATCAAGAAATATCAGCCGCGCTATAATATATTATTAAAGGATGACAAAACTTACCCTTGGATTTGTGTAAAAGGTGAAAGATTTCCAAGAGTGTTTTCTACCAGAAGAGTTATTAAAGATGGGTCAGAATATTTTGGTCCTTATGGCTCAGGTAAGTTAATGCACACATTATTGGATATGGTGAAGCAACTTTATCCTTTAAGAACCTGTAGTTTTGATTTGAGTGATGAGAATATTAAAAAAAGAAAATTTAGAGAATGTTTGGATTTTCATATCGGAAAATGCAAAGCTCCATGTGTAGGAAAACAAGATTTGAAGGAATATGAAAACAATATTCAGCAAATAAAAAGTTTATTGCGCGGTAATTTTTCAAATGCAATTAAAGAAATGAAACAGCAAATGCGTCAATATGCTGAAGACTTGGAGTTTGAGAAAGCTCAATTGCTAAAAGATAAAATTGAAACTTTAGAAACCTACCAAAGTAAATCAACTATAGTTAGTGCAAGTGTTTCAAATATTGATGTATTTACACTCATTTCGGATGAAAATCATGCCTATGTAAACTATTTCAAAGTTATGAATGGGGCAATTGTTCAGGGACATACCATTGAAATGAAAAAGAAATTGGCCGAAACAGATGAAGAACTAATGATATTTGCTATTCACGAATTAAGAAATAGGTTCCAATCACATTCAAATGAAATTATATTACCATTTGAAATTAATTTTGAATTTCCCGATGCAAAAGTAATTGTTCCTAAAATTGGAGATAAAAAACATTTATTAGAACTTTCTTTAAGAAATGCAAAAAATTACAAGTTTGAGCGCGAACGACAAATTGCTTTGGTGGATCCAGAAAGGCACACCAAACGTATTTTGGAAACAATGCGTAAAGATTTACGTCTGACTGTTGAACCAACTCGCATAGAATGTTTTGATAATAGTAATATACAGGGCGCATATCCAGTAAGTGCTATGACTGTTTTTATTAACGCTAAACCAGCAAAAAAAGAATACCGACATTTTAATATAAAAACAGTTGAAGGCCCCAATGACTTTGCAAGTATGGAAGAAGTGATTTACCGAAGATATAAAAGAGTACTTGACGAAAATTTAGACATGCCTCAACTAATAGTTATAGACGGTGGAAAAGGGCAATTATCAAGTGCGATTGAAAGTTTGAAAAAACTAGATTTATACGGAAAAGTTGCAGTAATAGGTATAGCCAAACGCTTAGAAGAAATTTATTTCCCTGGAGACAATTTACCTTTATATTTAGATAAGAAATCAGAAACCTTAAGAATTATACAACAAATTAGAGATGAAGCTCATCGATTTGGTATTACACATCACCGAAGCAAACGCAGCAGAGAAACATTTACAAGTGAACTGGAAACAATAAAAGGCATAAGCGAAATAAGTGCGAAAAAACTTTTAGATGAGTTTAAATCTGTAGCACAAATAAAAGAATGTACTCTTGAAGAATTAGGTTCAGCAATTGGTTTATCAAAAGCCACTTTAGTTTACAATTACTTTCACAAATAAAAAAAGCTTAACTTTGTAATTATGGCTGAATCATTAATAATAGAAGGAAATTCAAAAACTGAAAAATATAATTCGCTAATTCCTCAAATAAAAGCATTAGTTGAAGGTGAAAATGATTTAATAGCAAATTTATCTAACATTTGCTCCGCAATAAAACAAGGAATGGGTTTTTATTGGGTTGGCTTTTACATTGTTAAAAATGAACAATTAGTTCTTGGTCCTTTTCAAGGAACAATTGCTTGTACACGAATTAACCTAGGAAAAGGAGTTTGTGGAACTTCATGGCTAAAAAAAGAAACCATTATTGTAGAAGATGTTGACACCTTTCCAGGGCACATTGCCTGCAGTTCAGCCTCAAAATCAGAAATAGTTTTACCCATCTTCAATTCTAGCCAACAAGTTATTGCTGTTTTAGACATAGATGACGACAAATACAGTACATTTGATGAAACCGACAAACTGCATTTACTACAATTAATTTCGGTTGTAGAAAAATGCTTTGCTGAGAACAACTAAATGTTTCAAAAAAAATTTCATACATATATATATATAGTAACAATTAGCATACTGCTTTTTAGTTGCGCACAAATTATTCCGCTAACTGGTGGAGATAAAGATATTTTACCTCCAAAACCAATTAGTTTTAGTCCCGCTGAAAAAAGCACTAATTTTAATGGGAAAACCATTCAGATTGATTTTGACGAATACATACAATTAAAGGAAGCGCAAAAACAAATCACAATCAATCCAAATGTAAATCAATTTGTCAATTATACTGTTGACGGGAAATCCCTTTTAATAAAATTTGAATCATCTCTCAAAGCAAATACAACTTATACCATTAATTTTGGGAATGCTATTGTAGATACCCATGAAGGGAATGTGTTAAGAAATTTCACTTATACTTTTTCTACAGGCATTAATATTGATACATTAACTTTATCTGGGCGAATTAAAAATCACCTTTTTCAAAAACCCCTCGGTGACATTTCCGTGTTTCTATATGAAAATCTTAACGACAGTTGCGTTTACAAAGAACAACCTAATTACTTCACCAAAACAAATGCAGAAGGATTTTATACTATAAAAAATATTAAACCAGCTAAATACAAACTATTTGTATTAGATGATAGAAACAATAACAAACTATTTGATGAAAATGAAGCTATTGGTTTTTATAATGATTCATTCATTGAATTAAATAAAAATGATAGTTTTAACACTTCCATTTTTACCGAAATTCCACAAAAGACCTTTATTAAAAAAGTTGAACAACCATACCATGGCTTAATTAGGTTTATTTTTAATAAAGAAATTGACCAACCAAGCATTAAGGTAGGAAACGAGACAAAAAATCAAATTCCAGAAAATGACACTTTAAACTACTATTACAGTAATTGGTTTAAAAAGGATTCGGTAGAGTTTGAAATTCTGTCAAATAGTAATTTAATAGGTAAGTTATGGTTTGAAAATAAATTCAAGACAATTGAGGATATAGAAAAATCAAAGCTTAGCAAAAGCCTTTTACTATATGCCGATCCGGGTAAGTTAATTCCAGGTAAATACTTAAGTATTGAAAGTGCATATATATTAGATAAACCACTCAGCAATTTTGAATTATTCGCAAATAACAAATTGATACCAACTGTTTCATCACAAATTGAAAACAGATTAAATCCGAATTATCCATGCACAATTCTGTTGAACGAATTAGTTAAAGAAAATACTCAATACACATTAAAACTAAAACCCAATAGTATTAGCTCAAACTCCTGCTCAATAAAAGATTCATTAATATTTAACTTTAAAAGTCCGAACACGGAAGAACTATGTAAGCTAGACATTGAATTTAAACTCCCAACTCAAAAAAATCTTATAATACAGCTTTTAAATTTAAAAAATGAGGTGTGTTACGAAACCATTGTAAACACAGACACAAAAGAAACAAACCTAGAAACTACAAAACATATCACTTTTAATTACATAACACCTAACACTTATACATTACGAGTAATAAGTGACGATGACAAAAACAATAAATTCACATCTGGCAATTATATAAAAAGAAACTCGCCTGAAAACATTTTTGTTTTTTCTAAGCCAATTAAGTTGTTAATGGGATGGGAAATTGAGTTGAATTGTGATGTTTTATTTAATTAAAAACTCTTTTTAGGAAGAATTTTTTTATTTTTTTTCTTTCAAAAAAACGTAACTCACAAAATAAAATTTAGAAAAGCATTGCAATAAAAAATATTTGTGTAGCTTTGAAAAAAATATTTTTCTTCTTATAAAAAATCACAACATCTCGAAAACATCATGAATAAAGGTTTTCAGAGGATATAAGAAAAATAATTTGTGTAGCTCGTCAAAAAAAATAATTTATTTTCTTCTTCAAAGCATTCAAAACCGCTATTAACATTTTCAACAAAAATGTGTTAATAAAATAATTCGTAAAAGCTTTCATAGCATCGATTATTTTTATTATTTCGTATT
>CAZRUA010000041.1:0-29284 GCA_964603125.1 uncultured Flavobacteriaceae bacterium | reverse complement strand
TGCGAAAGCCTACATGAGGTAGCCCAATTGTGCCTGAAAATCACGAGATTGTGGCTCAAAGGAAGCATAAATCTCAAGGAAAAATTGCAAAAATTAGTCTTTCCTGAAGGGATTGTTTATGATCGAAAAAATGGGTCATTTCGAACTCCAAAAATAAATTCTGTAATCGCTGAAATCGCCCGTCTGTCGGGCGATTTTCTTTTAATGACAAAGGGACTGAACCCTTTTTTATCAGGTCAGTCCCTTTCTGCGGCCCTAATGGGATTCGAACCTCCATTTTCATTTCTGAATAGTATGGCTATAAATACGCTTCCCTACTTTGATTTCTCTTTTCCGGTGCACTGTAAACTCAGCTCTTCGCAACGTCAAGGCTCGCCGGAATTATCCCCACACTTCGCGGTTAAGTAATTTTACAGCAGCTTTTACTCTGCCGCGGCAGATAATCTATAAGTTTATTTTTGTTGCCCTTCGTGGATTCGAACCACAATATTTACTGTCAAAAAGTAACGTCCTGCCGTTAGACGAAAGGGCATTTTATCCCTCACTTCCAAATTGAAATGAGGGTTTTATCTATTTATTAGAGACAAATATTTGTTTTAGCTGATCCACAATTTGTGAACCACCTGATAATGAAATAGTATTTATCTTCTCTGCAATCTTTTCTACATATTCCATTTCTTTTAACTTAAACAACATCGCATTGTCTTCCATTAGCTTTGCAGTATTTAGCAAGCTACGTGTTGAGGCAGTTTCCTCACGACGCATAATTGTGTTAGCTTGGGCTTTTTTCTCTGCAATCAATACTTGATTCATTATTTCCTTCATATCACCAGGTAAAATAATATCACGTATACCACAACCTTTTATTAATACACCCAAGTATGAAACTTTTCGAGCAGTTGAATCCAATATGTAATCAGATACATTTTCTTTTTTCTCTAAAAGCTCATCTAAGGTCATGGAACCAACAAATTCACGTAAAGCAAGCTGTATTAAAACATACAATTGTTTTTCGTACTCCTTGTTGTTTAAAATTGCTTTAACAGCGTCAACAACATTGTATTGCAAGTAAAAGTTTAGTCGTATTACGGCCTTATCTTTTGTCAGTATTTCTTGACCAGCAACTTCCATTTGCATGGTTCGTGTTTCAACTTTTGTTATGGCTATGTTAGTATTGTTTTTCCAATAGCTGTAAGAACCTGCTTCAACAATTTTGTTGAACTTACCATCAATATAAACAATTGCTTTTTCATTAGGTTCTATAACAAAAGTGCGTATGTATGGAGCAAGCTCTTTACGTGTAAGTATTGCTTTATCTATGCCAACATCAATATCCACAACACTCAAGTCAATTGCAATTATTTTGTGTTCTACCAAACCTTCCCAATAGAGGTATTTACCTTGGGTTAATACTTCAACAAATGTATCTCCTTCATAGCGCAATGCTATTTCATTGTCGGCTACGTTTACTATTTTAACCGCATCTGCAAATTTTTGATTTTTCATCAAAATGTTAAGGTTAATTGGCGCAACAAATGGTTTAGCCATATCATAATTAATTACAGCTACACTTGCAGATAACCAGTATGTACCTTCACTTAAAACATCAATTAAATTGTTGTTTTTAATTACCAAGCCTTTTTTCCAGGCATCAACTTTTACTCTTTGTATCATTTTATTTGTTTTTATGTTTTGTTTTTAATTCTATTTAAAGAACTTGCAAAGCACTTCATCAAATTTTGGTGAAGATTTAGCTTAAGTTTGCACCTCCAATAGTGGTTTTTAGAAGTAATTGTTTACTACGCCTAAAAAGCAAAACCTTTGTGAAAACGGTATCTGCCTATCCTGACAAAAATCCAACTGTCATTTTACATTTAGTAATTTGACTGAAATGATTTGCTCATTCTTTGGTGACCTATTTTTAAAGAAGTAAGTCAACTTCTACGCATGGATTTTCAGTCCATTACTCTACCATTGAGTTACACGAGCGAAATCGTGACGGGACTCGAACCCGTAACCTAAGCGTTGTGCTCTAACCAACTGAGCTATTTGTCCTTGTGAACAAAAAGGGAATTGAACCCTTGACCCCAACATGAGCAATACCCTAAACATGGCGCTGCAGTATATTGATTCCTACTGGTACAATACTATGGGGCGTTTTAAACCCACAACAAGGCATTGTTTTGTTTATGTATCGCGCTTCCTCTGGCACGAGGAAGATTTTTTGTTCTTCCGAACAGTATTTTGTTTTTCAATGAACAATGTTTTAAGTTTTTAGAATAATAACGGGAATTTCCTACGTTTTAAACAAGGCTTTGCCCTAGCTGCTATTATTCTATTGGCACATTTCCAACGAATCGAACGTTGTCCTTTGCTTTTGGAGAGCAATTGGCTGCCATAGCCTGAAATGTTTTTAGGTTTCAATGGGATTTATTCCATTTATTAAACCAGTACTTTGATAGATGCTATGTAACGTATAGGCTTTTACAAACTTTGCCCTTATTGTTATCGAGCTGTGGCCTTTAACCACTCCTTATACTAACTACGCTTTAACAAGAGCATAGCAACAATTTTACATCTATCTGGTGCGCCATATTTGGCTAACCAATTGTTAATATATTATTCTCCCGATAGCTATAGGGACTACTTCCTTCCGATTAATGCCGATTCTAAAATCGGCAGGTGCTCAACTCCATCGCGGCGGATGAGCTTTTGTCAATTATAGTTTTTTACTTTCATTCTTAAATTCACTGTATACGGCTTTTCCATATATTATTTTTGTCCAACCATTTTCATAACCATGATTGTTTGCTATCAGATACCCTCTGTTTGCATCAATCTTTGTAATTAGGTGCGCATCGATGAATCTCCCTTTCACTTTACAAAACACAATATCATTTACTTTGTAATCATTTTCTTTTTTAAAGGTTAGCAATGAGCCGCTTTTTAAAATTGGAAGCATTGAGTTTCCAAAGCATTTCATTTTACCTATTCCTATTTTTTCTAACTCTTCTTTTAATCTTATATATTTATTCATATGTCGATTTCATTTTTTGTTTTTATATGGATACAAAGGAATTAAAGAAGTGCGCAGTCAATTTGCGTAGTAAATGAATTCTTTACATATTTTGATAATTGACTGGAAATGAAAGGAATTAATTTTATTTCATTTCAGAATTATTTGAACTGCGCATTTACATTGCGTTGATTTTTGTATTTTTGGTTATCATTCTCAATTCGAAATCATGTCAATAAACAAATTAGCCCTTATTCGTTATAAAACAATTGATAACTGTTTGCAAAACCGTTTTCGTAAATGGACATTAGAAGATCTTATGGAAGCTTGCTCTGATGCGCTTTATGAATACGAAGGAATTACTACTGGCGTTAGTCGACGAACTTTACAACTCGATATTTATAATATGCGAAGCGAAAAGCTTGGGTACAATGCGCCAATTATTGTAAGTGATAAAAAGTATTATAGTTACGCCGAGAAAGACTACAGTATCACAAATAATCCTTTAACTCAACAAGACATGAATACTTTGAATGAAGTAGTTGATGTTTTAAAGCAGTTTAAAGCATTTGGTTTTTTTGAGGAGCTTAACGGAATGGTAACTCGACTTGAAGATAAACTCTACAAACAAAGCCATAAAGGTAAATCCTATATTGAGTTTGAAAAGAATGTGCTCGTGAAAGGTTTAAAGTATATCGATATTTTGCATAAGGCAATTATTAGCAAAAAAACGCTTGAAATTTCTTATCAATCTTTTAAAGCTCGTATTCCTCAGCAAATTATTTTTTATCCGTATTTGCTTAAAGAGTATCGTAATAGATGGTTTATTCTTGGTGCAACTCGAAAGAATAAAACGATTATGAATCTTGCTCTGGATAGAATACTCAATATTCAGGAATTAAACTCAGAGAAGTATGTAAAGCCTGACTTTAATGTTAATGATTATTACGCCGATACAATTGGAGTAACTAAAAACATTAATCAAAGAGCCCAAACCATAGTGCTTAAGTTTGTTAAAGAACATGCACCATATATTATTACAAAACCACTCCACGTTTCCCAAGAAGTATTAAAAGAAGAAGATGATGGAACAATCTTTTCTATTAAAGTTATTTGGAACTTTGAGTTAGAACGAGAACTGCTCGGTTATGGTGAGCATGTAAAAGTGCTAAGTCCAAGAAGATTAAGCCTTAAAATGCAAGAGCGATTTAAAGACGCATTGAAAAACTATTAAATCAAAGAACTATATAACAATTTCGGCTTGAAACGATAATTGTTGTGGGAATGATAGGATTCGAACCTATTAAGTCAAATGACCCTGGTGTTACAGACCAGTCTAACTCACCATCGTTAGCGCATTCCCAATTGCGGAATTAATTTTTCAAATTCCGCTTTATTTTTAGAAGTATCATTAGTGAATTTTATTGATGTTGGGATACTGAGCATCCATTTTTTCAATTACACTAAAAGGTGATCCTCCTACTCCCGAATATCTAATATCAAGGAATCCATTTTCCTTCGTAATTAGAGAATCTTTTTCATCAATTGCACCTCTATGTTTATCAAAACCTTTTTTGTTTTCGATGTTTCCTGTTGAAGGATTGTAACTTCCCCAATCAGCGGCTCTATCAGGGCCAATAGGTTCGATAAAATACGTCTTACCAGTTCGGTATGATGTTACAATGAATCTTCCTGAATCATCTCTACCTTCTAAAAACTTTTTTCTGAATTCGAAAGTTGTTTTCATTTTTTTGTTTTAATTATTTACTATCTCTTTTTTAGCCAGATAGCTTTTGCTTTACTAATAATTTTTGTGGACAAGAGTGGGGTTGAACCACTTTCTCTGGATTTTCAGTCCAGCGCATACACCACGTTTGCTACTTGTCCAATGGGTGAAATAAGGGAATCGAACCTGTATTAAAAGCTTCACAGGCTTTTGTGTTTGCCATTACACTAATTTCACCATTCGTCGGGATGGCAGGACTCGAACCTGCAACCTCATGTTTCCAGAACACGTATTCTACCAATTGAAATACATCCCGTTTTTATTTGTCGGCCTACTTGGATTCGAACCAAGGACTCCCGTCTTAAAAGGACGGTGCTCTGCCATCTGAGCTATAGACCGATTTATTTGTTGAGATAATAGGATTTGAACCTATAGCCTTGTGCGTATAAGGCACCTGCTCTTACCTGTTGAGCTATATCTCATTTCGTCGATTTATAAGGACTCGAACCTTAAGTCTCCCGAGTCGTAATCGGGTGTGTTATCCATTATACTATAAATCGTGTTTAAAGAACAATTTTAATTTAATACTTGCGGAAGATATAGGAGTCGAACCCTGTCCTTTCAGACCGCTGCAGATTTCAAGTCTGCCTGACCACCACTGGTCGCTATCTTCCTTTGCGGAGAAATGAGTTCCCGACACTCAACCACCATTAGGCGGACACATTGTTTAGCAAACAAGTTCGAGCCCTGCTCGATTATTTCTCCTCTTAGTGCACATGATAGTCCCGATAGCTATCGGGAGAACCAACATTCATAACAGAGTTTAAGTCTGTTGCGTATACCATTTCCGCCACAAGTGCATTGTGCCTTCTGCAATCCCGATAGCTATCGGGACGAACTCACCTTTCTTTTCTAAGACAAGTGCCTTCCCGATTACAATCGGGATCGGCTAAGAAGGCAATAAAACAAAAAGCCCGATCCTTTTGAGACCGGGCTTATGCTTAGTTAAGCATACGATCTCCATTCAACCGTAATTCGGTAGATATAAAAAACTGAATTTTATTTGTCGCTTTAGTTCTGAATTCATCATTCTACATTCTTAATTACTCGTCGTATTTTATTAAAAAATCTGGATTGATAACTTTAAACGACAAGCGTCCTTGTAATTTATGTTTTTCAATCATCTCTGTCGTTGGCCTGATAACAATACCTTCAGCGATTGTATCTTTGTTTAACGTCGACTTTAATTTAGATTTTAAAATTAATTCATCCATATTGTTCGTTAACTCATATTGATCTTCAATAATTGGAACATGCTTTAAGTTCAAATCATTTATTATTTGCTTAAAGTAGCTTAATGATAAGTATTCATATTTATCAATATCAAATACATTAAAAAAGAAAACCGTTTGACCTTTTAACTTGTATTTATTTTTTTGAATACCCTCACCAATTATTTCACCTTGTAAGCAAATGTTTTTGTTTAATGATTTTAACTTTTGTTCTAAATCGTTCTCAATTGCAAATTTCCACATTGAGTTTTCTTCGTTTTTAACTATATCTAAATTCCGCGAACAAACTCCAAACTCACCATCTTTGAAGTAATAAGTTACAGAGCTTCCATCTAATTTCTCAGCAATGTAACAGGTTAATCCTTTGTATTGATCTAAAACATGTTGTAAAACTTGCACCCTAGTTTCATCTGTTTTAGGCATGAATGAAGGAAATAAGCCTTTAATCTCACCAGCTAAGTTAGCAGGAATTGGCGGTTCAAATTTTGTTACACCAATTATTTCTGTAACGTCTAAATCCTCAACAATCTCTATACCTTCTGGTAAAACTGATAATGGAAAGCAGATACCTTGTGAAATTTGACCACGTAATTTTATAGTTTTAATACGATTAGTTTTAGCACGGATAAATTCAAATTCTGGTTTATCGGGTAATACACTGTCAATTTCACAGTAAACGCATAAATCACCAATTTTAAATTCATCTTTTCTAATTACTAATTGCCAACCTAAAACACTTGCTTTCATAATTGAATCTGCACCTTCGATTGGTTCTATATTTTTAATTTTTTGTATTGAAGCTAATTTCCTCATTTTATTTTTTCTCCTTTCTTTTATTTTTTATAAAACCTTCCACCCATTTGATGGAAGGCTTCCTCTAACATGCTTTGGTACTGAGACACCTTAGCAATTTTTGTTCATAAAAAAACCCGAAACTTTTGGTTACGGGTTTTACAATTGTTTACAATCATAATTATTTCCGCAACCGCAGTATGTAAGCCGGTAATTTACTGGCTGAACTAAACAGGTTTTGTATTTTATTTTCTCTAACTCGCATTTTTTATTTCATAAAAAAACCCCGAGCGTATCGGGGTTTAGAATTATTATTTAAAATAATTTTACCACCCCATGCAATATGATAACGGCGCATGCCCTATCAGGATTGACTTTTGACGATATGTAAAACTATTTTTCATTTTATTTTTAATATTTTATGATGCAAAACTAAATCAAATTTTTGAATTGAAAAAATATTTTATGAAATAAATTTTAAATATTTTTCTTTTCTAAAAACATACTGCCTTGAAGAGCTTTATTTTAAAGGTGTTTCGAGCCTTATTTAAAATTATTATAAATTTATTATTTCAATTTTATTTTTTATAAATCAAAATTGAATTCTGTATGTTTCGTTTTAATTTTTTAATACTTGCTAGTTTTTAATTTTTAATTTCTCATTTGCTTTGGAATCCTTTATTATCAATTGATTCGACTACGTCCAATTTTTTCTTTTTTGAAATTGATTCCTTTGTAAATTCTTTTTGGATTACCTCTTTCAACACAATTATGATTTTGCCATTGTTGCTTTTCTGTTTTTCTTAAATTGTTTAATTGCCATTGTATAAATAATTCTTTTAATCGCTCTAACGCAATTTTTTTATTTTGCATTTGCGAACGAGATTCATTAGCTAAAACCTGCACGCCTGAAGGCTTGTGTACGGCTCTTACAGCTGTTTCTACTTTATTTACGTTTTGACCACCTGGACCTGAAGATCGAAGTGTTTGATAGTAAACATCTTTTTCACTCCATTGTGAAGTGGATGATAAGTCGTAGACTTCAATTCCTATGAACCAGTTTTTTCTTTTATGCATCGTTCTGAAAGGACTTTGACAAATCCAACCTAATACACCTTGCCAAGAATTAATGAATGGAGAAATGTTTTTCCCACTTATTTTAACAGATGCGGAAGCTAAAGTTCCGTTTATGTTATATGGTGTGCGGTTAATTACTTCACATGCTAAATTATTTTCTTTAGCCTCCTTCAATATTTCTTTCAAGGTCAATGCAACAGCTAAACAGCATTCTGCGGGGCCTCTACCTGATGTTATTTGTAATATTTTTGTTTCCATTTTTTAATTTTTTAAAGCTCTTTCTTATTCTGTTCTCGACAAGCTCGAACTGACATAAGAAAGAGCTTTTGTTTTCATTGGTGTTATTACCGATTGCGTTTTAACTTTTGTTCATCCTTACAATTTTTGGAGTGAATGAACCTTCTATTTTTACTAGGTCTTGTTGACAGCTCATAACAGTCTCAATATCCTTGTAAGCAAATGAAGCCTCTTCTACGCTGCCACCAATTAATTTCACACTTTGTTCGGCTAATAAATTTGTCATCGAAGATTTTGTTATACTCTCTCTTGCTTCTTTACGTGACATTTTTCGGCCGGCCCCATGCGATGCTGAATTAATTGAACCCTGTAATCCTAAACCACTTACTATGTATCCATTGCTGCTCATACTTCCTGGTATGATACCGAATTCACCTTTGTTTGCTGGCGTTGCGCCTTTTCGGTGTACAATCAATTCTTGACCGTCGTGTATTTCTTTCCATGCGAAATTGTGATGATTCTCAACTTTGCATATAGCTTCTAAGCCCATTACACGTTCAAGGTTTTTGTGAATCACATCATGACAGGCTTTTGCATAGTCACCCGCTAAGTTCATGGATAACCAATACTCTTGACCAGCTTCTTCATCTAAACTTAACCAAGCCATTGATTGCATTTCACGCGGAAGTTTGCATTTTTGCATTGCTATTTTAGTATAAGTTGCTGCTATGGCAGCACCCATGCCTCTTGAACCGCTGTGAGATAGTAAACCAATGTAATTCCCAGGTTGTAAATTCAATGTATTGTTTTGAGCAATTGTTACATTTCCAAATTCAACAAAATGATTTCCTGTGCCTGATGAACCTAGTTGAAACCACGCTTTACCATGTAATCTTCGGAGTAATTCAGTGGCTTGAAATTCAGGGCGCTCAAGCACTTCATGATCTACTTCAAAATCAAGTGTCCCATCATTTCCAAAATGTGTATATCTACGCAATGCTTTTTGTAAATCATACTCCTTGCGTTGAATGTAATCTTCTGGAAGTTTGTAAATACTCAAAGCCATTCGACAACCAATATCCAGGCCTACTCCAAAAGGGATTACTGCGTTATTTGTTGCTAGTACACCGCCGATTGGCAAACCATATCCATGATGAGCATCAGGCATTAAAGCTCCTTTCATCGAGATGGGTAATCGCATCGCTGCTTCCATTTGTTGAATTGCATTTTGTCCGATATGACGTAGACCATAAATGGTAAAATCACCACTGTGTTTTAACATGTGAACTTCATAATCAGTTTTCATTTTTGGCTTCCCAACTAAGGCAATCGACAAGGGTTTTAGATGTTCATCTTCTAAGTATTGTTCAGGATTTAAAAGAACGTTTTGTATTATTTGTAATTTTTCTTCGTTTGAAACATGTTTAAAATGTTTCGTCATAATATTTAATGCTAAACTTTTAGCTATGTCCGAAGGGAAATCTATTTTCCTTAAATGTTTTCCCTTCAATCTATTTTTTCCCATGATTGTTGGTTTTGTTTAGGCAATATTTTTCCATGTCGATGTATTCGACTAAGCGGAATTGATTTTCAGTTTGTTCTCGATACATTTCCTGAAAAGAGAATGCTGCTTGAACTGACATTAGAAAATCAATTCTAAAATCTTACCTAAGATTTTTAATAAAATAATTTTGATTTTTTCCGGTTACTTTTCGACTCCCCAAAAAGTTGTTTTCAATTATAACAAATAAAAAACCCGGCAATAAACCGGGCTGAAAGTATTGATAGTACTAATGTTTCCGGTTTAAGGTTTCGTATGTAAATTTAACACCAACATTGTTTCTTTCGTTTAATTTTTTAGTTTATAATTTTTATTTGTGATGCAAAAGTAATTTAAATTTTTTATCTGCAAAAATTTTTTTTGTCTTTTTAAATTTTATTTCAGTGTTCTTAGAAACTGATAGCTTTGAATCACTATATTTTAAAAGGGTTTCGCAGCGTGTTTAAAATGAATATAAATTTTATTTAATTGAATTGCGCGATTCAAATATAGATTGACTATATTTGATAATGAAGTTTTTATTAAAAATATTCATTGTTTTAGTTTTGACTTTCTGTCAAATCGGATTCTCACAAAGAACGAATATTAAATTTAGAGAAGACAATGGAAGTACAATTGAAAGAATTTGGTTGAGTAAATCGAAATCAAAGGAAATTTGTTTTGATTCGACAAATAGACGCGTCCCATTATATTCCTATGGAAATTCTGTATGGGAAGTTGTGCGAGAAAAGGATAAGAAGAATAGTTGTTGGAAGGAATCTTATATGGATACACTTGGTCATCTAGTTTGTGATTATGAAGGAATCGCTTATAAGGTTTATAGAGCTATTCAAAGAAGAAAGGTAATTGAAAGAACTACAATTTTTTACGATTCACTTGGTCAACTCAAAGAAAATATTTCAGGGTTTTGTAAGGAAGTTAATTTTACGAGAGGAAAAAAATTCAGTGAAACTTATTATAAGAACATTTCAAATAATGATACTTGTGAAGGATCTTTTTGGTATTTTAAAAATAATTATGATGTAAGGGGACAGATTAAAAAAAATGACACAACAAAAATTAATTATTGGGTTACAAAATATAATAAGAACTTTGGTTTAGTAAGTGAAATGTTTTATAGAAAGGCAGGAGTTTTAGGTTGTGATATTCAATTCTCTTGGTCTGGTTACATAAATACTTATTCACAGAAAAAGTTAATTCAAAGGAGATATTTTGACTCAACTAGTCATTTAATTGGAGATGATTACGGCATAGCGCTCGAATTACATACTTATGAAAACAACAGGATTAAATGTATAGAGTGGTTTGATGCGGACTCATTACCAATAAATGGAAAATATAATCATTGTTCCAAGATAAACTTTGTATATGACGCAAAGAATAGATTGATTGAAATAAATTGTTCTGGAGAAGAAGGAGAGTATCATTATGCGGATTTGCGCGATTATGCGTGGTTTGCTGGTTGCAAACTTCCGTCTAGTAATTCTAAAGACACAAGCAGAATTACAATTGAATATAAGGGTAGAAAGATTTCTAAGGTTCTATCTTATAAAACCTATGATCCAACTGTTTTGCAATTCACACAATAAAAAAGCCACGCTATTAACGTGGCTTTTTTTAATATTTAGAATTCTTAATTTTAAGAACCGCACATTTCGCATCCTTCAGGATTATCTAATGAGCAAGATAATTGTGCTTGAATTTCTTCTTCGCTTAAATTAGCTGGTGTCATTGTGCTACGTTGTGCCACTAAAATATCTTCGTTACCTAAAATTTCTTCTTTAGCAGTTGTATCAACAGTAAACTTAATTGCATCAGCTGCAGCTTTTGTTCTTAAGTAATACATACCTGTTTTTAAACCTTTTTTCCAAGCATAGAAATGTGCAGATGACATTTTTGCGAAGTTCGCATCTTGAATAAATAAGTTTAATGATTGCGATTGACAAATATATGCACCTCTATCAGCAGCCATATCTAATATAGCACGTTGTTTAATTTCCCAAACTGTTTTGTAAAGTTCTTTAATGTTTTCTGGAATTTCAGCAATGTGTTGGATTGAACCGTTTGCAGCGATAATTTTGTTTTTTAAACCGTCATTCCAAATTCCTAGTTTCACTAAGTCTTTTAATAAATGTTTATTTACAATAACAAATTCTCCTGATAACACACGACGAGAATAAATGTTTGAAGTATATGGTTCAAAACACTCATTGTTACCTAAAATTTGTGAAGTTGAAGCTGTTGGCATTGGTGCAACTAATAATGAGTTACGTACACCATGTTTCATTACTTCTTCTTTTAACACATCCCATTCCCAACGTGGGCTTGGAGTTACACCCCACATGTCAAATTGGAATTGACCTTTTGATACTGGCGATCCAGCATAAGTTTCGTAAGGACCTTCAATTTTTGCTAAATCTTTACTAGCTGTCATTGCTGCATAGTAAATAGTTTCAAAAATTTCAGAGTTTAATTTACGAGCTTCATCACTTTCAAAAGGGAAACGTAACATAATAAACGCATCAGCTAAACCTTGAACACCTAGTCCGATAGGACGGTGACGTAAGTTTGATTTACGAGCTTCTGCAACTGGGTAGTAGTTACGATCGATAATTTTGTTTAAATTTTTTGTAGCAACATAAGTTACTTCAAATAATTTTTGGTGATCAAAAATTCCTTTTTCTAAGTCAACAAAACGAGGTAAAGCAATAGAAGCTAAATTACAAACAGCAATTTCATCTGGAGCAGTGTACTCTAAAATTTCAGTACATAAGTTCGAAGACTTGATGGTACCTAAATTTTGTTGATTTGATTTCGAGTTACAAGCATCTTTATACAACATGTATGGATTACCTGTTTCAATTTGTGCATCAATTATTGCAGCCCATAATTCGCGTGCTTTAATTGTTTTACGTCCACGTCCTTCAGCTTCGTATTTTGTGTAAAGAGCTTCAAACTCTTGTCCCCAACAATCTGATAAGCCTGGAGCTTCGTTCGGGCAGAATAAAGTCCAATCTCCTTCTTCTTCCACACGCTTCATAAATAAATCGCAAATCCAAAGTGCAGTAAATAAATCACGAGCACGTTGTTCTTCTTTACCATGATTTTTACGGATATCTAAGAAATCAAAAATATCTGCATGCCATGGTTCTAAATAGATAGCGAATGAACCTTTACGTTTCCCTCCACCTTGGTCAACATAACGAGCAGTGTCATTAAATACACGCAACATTGGTATAATACCATTTGATGTTCCGTTAGTTCCTTTAATGTAAGAACCTGTAGCTCTAATATTGTGAATGCTTAAACCAATTCCACCTGCTGATTGTGAAATTTTAGCACAGCTTTTTAATGTATCGTAAATACCATCAATACTATCATCTTTAGTTTGAATTAAAAAACAAGATGACATTTGAGGTTTTGGCGTACCAGCATTAAACAAAGTTGGAGTAGCGTGTGTAAACCAACGTTCACTCATTAAGTGGTATGTTTCAATGGCTGATGTAATATC
Source organism: uncultured Flavobacteriaceae bacterium (assembly GCA_964603125.1). Taxonomy (GTDB): domain Bacteria; phylum Bacteroidota; class Bacteroidia; order B-17B0; family Aurantibacillaceae; genus CAZRUA01. The sequence goes on along the minus strand of CAZRUA010000041.1, from coordinate 16,072 downwards.
TTCTTTGTGAATTCCAATGGCAACACGCATAATCATGTGCTGAGGGCGTTCAGCAACTTGACCGTGTAATTTTAATAAATAAGAGCGCTCTAAAGTTTTAAAACCAAAATAATCGTAACCAAAATCGCGATCATAAATAATAGTTGAGTCAAGTAATTGGGCGTTTGCCTGAACTATTTCATAAACATCATCAGCAATTAATGCAGCTTTTTGTCCTGTTTTTGGATCTGTATAAAAGTATAAATCGCTAATTGTTTTTGAAAACGATTTTGTAGTGTTTTTGTGTAAGTTTGAAACTACGATACGAGAAGCCAATAAAGCATAATCAGGGTGCTTTGTTGTTAATGAAGCTGCTGTTTCAGCTGCTAAATTATCTAACTGACTAGTTGATACACCATCATACAATCCATTGATTACTTTCATAGCAACATCAATAGGTTGAACGTGTACAGGATCTAATCCGTAGCTGAGTTTTTGAATACGTGCAGTGATCTTGTCGAATTTCACTGTCTCTGTTGTGCCATCTCTTTTAATTACAAACATACGCCATTGTTTTTTGAAGGTTTTTACTCTAGTTCTTTTTCTTAACGCAATTTACGTCAACAAGGTTTTTTTATTTATCGTGCCAAATTTTTCTATTAACAATTTGGCGGTTAATTACTTTTTTCTTTAAATCCAGAGGCTAAAAATCCCTTACGATATTGTTATATCGTTGGGGTAATTTAACCGTAAGATGAATGATTAGAAATCTTCGTCTAATTTAAACACCGTGTTATCCTCTTTTTTCGAGTTGGTAACACCTGCTTTTTGGTATTCTGCTACACGTTTTTCGAAGAAGTTAGTTTTTCCTTGTAAAGAAATTAACTCCATGAAATCGAATGGGTTAGCAGCGTTATAGAATTTTGGACAGCCTAAAGACACTAATAATCTATCTGCCACAAACTCAATGTATTGACACATTAAATCAGCATTCATTCCAATTAACTTAACTGGTAATGAATCTGTTACGAATTCTTTCTCAATAGCCACTGCATTAGTAATAATTTCAGTTACTTGAGTTACAGGTAATTTATGTACTAATTGAGAATATAATAAACATGCAAAATCACAGTGTAAACCTTCGTCACGAGAGATTAACTCGTTAGAGAAGCTTAAGCCTGGCATTAAGCCACGTTTTTTTAACCAGAAAATTGAACAGAAAGATCCAGAAAAGAAAATACCTTCAACCGCAGCAAAGGCAATTAAGCGCTCAGCAAATGTTCCGTTTGAAATCCATTTTAAAGCCCATTCAGCTTTCTTTTGAACACAAGGAACTGTTTCGATTGCATGTAATAATTTATCTTTTTCTACATTATCTTTAATATAAGTATCAATTAATAAGGAATAAGTTTCAGAATGGATATTTTCCATCATGATTTGAAACCCATAAAAACAACGTGCTTCAGGATATTGAACGTCATTTAAGAAGTTAATAGCTAGGTTTTCATTAACAATACCGTCGCTAGCAGCAAAAAAGGCTAGTACATTCTTAATGAAATGTTTTTCATCATTGTTTAACTTATTGTTCCAATCTTGTAAGTCTGGAGCTAAATCAATCTCTTCTGCGGTCCAAAAACTAGCTTCTGCTTTTTTGTACATATCCCAAATATCTTTGTGCTTAATAGGGAATAGTACAAATCTGTCTTTGTTTTCGGTTAGGATTGGTTCGTTCATACAATTAATTTTAATTCGTTTTGTTTATATATAAAGTCAAAAATAGTTACACTAAAAAAGTCGCAAAATCAATTCAAAATTTCTTCGGTTTTGCGTTTCACAAATATTCATAAAAATGACGAGTAAAAGTAAAAATGAAATGAACATTTAAACCTATTTTTTAACAATGGGGTTTATTAACATAATTGTTGAAAAACTCTTAAATCCCTTTATAATAAAGGCTTTTGAGCTGACATGAAAAATATTGAAAATATTTTAAGTTTTGGGTTTGGTAGTTTGAATTATAATTATAAGAAGCATTAAATTTTGACTATAAAATTGCTGAAATTAGCTCTCTAATTCGTTCAAAAATGCGCCACTTATCTATTAACGGTCGCCTGTTGTTAAGTTAAACAAACCACAAGATTTTATTGCTTTAATTTTTTTGTAAGTTTACCTTAAAATTAATGTAATGTCTATTATAGTTAAAAACATAAGTAAGTTGTACGATAAGAAGCCTGCTTTGAACAATGTTTCGTTTGAAGTTAAGGATGGAGAAATTGTGGGTTTTATTGGTCCTAATGGAGCTGGTAAGTCAACTATGATGAAAATAATTACATGTTACTTACCTCAAACATCAGGTAAAGTAACGGTTTGTGGTTTTGATGTGGAGGAGCAATCCTTTCAGGTTCGCGAGCAGGTTGGTTATTTGCCCGAGCATAATCCTTTGTATTTGGACATGTATGTTAAGGAGTACCTACAGTTTGTTGGCGGCTTGCATAAGGTAAAGAATATAAACAAGCGTGTGGCCGAAATGATTGATATGACGGGTTTACAAGTTGAACAGAATAAGAAAATAGGCGCCTTAAGTAAGGGATATCGTCAACGTGTTGGAATTGCACAGGCTATTATTCATAATCCAAAGGTGTTAATTTTGGATGAGCCAACTACAGGTTTAGATCCAAATCAATTGGAAGATATTCGCAAGCTTATTAAAAATTTAGGCAGAGAGAAAACAGTTATGCTTAGTACCCACATTATGCAAGAGGTGGAGGCAGTTTGCGATAGAGTTATTATTATTTCGCAAGGAGAAATAAGGGTGAATGATGAAACTACCGAAATTAAAAAGGTAGCAAGCGAAAAGAGTATCTTAACCGTAGAATTTGAGTCGGCAATTAATGAAAGCTATCTTAAAGCTTTGGATGGCGTTGAAAGAATTAAGAAGCTATCTGACACTAAATATCAAATTACATCGGAAGCCAGTGTAGATTTACGTAAGGCTATTTTTGATTTCGCAGTAAAACACAATAATTCGGTTTTGGGCATGCAAAAAGAAGAGCGCAAGTTGGAAGATGTGTTTAAAGACAACACTAAACGTAAGTAGTCAGTTTAATTACCAATAAAAAATTGTAATGTACACAGGAAAGGAATTCAGATTCATATTGTTATGGCACTTTGCTAAGAAGAATTTATTTAGAACTTTAATAATAAGCTTTGTTGCTGTTGTTCTATATCAATACTGTGGCCTCAAGTTTTTAGCCATTCCTTTTGTTCCTATAGCGTCAATAGGCACGGCAGTTGCCTTTTATGTGGGTTTTAAGAATAACCAAGCTTATGATAGATTGTGGGAAGCAAGAAGATTATGGGGCGGTTATACTAACACATCGAGAAACTTTGCAGCTCAGTTACTTTCTATTTTAAAAGATAATGAATTGGCCAAACCTCTGTTGTATCGACACATTGCTTACATTAATATTTTTCGTTTGCAATTACGAAGAACAATTCCATGGGCAACCAGTAAAGAAAATTTGCATCAAACTTTTCATGGCGAAAGATCGGAATTAGAAGCATTTGATGCAGGTGTGAAAAGAATATTGGATGAGAATAATAAATCGGATTACTATGAAAAAGTAATCAAACAAAATAATCCGGCTTCGATTATTTTAAAATACCAAATGGAAGAGCTCGCCAAACTCAAGGCTCAAGGAAAGATTGATGCTTATGAACACAGCGATTTAATGAAGCATGTAAATGAATTTTTTAATTTGCAGGGTGGTTGTGAACGAATCAAGAGTACTCCATTATTCCGTCAGTACAGTATTTTTAGTAGAGTGTTTGTTGTATTATTTGTATGTTTATTGCCATTTGGTTTATTGAAGGATTTAAGTGCTTTAGCTTCATGGGGAGTTTGGTTAACCATTCCTTTTTCAATGCTTATTTCGTGGGTGTTTTATACGATGGAGCAAATAGGGGAGTATAGCGAAAATCCATTCGATAATTCTGTAAATGATGTGCCAATATCAACCATATGTAGAAATATTGAAATTGACATTAAGGAATTTTTGTGTGAAACGAATTTGCCCGAAAAAATGAATCCAGTTGATAACGTATTATTATAACAAAAATGTAAATGAAAGTATTTGAGCATATATTTGAGAACAATAAAAAGTGGGTTGCGGATAAATTGAATATAGACCCATCGTATTTTGAAAATCTAAGCAAGGGACAACACCCCGAGTATTTATACATTGGCTGTGCAGATAGCAGGGTAACTGCTGAAGATTTGATGGGTGCTAATCCGGGAGAAGTTTTTATTCATCGCAATGTTGCTAATTTAGTTGTTAGCACTGATAATAATATCAATGCGGTAGTTCAGTATGCCGTTGAACATTTAAAAGTAAAGCATATAATTGTATGTGGCCATTATGAATGTGGCGGGGTAAAAGCAGCTATGAACCCAAGTGATATGGGGCAATTAAATAGTTGGTTGCAAACCTTAAGAGATGTTTACCGTTATCATAAAGATGAGTTAGATGCTATTACGGATGAAAGAAAACGTTTTGATAGACTTGTTGAGTTAAATGTTTACGAACAATGCATTAATATTGTTAAAATTGATCATGTGCAACGTTCGTGGTATAAAACTAATTATCCTCAAATTCACGGTTGGGTGTTTGATGTAAGAACAGGAATATTAAAGGATTTAGAAATTGATATTGCGAAGGAATTCGCAAGTATCCGAAAGATATATGATTTGAATCCACTTAATTTAAGCGAGAGCGAAAGGAAGTAATCGTTTTTGTATTAATTATTTTACCCAATCAGCAATAAATAGGTTTGTGTCTCTTGTACCGTGATTGTTGCGATTGCTACTAAATATTAGTTTTTTACCATCAGGAGAAAACATTGGGAAAGCATTAAACATACTTTCATTTGTTATTTGCTCTAAATCAGTTCCATCTGTTTTTATAGTAAATAGTTGAAAATCGTATCCTTTTTTGCTATGATGGTTACTCGAAAAAATAATTCTATCTCCTTCTGGAGTAAAGAATGGAGCCCAGTTGGCTTTTCCTAAATTAGTTATTTGTTTTAAATCGCTTCCATCAACATTGCAGGTGTATATTTCCATGTTGGTAGGAGCTACCAAACCCTTTGCTAATAGCTCTTTATATTCTTTTTGTTCTTCTTCTGTTTTTGGTCGCGAGGCTCTAAAAACCAACTTCTTCCCATCTGGCGAAAAAAAAGCACCACCATCATAGCCTAAACCAAAAGTAATTTGTTTTTGATTTTTACCATCAATATCCATTGTCCATAGTTCTAAATCGCCACTTCTATCACTTGTAAATACAATTTTATCTCCTTTTGGAGAAACAGTTGCTTCTGCATCGTATCCAGGCGAATTAGTTAGTTGAGATATAATTTTACCATTTAAGTCAGCAACAAAAATATCAAAGCTATTATAAACAGCCCACAAATATTTTCCTTTACTCTCGGGTACTGGTGGGCAGCTATCTCCAGCTAAATGCGTTGAAGCAAAAAGGATGTGTTTATTATCTTTTAGGAAAAAGGAGCATGTTGTGCGCCCTTTTCCCGTAGAAATCATTTTAGGTTTATAAGTAGTATCTTTTGCTGCACTCGAAATTTTCATATTAAAAATTTGATCGCATTGTAAGCCCCAAGCTTTGTTGTTACTTTGAAAGCTTAAATTTTTACCATTAAATGAAAAATAAGCTTCAGCATTATCACCACCAAAAGTAAGTTGCTTAAGATTTTTTAAGTGTTTTTCAGATTGAGAAAAGCAAAAAGAACTTAGTGTCAAAAAAAGAAATAAATAGCGCATGAACAATTATTTTGGGGCACAAATATAAAACTTTATCGAACTTTTACTTTGTGATTTTTGTAGTTATTTTTTTCACCTTTCTTTGAATAATTTTTCGAATTTCTCAATTTTAGGCTGAATCACCATTCTGCAATAGGATTTAGTTTTGTTTTGAGCGTAATAATTTTGATGATAATCTTCGGCTTTATAAAAAGTAGTAAACTGGCTTACTTCTGTTACCACAGGATTATCATAAACTTTGTTTTTATTTAGTTCGTCAATTATACTTTTGGCTGCAAGTTTTTGCTCTTCATTTCTGTAGAATATTACCGATCTATATTGTGTTCCAACGTCCGCTCCTTGTCTGTTTAATGTGGTAGGGTCATGAACCGTAAAAAACACTTTGAAAATTTCATCAATTGATGTTTTGGTTTTATCAAATGTGATTTGTACAACTTCGGCGTGACCAGTTGTTCCGGTGCAAACATCTTCATAGCTAGGATTTTTAATGGTTCCGCCAGAGAAACCTGACTCAACTGAAATAACACCATCCAACATTTCATAAACCGCTTCAACACACCAATAGCATCCACCACCTAAGGTTAGAGTGTCTATTGTTGATGTGGATACTTTTAAATCTTTTTCGTTTACAAATTCTAATGATAAAGAATTTACGCAATAACGCATACCCGTTTCTGTTGGTCCATCGTCAAATAAATGTCCTAAATGCCCTCCACATTTAGCGCACATAATTTCTGTTCGTTTCATTCCAAGCGAGTTGTCTTCAACTGTTTTTATTTTCCCTCCAGCAATTTCTTTATCAAAACTTGGCCAGCCACAATGCGAATCAAATTTCATGGCATCAGTAAATAATTCATTTCCACACCCAGCACATTTGTAAACGCCTTTCTCCTTATTCATTAGTAATTTACCTGAATAAGGCGCTTCGGTGCCTTTGTTTCTCAAAACATAATATTGTTCGCTGGATAATTCTTTTTTCCACTCTTCTTCAGTTTTTTGCATAGGATTGTTTGATTTAATGTTTAAAGTATCTTTTTGAGTTGTAACAGCTTGGCCGCAAGCCGTTAAAGTAATTGCTAATAAGGCAATTGCTAGTGAGAAATAAATTTTAATTTTTGTCATAGTTATTAAATTGATTTAATGAGTGAAACTTTGTTTTAATAATAGACTTTGTTTTTGAAATAACTTTACGCCTCTAAATGCAAACAAATGTTAAAATTATATTTACGTAAGTTTATTTATTTCGGATTGTATTTGTTGTTTTTTTGTTTCGCTTAAAATGGATTGTTTGTTTAATTCTAAGTGATTTCTATAATTGCTAAATCCTTTATTTAAAATTTCAAGTTGTTTGGCAAATCTTGCGCAAGGCGGACAGATAATTTTATGAATAAATAAGCTAAAACGTAATTTTAAACTACGTTTATGCTTTTCATTCGAAATTATTTTTGCAGCTTCTTTACAAGTTAATCTCATTTTTTTACTTTAGGTTTATAAACCAATTTTTTTCAAGACAAGATCTCATTAAGAGTTTTGCTCTATGTATAATTACCCAGTAGTTAGACGAAGAGATATTATAATCCTTACAGATTTTTTCAGAATCTTCATCGTCAATAAATTTGGCAGTAAAAATGGGTAATAATTTAGTTGGTAGTTTTTCCACGCATAATTTTACTACTGAATAAAATTCGTTTTCATTTATTTTTAAATCAGCATTTTCCGACCATGAAGCCGGAATAGCATCCTTTTTCCAATGCGCAGAAGACAAATTATCGGTTTGAAAAAACGCGGCATCAAAACTTGATTCAGTTTCATCAACATATGAATCGTAGTTTTTTAGTACATCTTTTTTGCGGTAAAAGTCAATTATTTTATTTTTTAAAATGCTCGTTAGCCAAGTTTTTTCAGAACTATCTCCTCTAAAGTTTTGAGATGCTTTTATTGCGGATAAAAAGGTGTCTTGAACCAAATCCTCAGCTACCTCTTTGTTATTAGTTTTTAGCAAAGCTATTGAATAGAGGTAATCGCCATAATTGGTAACCCATTCTTTGGGATGGAGCATTTTTGTGTAAATTGGTTAGTACAAATATACTTTTGTTTGGCTTAATTTAGGCTTATTGTGCAAATAAATAATTTGGTTTTGCTAGCTTAAAAAATAGTATCTTTAGCCTTTAATTTTTTATGAGCGTTTACGATAAATACGAAGCAGTTATTGGTTTAGAGGTGCACGTGCAATTACTTACCAACAGTAAAATGTATGCATCCGATTCGGCCGAATATGGCGGATTACCTAATACACACATTAGTGCAATTAGCCTTGGGCATCCAGGAACATTGCCACGTGTAAATAAAAGAGCGATTGAGTTTGCTGTTAAGTTTGGTTTAGCAATCGGTGCTGATATTCGATACGAAAATCAGTTTGCGCGTAAAAACTACTTCTACGCCGATTTACCTAAGGGATATCAAATCACTCAAGATAAAACACCAATTTGTAACGGAGGATCTATTACCATTAAAACTGAAAACGGGGGAGAGAAAAAAATAAATATCACTCGAATTCACATGGAAGAGGATGCTGGTAAATCAATGCATGATCAAGATCCTTTCGATTCGTTAATAGATTTGAATCGTGCGGGAGTTCCTTTGTTAGAGATGGTTTCAGAGCCTGAAATTAAGAATGCTGATGAAGCGTATGCTTATTTAAGCGAAGTAAGAAAATTGGTTCGTTACCTGGATATTTGTGATGGGAATATGGAAGAAGGATCGATGCGTTGTGATGCAAATATTTCTGTGATGCTAAAGGGTTCGAAGGAATTTGGTAAAAAAGTTGAGGTTAAAAATATGAACTCAATTCGTAATGTTCATCGTGCTATTGAGTTTGAAATAAAACGTCAAATAGATATGATTGAGGCGAATGAAGAGATTCCTGTTGAGACGCGCAGTTTTGATGCTTTAGCGGGTACAACTTTTAGCCTTCGTAGCAAAGAGAATGCTAATGATTACCGTTACTTTCCTGAGCCAGATTTACAACCTATTTACGTAACCGAAAACTACATTAATTCGGTTAAAGTAAATATGCCACCTTTACCAAGTGAGTTGTATAAAAAGTACATTAATGATTTGAAGTTGAATGACTATGATGCAACAAATTTAACCGATACTAAGGCAATTGCATTGTATTTTAATCAAATCGTATCTAATACAAAAAATTACAAAGCCGCAGCCAATTGGATGATGGGCGATGTAAAAAGTTATTTAAATAAAAATGCTTTAACCATTGAAAAGTTTGTTTTAGCTCCTGAAAAAATTGCCGAATTAATTTCAATTATTGACGAGGGTAAAATTTCTAATTCAGTGGCATCGCAAAAGGTTTTTCCTGCCATGATTGAGCAGCCAACAAAATCAGCTTTATCAATTGCTGAAGAATTAAACGTTATTCAAGAGAGTAATGCAGATGCTCTTCAAGACATAGTTAATGCAGCTATTGCAAAATACCCTGAAAAGGTAGTTGAATACAAAAACGGGAAAACAAATTTGGTTGCTTTATTTATGGGTGAGGTGATGAAGCTAAGTAAAGGTAAAGCCGATCCTAAGTTGGCAAGCAAATTAGTGAGTGAAACTTTAAATAAAAATTAGTAAAATGAAAAGAATATTTGGTTCCGTAATAGCATTATCAACTCTTGTTTTAGTGTCTTGTGGCGGAGGGAATAAAAAAGATGGTTTTTCTTTAAAAGGAACATTAAGTAATGCTAATGGTGAAATGCTTCGTTTGATACAATTATCCCCAGAAGGTGAAGTACTTCTTGATTCTACTAAGGTGGATGAAAAGGGGAATTTTGAATTTGAAAATGCCAATAAATTAAAAATGATGGACTTTTACAAAGTTCAAATAACGCCTCAAAATTTTACTATCATCATTGCAGATTCCTCTCAGCAAATAACTGCAAAAGGTGATGCAAAGGCACTTCAGAATAGTTTTGAAGTAGAAGGTTCGCCAGATACAAAGCAATTCATAGCTCTAAATAAATTCGTGCAAAAAATAAAAGGAGAACAGGATTCATTGGCCAAAGCTTTACAAAAACAACTTTACGCTTTAAAAATGGATTCAATAAAGGCAGATTCGCTTGATGGTGTTTGGACTATTGAATATGATAAAATAATAAGAAAATATGCGCCGCAAGTAAAGAAAATGATTAATGAGTATCCAGTATCTATTGCAAATTTTGCTGGTTTTGATTATATCAAGATTGATGAAGAGTTCGAGTTTTATAAAGATTTAAATACAAAACTTAAGGCTAAGTATCCAAACTCAATTTTGGTTAATCAATTAGATAAAGCAGTGAGCGGTTATGCCAAACAATTCGAATTAGATCAACAATTAAATAAATCATTGCCTAATGGTAAGGTAATGTCAGACATTAATTTACCAACTCCTGAGGGTAAAAATTTGGCCTTGTCTTCTTTAAAAGGAAAAGTAGTTTTGGTTGATTTTTGGGCAAGCTGGTGTGGTCCATGTCGTCAAGAGAATCCAAATGTTGTAAAAGCTTACAATCAATATCACTCAAAAGGTTTTGATGTTTTTAGCGTTTCATTAGATGAGGATAAAGAAAAATGGATGAAAGCAATTCAGGATGATAAATTGAAATGGAATCATGTTAGCGACCTAAAAGGTTTTAGCAGCAGTGTATGCAGCCAGTTTGGCATTGGGGCAATTCCTTTTACCGTTTTAATTGACCGTGAAGGAAAAATTATTGCTAAAAATCTTCGTGGTTCAAAATTAGATGAAAAGCTTCAAGAAGTTTTTTCTAAATAAAATACGTTATGCAAAGCAAAATAGTTAAAGTATATCTCATTTTTTTATTTGCTTTCGGCATTTGTTCTTCCAATGGACAAAATTATTTTCAGCAAGAAGTTAATTATACCATTAATGTAAAGTTGGATGATAGCTTAAATATGTTACGTGCTTTTGAAAGTATCGAGTACATTAATAATTCCAACAACACTTTAAGTTTTATTTATTTTCATTTGTGGCCAAACGCTTATAAAAACAATAAAACAGCTTTGGCTAAGCAATTATTAGAAAATGGATCAACTGATTTGTATTTTGCTAAGCCAAATGATTTAGGATATATTGATAGCCTTGATTTTAAAGTGAATGGCGAATCAATAAAATGGGTTTATGATTCAATTAATATTGATATATGTAAATTAATTTTAAACTCGCCTTTGTCTCCAGGTAGTAAGATTACTATAACCACGCCGTTTCGAGTTAAAATTCCAAATGGAGAAATTTCTCGATTAGGTCACGTTGGCCAAGCATATACTATTACTCAGTGGTATCCAAAGCCAGCTGTTTATGATAACAATGGTTGGAATCAAATTCCTTATTTAAATCAAGGTGAATTTTTCTCAGAGTATGGTAGTTTTGATGTTAGTATTACAGTCCCTAAAAACTATGTTTTGGGTGCAACTGGTGATATGGTTAATGGCGAAGAAGAGTTAGCTTGGCTTCAAACTAAAATTGAAAAAACTGAAGCAAAAATTTCTAAACTAGGTAAGGAAAGAGTTTACTTAAGTATGGATTTTCCTAAATCGGATTTGGAAATAAAAACACTTAGATTCAAACAAAGTAATGTTCACGATTTCGCTTGGTTTTGCGATAAACGTTACAATGTTTTGAAAGGTGAAGTAATTGTTCCTCATACAAAAAGAACTGTAACAACTTGGGCAATGTTTACCGATTCTGAAATAGAGTTATGGCAGTATTCAATTGCTTATTTAAATGATGCTACTTTTTTCTATTCATTATGGAATGGCGATTATCCTTATAAACATGTTACAGCCGTTGATGGAACAATAAGTGCTGGCGGAGGAATGGAATACCCTAATATTACTGTTATTGGTAAATCCGGAAACGAATCTACACTCGAAACTACTATTATGCACGAGGTTGGGCACAATTGGTTTTATGGTATTTTAGGTTCAAATGAACGAGTAAATCCTTGGATGGACGAAGGAATAAATTCATTTAATGAAATGAGGTATAATCTTACAAAGTATCCCAACCTTGGGATGGCAAATACTTTGTTAGGAATTGATACAACAAGTAAAATATTAAAGTATGGTAATTTAAATTTATACGGTACTGAACAACAGTATTATTTGTTCTACAAAATGCAAGCTTTAGTTAACAAGGATCAAGCTTGTCAAACTCATTCAGCCGAGTTTACTGACATGAATTATGGTGCAATGGTTTATTTTAAAACCGCGGCTTCGTTTAATTATCTAATGAATTATATGGGTGAAGATGCGTTTGATGTTGCCATGCAGTTTTATTTCAATACATGGAAATTTAAACATCCGAAGCCTGAAGATTTAAGAAAAATATTAGAGTATTATAGCGAGAAAAACCTTTCATGGTTTTTTGATGATTTGCTTTTCTCAACAAAGAAAATGGATTATAAAATAAAATCTTTTAAGAAAGAAGAAGATAATTCATATCGCATAATTGTTAAGAACGTTGGTGAAATTAAAGGCCCTGTTGCTTTATGTGGTTTGAAAAATGGTGAAATTTTAGGAATGGTTTGGTATGATGGTTTTGAAGGTGAAAAAGAATTAAGCGTTCCACCCGGAGAATACGACGAATTTATGTTAGATTATTTTAAGTTTACCATGGATGTGAATGCTAAGAATAATTCAATTCGTACAAAAGGTTTGTTTAAAAAGGCAGCCCCAGTTGAGTTGAAATTGTTAGGAGCTATTGATGATCTATCAAAACAACAAATGTATGTTTCACCTCTTTTAGCCTATAATCAATATGATAAATTAATGGCGGGACTTTCAATATATAATCACTTGGCTTTTTCTAAGAAACTGGAGTATGAACTTATGCCAATGTATGCTTTTGGTTCTTCAACACTAACAGGTGTAGGAAATCTTCAGTATAATGTTTATCCAAAAAAAGTTTTTCAGCAAGTATCAATAGGCTTATCGGCAGCACGTTTTAACTATGATAGTGAACCTTTTTTGCAATTGTACAACAAACTAAATCCTTTTGTTGAATTTGAAATTAAAAAGAAAAGAGAGCGCAGTAGTCGGACTCAAAAGATTAAGTTGCGCAGTGTAATTATTAGTAAAACTAAGGCTGATTATTTAAAAGAGAACAATTATTCATTAAGTAAAGAAAATGTGAATTTAAATTTTTATGAGTTAAGTTATTCTTTCGTAAATGATAGAAGAATAAATCCTTTTGAAAACAATTTAGTTTTTCAAACGGGCGACAATATGAGTAAGCTTTTCAATACTTTTAAATACAGTATTACTTATAATTCAAAAAAGAAATTCACTTTACGTTTATTTGCAGGTGTCTTTTTACAAAACTCAAGTACAAACGACTATCGTTTCAGAATGAGTTCTTGGGTTGGACAAAATGATTATTTATATGATAATTTATACTTTGGCAGAAGCGCAAATATTCCGAATGTATTATCTCAGCAGGTTTACGAGAATGATGGCGGATTTAAAGTTTACTCTTTTGCTGGACAAAGTAACAGATGGCTTACGAGTTTAAATATTCAAACACCTAAATTATTTAAATTGCCTTTATCTTTTTATGTCGAAGGAGGATTATATAATACAACAGGTTTAAATCAAATGGAATCTATGTACAATGTTGGTGCGACAGTTTCTATTTATAAAAAGTTTTTTGTTGTTTATTTACCTATAACGTATTCACAAAACATCAAGAACGCACTAAGTATAAATAACTATCGTTATGTTGATAATATCCGTTTCACATTAAACTTAAATCAACTAAATGTTTTCAGTGAAATTCGTAAAAATGGTTTTCAATTATTTTAATGCAGGCAGGTAAAAATATATATTTTGCTTCAGATTTTCACTTGGGAGTTCCAACTTTTGAGAAGAGTTTAGAGAGAGAAAGAAAGGTTGTTGCTTGGTTGAGTTCAATACAGAATGATGCGGAAGAAATTTTTTTAGTAGGTGATTTATTTGATTTTTGGTTCGAGCATAAACATACTGCACCCAAAGGTTACCTCAGGTTTTTAGGTAAGCTGGCTGAACTATCTGATAAAGGAACAAGAATTCATGTTTTCACAGGAAATCATGATATGTGGATGTTTGATTATTTAAGTAAGGAGATTAATTGTGTAATATATCGTGCACCGATTGAAAGAGATTTTAATGGGAAGAAATTTTTTATTGGACACGGGGATGGATTGGGCCCTGGCGATAAGGGATATAAATTTATTAAAAAGATTTTTGCTAATAAATTTTGTCAATGGTGTTTTGCTCGTTTGCATCCTAATTTTTCTTTTGGTTTAGCAAACTATTTTAGTAAGCGTAGTCGTATTATGACTGGTACATCCGATGGAATTTATTTAGGAGACGATAAAGAATTTTTGGTGCAATTTTGCAAAGAGTATACTTTAAAAAATAAAATTGATTACTTTATTTTTGGTCATCGCCATCTTCCACTCGACATGAAAATCAATAATGATTGTAGGTACATCAATTTAGGGGAGTGGATAAACTATCAAACTTATGCAGTTTTTGATGGGACAGAACTAAAATTAAACAAGTTTTAGTCGATATTTAATCTCATTTCGTCTTAATAAGAGGCGATTTTAAAGATTTTCACAAAAAAAGTTAAATGTTTTCTTTAGGCTAGCTTGCTATTTCAAACTGCAAGTGTTATCTTAGTATGTCCAAAAAATATCAGTTTGTATATTAAATAAGAAAATATGAAAAGAATTTACACTTTAAGCGCAGTTTTAGCATTTGTTTTTTTTAGTTTTTCCTTTGTTTTTAAAGGAACAATTAAAGGCAGTTTCAATATAAATAATGCCAAGGATCAAACGCAAGTTGAGTTTTATAAAAAATCGATAGAAGCAGCTGATTTAGAAGGATATCGCTTAAGAGATGAGCGTGTGAAAATAAAATTTCAAAATGGTTTTGAATTGGAGTTTTTATCTGCAAATGAATTACTTAGATTAGGAATTGCGGTCAACGTTAATGAATATCAAACTAAGTTTGCAGATGATTTTATTATGCCTTCTTTCAACATTCTTCCTTCTGGACATTTAACAGCAGGAATCACAACAACAAGCAAAAAGTAATTTATTTAAATCCCCGATATTATGCGTAAATTTTTACTAAGTGTCACACTTATTTTTTGTTCTTATTTGGCAATTGCACAGCCAGTTAACGATAATCCGTGTTCCGCAACTTCGTTAGGAACTTTGCCTAATCCAGGTAATTGTGGAACTGGTTTGCTTAATGGAGCCGCCACTACAGTTAATGGGACAACAGTTGCAGCTACAGCAGGAAATCCTTATATTTATCAAAATGGATGTACTGGAGGTACTGGTACACAGGCTAATCCTGCAAATGATGTATGGTATTCATTTACTGCATCGGGTTATACAGGTACTTTCACAGTAAATAGTTCATTTGCAAATCCAAACATTACATTTTATTCAGGTACTTGTGGCAGTTTAGGTGGTGGTATTGGTGGATGCGCAATTGGAAATGCTGCTGGAACTGTAACGTTAACAGTTGAGCAGATGGTTATAGGGCAAACTTATTTTTTACAGATTAGTGGTAATACAACTACAGCAACAGGAACTTTTACTCTCAGTGCACAGAACAGTAAGGATTGTAGTGATTGTTTAACCGCTTCATCATTAACAGTTAATCCTTTACCTGTTAACGGTGCATATCCCCCAAACACAACGGTTAATTTTTGTTATCATGTTGGTCAATATAATGAAATAAGTGTTAATTGGCTGCATGGTGTTCAAACTAGCTTTGGTGCAGGATGGAATCCGGCAACAATAGTAGCAACACCTCCAGCAAGTTTAAGCGGAAGTGGTACTTGGGCTTATTATCCTTCTGGCCCTGGCGGTGGTGGTACATTTGGCTCTCAAGCAGGATTTTATTTTGATTATAGTCCTGCTGATGGAAACCCTAGAAATAATTTCGGAGATAATAATTCTGCAGCTGGTGATGTTACAACAGCTGGTCAATGGAATTTTTGTTGGAACATTACAACGGATGCTGGTTGTGCTCCAGGTTCAGATTTATCTGTGGATATAAATACTTCAGGTGATGGGGAATCTGGTTCATGGTCAAGTTTAGGGTGTACTGATGATCCTCCAACAAATTTTAGTGCAGTTGGTGCTTGTTGTGCGCCAGGAACAGCGGTTTCAACACCAGTTTCTTGTAATAATGGCACAAATGGTG
>CAZRUA010000040.1:0-29454 GCA_964603125.1 uncultured Flavobacteriaceae bacterium | reverse complement strand
GAATAGGTACGTAAACACCAACACTATCTACTACATAAACACTGGGTAATCTGTTTTCCATGGCAATTTCTTGCGCACGTAAATTCTTTTTTCCTGTAATTGGAAACCAAGCTCCTGCTTTTACAGTAGCATCATTAGCAACAACAATACATTGTTTTCCGCTAATGTAACCGATTACAATAACAACACCTCCGCTTGGGCAGCCACCGTGTTCCTTGTACATGTCTTCACCAACAAAGGCTCCAACTTCAAGACGTTCGGTGTTTTTATCCAATAAAAAGTCAATTCGCTCGCGCGCTGTCATTTTGCCTTGCTCGTGTTGTTTTTCAATACGAGCTTTTCCACCACCTAAATATATTTTTGCGAGTTTTTGCTCCATTTGCGAAATGAGCAATCGCATTTTATCATCATTCTTGTTAAATTCTAAATCCATACGGCTTAATATTTTGAAAGCCGAATATACTAATTTTTCATTTATTTCAAATGAGAATGGGATAAAGGGAAAGGGGAATAAAAGAAGCCCCAACATTGTTGAGGCTTCTTTCCCATTGAAATTTTATTATTTATTTACTATCGCATTGGTTTAGAATCAATAGTCTTATCCATCTGCTTCTATATTTAGTCGCTAATTAAAGCGGGGATTAAATAGTTTTGAATGATTTTGTCGCTTTGCGAATGACCATAAGGTGTATTAAAAGCCTTTGATGTTATAACCATTACAAAAGGAAAGTCTTTGAAGATGACAATTTTGTTTCCTCCATTGCCACTGGCATAATATACCTCATAGTTTTTTCCGTTTACGGTGTAGGTTTTATTCCAAAATAAGAAACCGTAAAATTCATTCTCCGCATCAGTTATTTGTACTTGGTGACTTAAACTTTTTTCTATCCATGAAGCTGGAATAATTTCTTTGCCATTCCATTTACCTTTGTTTTGATAGAGCTGCCCAAATTTGGCTAAATCTAGAGAGCTTAATTTAATTCCACCAGCCGTATTCGCAACCTTTTGTGGAGTATATTCCCATTTGTATTTGCTAATACCGAGTGGTTGAAATAGTTTGGTTTTAGCGTAACTTTCTAAACCCTGCGGTGCCGATTTGTGAATGATATCACCCAATAAAACAACACCAGTTGTAAAATAATCCCATTGCTTTCCGTTGGTTTTATTGCTATCGACGGGTAAATCTAAACCAAATTGAACCCAGTTTTTTGTTGGATACATGTTCTCTTCATTTCCTGGTGATTTTTCGTTTCTATCTGAACCATCAATGCAAGAACTCATAGTGAGTAAGTTTTTTAAGCTGATGTTTTCTTTTTGAGCCGAAAAATTACTGTGCATTTTTAAGTTATAAAAGCTACTAAGATTTTGATTTTCATTTTTGATTAAACTATCTTGAATAGCAATTCCGAGTAGGGCAGAGGTAAAGGATTTTCCAACTGAACGCGTATCGTGCAAGGTGTTTCGCTTAGCCTTGTTAAAATACTCTTCAAGCACTAGTTTGTTGTCTTTAATAACAACTATACTTGTGATATCCTTGTAGGTTGATGTAAGTATTTTTTTATTCAGTGCTTTAATTTTCTCTTCATTGACTTGATTGTTGGCTATTGCCCAATCAGTTGTTGGTTTTATTTTTTGTACCTCAATAAGTTTCGGCTCTAGTTTTTTTTCTGGAATTATAATTTGAATTTGCCCTTCGGCTATTTTCTCGCTCACTTTTAATTTGGATGTTAAAATATAAGCACGCAATTCAATTTTTAAGTTGTGAGTCCCTTCAGATAAAGCTTCCAGGCCACCTTTCATTAAAAAACGATTCCACAAAAATCTTCCCCAATGATCCTCGTTTGTTGAACTTATAAACGGAATTCGAAAAACTAATTTTGTGTTTTTTGAATCAGAACTGCCTGCGCCAACATTCAAATTTTCTGTGTAAATGAATTGATTGTCAATGTAAAAGTTGAATTGATAATTCCCTTTTGTTGTCAATTCTTCCGCACTCAAATTTGGCGCAAGGTCATGTAAGTAATTTGTTAGTGAGTTGGCTAAAAAAACTCTCGCATTAAAATCACACTTCTCGTTTAATTCAAATGTTTGTAAAAAATCCTTTTCGCTGTATTGCTCAAAAGCTATTGGTTTAGCCATAAAGGTGATTTTCCCTACATTATCTTCATGTACTTTGTTCTTTATTCCTTCGTGCTGAACAAAGTTTGAACTTTGAGCTGCGCTAATAAAAGGAAGCAAAAATGCTAAAGCGATTATTAAACTGATTTTTTTCATTTGAACTAAACGAGTTGTGATATTTTTTATTTAGAATGATTAATCTTGGTCCTCGTCTTTGATAATTTTATGAGGAGGACAACCTAAACACTCAAATCCATTTACTGTTGATTTAGCGTAGTAATTGTATATTTCATTTGTGGTGTTTCCATTTACATCAATATAAACTATTGCTCTATCAATGCTTCTATCTAAATACACAATTTTATCTTTGGGTACTTTTATAATTACCTCTAATTCTTGATCACGTATTAAATCTTCAGTATTAAAGTTATAGTAATTAGCTAAGTATAAAGTGTTACCTGTTGTGTTATAGTTATATCTAATTTTTGAAGCTCTATTTTCGGCATCCATCATGGTAGAACCGTTAGATGTTCTAACAATTAATACTTCAACGCTATCAGATTCGCTATACTGAATTTTAATACGCGGTATACCAGCTATAACTTTTTTTCCTGCCTTGTTGATTGTGTTCCATTCCGAAGTATTAAACACTCCACTTCTTCTATAATCTACCCAATCAATTTTATTTCCATCTGAATCAAGTTCGGAGTTTAATTTTACAATCAATGTATCACTAGGAGCAAGGCTGAGTTTAGCTTGTTCTTTCATTCTTCCGTCGGCAGCAAACTCCGAACCTATTTTACTTCCGCAATACAAACAAATGATAAAGCCCGCAGTCCAAAGTAACCCCAATGTTATATTTATAAATTTGTTATTGTACTTAATTCGGAACAACATTTTAACTCCTGCATAAATAAGTGATATTACTGGTATACCAATTAAAAGTGTTAAACCAAAATTTAAAAAGCCTGTATCGTAGCTAGAACCTAATATGTAAGTTTTAAATTCGGTAATATTTACACTATTAACAGTACCAAAACCAACTATCATTGAAATTAGCCCAATCAAAAGAGTTACGCCAATGAATAAGAAAAACAATCCAACTACTTTCCCGAAAATTTGAAATATGACTGTAAATACTTGCTTAATGGCATCGGCTAATTTATCAGCGGCGTTTCTGTGAGCTGAATTTGGTTTTTTAAACTCGTTACTAAAATTTTTGAAACGCTCTTTTACCTGCTCGGCTTCTTCCTTAACTGTTTTCGAAATGTTATTGAAATCAATAGGTTCGCCTTTCATTTCAAGCTTTTCGGCAGTTGTTTTAGCTTCTGGAATTACAATCCATAATATTAAGTAGAATAGAAATCCTGTTCCAAAACCAAAAAATAACAACACAAAGAATAGGCGTATCCATAATGGATCAAAATCAAAGTACTGACCAATACCTGAGCAAACACCACCTAGTATTTTTGATTCACCATCTCTAAAAACTCTTCTAGATTTTCCATTGTGATAAGTGCGATTCCATTCAAATCCTTTTTGATTTGATTCGGTGTTTGATGTTTCGCTGCCATCTCCAAAGTCTTCTGGTTTTCCCATTACACTGATAATAAAATCAACATCAGCATTTGTTATTACTTCCTTATTTGGTCCAGTTTTTTCTTTTAAAAGTTCTGCTATTCTAGCTTCAACATCATTTAAAATTTCTTGATGCTCTTCTGTATTTCCTACATAATTTTTTATGCTTTTTAAGTAGGAACTTAATTTTTCGTAAGCGTCTTCGTCTATATGAAAGACTATACCTGCTAAGTTTATATTTACTGTTTTGTTCATTTTAATATTTTTAGTTGGTTTTAGTTTGATTAATTGTTTTGTTTACTGCATCAACTAATTCCTGCCATGATGCTTGTAATTCCGTTAATGTTGTTTCTCCTTCTGGAGTTAAACGGTAGTATTTGCGTGGTGGCCCTGATGTTGATTCTTCCCAACGATAAGTTAAAAGTCCTGTGTTTTTTAATCTAGTTAATAGAGGATACAAAGTACCCTCAACAACTACTAATTTGGTTTCTTTTAATTTATCTATAATTTCAGTTGGATATGCATCTCCGCTTGAAAGTATAGAAAGAATACATAGTTCTAATACACCTTTACGCATTTGCGCTTTTGTATTTTCTGCTGTATTCATTTTTTTGTTTATTAATTAATTTAATGCCTTTCACAACTTTTAAAACCTTTACTAGGTTATAGATGTTATTTGGCGATACAAAGATAAGGGTATAAAATTGTATTATGCAATACATAGTACTAAAATATTTTTCAAAGTACTGATTATCAATAAGAAAAAATTTTCACCAATTCTCTTTTTATTCGTATTTTTGTAAAAAACAACAAAATTCAGATTATGACTTACGGGGAAATGTTCCAAGAATCGATAACAAGCAACGGTATAATTGCTATGTTAATTTTAACATTTTTGGAAATTGTTTTAGGGATTGATAACATTATTTTTATATCAATTACAGCGGATAGATTACCCAAAAACCAACAGGCACAAGCCAGAACCACAGGTTTATTGTTGGCTTTATTTATACGTTTGGGATTATTATTGGGTATTGGCTGGGTAACTAGTTTAACTCAACCTTTATCATTTAGCCCTGCTTGGTGGCCAATTACTGGTCAAGATTTAATGTTATTGTTAGGAGGTTTGTTTTTAGTTTATAAAACATGGCAAGAGATATGGGAAAAGATTCAAGGGCACGAGCATAGCGAGGATTCAGGTAAAGATAAAAAATCTGGTTTAGCAAATGTTATTTTACAAATCATGATTATTGATATTATTTTCTCGGTAGATTCTATTTTGGCTGCTATTCCTTTATCTAAAATTGGAGGTTCTGAAGTTGCTCATGGAGCTGTTGCAAGTGCTCACGAGGCGGTTAAAAATATCGAACCAAATTTAATTGTTATGGCTGTTGCAGTTGTTATATCTATTGTAATTATGATGTTGTTTGCTGGGAAAGTTTCTGATTTTATTAATCAAAATCCTCGCATAAAAATGTTAGCTCTAGCGTTTTTACTAGTTATTTCTTTTGTATTGATATTTGAAGGTACACAAGCTTTACACCCAACTTTGCACATGAACAATTCTTATATTTATGTTGCTCTTGCTTTCGCATTATTTGTTGAAAGTTTAAATCTTTGGGAGAAACGAGTAGCACGTAAAAAGCACGATAAAAAGCATTAAAATTAATGGATTGTTGGTTGATAATTGTTCTCCAGCAATCACAACCAAAATAAATTAATATGTTTCATTTCTTACTTCGTACAATACCACGTCCAATACTAATTAAATTTAGTTTGTGGTTTAGTAAAATAGCGCCTTTAATTTATAAAGGAAACAAATACACCGATCCAATTAGTGGTAAATCTTACCGTAAGTTTTTGCCTTATGGTTACTCGGGAAGAGCAAAACGTAAAAACGTATTATGTCCAGGTAGCCTTTCTTTAGAACGTCACAGATTACTTTGGTTGTATTTAAAAAATAAGACTGATTTTTTTACAGCCAAACATAATATGTTACATATTGCTCCTGAACAATGTTTTTATAAATTGTTTAAAGCTATGCCTAATTTAACTTATAAAACTGGCGATTATAATTCGCCTATTGCAGACGTGCATTTTGATTTGCATAAAGCACCTTTTGCTGATAATACATTTGATGTTGTTTTTTGTAATCATGTTTTAGAACACGTGGAGGATGATTTGCAATGTATGCGAGAATTATATCGTATTATGAAGCCAGGTGGATGGGGTATTTTTCAAGTGCCATTAGACTCTACACGTGAAAAAACCTATGAAGATAAAACTATCACTACCCCTGAAGCTCGCGAAGAACATTTTTGGCAAAAGGATCATGTTCGTTTGTTTGGATTAGATTACAAAGATAGATTAGCAAGTGCTGGATTTAGAGTGAAAGTTGACGATTACGTTAATCAATTAAGTGCCGAAGAGGTTGATAGATATAGACTTCCAGCAGGGGAAATGCTATATGTTTGTTATAAAGATTAATCATTATTTTTTCTACAATGCTTATTTTAAAATTTGGAGGAACAAGTGTTGGAACTCCACAGCGTATTAAGGAATTAAAAAAGTTGGTTGTAAACCGCGACGAGAAAATTGTTGTTTTATCGGCAATGAGCGGTACTACCAATGCTTTAGTTGAAATCTCATCATTATTATATTTAAAGAAAACAGATGAGGCTAACGCTAAAATAAACGATTTAGAGAAAAAATACTTACAAGTAGTTAAAGAGCTTTTTGAAGCGGAAGAGTTTATTTCAAAAGGTACTGAATTAATAAAATCTCATTTTAGTTTTATAAAAAGTTTTACTCTCGATATGTTCACCAGTATGGAAGAGAAGGCTATTCTGGCACAAGGAGAACTTTTGAGTACAGCTTTGTTTCATTTTCATTTGCAGGAAAGTAATGTGAAATCCGTTTTGCTTCCGGCTTTAAATTTTATGCGAATTGATGAAAATGAGGAACCTGATTTAGATTATATCGAACGAAACTTGCAAGAAGAATTAAATAAGCATGGTGAAGATATTCTGTTTATTACTCAAGGTTACATTTGTAGAAATTCGTTTGGTGAAATTGATAATTTAAAACGTGGAGGAAGTGATTATACAGCTTCTTTGATAGGTGCAGCAATAAGAGCTAAGGAGGTTCAAATATGGACCGATATTGATGGCATGCATAATAACGACCCTCGTGTGGTTGATAAAACTCACCCAATACACGAACTTACTTTTAATGAAGCAGCCGAGTTAGCTTATTTTGGAGCTAAAATCTTGCACCCAACGTGTATTTTACCAGCACAAAAAAGAAATATACCCGTTCGTTTACTTAACACAATGCAACCTGAAGCTTTAGGGACAATAATTTCCGAAAGTAGTTCAAGCCAAGGAATTAAGGCAGTTGCAGCTAAAGATGGTATTACAGCAATTAATATTAAAAGCGATCGAATGCTTTTAGCTTACGGTTTTTTACGTTCAGTTTTCGAAGTGTTTGAACGATTTAAAACACCAATTGATATGATTACTACATCAGAGGTAGCTGTTTCTTTAACTATTGATTCGACAAAGTTTTTAAAATATATTAAAGAAGAATTAGAAACCTTTGCTAAAATTGAAGTCGATGAAAATCAAACTATTATTTGTATTGTTGGCGATTTTGGAATGGATAAGAAAGGTTACGCTCAAAAGGTTTTTGAAGCCTTAAAAGATATTCCAATTCGTATGATTTCTTATGGAGGAAGTGAGAACAATATGTCTGTTTTGGTTAATTCTGAATTCAAAAAGGCAGCCCTAGTTGCTTTGAACAAAGGCTTATTTAATTACTAATCTATGTCGTTAAATCAACATATTTCCTTGTTTCAACGCACAGAAACTCCTTTTTATTTTTATGATTTGTCTTTATTAAATCAAACATTAAAAAAAGTAGTTGAGTATTCTAAAAAGTACAATTATCACGTTCATTATGCGTTAAAAGCAAATTCTAATCCGCAAATTTTGCAGGTAATAAAACAACATGGTTTAGGAGCAGATTGCGTGAGTGGAAATGAAATTTTGTGTGCTTTGGAAAATGGTTTTTCCTCTGAATCTATTGCATTTGCTGGTGTTGGTAAAAGTGATAGAGAGATTAACATTGCTTTAGAGAATAACATTTTTAGCTTTAATTGCGAAAGTATACCGGAGCTTAGAGTTATTGACGAACTGGCAAAAGCTAAAAATAAAATAGCTCGAGTGGCACTGCGTGTTAATCCAAATGTTAATGCAAATACGCACAAATACATAACTACAGGATTGGAAGAGAATAAGTTTGGAATTAATCCCTATGAATTTGAGACTGTTTTGAATGAGCTGAAAGGCTTGTCAAATATATCTCTTGAAGGTTTACATTTTCATATTGGTTCGCAAATTTTAGATTTAAGTTCATTCAAAAATCTTTGTATTCGAGTAAATGAAATTCAAAGTTGGTTTAATTCAAAGCAAATTTTCTTTAAACATATTAATGTAGGAGGTGGCTTAGGTATTAATTATAAAGAACCTGATTCTCATGCAATTTGCGACTTTGAAGCCTATTTTAAACTTTTTAATGACTTTTTAGAAGTAAAAAATAATCAAGAAATTCATTTTGAATTGGGAAGAAGTATTGTTGCTCAATGCGGTAGTTTAATTTCAAAGGTACTTTACATAAAGGAAGGTATTAATACAAACTTTGCCATTTTAGATGCGGGTATGACAGAATTAATTCGACCCGCGCTTTATCAAGCTTTCCATAAAATCGAGAAAGTTACCACATTAGAAGAAAAAAACGACTCAAAATATGATGTGGTTGGGCCCATTTGCGAAAGCTCAGATTGTTTTGGCAAGGCCGTTGAGTTGCCTAAACTAAAAAGAGGCGATTTTATAGCAATTAGAAGTGCAGGTGCCTATGGTGAAGTGATGAGTTCTCGCTATAATTTACGTGATTCTGTTAGGTCAATTTATAAATAAATTATCAGCTAAAAAAGGCTAAAAATCACCCAATAATTATAGTAATTATTAGTATATTTGAAGGTTACAAAAATAACCTATGCGTAAACTGTTATATTTAATTGCTGTTGTTGCTTTGTTTTCATCTTGCAGAACTTTGCGACCAAATTTGATGCTGAAAACTCCAAAAAATTATACTTATGAAAAAATTGTGGATTCTATGCGTTATGATGATTATAAAGTTTCGAGTAATGATGCAATTGTGTTTCGTTTGTTTACAAACGATGGTTTTAAAATGATTGATTTAACAGCTAATGGTCAGTTGTTTAACAGTAATATAGATGAAACAGTTGATAAAAATGGTAACCTTAAACTACCATTGTTAGGTTATGTAAAAGTGGCAGGGTTGACTTTACGTGAAGTTGAAATTATGTTAGAGGATAAGTATAGCAAGTACTATAAAAATCCTTATGTTACTTTGAAAATTAGCAATAAGAGAATAACGGTTTTTCCAGGAAGCGGTGGGGCTGCAAAGGTTGTTCCTATTAATAATAATAATACAACTGTTTTGGAAGCTTTAGCCTTGGCTGGCGGTATAACTGATGATGGAAAGGCTTATAAAATAAAACTTGTGCGAAATTCAGGACCAACTCCAAAAGTGTATTTACTGGATTTGTCTGTTATAGAAGGTTTGCCAGCAGGAAATAGTATTGTTCAAGCAAATGATATTATTTATGTTGAGTCAAGGGTTAAATTCGCACAGCGACTAGCTGCCGAGGTTTTACCTTACATTTCAATTTTAAGTACTACCTTACTTATATACAACTTTATTAAAAAATAATGCTTAATCAAGACGATTTAGGAACTACCAATCAAAATTTTGATCGTTATAAAGAACGTATAACCAAGTTTAGTAGTGAATTTGAGTTAGGTTTGTTTATTCATATTGCGCGAAGAAGTATATATTGGGTGATATTGTTCTTTATCATTTCTTCAAGTT
The DNA here is from genome assembly GCA_964603125.1 of uncultured Flavobacteriaceae bacterium. Taxonomy (GTDB): domain Bacteria; phylum Bacteroidota; class Bacteroidia; order B-17B0; family Aurantibacillaceae; genus CAZRUA01. The sequence goes on along the minus strand of CAZRUA010000040.1, from coordinate 19,803 downwards.
TAGCATTTATTTATCTTAGATACACTCCTAGAATTTATCAATCAAGAGCTACAATCCAAGTTAATACTAAGAATGAAGCGGAAAATATCTTAGTGAATTCTAATTTTCAAGAAGGTGAAAATGGTTTAGCAAAATCTATTGAGGTTTTAAAATCAACAGTTTTTTTAAAACGTGTTGTAAATAAAATGGACTTATTTGTAAGCTATTTTAACGAAGGAACTTTTAAATCGAATGAGTTGTATACAGGATCTCCCTTTTATGCCGAAATAGATATAAAGGATAATTCGCTTTATAACGCAAGAATCAACGTTAATTTTGAAAATGAAAATGGTGGTTACATTTCTTATGGACCAGAAGGCTCAGAGAAGAAAGTGCCATTTTTGCTGAATAAATTAACTACTAGCAATGGCTTTAATTTTAAAATTTTTCCAAACCCAACGATTGATAAGAAATCTTGGTGGAAGGAGATTAAAAGTCTAAATAAGATTTACATGATGCGTCATGATGAAAATGACATCGTAGCGTCTATTCAATCTAAATTGGAAGTTAAACTTTTAAATGAGCAAGCTAAAACCATCAGTATAGTTATGAAGGATTATAATCCTTTTAAAGCTGCTGATGTAGTAAATAGTATTGCAACTGAATTTCAAGTTTATGATGTTGAAAGAGAAAGTGAAAGTTCGAAAAATATTATTGGATTTATTGATGAACAATTGGCAAGTGTTTTTGGAGATTTAAAAACTAGTGAGAATACATTAGAAAATTTTAGGAAAAATAACGATTATAACACTAATTCAGCAGTTGTTCAAAGTAGTTTGATGAAACAAAGTTCACTCGAAGATCAGTTACTGAAATTGGAATTGGATGCTAAAATTTTGACTCAGATTGAAAAAGACATTAACAACCCTGCCAAATCAATCGATTCTTATTCTTTAATTTCTGTTGTTGCTGGAATCGAAGGAGCTGAAGCAGTAAAGAGTATTGCTGGCAAGCTGCAAGAATTATTAATGAACAAGGAAGAGCTATTACAGCAAGTAACAGTGGATAATGACGCAATTAAAAATATTAATTTTCAAATTGATGCTCAGCGTTCTTTATTGGTTAAAAGTATACATGCTATGCGTTCTAATTTGGATAGCAAGCTAGGTAATATACAAGAAAAAGTAAGTGTAATAACTGGTAAATTCTCTAATCAACCCGAAAAGGATTTAGAGTATGCACGTTTAATGCGCATGTTCACAATAAACGAAAAGTATTATACTTTGCTTTTAGAGAAGAAAACGGAGTTTAGTATTTCTAAGGCGGGTTTTGTAACACAAACTTTAGTTTTAGAAAAAGCTGTTGCAAGTTTAGTTCATGTTTCACCAAGCAAAAGATTCACAATTATTGTAGCTATTTTGAGTGCTTTACTTATTAGTGTTATTTTAATTATTATTCGTTACTTTTTTCATGATCAAATTAATTCGTTAAATGAAATAACAAAACAAACTCAAGCTAACGTTAGTATATTAGGAATTGTTCCACGTTATGATAGAGATATACCCGTTTCTCAATTGGTAGTTGATAAAAACCCGAAATCATTAATTGCAGAAGCATTTAGGTCGATTAGAACCAATTTACAGTTTATATCAAATGAGCCAGGCGCAAAAATTATTGCATTAACTTCAACAATCTCGGGAGAAGGGAAAACCTTTGTAGCTCTTAATTTAGCTGGTATTATAGCGTTTTCGGGTAAAAAAGTAATTATTATAGATTTGGATATGCGAAAACCTAAAATCCATCGTGGTTTTGGTGCAAATAATGAAAAGGGAATGAGCACACTTTTAATTGAGAAAGATACAATCAATGATTGCGTTCAAAAAAGTAGTTTAAGTAATTTAGATTTCATAACTGCGGGTCCAATTCCACCAAATCCTTCGGAGTTGATAATTAGTAAACGCATGGATTCTGTTTTAGAAGAATTAAAACAATTATATGATATAATTATTATTGATAATCCTCCAGTAGGCTTAGTAACCGATGGAGTTGCAATGATTCAAAAGGCGGATTATCCAATCTATGTTTTCAGAGCCGATTATTCGAGAAGGAATTTCATTCAAATATTAGATAGATTGCAAAATGAGAATAATATTTCTAAACTATCTGTAGTTTTAAATGGAGTGGATGTTAATCGCAAAACATATGGATATAATTATGGTTATGGCTACGGTTATGGATATGGTTACGGAAAAGGATACGGCTATTACGAAGAACAAATTGATAAGAAAAAGGGTTTTTTAGTTAAAAGAAAGAAAATACAAACAAGTTAATGGAATTTATTGAAACCGAAATACAAGATTTATTTATAATTAAGCCAAAGGTTTTCGGCGATGAAAGAGGTTATTTTTACGAAAGTTTTAATCAAAAAGAGTTTTCAAAAATATCTGATTTAGTTTTTGTTCAAGATAATCAATCCATGTCAAATGCGGGTGTTCTGCGAGGATTGCATTTTCAAGCACCACCTTTTTCACAAGGTAAATTGGTAAGAGTTATTAATGGAAGTGTTTTGGATGTAGTTGTTGATATTAGAACTAAATCTAAAACGTTTGGAAAAGTGTTTAGCATTGAGTTAACTGCTGAGAATAAAACAATGCTGTGGATACCACCTGGTTTTGCACATGGTTTTTCAACTTTAATTGATAGCACAATTTTTCAGTATAAGTGTACTAATTATTACAATAAAGACAGTGAAGGCTGTTTGCTATGGAATGATAAAGATTTAAATATTGATTGGCGAATCGAAAATCCAATTTTATCGGATAAGGATAAATTAGGAGTTGAATTTAGTAATTTAAAATCTCCATTTTAGATGCCGACGCCAATAGATAATATTCCATTGTATTACATATTACTATTTTCAGGATGTGTAATTTTTTCGATTTTAATTAATTCAATCTTTTTAAGATTGGCTCGTACTTTAGGTATACGTAACAATCCTGAAATGCAAATTAGATGGAGTCCAACTGTTAAGCCAGCCTTAGGAGGAATTTCTTTTTTTGTTATTTTTTTAATTGCCTTTATTCTCCTCGAAATATTATTACCACATCAAGAGTTTGTTTTTTCAAATAGAAAATTACTTGGAATTTTTGCTGCCGTTAACATTGCTTTTATTATGGGATTAGCTGATGATGCTTTTGATACTAAACCTATTTTAAAATTTGTTACTCAATTTGGTTGCGGTTTAATTTTGCTTTTAACGGGTACAAAAATCTCATGTTTTGGCAGTGAGTTCTTGAATTACTCATTAACTATTTTGTGGGTTATTGGTTTGATGAATTCTATTAACATGTTGGATAATATGGATGGAATTACTTCGTTGGTAAGCTCTGTTATTTTAACATTTGCTATTGGATATTCTATAATTAATGGTACTGCATTAACCCCTCTACCAATTTTGGCTTTGGCTCTTTTAGGAGCTTTGTGTGGCTTTTTAGTTTATAATTGGCACCCTTCTCGCATGTTTATGGGTGATACCGGGAGTCAGTTTTTAGGTGTTTTTTTAGCTATGATTGGTATTGAGTATTGTTGGAATATAACAACCATAAATGAGATTAACTTACCTCTATCAAGTGTATTAAAAAGTATTTTAGTTGTGATTAATGTTTTTGTGATTCCTTTAACCGATACAACCACAGTTGTAATTAATAGGTTAAGTAAAGGTAAATCACCATTTGTTGGGGGTAAAGATCATACAACACACCATTTGTTTTTTAACGGTGTAACCGAAAAACGTGTAGCTATTTTATTTGTTTTATTAACGGGTATAGGCTGTTATTCAGCTTACTTAATATCTAAAGCTAACGTTTTCGAATGGTCAAACGCTCTGTTATTTGCTATTTTTCCATTTGTTACTTTTGTTTCTCTTTTTTCTTTAACTCACTTTCGAGTGAAGAAATAATTATTTTACCTGTATTTATTCATGAATTGGAAACAAAAAATAATTCAGTTATTGCCTAAAAAAGCTCAATTTAAGAGTATTGCTATTTCTTTTAGCGCTATTTTATTATTGTCTTTTTTGATTAAATTGTTTTCATTTTCATATTCTAATTCAACTTCCGATAAAATGTATCAAGATTATATTGATGCAAATTATAAAGTGGGTAGTTTTTTAATTCCAGCTAATTTAAATTTTGCCGGTGAAACAGTACCGCATTCTGACTTTAGTATTAAAGAGAGTTTAGATAGAGAATTGTTAACCAATGGTTTTTGGCATAGTAACTCTTTATTGTTATTTAAACGAGCAAATAGATGGTTCCCAATTATTGAACCTATACTAAAAAAGTATAATGTGCCTGATGATTTTAAATACATTGCAATTATTGAAAGTCATTTAACTAATGCTGTTTCGCCTCAAGGCGCAACTGGTTTTTGGCAATTAATTGAGCCTACTGCTTTAAATTATGGTTTAGAAATAAATGATGAAGTTGATGAGAGATACAACGTTGAAAAAAGCACAGAAGCAGCTTGTCAATATTTTTTAGATGCACACAAAATGTTTAACAATTGGACTTTAGCAGCAGCTTCTTATAATTTAGGTATGGGTGGAATTGAGTCTCAATTAAAAAAACAAAAAGTAAGTGCTTATTATGATTTGCAATTAAACGATGAAACATCGAGATATGTTTATAGAATTTTAGCTATAAAAACCATTATGACAAATCCAAAGAAATTTGGTTTCGTTATTCGTAAACGTGATTTATATAGCCAAGTTCCTTTGGTTAAAATTCAAACAGACTCAACAATAAATAACTTGGTTGATTATGCTATTCAAAAGGGATACACTTACAAAATAATGCAGTTGTTTAATCCTTGGTTGCGCAAAAATAAACTTTCTAACCCAACGCATAAAAAGTATACAATTGTTTTTCCTACCAAAAAATTCTTGGAATCGAGTTATGATGAATTGGAAAGCGAAATGTTAAAGAGTAATTTAAGTTTAGATTCAACGCAATATTTTAATTTGTCGGATACATTAAGTAAATCTAAAATCGATAATAATGGTGGTTTAATCCATAAAGTATTGCGTGGTGAAACCATTAAACTGCTTGCTGAAAAATATAAAGTAAGTGAACAGCAGATTAGAATGTGGAACTTAATTGATGAAAAATCTGAAATTAGTGAAGGTAAGGAAATAGTCATTTTCTTGGCCAAAGAAAATATTGAATCGTTAAATCAAGGGAAGTAAAATAAGATGGAATACGAAAACGAATTTACGGAAGAGATTGAGGTTGTTGGTGCGCGAGCTCATAATCTTAAAAATATTGATTTAAAAATTCCACGCAATAAATTGGTTGTTTTTACTGGCCTAAGTGGTAGTGGTAAATCTTCTCTTGCGTTTGATACAATTTATGCTGAAGGGCAACGACGTTATATTGAGAGTTTCTCATCTTATGCTCGTCAGTTTTTAGGGAATATGGAAAGGCCAGATGTGGATAAAATAACTGGTCTTTCGCCTGTAATTTCTATTGAACAAAAAACGGTAAATAAAAATCCTCGATCTACTGTAGGAACTATAACCGAGATATATGATTTTCTTCGATTGCTTTATGCACGCGCTGGTGATGCATACAGTTATGTGAGTGGAGAGAAGATGGTGAAGTATAGCGATGAGCAAATCATTAATTTGATTTTAGAAAAATTTGATAACAAGAAAATCTATTTATTAGCACCATTAGTAAAAGGAAGAAAGGGACATTATCGCGAATTGTTTGAAAGTGTTCGTAAACAAGGTTTTTCAAAGGTTCGAATTGATGGTGAAGTAAAAGATATTTTAGCTAAAATGCAGGTTGATAGGTATAAGGTTCATGATATTGAAGTGGTTATCGACCGTTTAGAAATTGTGAAAGGTTGTGAAACGCGTTTGAAACAATCTTTGCAAACTGCAATGAAGCAAGGTAAAGGAACTATTATGGTTTTGGAGCATAGTGATAAGAAAAATGTAAAAGCAAATTTCTATAGTCGTAATTTAATGTGTCCAACTTCAGGTATTTCTTATGATGAGCCTGCTCCTAATTTATTCTCCTTTAATTCGCCTTATGGGGCTTGTTCTCGTTGCAATGGTTTAGGTGTTGTTAGCGAAGTTTCTATTTCTAAAATTGTACCTAATCCAAAACTAAGTATTAAGAAGGGCGCTATTGCACCTTTGGGTGAAGTTAAAAATCAATGGATTGGCAAGCAAATTGAGGCTATAGGCGATGTTTATGGTTTTACTTTAGATACGCCTTTTGAGGAAATAGACGAGACTGCAGTTAATGTATTATTATATGGCAGTGATGAAACCTTTAAGGTAAAGTCGGAAGTTAATCCAGAAGGTTATTCTTCCACGTTTGAGGGGATTGCAAATTTTATAATTAAACAGGCCGAAGAAAATCCTTCTCCTGCAATGCAAAGATGGGTGAATGGATTTACCAATAAAAATAAATGCGAAGAGTGTGATGGAACACGTTTAAAAAAACAGTCTTTGTATTTTAAAATTGATGAAAAGAATATTGCTGAGTTATCTAACATGGATGTTTCGGCTTTGCATAATTGGTTTAAGGATATTGAAAAAAGATTATCTAAAACGCAAAATACAATTGCTAAGGAAGTATTGAAGGAAATTAGAACACGAATTAATTTTTTATTGGAAGTTGGTTTGGATTATGTTTCTCTTAATCGTAGTTCTAAAACATTAAGTGGAGGTGAAGCTCAGCGTATTCGCTTGGCAACTCAAATTGGTTCTCAATTGGTTGGCGTGTTATATATTTTAGATGAACCAAGTATTGGTCTTCATCAGCGCGATAACACAAGATTAATTGAAGCTTTAAAAAATTTGAGAGATAACGGAAACTCTATAATTGTTGTGGAACATGATAAGGACATGATTATGGAGGCAGATTATGTGATTGATATTGGACCTGGCGCTGGTATTCATGGGGGGCAAATTGTAGCTGCGGCAGAGCCAAAAAAATTGCTGAAGTTTCCAACTTTAACTTCAGACTATATCACAAGTAAACGTTCCATTGAAATTCCTAAACAAAGAAGAAAAGGGAATGGAAAGAAAATTTCATTGAAAGGTGCAACTGGCCATAACCTTAAAAATATTTCAATTGATATTCAATTAGGTAAATTTATTTGTATTACAGGTGTTTCAGGAAGTGGAAAATCAAGTTTGATTAATGAAACTTTGTATCCTATTTTAAGTAAACATTTTTATAATGCCGAGAAAAAACCTTTGCCATACAAATCAATTACTGGTTTAGAACATATTGATAAGGTTATTGATATTGATCAGTCTCCAATTGGAAGAACTCCCCGAAGCAATCCAGCAACATACACAAACGTATTTTCGGATATAAGAACTTTGTTTGCTGAGTTACCAGAAGCTAAAATTAGAGGTTATAAACCTGGTCGTTTTTCTTTTAATGTAAAAGGAGGTAGATGCGAAACATGTGGTGGTGCAGGTTTGAAGACGATTGAAATGAATTTTTTACCAGATGTATATGTGAAATGTGACGAGTGTAATGGTAAACGTTATAATCGTGAAACATTAGAGGTTCGTTATAAAGGCAAATCAATTAGCGATGTGTTGAATTTAACTATTGAGCAAGCTTCTGTTTTCTTTGAGCATATTCCAAGCATTCATCGCCAAATTAAAACACTTGACGATGTTGGTTTGGGTTACATTACTTTAGGACAGCAAGCTACAACATTGAGTGGAGGAGAGGCGCAACGTGTAAAATTAGCTACAGAGTTAAGTAAACGTGATACAGGAAATACTTTTTATATTTTGGATGAACCAACAACTGGTTTGCATTTCGAAGATGTTAAAGTTTTATTGGATGTTTTAAATAAGTTGGTGGATAGTGGGAATACTGTTTTGGTTATTGAACATAATATGGACGTAATTAAAGTTGCCGATTATATTATTGATATTGGTTTGGAAGGTGGAGAAAAAGGAGGGAACATAGTTTGCCAGGGAACTCCTGAGGAAGTAATTAAAAATAAGCAAAGCTATACTGCTGAGTATCTAAAAAAAGAATTTTAATGGATTTAATTGTTTTTAAAACATATTTAAACCGTGATGTATCGGAAGATTTAAGGGAAATATTTATTGATAATAACATTCCTTGCGAGGTTGAAATAAGCTACATTCATATCGAAGCTTATGTTTCTCCGGTTGATTCAGGAAACAGTTACTATTACGTTAAAGTTCCTAAGGATTTAATTCACGAAGCCAATGAGGTTTTGGCAAAGGCTGGTTCTAATGCACAATCTGAAAATGTTTTCGAAAGTTTTTCGGATGCTGAGTTGTTCGAAATTTTAGATCATAAGGAAGCTTGGAGTGTTGATAATTACGAGCAAGTTAAAGCTACTCTAATAGCAAGAGGTTTTGAAATAGATGAACAAGCTGTTGAAAGAGAAAATTTGGAAAGGGAGCAAAAGGCTTTAGCGCCAGTTGCTGGAGACAAAAACATTGTTATTGCAGGATTTGTATTGAGCTTTTTTGGTTGCCTTTTGCCTTTTATAGTTGGTTATATTAGTGTTGTAGCCGTATTAGCAGGTATAAGTATAGGTATTAACTATAAAAACAATTACAATACAGATAGTAAAGGTGGTAAACATTTTTTTTATGATGAGAAAACGCGTCAACAAGGAGATTATATTATTAAAGCAGGCATAATTTCTGCTTTAGTTGGATTAGGAATATTTTATTTTATGCATTTTAAAAACTTATAATTATGATGGTAGAAAACGAAAATGAAGATAAAATCCGTAAAGCATTTGCAACAAAGGATTGGAATGATATTAAAGCAAGCGATAGCTGGCAAATATTTAAAATAATGAGTGAGTTTGTTGAAGGTTTTGAGCGTATGTCGAAAATTGGGCCTTGTGTTTCAATTTTTGGAAGTGCACGTACAAAGCCCGAAAATGAGTATTATAAGCTTGCTGATGAAATTGCTTTTAAATTAGTGCAAGAAGGATATGGTATTATTACAGGTGGAGGCCCTGGAATTATGGAGGCCGCTAATAAAGGAGCTAAAAGAGGAGGAGGGAAATCGGTTGGTTTAAATATTGAATTGCCTTTTGAACAAACTCCAAACGAATTTATTGATAGAGATAAAAGTATCGACTTCAATTATTTCTTCGTTCGTAAAACAATATTTTTGAAATACTCTCAAGGCTTTATTGGAATGCCAGGTGGTTTTGGAACAATGGATGAATTGTTTGAAGCTTTAACTTTGGTGCAAACGAATAAAATTGCAAAGTTTCCAGTTGTTTTAGTAGGAAGAAAATATTGGGAAGGTTTGTTAGAATGGGTTAAAACGACTATGCTTTTGGAAGAAAAAAACATAGGTGAAAAAGACCTTGATTTATTTAAAATTGTTGATACCGCAGATGATGCTGTAAAACATATCGTTGATTTCTATAGTAAATATTTATTAAAACCTAATTTCTAGAACTGTTGAAGCTTATAAAATCAATAAAAAATGTTAATTCCATTTTTTAGATACGATACAAAGCCTTACTTTTGCTCGAAATATAACCAATCAAAAAATGAAAAAAATTAAATTATTAATAGTTGCGGCATTGTTAGCTTCAAGTTCATTGTTTACTTCTTGCTCTGGCAATGGAGAGAAAGAACCAAATCCTTTGGCGGATAGCTTAGGAATGGAAAACGATGGTTTAAAAGGTCAGTTAACTGAGAAAGAAGCAGCATTGCAAGAGTTCGTTAATTCATTCAATGAAATTCAAAGTAACTTAAATGAGATAAAAGAAAAAGAGAAAATCGTTGCAAAAAGCACTAAAGATGGCGATGTAAAAAGCAAAGAAGATCAAATTAAGGAAGATATTCAAGCTATTTATGAGTTAATGGCAAAGAATAAGTCTCGCATGAATTCTTTGAACAAGAAACTTAAAAATGCAAACGTAAAAATTAAAGGTTTCGAAGAGGCTATTGCTAACCTTGAAAAAGCTATTGCTGAAAAGGATGGTCAAATTGCTGATTTAAAAACGCAAGTAGAAAGTTTAAACATTGAGTTGTCTAACTTACAAGTTAATTTTGAAGAGTTAGAGCAAGAGAATCAAGTAAAAGAAGAAAAAATCAACACTGCTTTTTATGCTATTGGAACAAGTAAAGAATTAAAGGAAAAAGGTGTTATTACTAAAGAAGGTGGTTTTATTGGTATTGGTAAAGCAACAACTTTGAAAAACGATTTCAACAAGGAATACTTTACTAAAGTTAATATTGCTGAATTAACTTCATTACCAATTGGAGCTAAAAAGGCAAAAATCTTAACAAATCACCCAAGTTCATCATATAAGTTAGTAGGAGAAAAACCAGTTGAAAAGCTTGAAATTACTAACGCTGAAGATTTTTGGAGTGCATCTAAATATTTAGTTATCATTACTGAATAATAATTTTTAACTATTGTAAAAGCCGCTTTTTAGCGGCTTTTTTTTTGAATTCTCTTTTTGAAGCGTAAAACTAAATATCTATTCATTGTTCTGGTAATCTTAATTGCTATAGGGTTGCTTGTACTTAAGATTTACAAGAACCCGAGCTTTTCTCATTCTATTGGTGATAAGCTTGATTCGCTTAATGGGGTTTATGTTTATTACAACGGAAGAGTAGGACATGTTGGTGAAAGAAATGTGAGTGCTGATGGTTATAATATTGGTATTCGCTATCAATGTGTGGAGTTTGTTAAGCGGTATTATTACGAGTTTTATAAGCATAAGATGCCCAATAGCTATGGCAATGCAAAGGATTTTTTTGATGCTAAAATTGCGGACGGAGAATTAAATACCGATAGAAATTTGTTGCAGTTTAAAAATGGAAGTAAAAGTAAACCTCAAATGGGTGATTTAGTTATTTTTGATGGGCATGCAGGAAATCCATACGGGCATGTGGCAATTGTGAGCCAAGTAAAGGAAAATGAACTTGAAATTATTCAACAAAACCCTGGTGTAGCTGCTAGTTCTAGGGTATGGTTTACCATCTCTTATTCTAATAATTTATTTGCTTTTGAGCATGAAAGGTGTTTAGGCTGGTTAAGAATTAAAAATAATTGATATGCAATTAAAAGCTGTTTATACGGTATTACTTCTCATTGGTTCAAATGTATTTATGACTTTTGCTTGGTATGGTCATTTGCGTTTCAAAGAATTTAAGTTTTTCGAAAACAAAGGACTTTTATTTTTTATTGTAATTAGTTGGTTAATCGCTTTTTTCGAATACGTTTTACAAGTTCCTGCTAATAAAATAGGGCACGAAAGTAATGGAGGTCCTTTTAATTTATTTCAATTGAAAATAATTCAAGAGGTAATTTCACTTTTAGTGTTTGTTATCTTTTCTGTTATAGTATTTAAAAACGAGACTATTAAATGGAATCATTACGCAGCTTTAGCTTGTATCATTGCAGCTGTTTATTTTGTTTTTAAAAAGTAATCAAAATTTTCTCTCTTTATAAATACCTTTGGTATAAGCCTATTACCATTAAAGTCTAGTTACGGTTTCTTATGTAATTTGATATGTCAAACTTTGATAAATCAGTTAAATTTGTATGGTAAATAGTACATATGGAAAAATTAAACGAAACAATATTTTATAAAATTGAAAAGGCTATTAAGGCTTACCGACAGTTTGCTCAAAAGCATTTAAAAGAAGAAGGCCTTGACATTACTATTGATCAATGGCTTGTCATTAAATGTATTTTGGATGATCCAAGTATTTCGCAACAAGAAATTGCAGAAAAGGTTTTTAAGGACAATGCTTCTGTAACTCGCATTATTGAGCTATTGGTAAAAGCAGGTTATTTAAAACGTCATATTCATCCCGACGACAGAAGAAGAGCTAATTTAAAGGTTACACAGGAAGGTGAAGAAATATTATTAAAAGTAAAGTCCATTGTAGCCAAATACCGAAACAAGGCCCTGCATGGGATTTTGAAGGGCGAAATTGAAAATATGAGCTTGGTTTTAGATGATATAATAAAGAATTGTAATTAACTCTTTAAAGTATAAAAGTTAGTAAAACGACTAAAATAATTTTAGTCGTTTTACTAAAGCTTCTTTATTGGAGCGGCTTACAGGTATTGATTTATCCGCTATTATTAAATTGTTTTCTACTAAAGATTTAATTTTATCCAATCTTACAATGTAACTTCTGTGTACACGTGCAAAATCTTTCACAGGTAACTTAGCTTCAACTGATTTCATTGTTGAAAGCACAGTCAATCTCTCGGTTGAAGTAACCGTAGTTTTCGATAAATGAATATTTACATAATCAGCTAAAGCTTCAACATAAATAATTTCTGAAAGATTTAGTTTAATTAATTTGCCATCTTTTTTTACGAAAAAATCGTCCTCATCACTCGATAAGGCTTGTTCCGCTTCATGATTTTGTTTAGCTTTTAATGCAGCTTTTTTAAATCTTTCGTAGTCAAAAGGTTTAACAATATAATCTGTTACATCATATTCAAATGCTTCAACTGCATAATCGCGTTTTGAGGTAATAAGTACAATTTGTGGAACTGTTTTAAGTTGTTCTAGCATTTCAAGGCCCGAAATCTCAGGCATTTCAACATCTAAAAATATTAAATCAATTTTATTTGATTTTAAATATTTAATAGCATCTATAGCATTTGAAAAGGATTCTTTTAAATCTAAATACTCAGTTTTTTTGATACATTCTTCAGCAATTTTTCTAGAAAGAATGTCGTCATCAACAACAATACATTTAATCATAAAGCGTAAATACTTAATTTATTTTTGTTACTTCTTACAAATTAACAGCCAAATAATTAAATATCCTACGAAATGCTTAAAAATCCGACGAATGGTTAAATTTTGAGTTTATGTCCTAGCTTTTCTTTCTTCGTACGAAGATATTTTTCGTTGTGAATGTTCGATTCTATCTCAATTGCAACCGTTTCGGTAATCTCTAAACCATAGCCAATAAGTCCTGCTCGTTTTTTAGGATTATTGCTCATTAACTTCATCTTAGTAATGCCTAAATCGCGTAAAATTTGTGCGCCAACACCATAATCTCTTTCATCCGCTTTAAAGCCTAATTCAATATTTGCTTCAACAGTATCTCTACCATTTTCTTGCAGTTTATAAGCTTTAAGCTTGTTTAATAATCCAATTCCACGGCCTTCTTGGTTCATGTATAATATAACACCTTTACCAGCTTTTTCAACCATTTCCATTGCACGTTGCAATTGCGGTCCACAGTCGCAGCGACAGCTACCAAAAATATCTCCTGTAACACATGATGAATGAACACGAACTAAAACAGCTTCATTTTTATCCCATTCGCCTTTTACTAAGGCAAGGTGTTGCTGGTCGTTTGTTGTTTGACGGTAAGATAATAGTTTGAAATGACCATACTCTGTTGGCATATCCACTTCAATTTCTTTCTCAACAATGCTTTCGGTAGCTAAGCGGTATTTAATTAATTCTTCTATCGAAATAATTTTCAAATCATGTTTTTTTGCAATCAGCATCAAATCGGGTAGGCGAGCCATTGTACCATCTTCGTTCATGATTTCAACTAAAACTCCACAAGGCTCATGACCAGCTAAATTGGCTAAATCAATTGTTGCTTCTGTGTGTCCTGCGCGTCGTAATACACCTCCTGTTTTTGCTTTTAACGGGAAAATATGACCTGGACGGCCAAAATCACTTGGTACTGTTTTTTTATCAATTAAAGCACGCACGGTTTTCGATCTATCTGATGCTGAAATACCAGTAGTACAGCCATCGCCAAGTAAATCAATTGAAACCGTAAACGCTGTTTCGTTGGATGAAGTATTGTTAGCTACCATCATTTTTAAATCCAATTCAATCGCTCTCTGTTCGGTAACTGCTGCACAAATTAAACCACGACCATGTGTTGCCATAAAGTTTATAACCTCTGGGCTAGCATTACGAGCTGTGGTAATAAAATCACCTTCATTCTCTCTGTCCTCATCATCAACAACAATTATAGTCTTTCCGTTTTGTAAATCCTTAATTGCTTCTTCTATTGTATTTAACTTGATTTCCATACTGCAAAATTACTAAAAAAAGGCTGTTGTTACTGATTTATTTGGTATTATTGTGTGAAGAATATTATGTTTAGCAAAGAGATAAAAATACGTGTACGTTATGCCGAAACCGACCAAATGGGTTATGTTTACTATGGTAATTACGCACAATATTACGAAGTGGCTAGGGTAGAGGCACTGCGCGAAATAGGACTTTCCTATAAAGAAATTGAAGACCGAGGTATTTTTATGCCCGTGTTGGATATGAAAATTAGCTATAAAAAGCCAGCATTTTACGATGATGAAATTAGTATTGTAACTCAAATAAGAACTTTACCTGGTGTGAGAATTACTTTTTATTTTGAATGTTATAATGCCCAACGCGAACTTTTAAATACGGGTGAAGTAACTTTAGTATTTATTAATAAACAAACGGGTAAGCCTTGTCAACCGCCTGATTGGTTGATGAATGAAGTTAAAAAACATTTTTAATTGAAAAGGTTTGCTGTAATATTGATTCTGTTTTTTTGTTCTGTTTTTAAAATACTAGGACAAGATGATGGAATGTTTTTAAAATGGCCTGTTGATGTTTACCCAAGTGTTTTAGGTGGTAAACAAGAGTTTACTCGATTTATTGATTACCACATGGTATATCCGGAATCATCTAGAAAGCTTAAGAAAGAAGGCGATGTTGTCATTAATTTTATTTTAACAGATTCGGCAAAGGTTTTAAAGCCTAGCATTGTAAAATCAGTTGATGTTGATATTGATAAGGAGGCAATGCGTTTGTTTAAAATGTTAGAGTGGAACCCTGCTATTTACGAGGGAAGAAAAGTATCGTTTAATTGGACTTGTACATTTAAATTTAAATTGAGTAAGTACAAAAAGGCTGTTAAACTGCGGGGTTATGACATGATTTCTCCAGAAACAATTCATGATACAACATCTGCAATTGCACAAAATGAAAATGTGGGTTATGAATATTTTTACGGACAAGATTCATTAAGTGCTTTTATAGTTTCACAGTTTGAGTATCCTAAGTTAGCTAAATTGCAAAGTTTGGAAGGTAAAGTAGAAATGAGTTTTATTATTGAAAAGAGTGGTTTACCGTCGAATATTTGTGTTACTAAAGATTTAGGCGGAGGTTGCAACGAAGAAGCTACGCGTATTTTGGGTTTATTGCGATTTAAACCTGTTTATTTAAACCAAAACAGTCCAGTGAGATTTAGAACCAAGTATGTTTTTGTTTTTAGTTTAAATGCAGCAATGCAAGATAATTTTATTCATTCGCAACGCGGAGATGGTTACTAATGTTTATTGATGTTCATACACATAAGCTAAAACAAAAATTTGCTCTGCACAATGTAATTGTTGGCGAACAAATTGTTAATAATGAAACTTGGTTTTCGGCGGGAATTCATCCCAACTTTATTGGCAATATTGAAACTCAAAAACTAAATTTAAACACATTAGCTTTATCATCCAATTGCTTGGCAATAGGGGAGTGTGGCTTGGATAAAAATTCAAACACAAGTTTACAAGTTCAAAAAGAGGTTTTTATTTACCAAATTAGTTTTGCCAAGCAACTTTCAAAACCTCTGATTATTCATTGTGTAAAGTCTTTTGATGAAGTTATCGCTATGGTTCATCCTAATGAAGTAAAGTGCATCATTCATGGTTTTAATAAAAACGTCGAATTAGCCAAAAACCTTGTTGATAAAGGTTTTTATATATCATTAGGTAAATTTTTTCTGCAATCAAATGCCACTCATTCTTATCAAAACATACCATTAGAAAAAGTGTTTCTTGAAACCGACGATGCTGATATTTCTATTGAAGAAATTTATAAACTAGCAGCAATTCATTTTAATTGTGAATTAGGTGCTTTACAAAATCAAATAAAAATTAACTTTGAAAAATTTTTCGAAATAAGCTTAAAATGATTGAACAAGACGATAAATGGATGACTCGTACCAAACTGATGGTAGGAGAAGAAGGTGTAAACAAACTTAAAAAAGCTCATGTGCTAGTTGTAGGTTTGGGTGGTGTAGGTTCTTATTGCGCCGAAGCAATTGCTCGTGCTGGAGTAGGTAAGATGACAATTGTGGATGGTGATGTGGTTGATCCATCCAATCGTAACCGACAATTACAAGCACTTTCGAGCACTCATGGGCAAAGTAAAGCTTTATTAATGGAAGCCCGATTGAAAGATATAAACCCTAATATTGAGTTAATCGTTCATAAGGAGTTTAAAGACCCTGATGCAATGAAACTTTTGTTGCGTCAAAATTATGATTATGTGGTTGATGCCATTGATAGCATTTCGCCGAAGATTTATTTAATAAAAACAGCTTACGACATGGGACACAGAATTGTTTCGTCGATGGGAGCTGGCGGGAAGTTCGACCCTACGCAGGTTGAAGTAACAGATATTTGTAATACTTGTATTTGTCCTCTAGCACAGCAAGTGAGAAAAGGATTAAAAGATCATAAAATTTACAAAGGAATAAAATCTGTTTTTTCTAAAGAATTGCCCGATAAAAACTCTTTAATGTTTACAGATGGAAGTAACTTTAAAAAGTCGGCCTATGGAACAATATCCTACTTACCAGCGGTTTTTGGTTTAACTTGTGCATCAGTGGTTATTAGAGATTTGATTGAAAAATAAAATGTTTAAGAAGTAAATTTTTGTTTTCTTCTAGAACCTAATACTGTTCGCTTTCGTTCGGGAAATCTTTCTTCTTAATATCAGTTACGTATTGCTGAACAGCACCTTTCATGCTATCGTATAAATTTAAGTACCTGCGTAAAAAACGCGGACTAAATTCATGTGTCATTCCCATCATATCATGTGTAACTAATACTTGACCATCAACGCCGCCACCCGCGCCAATTCCTATTATTGGAACGCTAATTTCCTGCGCAACTTTAGTCGCTAAAGCAGCTGGTATTTTTTCTAACACAATTGCAAAGCAACCTGATTTTTCTAGTACGTGAGCGTCCTCAATTAATCTTTGTGCTTCTTCCTCTTCTTTGGCGCGCACTGTGTAGGTTCCAAATTTGTATATCGATTGTGGTGTTAACCCTAAATGTCCCATTACAGGTATACCAGCTGTTAAAATTCGTTCTATCGATTCTTTAATTTCTCGCCCTCCCTCTAATTTTACAGCATGCGCACCTGATTCTTTCATTATTTTAATTGCTGAATACAAGGCTTCTTTTGAGTTTCCTTGGTACGAACCAAAAGGTAAGTCAACTACCACCAAAGCTCTGTCTACTGCACGTATTACCGAAGATGCGTGATAAATCATTTGATCTAAAGTAATCGGTAAGGTTGTTTCATGTCCCGCCATAACGTTACTAGCGCTATCTCCAACTAATAACACATCAATTCCGCCAGCATCTAATATTTTAGCCATCGTGTAATCATATGCAGTTAGCATAGATATTTTTTCGCCACTGCGTTTCATTTCTTGTAAAACGTGTGTAGTCACTTTTTTAAACTCTCTTTTGGCTGTACTCATTTTTCGTTTTTTGGGATAGCAAAACTACGTAATTATTGTGTATCTTTAGCCTTTATTTCGAGCAAAATGAAGAAATTTAAAATAGCTTTTATAGGTGCAATCATTAGTAGTTTGGTGTTTGTGGCATGTAAAAAAGATATTGATTTATTGGCGGATTACACCGAAAGTGTAGCCATTTATGGTATTTTAAATCAGGCGGATTCGGTGCAATACATACGTGTGAATAAGGTTTATTTAACAGCCGAAGATGCTAGTATTGCTGCACAAATCAAGGATTCGGTATATTTTAGTGCAGGTGATTTAAGCGTAACCGTTGAGAAATATTGGAACGGAATAAAAAAGCAAACCTATAATTTTACTGAGTACTATTTACCAACTTTAACTGGAACATTCAATAATCAGCAATTAATTTACAAGAATACCCAAGTTTATAAAGCTGATTCGGCCGGTAAAGATTTTGAGTATAAGTTAATTGTGCGCAAATTAGATGACGGAAAAATTTATACCGCTACTACAAAATTAATTAAGGATTTCACATGCAATGGAATAAGCCCTTCAAGTGATTGTTTCTCTTCAAACCCTAATGTTTCTTTTGCTTCGGCAGTTGGGCCAACACAGGTAAAGGTGAAGTTTGGTTCTCCAATTTATGCTAAAATGTGTGGTTTTAGATATGTTTTACATTATGTGGATTCAACTTATTCTAATGGTTATCAATACAGAAGTTTAGATTTTGATTACACAGGAACACGCGTGCCTAACACAGCTGGTGGTCACCCATTAGATTTTACTTTTAGCAGTGCTTCGTTTTACTCAAGAGTAGCCAGTTTAATTCCTCAAGATCCTAATGTAAGTATAAGAAGAGTAGATAGTGTAAGTTTTTATTTAACCGCTGGTGCTGAGGAATATTCAACTTACATGGAGGTAAATGCACCATCAACTAGTTTAGCTCAAGATAAGCCAATTTACACCAATATTAACAACGGAGGTATTGGTATTTTTTCGGCACGTTTCTTTAAAAAATACACCAAGCGCCCGCAGTATTTAGTTTCGGTACCTCAATCCAATTATTTCTCAAATAATTCAATTAATTATTTATCAAGTAGTCCCGAAACTTGCCTTTTAAAATTTGTTCATTATGAGGTTCCATCGGTTGGAGCGCCTTATGAAGCATGGACGGGCTGCCAGTAGTTTTACTGCCATACTGACATTGAAAGCTCTGTTTTAGCAGGGCTTTTTTGTTTTTTGGTACAAAAAGTCGTGATTTTAAGCCAAAAATGCCGTGGCATAATCATTGAAAAAGGCCTGTAAAATTTAAACAAAATGGGTAAAATAATAGGAATAGACTTAGGTACAACAAATAGCTGTGTTGCTGTAATGGAAGGTAACGAAGCAGTTGTAATAGCAAATAACGAAGGAAAACGCACAACTCCAAGTATTGTGGCCTTTGTTGAAGGTGGCGAACGTAAAGTTGGTGATCCAGCAAAACGTCAAGCAATCACAAACCCTAAAAAAACAATTTATTCGATAAAGCGTTTTATGGGGCAAAGTTTTGATGAAGTTAAAATGGAAACTTCTCGAGTGCCATACGAAGTAATAAAAGGCGATAACAACACACCTCGTGTTGAAATCGACGGAAGAAAATATACACCTCAAGAAATTTCAGCCATCGTTTTGCAAAAAATGAAAAAAACAGCTGAGGACTTTTTAGGAACTGAAGTTACTGAAGCAGTTATTACTGTTCCAGCTTACTTTAACGATGCACAACGTCAGGCAACTAAAGAAGCTGGCGAAATTGCTGGATTAACTGTAAAACGTATCATTAATGAGCCTACAGCAGCAGCTTTAGCTTATGGTATGGATAAAAAAGGTAAGGACATGAAAATTGTTGTGTTTGACTGCGGTGGTGGTACACATGACGTTTCGGTGCTTGAATTGGGTGATGGTGTATTTGAAGTTAAATCTACTGACGGTGATACTCACTTAGGTGGTGACGACTTCGACCAAGTAATCATCGAATGGTTAGCAAACGAATTTAAAAACGACGAAGGTGTTGATTTGCGTAAAGATAAGATGGCTCTTCAACGTTTGAAAGAAGCAGCTGAAAAAGCAAAAGTAGAATTATCTTCAAGTGCTTCAACTGAAATCAACTTGCCATATATCTTCCCTGTGGACGGTATGCCTAAACACTTAGTACGTACTTTATCTCGTGCTAAATTTGAGCAATTGGC
>CAZRUA010000039.1:0-29767 GCA_964603125.1 uncultured Flavobacteriaceae bacterium | reverse complement strand
AGAAAATTAAAATGCCCCCAATCTTTAAAACCCTTAAATCCATGCGAAAATATAATTATAGGCTTAGCTAAACCATTACTTTCGTAAAAAACATCTACAAGTATGTTTCTATTATGCTTCCCTTCTATTTTTATATTTCTTAATTCTTTCATCTGTATAAATATTAAACGCTAAATTAGTCAAACTTTTGAGCCTTAACAAAACAAGTAATAAACCTATACTGTATTTTCTTATATTTGATTTACTAATCCATAATGTTACCAGAAATACTATACGAAGACGAAGTTTTACTTGTTTATAATAAACCAGCAGGATTAATGGTTGAGCCCGACAGAAACAATCATCCCAACTTATTACAACATGCTAAAAATTATTTGAAACAAAAAGGTGGAAACAACCAAATATATGTTCAACATTTGCATCGGTTAGATAGAGTAACTAGTGGTGTGGTTTTATTTACCAAACAAAAAGAGCATCTTAAAAATTTAAGCGAGCAATTTGCCCAACGAAATGTAAGTAAACAATATTTAGCCTTAACAAATAACTCCCCTAATAATCTATCTGGAACATTAGAACATTGGCATAGAAAAGAAAAAAAGAAAGCGGTAATTGTTACCGAAGGAACTGAATATGCCGAAAAAATAAAACTTTACTACTCCGTTAAACCGCAGGGAGAATTTTATATATGGGAAATTGAATTACATACTGGAAAATATCATCAAATAAGAGTTCAATTAGCTAGCCTAAATTGCCCTATAATTGGTGACGAACTATACGGTAGTAACACTTCATTTCATGAAAACGCAATAGCTTTGCACGCTTGTAAACTAACAATAAAACATCCTATAAGTAATCAAGAAATGAGTTTTACATCCAAACCAAGTTGGCTACTTTAGCTATTTAACTAAACTACCGTTAACTCTTAACAAATCAGTTTCAGCCATTTTAATAGCATACAGTGCTTCAATATAACGAACCTGAGCGTCTTCCAAGTTCTTTTGTGTTTCAATTGTTTCTAATAAATTAGTTTTACCAATTCTATAGCGCTCAAGAGAAACATTTAAAACTTCTTTCGAATCATTCAAATTTTGTTGCTCCAATTCAAGCACTTGTTTATTCAGTTGAAACGACTTATAAGAGTTGTAAACTTGCCCATCAATTTGTTGCTGAATTAATGAGCTACGGTATTTTTGATTTAAAAGAGAAATATTTCTCTCCTGAACAAGCTTACTATTTTTGTTTCCATTAAATAATAGCCAGCCCATAGTTAAACCAGCATTAAACCCATTCTGTTTATTCAAAAAAACAATTCCAGCTTGATTTTGACTACGAACTAAATTATACGCCGCATTTAATTGTAAAAACGGCAAGTTAGCCGACTTAGCCTCCTGTATGCCCTGTGCCACAATTAACTCATTCTGTTTAGAAATAAGTAAACTAGAATTAGCTTGCAAGGTTGTTTTCTTTAAATCATCCAAATTAGGATTATAATTAACCACAATGGTATCAGTGGTTTCAAATTCAGTATCAACCGAGCGAGCCAACAAATTATTTAAACTAACTTTTGCTTTAAGCAATTGTAATTCTAGTTGCACAATAGAGCTTTTAGCTTTATTCTCGTTTGTTTGGCAAAGCAACACATCAACTTTAGAATCTGAACCAATCTCAAACTTTGCTACAGCTATCTTTTTACGCTCCTCATAAATAACCAAATTTTGCTTAGCTGCTTTAATCAACTCATTTGTTTTTACAACGGTATAATATGCCGCAACAATATCATAAACCGTGCTTTCCATTTGCTGCTTTAATTGCAAGGAAGTAAGTTGCTCGTTTTGATTTAATCTTTTTTTAACTGCAAACATTTTCAATCCATCAAAAACTACCCAAGCTACATTGGCTGAAGCTCCAGTAGAATTGGATTGAGCTCCGTTCCTTTCTTGAGTTGCACCAGTACTAAATTCTTGATACGAATTAACATTAGCTAAGTTTAAATTAGCATTTAAACTAACGGTTGGTGACATTCCTGCATTACCATAATTATTTTGAGCTTTACTAATCTCTTGTTGATTTTTACTCAACATAACATCATAGTTCTTCTCTAAACCCAATTTTATTGCATCTTCCAGCGTTAAAATATTTTGAGAAAAAACTTGTGTACCTAAAAAACCAAAGCTACACAACAAGGTGAAAATAACTTTATACATTCTTCTTTCTTTTTAATTTAACTTTTAGTGCAACATACATATAGTATAAACTTGGAATAACAAATAAAGTTAAAACCATTGAAAGCAATAAACCTCCAATAATTACAATACCCATTCCCATTCTGCTTTTTGAGCCAGCACCTAAAGCCATTGCTATTGGCAAGGCTCCCAACACGGTTGCCAAACTAGTCATTAAAATTGGGCGTAATCTAGCGGTGGAAGCTTCTATTAAAGCTCTTCCTGCTGTTATACCTTTTTCGCGTAATTGATTTGTAAACTCAACAATTAAAATACCATTTTTAGTTACAAGACCAATCAGCATAATCATTCCTATCTGACTGAATATATTTAAAGTTTCATTAAAATACCACAATGAAAATATAGCGCCTGCAAAAGCCATTGGTACTGTTAAAATAATAATAAATGGTTCAATAAAACTTTCGAATTGTGCAGCCAACAAAAGGTAAATAATTAAAATGGCTAACATAAGTGCAAATAAAATGTTGGAAGAACTCTCTTTGAAATCTCGCGAAGGTCCCGACAAAGAAGTAGTAAACGTATCATCTAAAACTTGCTTTGCTATTTCATCCATTGCTTTTATACCATCGCCAATTGTTTTACCTGGCGCAAGTCCTGCCTGCACTGTAGCCGATTGAAAACGATTATAATGATAAAGTTGTGGCGGACTACTTCTTTCATTAATTTCGATGATGTTATCCAATTGTATCATTTCACTATTCTTATTTCTAACAAAGAACTTCTTTATATCATTAGGATCATCTCTATTTTCGCGATTAACCTGACCAACTACTTGATATTGTTTATCACCTTTGATATAATACCCAAAGCGTTGTCCGCTTAATGCCAATTGAATTGTTTGCGCCACATCAGCAATTGAAACACCCAATGATTTAGCTTTATCTCTTTTAATCTCAACAACCAATTCTGGTTTATTAAATTTTAGATTAGCATCAACCCCTTGAAATACGGGATTCTTATTAGCTAGCTCCAAGAATTTAGGAAGCTTTGTTCTTATTTTATTGAAATCATTATTCTGCAAAACAAATTGCACAGGCAAGGAACCTCTTGGGCCACCGCCAGAAGATATCGATTGCTCTTGAATAACAAATATTTTACCTTCTGGAAATTGACCTACCTTTTTATTAATATAATTAGCAATGTCATTTTGCGAACGTTTTCTCGCATCTGCAGGTTTTAAAGCTATTCGCACAAAGCCTGTGTTAACAGCACCTGAACCCGCAAAACCAGGAGCTGTAACTGTCAAACAAACATTGCGTTCGGGAATAGAATCACCAACAAAAGTTGATAATTTGTCCATCAAAGCATCAGTAGCCTCAAACGAAGTCCCCTCTGGTGTTGTGATAGACAAACGCATCCAGTTTCTGTCTTCCAAAGGTGAAAGCTCCGATTGTAATTGCGAACCATAATAAAAAATTGTAAATAAGGATACAACCAAAATTAAAAATGCCCACCATCTTCTTTTTAAAAAGCGGGTAATAGAATTCCTGAACCAAGAATCTAAAGCTACAAAGTAAGGTTCAGTTGCCAAATAAAACTTACTTTTTTTAGTTGGATCCTTGCGAACCATTTTTGCATTTAACATTGGCGTTAGCGTTAACGAGACAAACGCTGATATTAAAACCGCACCCGCCAAAACAACACCAAACTCTCTAAATAATCTACCAACAAAGCCTTCTAAGAATATAACAGGCATAAATACTGCAGCTAAAGTAAGAGAAGTTATTATTACAGCTGTAAATATTTCTCTTGTTCCTTGAATAGCTGCATCTCTTGGAAGCAACCCTCGTTCAATCTTCTTGAAAATATTTTCGGTAACAACAATTCCATCGTCAACCACTAAACCTGTTGCTAATACAATTGCTAATAGTGTTAAAACATTAATAGAATAATCCATAAGATACATGATAAAAAATGCACCTATTAATGAAACCGGAATATCTATTAAAGGACGAAAAGCAATTAACCAATCTCTAAAAAATAAATAAATAATTAATATAACTAACAGTAAAGCAATAACAAGTGTTTCAACAACTTCAGTGATTGACTTTTGAATAAACCTCGTATTATCCAGAGCAATATTAATAGTGTAATCCTTTGGTAATTCTCTTTTTAAAACTTCATAACGTTTATAAAACTCTTTTGAAATATCTAAATAATTAGCACCTGGTTGAGGAACAAGCGCTAAACCTACCATTGGCACACCCGACTCTTTTAAAATGGTCTCCTCATTTTCAGCTCCTAATTCAACTAAAGCAACATCTTTTAATCTTACAATATTATTTTCATCTTCCTTAACAATCATCTCTTTAAACTCAGCTTCAGTGGAAAGACGACCAACCGTTTTAACCGTTAATTCACTTGAGTTTCCTTCAATCTTACCACCTGGTAAATCCACATTTTCTTTATCTAAAGCTTGCTTAATATCCAAAGGAGTTAATTTGTAAGAAGCCATTTTATCGGGCAGAAGTCGAATACGCATACAATAGCGTCTTTGTCCCCACACTTGCACTGTGCTTACACCTGAAATAGTTTGTAAATTTTGAGCTATGGTATTCTCTGCATAATCACTTACTTCTAACAAAGACCGAGTGCTACTAACCAAGGTCATAGAAATAATTGGATCCGAATTAGCATCTGCTTTTGAAACAACTGGTGGCGCATCAATATCCTGAGGCAATTGTCTTACCGCTTGGGATACTTTATCACGGACAGCATTGGCCGCAGCTTCTAGATTAGAATTTAAATTGAACTCTACCGTAATAACACTGCTTCCTTGATTTGATGCTGCAGACAGAGTCCTAATTCCATCAATACCATTAATAGCTTTTTCGAGAGGCTCAGTAATTTGTGATTGAATAACATCTGCATTAGCTCCTGTATAACTTGTTCTAACAGTAATAACAGGAGGATCGATGGATGGAAACTCTCGAACACCTAAATATTTAAAACCAATCAATCCAAATAAAATAATCAGGATTGAAAACACAGTAACTAGTACTGGCCGCTTTACACTTAACTCTGCTAAATCCATTACTTACTTGGTTTTAATAATTTTAATGGAACTTCCTTTTTCATAGCTAATAAACCCGTAGTAATAACAGTATCACCTATCGCTAAACCTTCAGTTATTTGAACCTTTTCATCCGTTCTAACACCTATTTTAACCATTACTTCATTAGCAACACCACCTTTACAAACAAACAACTTTTGTCCCTTTAATGTTGGAATTAAACATTGTGTAGGAACCATGATTGCATTTTGCGTTTCGCCCAAATTAGCAAAGACTTTAACAAAAGTTCCTGGATAAAATTTTTCATTACCAGAATATGTTGCTCTAGCCTTTAATGTTTTAGTGGCTTCGTCAATTTGAGGCTCTAATGCATAAATCTTTGCACTGTATTCTTCATCACTATTATCATTTCCAAATTTCACATCTATACCTGATGCAAATAAGTTGCTATACTTTTCAGGAACTGAGAACTCGATAAAAACAGGTTGCATTTGAACTAGCGACGCTATGGGCGTATTAGAATTTACAAAGGAGCCTTCACTAATATTCTTTAAACCTATCACACCGTTAAAAGGCGCTGTAATATTTGTTTTAGCCAATTGTGCCAATATAAAAGCTTGATCAGCCTTTAGTGAGTTTAACTCATTTTCTTGAATCTCTACTTCCTCCTTACTAACTCCATTTATTAATAATATTTTTTTTAATCTATCTAGCTTTTGCTCCGACAAAGAAACTTGCGATTTTGATTTTAAAAGTTGAGCTTGTAAATCAGCATCGTTTAATTTCACTAATAACGCACCCTTCGCCACAGACTGACCTTCTTTAAAATAAATTGCAGTTACCTTGCCAGCTATTTCAGGTAGAACTTGTATTTGATTAAAAGCACCTACTTTGCCAGTTGCATAAACATTGTTATCAAACTTAGTAGCCTCAACAACATAATAATTAACTGCCACCGGACCTTTGTTACCTCCCTTTGCAGCAGCTGTTTTATCTTCTTTTTTAGGAAAGAAAATATATTTACTTGCTATAATTAGTCCTAGAACTAAAATTATAATAATCCAATTAGGTATTCTTCTCATTTTATATCGAAATTAGTTTTTACTTTTTGACGTTTTTTTATAATTAAAAAACAAATCGTTTGAAGGCAATTCTTTTAATCGGGCCGACATTACACAAATAACTTTATTAAACACAACTCGTTCATCTTTACTTATTGTTGAGAACAATTCTGTATCTATGTCATTAAACGCTTTTACAATTTGCTCCGTTTGTTTCAACCCTTTCTTTGTTAAAACAATTAAATATTCTCTTCTATCAGTAGGATTCAATTTCTTCTCAACAAAATCAACCTTTACTAAATAGTCAATTACTTTAACCATAGCGGTTTTATCAATAGCTAAATTATTACATATAAACTGCTGATTACAGCCTTTATGCTCATACAAAAAGTACAAAACAGAATAATAACGCTCTACATCAAGCTTTTCAAGACTTTTACTTAGCACACTGTAATATAACTTTGAAAGTATCAAAGCCTTAGTGCCAATAGCTAATTTAGCCGAATCATTAGTAATCATTTTAAACAGTTTAATAATAAAATAGTTTACAAATATAACTATTTTATTATTAAACCAAATAATCCTCAAAAGTTTATTGAAGCAGCTAAAAAATTAGTAAATTGCATTATACTTTAAATATGATTACCGAAACGAAAACTGAAACAGAAGTTAAAACACTCGAAAGCGAGGAACGGCAGACTATTGTCCATTGTAAGATACAGGATGACTATGCTTATCGTATTTGGCCTTCTACTTTTTTAATTGAACATGGAACAGGGCGCAAAGCAAAGTTACTTACCGCCTTTAATATTTCCTTTGCACCAGAGTGGACTTTTAACGATGGAAAAGGTTTTACATTAATATTTGAAGGTTTAAGTAAAACCTGCACCTTATTTGACCTTGTAGAAATTATTCCCCAAGAAGGTGGTTTTGAAGCTAAAGGAATATTAAGAAACGATATGGATGTTTATCACGTCATATTTTAGCTCCATTAAACATGACATCCATCAACTATAAACAAAACTAATCTCACAAATCAAACAAAACTATTGCCCGAAATTTGTTTCAACTAAAACATTTAGCATGGAACATATTGGAGATAAAATTATAGGCTTTTTTAAAAATGCAGGTACCAAACTTGAAGAATTGCAAGTTCAAACAGCCCTTGGAAAAGCAGAATTAAACGATAAGTTTGAGGAAATAAAAAAAGAAACCAAGGAAAAGTTCCAAAATCTTAAAGAAGACTTGCACAAAGAAGTTGAAAAAGATAAAGAAAAGTGGAAACACGCAAAAGCAAAATTAGAACATTTAGAAGTACAACTTGCTCTAGGTAAAGCTGAAACACAAGAAGAATTGCAAGAGCAAAAAAAGAAATTGCATGGGGCAATTCATAGTTTAAAAGAAATTATTAGTAAAGACTAACTATTTTCCGATACAAAATTTACTAAAGATGGTACCAAGTAAATCGTCGTTAGTTACTTGACCTGTTATTTCTCCTAGAGTTTCCAGTGCTGCACGAATATCTAAGGCTAATAAATCACTTTGAATATTATTATTCAAACCTTCCATTACACGATACAAATTACTATTAGCTTTTCGTAAGGCATTTGCATGGCGTGCATTAGTAACAACTGTTTCAGTAACATCAACAGTTCTATTATCAAATAAAGCAACTAGCTTTGATTTTAAATCATCGATGTACAAATTTTCTTTGGCAGAAATAAACAATAAGTTTTCAACACCTTCATATTCCTTTTGCAAATAAGCTAACTCTTCCTTATCAATTTTATTGGCAATGACCAATAATTGTGAAGTACCTAAATGAGTTTTAATAGACTCGATTTCATTCAACAATTCCTGACGGCTAAGCACGTGCGAATCGAATAAATAAATAACAATAGCCGAGTTTTTAATCGCCTCAAATGTTTTACCCACTCCAATTGATTCAACCACATCTAAAGTTTCACGAATACCTGCTGTATCAATAAAACGGAATAATACTCCTTCAATAATTATTTCATCTTCAATTGTATCCCTTGTAGTACCAGGTATTTCAGAAACAATTGCTCTTTCTTCGTTTAGAAGAACGTTTAACAATGTACTTTTCCCTGCATTAGGTTTACCCACAATAGCAACAGGAATTCCATTTTTAATAACATTTCCTAATTCAAACGAATCAATTAACCGTTCGATAATACGTTGAATTTGTATGATAAGGTTTTTCAACTCTGTTCTATCAGCAAACTCTACATCTTCTTCGCTGAAATCTAATTCCAACTCTATTAGTGCCGCAAAATCAACTAAATTAGTACGTAAAACTTTTATCTTATTTGAAAATCCACCACGCATTTGATTCATTGCCACTTGATGCGAAATAGCCGAATTACTTGCAATTAAATCCGCCACTGCTTCTGCTTGACTTAAATCTAACTTACCATTTAAAAATGCACGCATGGTAAATTCACCTGCTTGCGCCATTCGAGCTCCATGCTTTAAAAACAGTTGCAATAATTGCTGTTGAATGAACTGCGATCCATGACAAGAAATCTCTACTGTGTCTTCGCCTGTATAAGAATGAGGATTTTTAAATAAAGTCACTAACACTTGATCTAAAATAACTTCATCTTCTACAATTAAACCAAAATGTGCAGTGTGTGATTTTTTTGAAGATAAATTTTTATGCTTAAAATTTCTATCTACAAAAACTTTATCCATTATTTGTATGGCTTCTTTACCTGAGATACGAATCACAGCAATAGCTCCTACTCCGTGAGCAGTAGCAAGCGCAACAATTGTATCTTTATTATTTGCTTCGTAAGCCATAATGCAATAATTCAAATATACGAAATAATTATTTTAACCCCGTACAATAAAGGTTTAAAACCGAAGCATTACCCATTAATCTTCGCATTCACTACTTTCAAAATCTCTGTCTCTAGTGCTATCGTTTTTTGTTCAATGTCGTTTCCTTTTGCAATAATATCTTGCACATACGATTTATCGTTATATCCACTTGCATTAATACGCACATTCATAAACGCTCCCATTACCGCACTTCTCGCACATAAAGCTCCTACTCCAGCATCAGAAACCGAGTTTGGATTTCCAATCTCAGCCATTGCTTTTATAACTTGCATACTATCGTAACTGATTTGCATCACTTTAAACGGGACTTCAATAGCAAACTTTGTTGCATCTTGAATAGCTTGTGTACGAATTTGCTTCTCCTCATCTGTTCCCTTGGGTAAGCCAAATGCATTCATAATTTGGTTAAAAGCAAACGTATCTTGATCAACCAAACGAATTAATTCATTTTTCATTTGTTCACCTTTCTCTGCCCAATCACTAAATTCCTCCCATCTCTCATCCCACCCTTTTTTGTGCGAAGATAAATTTGCAACCATCGTGGCCAACGAAATACCAAGTGATCCAACATAGGCAGAAATAGAACCTCCGCCAGGCGCTGGACTCTCACTTGCTGTTTCATCAGCAAAAGCACTTAAACTCATGCTCACTAATTTACTGTCAGCCGCATTTTTTAATTGGTACTCTATAATTCTTTCTTCAGGATTAAATGGAGCTAACTCATCCAAACCCATTGATTTTACAGCTATTTTAATCAATTCCTTTTCACTAACACCAGTTGAACGGTTTTGCTTTTTCAAAAAGTATTTGCCAGCATCCAACATGGCTTTTAAAGGAATTAACCCTACTAATTCACTACCGGTTACACGTATTCCACGCTCAGTAGCTTTTTTGCAAACTTCATCAAAAGCAATATGAACTGGGGTAATTGATATATTGGTTAAGTTCATGCTTATTTGAGCAACACCATATTCTTCAATATACCAACCAATTGCTTTTACAGCTTTTAATGAACCTGGTTTACTAACCGGATTGCCATCTTTATCAGTAACTACTTTTCCGGTAATAGGATTACCTTCACGAAGAACACGTCCTGCTTCACGCACATCAAAAGCTATTGAGTTTGCTCTACGCGTTGAAGTTGTATTTAAATTTACATTATACGCCACCAAAAAATCTCGCGCACCAATAACTGTAGCTCCGCGTTTTGCATCAAACTCTTGCGGACCAAAATCTGGTTTCCACTCAGGTTGCTTTATTTTCTTAAAAAACCCTTCATATTCTCCCGCACGAATTACAGATAAATTTGAACGTGTTTTGTCTTTTTGCGCCGCTTCGTATAAATAAGCAGGAATATGAAGCTGTTCACCTACAAGCCTTGCAAGCTTTTGAGCATAACTAGCAGTTTCCTCCATACTAATATTAGCAATAGGTATAAACGGACAAACATCTGTAGCACCCATGCGCGGATGCTCTCCTTTGTGTTTACTCATATCAATTAATTCGCCTGCTTTTTTTATTGCTCTGAAAGCAGCTTCAACAACCGCATCTGGCTCGCCAACAAAGGTCACAACAGTTCTGTTCGTGGCCTTACCTGGGTCAACGTTCAACAACTTAACACCTTCTACTGATTCAACTTCATTTGTAATTTGTTTGATAATATTTAGGTCGTTCCCTTCGCTAAAATTGGGAACACATTCAATTAATTTTTGCATACTGTTTTTTTTGAACCAAATATAAACTTTATAACATTTATAGCATACCAAACCATGTATTGCTTAACCAATTATTATTAACATTTATAAAGATTCCGTTTCACCCTTTCAATCGAAATCCATCTAAAAAACACCTCAAAAAGAGTGAAAAATATTCCGTCTAAAAAGTAACCAAGAAAGGCAAAAAAACACTATACTTGGCTATTATTTTAGACACAATCATGGCTCAAACAACACAATTAGTGAATACAGAAGTTGACATTGAAATATTAAAAAAAGCTTATCGCTTAATGTTTACAGCAAAAGCTATGGCGGAGCTATACGAAGCGAATAAAGAAGTTACAGCTAAGTATGTGCATGCCACAAGTCGCGGACATGAAGCGATTCAGATTGCTCTTGGCTTACATTTATTACCAAAAGATTATTTAAGCGCTTACTATCGTGATGACAGTATGTTATTATCTATTGGTTTACAGCCATATGATTTAATGCTGCAGTTACTGGCAAAAAGAGATGATCCGTTTTCTGGGGGTAGAACTTATTACAGTCATCCTAGTTTACGCCGTGATGATATGCCTAAAATACCTCACCAAAGCAGTGCCACCGGAATGCAAGCTATTCCAACAACTGGCGTTGCAATGGGAATTCAATACTTAGAAAAGCAAAAATTAATACCTGGAGAATTATTTGGCGGAGTGGCTGTTTGCTCCTTAGGTGATGCATCAGTTACGGAAGGTGAAGTGGCAGAAGCATTTCAAATGGCTGCTTTAAAGCAAATGCCTATTTTATTTTTAGTTCAAGATAATGAATGGGATATTTCGGCACACTCAAAAGAAGTACGAATGAGTGATGCAAGTGAATACGCAAAAGGCTTTAAAGGCTTAGAAACAAGAAGCATTGATGGAACAGATTTTTTACGTTCCTACAAAACAATAAACGAAGTATTAGGAATAATTCGCAAAGAACGTCGTCCGTTTTTAGTACACGCAAAAGTTCCTTTATTAAATCATCATACATCAGGAGTTCGCAAAGAGTGGTACAGAGATGATTTAGAAGAAGCCGCAAAACGCGATCCTCTTCCAAGATTAAAAAATCAATTAATTGTTGCAGGAATTGAAGCAGATGAATTAAAACAAATTGAAAAAGAAGCTTTAGAATTAGTTGAGAAAGATTACCAAAAAGCTTTAGCGGCAGAAGATCCTCGCCCAGAAGATTTGTTATTACACGACTTTGCTCCAACCCCTATTACGGAAGAAAAAGGAAATAGAGCTCCAGCTGGTAAGCAAGCTACTGTTATGGTAGATAGCGCATTGTTTGCGATACGTGAATTAATGACCAAACATCCAGAATGTTTACTTTACGGACAAGACGTGGGCGCCAGATTAGGTGGTGTTTTTAGAGAAGCCGCAACATTAGCTCAGCAATTTGGCGATAATAGAGTTTTTAATACTCCAATACAGGAAGCATTTATTGTTGGTTCTACAGTGGGTATGAGTGCTGTTGGTTTAAAACCAATAGTTGAAGTTCAGTTTGCAGATTATATTTGGCCAGGTTTAAATCAATTGTTTACAGAGGTAGCTCGTTCGTGTTATTTAAGTAATGGTAAATGGCCTGTAAGTATGATTTTACGTGTTCCTATTGGCGCATACGGTAGCGGTGGGCCATACCACTCAAGCTCAGTAGAAAGTGTTTTAACAAATATACGTGGCATTAAAATAGCCTATCCAAGTACTGGTGCCGATTTAAAAGGTTTGATGAAAGCAGCCTATTATGATCCAAATCCAGTGGTGATGTTGGAGCATAAAGGTTTGTATTGGAGTAAAATTAAAGGTACTGAAGATGCTAAAACAATTGAACCAGATGAGGATTATGTTTTACCATTTGGTAAATGTCGTTTAGTGCAGGAAGCTACTGATGAAAAAATAAATACAGGAAAATCTTTAACCGTTATCACCTATGGTATGGGTGTTTATTGGACAAAAAATGCAGCAAAGAAATTTGAAGGTCAGGTTGAAATAATTGACTTACGCACATTAGCTCCATTAGATGAAAACGGTATTTATGCTAGTGCTCGCAAACATGGTAAAGTTTTAGTAGTTACTGAAGAACCAAGAAATAATGGTTTTGCACAAAGTGTTGCTTCATTAATTATGCAAAATTGTTTTGAAAGCTTAGATGCCCCAGTTCGTGTTATTGGTGCTGAGAACTTACCTGCGATTCCTTTAAATTCTATTTTAGAAAAAACCATGTTGCCTAATGCAGAGAAAGTGGAGAAGGCAATTGAGGAGATGTTGGGGTATTGATTACTTTGAGATTTAAATTTATAATTTGTGACTGACCTTTTAAACTACCTTAATTTATTATAATTTAAGTGACAACTGTCATTACATTTCAAAAAATAGACTTAATACTTAACATACTAACTGATGATAAATTTAGTTACTTGTTAGTCCTTATTACCTTAGGTCTAATACTTTTTACATTTTTAAACAAAAAAGAACGTAAAGTACCATTATTAAAAAAAACATACGTGCTGTTTTGTTTTGCTGGTATTCTCTTATTTTTATTAATATTTTTTACCTCTAAGCTCAATTCTACAATTGATATAACTGTTCATGACACATATTTTATCATTAGCTACATAACTATCGCTAATACACTTTTGTTTATGAATGATTTTTACGCTTTAATAAACATTCTTATTAGA
Organism: uncultured Flavobacteriaceae bacterium; assembly: GCA_964603125.1. Taxonomy (GTDB): domain Bacteria; phylum Bacteroidota; class Bacteroidia; order B-17B0; family Aurantibacillaceae; genus CAZRUA01. The sequence goes on along the minus strand of CAZRUA010000039.1, from coordinate 16,163 downwards.
AATTACGAAAATAAAACCATAAGCTTTATTCATTTTTTGACTTGCACATTGTACTTCATTTATTTCCAAGCCTTATTTCTTAGTATCAATATGGCATTATCAGGTGAATTAAAAAGATATTATTCAAACTCCAATACATCTGGATGGCTCGAAAACACTTTACCAATATTTACTCTTATATTTTGCTTAGCGCAATTACTATTGTTTATAAACATTATGATAAGTGTATATCGTAAAATAAAACTTTCGATAATTTAAAATCCTAAAATTTCCATTTTTTTTATTTACTCTCTCAAAATTCTTCATTTTTAATTCTTCATTCTGAATTAACTTACCCATGATAAACCCTCGAAGCTACAATCTTTCCATTTTCAATTTCTAATACCTCACCTACTCTTAAATCAGCTTCGGAGCCTACTTTGCGGATATATTCCATAAAAACAGCCTTATCACTGGCAATAAAATTCCAAGGTTCATAGCGCAATTGTGGTAAACGCTCAAATGCATCTGCCCACCACGTTCTTAAGGCATCTTTTCCAACAACCAATCCTTCTGTTTCAGGGTGTCGGTCACGTAATTTGGGACTAAAATGCTTGGCATTATCGTCATATAAACTTAATAATTCTTCTACATCATGCTTGTTAAAAGCATTAAACCAAGCCTCAGCTATTTTAATATTCGTATTCATTTCTTTGTTTTTGCAATGCATAAATATAAAAAGGTTTTAGTAACTTTGAAACGTTATTTACTAAAGTTAATTAGTATTCACAGTCAGTTCTCTTCGCCGCGGCGAATCACTCGAGCTGCACAAAAAACAACACCTATGGCTTACAAATCGTTAGAAGAGTGCCTATTAGATTTAGAAAAGAACGGAATGCTAAAACGCGTTACCGAAGAAGTTGACCCCAATTTAGAACTTGCCGCCATTCATTTAAGAGTTTATGTTGCCAATGGTCCTGCTTTACTTTTCGAAAATGTAAAGGGCTGCAAATTCAAAGTAGCTTCCAATATTTTTGGCTCAGTTGATAGAAGCAAATTTATTTTCAGAGATACATTTACTAAAGTTCAACAAATTATACAACTAAAAAATAATCCTTTACCAGCTTTAAAAAAACCTCTTCGATATGCTGGGCTTGGTTTAGCTGCCATTAAGGCACTACCTAAAAAAGCAAGATTTTCGCAACCTGTACTATTTGAAGAAACTACCATTGATAAAATTCCTTTGATAAAACATTGGAAAATGGATGGCGGAGCTTTTGTAACATTACCACAAGTTTATTCGGAAGATATTGAAAAACCAGGGGTAATGAATAGTAACCTAGGAATGTATCGCGTGCAGCTAAGCGGTAACGATTATGTAATGAACAAAGAAATTGGCTTGCATTATCAATTACACAGAGGGATAGGTGTGCATCAGACAAAATCGAACAAACAAAATAAACCTTTAAAAGTTTCGGTATTTGTAGGTGGTCCTCCTTCACATACATTAGCTGCAGTAATGCCTTTGCCTGAAGGTTTGAGTGAGCTTACATTTGCAGGTTTACTTGGAGGTAGGAGATTTAGATATACCTATAAAGATGGTTATTGTATTAGTACTGATGCTGACTTTGTTATTACTGGAGAAATATATCCAAACGAAAATAAGCCGGAAGGACCGTTTGGCGACCATTTAGGTTACTATAGCTTAACGCATGATTTCCCATTAATGCGAGTACACAAAGTATATCATAAAAAAAATGCCATTTGGCCATTTACAGTTGTTGGTCGTCCACCACAAGAAGATACTAGCTTTGGTGCTTTAATACACGACTTAGCTGGAAATGCTATTCCTCAAGAAATACCTGGAGTAAAAGAAGTACATGCTGTTGATGCAGCTGGAGTGCATCCTTTACTACTTGCTGTTGGAAGCGAACGTTATACTCCATATTTACAAAACACGCAACCAGCCGAAATACTTACTCAGGCAAATCATATTTTAGGAACAGGACAATTAAGTTTAGCTAAGTTTTTATTTATTGCTGCGGACGATGACAATAAACTAAACACGCACGACATACAAAAATATTTTACTTTTATTTTAGAGCGTATTGACCTAAAACGCGATATCCATTTTTACACCAATACAACCATTGATACACTTGACTACTCAGGAGAAAGCATAAACAGCGGAAGTAAAGTAACATTTGCTTGCTACGGAAATAAAAAACGTGAATTACACTCGAACAATTTACCTGCAATAGATGGAATAAAAAATTCTAAAATTATTTTCCCTGGTGTAATTGCAATTGAGACAAACAAATTTACTTCACATGCTGATGAAAAAAAGAATTTAAAATTATTATCAGAAAAACTTATTCAATATAAACAGCATTTAGAAGGACTACCATTGATTATACTTTGCGATGATGCTAATTTTACCGCAGAAAATATTAATAATTTTGTTTGGGTAAGCTTTACTCGCTGTAATCCTTCACACGATATTTATGGAGTAGATGAGTTTATTGAAAATAAACATTGGGGTTGTAATTCCTCAATTATTATTGATGCTCGAATAAAACCACATCATGCACCAGTTTTAGTTATTGAACCAGAGATTGAAAAACGAGTTGCAAAAATTTTCGAAAAAGGTGGCAGTTTATATGGAATTTAGATCGTTTTTACAATCTAATTCCTACTAAACAGATATCATCTACTTGCTCTAAACTTCCTCTCCATTTATTGATTGTATCTTCCATAATTTGTTTTTGACTTAGCAAATCTTGGTTACTGCATTTCGCTAACAAATCATTCAAACGTTTATACATAAATTTTTTACCGCCAACTCCGCCAAATTGGTCTGCATAACCATCGGTATAAACATAAAGCATTGAGCCAACTGAAGCTTCAATCTTAAACAATTCAAAGTCAGAGTTTCGCTCACCAGTTCCTACAGGCATTTTATCCTTTGGTAAAACTCTATAATTGCCATCTAAAACCATAACTGGCGCATTATTAGCTGCAGAATAACTTATTTCACCCTTATCAAAACAAATTAAAACGCCATCAAATCCATCTTTTTGCCCGTCGCTACTTATACTTTCAATAAGTCTTTTTCTTACATAATTCAAAATATTGTTAGGTTCAGCAATATTTTTCTCCTTAATTGCTTCACTTAAAAAACCAATACTTAATATACTCATAAATGCTCCAGGAACTCCATGCCCTGTACTATCGCAAATTGCCAAGTAAAATTTATCATTATGCTCAGCTGCCCAATAAAAATCACCACTAACAATATCTTTAGGTTGAAATAAAATAAAATTATTTGGCAAAAATTTATCAATGTATTCTTGATGAGCAAGCAAAGCCTTTTGAATACGTCGCGCATAATGTATTGAATCTAGTATTTCCTTTTGTTTTTCTTCAACCGCAATTTTTTGCTCAATTATTATTTCATTTTGATGAGTTGTCTCCTTTTCCTTTAACTCAATGATATGCTTTTGCTTTTTAATTAACCTAAACCGATTATACAAAAAGAAAGAGAAAACTAAGATGACTCCAATAATCGAATATAAAGCGATTTTGGTTGTTCGCTCTTGCTTTAATTTTGTTGCTGCTAAATCTCTTTCTTTTACATATACCAAACTATCTTGCTCCTTTTTCTTTTGGTACTCATACTTAAACTGCTGTTTGTTAGCAGCTTTTGAATTCTCAAGGTTCGAAAGGCTATCCTTCATCAGAACGAAAACCTCATACATTTTCAAGGCTTCACCTGCATTACCATTTCTTTTATAAATTTTATATAGTATTTCGGAACAACTCTTTATTTCATCGGTAAACCCTAGTTCTTGAGCTAAATCATAAGCTTGCTTTGCATTTTTCAAAGCTTCTTCGGTATTATCAATTGAATAATTATATTGAGCATAATGCAGCAAAGAATACAACAAAGCTCTTTTGCTAGATGCTTTGGTACTTATAGCATAAGAACTATCAAAATACATTTTTGCTAATGAAAAATCTTTATTGAAGTAATACACCATTCCAATATTACCATAAGACTCAGAGAGAAATCCCTTGTTCTCCAATTTCTTTCGAATTTTTAATGACTCGGCATAATATTTTAAAGCTAAATCCGATTTACCTTGTTTATTGTATGTAAAAGCTAAATTATTATATATCGCAGCTTTTCCACTTTCATCTTTCAGCTTATCACGAATCTTTAACGAACTAAAATACATTTCAAAGGCTTTATCAAACTCTCCCTGATTTCTATATATTGAAGCTAGGTTATTTAAAAGTATTGCTTGACTTATAAGGTTATTAATATCCTCACTTATTTTTAACGCCAAAGAAAAATATTCTAAAGCTTTAATTATGTTACCCTTTTTTTCATAAATACTTGCCAAATTACTTAAGGCGATCTCCTCATCCTCCTTTCATTTAAACTCTCTACTTAAAACCAAAGACTGCTCAAACCACTTAAGTGCTTCGTCAATGTTTCCCTTATTATAATTAATAAATCCAATATTATTTATGGCTCCTATTTTATGAACTACAGAAATAGAATCCTTTTTATCCCTAACCATCTCATAAATTTTTTGGTTATAATATGGCCAAATTTCTTCATCTGTAAGAGACTCAGCAAGTTTTTTGAGAGTAGCCAGTTTAGCCGACTCCTTTTTTGCCGAATAGTATACTTTCATCGAGGAATCAAGTAATACCTTATCCTCTGGTAGAAGTTGCTTTAAATCAATTGAATCTGGCAATAAATAATACTTATTTGTTTGCCCTAAAAAATTAGAACTTATACTAAACACCAGGAAAAAACAAAACAAGTATTTAAACATAATATTGCAAATTAAGCTAAATATAAAGATTTTATGCTAAAAAGCATAGAAGGAAATAAAAAATCTAAAGAATAGAATTTTGAATAGATTTCCAAAGTAAGTCTGCACTTTTATCCCAGGAAAATTTCAGCTTTTGTTCTTTACCGTTTTCTATTAAAGCAAACCTTAGTTCAATATTGCCTGCCAATTCAACCATAGCATGAGTAATTTCTTCAACCGAAAATGGATCTACATATAAGGCAGCGTTTCCTGCTACCTCAGGTAAAGAAGTAACATTACTAGTTATAATAGCTGTTTCAGCTTGCATAGCTTCAATAAGAGGAATACCAAAACCTTCAAAGTACGGAACAAAAGTTAAAGCATATGAACTTGCCAAAACACAATTTAGATCCTCATCACTCAAACGCCCCGTAAAAATAACATCAGACTTGCATTGCAAACTATCAATAGTACTCGATATTTCGTCCTTACTCCAAAAATGCTGCCCTGCAATTACTAATTTAAAATCGCTCTTAGTTCTTTGCTTAAATAAATCAAATGCTTGAAGCAACCGAATAATATTTTTACGTGGAGGCATTGAACCCACAAATAAAAAATAATTTTTTCCTTTTGAAAACTTATCGCGAGTTGTTTGCTTCTGCTCTTCTGTCAAAGGAAAGAAGTTCTCATTAATTCCGTTATAAACAACATCTACCTTCGTTTCTGAAATGCCAAAACTTTTACAAATATCACTTTTACTATATTCAGAAACAGTTGCTACACGAGATGCGATTTTTGCATACTTGGGGAAATTTCCGCAATAAAATTTGCGAGTCCAAAATGGTAAGTCGTTGGGATTATGAATAAAATTAATATCGTGAATTACTGTTAATTGCTTACACTTTGCACCTATTGATAAAATCCCATCAGTGCTAATAAACAAGTCTGGTTTCATTTGATTAAGCAAACGCTTTACAGAAATGTTATACCAAATATGAAACAAAAATGCGTGTCGTGCTTTCGGTCCAATTACGATAGGAGTAACATTTTCTGCAAACACAAACTCTTCATCAAATTCCCTATCAAATAAAAAAGTAAAGTGTATCTCAGGGTTTTGTAAAACAATGCGTTTAATTGTTTGGTAAGTAAACCAACCTATTCCATCTAATTTGCCCCTACGGAGCATTCGTGTATTTACAACAATTTTCAAGCTATAAATATAACCTTAATCTTTTAAAAACTCCAAATCAGCAAACTCAATTTGTTGCTTATAACCGATACTTGTATAAATTTTATTTGATGTAGGATTTTCAATGTCCGTAAATAAACCACAGCATTTAAAACCTTGTTTTAGTATTAATTGACTCAATACTTTAACAATCGCAGTGGCATAACCCTTCCCTCTTAACTCGCTTGGTGTATAAACATATCCTACTATACCATAGTTCTTGGTTTTTCGAACAATTGCAGCTATACTAACTAAATTACCATTCACCTCCCAACAATATAATTCTTGCTTACTTATTCTATCCTTAACATTTGCAAATACATCATCTTTGGCTGGAATTGGAAATGATTTCGCCTCAACCGAAAAATTATAAACCCAATCTGTAAGTAAATCCATATCTTCAACAACTGCCAAATGAAGATTTCCTTCAGTTATTTTAATATCACTTAGTGAATTTAAACTATGAGCCAACAAACCTTTATTTACTTTAAATTTCCCGGTAAACAATTCGGCAAAAACAGCTGCACTCTCTTTTACACCAACCACACCAAAAGCAGATATATTATTCAACTTACAATAATTAACCAATTGGCTAATATATTCTCTATTATTACCAGGGCAATAAATTAAAATTCTAACGCTTGTTTTAACTATAGTGGCCTTAAGAATACCTTTATCATATAGATTTAAAAACACAAATAAGTCATTAGCTTCAAACTGATTGGGAATAGCCTTAGTTAAACCTAAAATAAGATTATTAACCAATTCATCTTTCATTAAAAAATCCTCGGTAGCTAATAAAAAATCATTAGGCGTAGTGTACTTAATTATTTCAATTCCAATCATAAATTTTGTTTAATAAGGCATCTATAAAAATACAAAAGCCGACACAAACTGCATCGGCTTTTGAAGAATTAATAAATTACTTTTACCAAATCTCAGCTCTTTCAGAAGCTTTTCTGAACATTGGATCTCCATCTTTTACGCTGAACGCATCATAAAACTCTGTCATGTTTGACAAAGGAATGTTTCCTCTAAAATTACCTGGTGAATGTGGATTAGTTGCTACCATTTGTTTTAACATTTCTGGTCGCATAGTTGTTTTCCAGCCTTGTGCCCATGCTATAAAAAAGCGTTGCTCTCCAGTAAATCCATCAATAACTTCTGATTTTTTACCATTTAATGAAGTTTTATAAGCATAATAAGCCATTGTTAAACCTCCCAAATCAGCTATATTCTCACCTAAAGTTAATTCACCATTTACGTGAATTGTATCAATTGCAACGCAAGCATTAAATTGCTTTACTAACACTTGTGTTTTTGCTTCAAAATTTTTAGTGTCCTCTTCAGTCCACCAGTTTTTTAAATTTCCATCTCCATCAAATTTAGCGCCTTGGTCATCAAAACCATGCGTTAATTCATGTCCGATAACTGCTCCCATCATACCATAATTTGCTGCATCATCTGCATCTTTATTAAAAAATGGTGGTTGCAAAATTCCAGCTGGAAAAGCAATTTCATTTCCTGATGGGTTATAATATGCATTAATTGTTGGAGGCGTCATACCCCACTCTGTCCTATCAACAGGCTTCCCAAACTTAGCAATATTGCGTTTGTATTCATATTTATTTGCTCTGAAATAATTTAACACATAAGCATCATTTTTTATTTCAAGCGAAGTATAATCTTTCCAATAATCAGGGAAACCTAATTTTCTTTGAATTTTATTTAATTTATTAAGGGCCTCTTGTTTAGTCACATCACTCATCCAAGTACGAGTGTTGATACGAGTTCTATATGCTGCAAACAAATTATCTACTAAAGTATTTAAACGTGCTTTAGCTTCCTTATCAAAATATTTCTCAACAAAAACCTGACCTAAAGCATCGCCGATTGCTGCATCTGTAGCGGATAACATTTTTTTCCAACGAGGTTTCATTACTTTAGCACCGCTTAATGCTGTTCCATAAAAGTTAAAATTCTCTTGCACAAAAGCATTGTTTAAACGTGGAGCTGCTTCATGAATCAAGCACCATTTTAAATAAACTTTTAAATCTGCTATCGAAGTTGTTTTAATCAATTCATTTAAGCCTTCATAAAATTTAGGTTGACTAACAATAACTTCTTTTGGAAGACTTTTAAGTCCGCAAGCCAAAACGTAGCTATTGAAATTAAAATTTGTGTTCTTTTTTGCAAAATCAGCTAATAACATTTTATTGTACTGAGATTCCTGATCACGCATTTCTAAACGTGTCATTTGATTTTGAGCCAATGCTGTTTCAAACTTAAGAACTGCAGTTGCAGCCGCCTTAGCTCCTTCGTCCTTATAACCTAATAATAAGAACATCTTCTCAATATGTGAAGCATACTTATCACGTAAATCCTTCTTATTCTCTTTAAAATAATAATCCTTATCAGGTAAAAAAGTTCCACCTTGAACAAAATAAGCAGCATTTACATTACTACTTTTTAAATCAGTTGAAATACCAAAACCAAAAAAAGGATTTACACCCTTTTGGTGAAATGAAGCAGTTAATTTAACTAATTCTGCTTTTGATTTGATTTTATCAATTGCCGCCAAATCTGATGCAATCGGCTTAATTCCGTCTTTCTCAAGTTTAACAGAATCCATCCCCAACCTGTAATATGTTCCAATTTTTTGAGTATTCGAACCTGGTTTTGCCGTTTTATTATTAGCTGCCGCTTCTAAGATTTCTAATAAATTTTTATCGTTTCTTTCTTTCAATTCATTAAATGATCCCCAACTAGATTCACTATCCGGTATCTTAGTTGTTTTTAACCATTCACCATTTGCATATTTAAAGAAATCTGTTTTTGGATCAGCTGATTTGTCGATATAAGAAAGATTTATACCACTAACCTTTGTTTGTGCTTCTAGCGAATAGACTGTTGCAATTGCTAAAGAAGCAAGAAATATTTTACGCATATTTATGTTTTTATATTATAGTAAAAATAGAAAAAATATAAAGCAACAAGGATACCGTTTATAAAAAATATAAGCTGGTTTTAAACAAAAAAGCGCCCTGATTTTCAGGGCGCTTTTGTTACTATTATTTCATTTGAAATTAATATCCAAAAACATCTTTTAAAGTTAAGTAAGTTACCTTGCCGTACTTTTCTAATGTTTTAACATCTAAGTTTTCCTTCTTACCTAAAACGCAAACCGTAAACGATTTACCTTTAATATTTTGCTCTTGGAATTTTTTAATATCATCAAAACTTAAAGCTGGAACATTCGCAAATAAATCTCTACGCAAATCTTGCGACAAACCAAGCTTTTTAGCATTTTCATAATTAAATAAAATATCTGCTTTTGTAACTCTCTCTGTACGTAAACTGCTTATCATTGCATCCTTTGCTGCATTAAACATAACATCCGATTTAGGCATATCATTTAATAATTCGTTCATACCTTTCATTGCCTCAGGTAACTTATCCGCTTGTGAACCTATATAAGAATTTAAGTAATATGATTTACCTTGCTTAGCCGGCTGACGATACATTGATGAAACAGAATAAGCTAAAGCTCTTGATTCGCGCAATTCCTGAAACACAACACTGCTCATACTTCCTCCAAAATACTCGTTATACAAACCAATTGTTGATGCTTCTTTTGGGTCAAAAGCCTTTCCTTTTGCCATCATAACAATCTCAACTTGCTTCATATCATAATCAATAACATAAACATTATTACCAGTTTCTAATTCCGGGAACTCAGTAACAGCTGGAACCGGCTTAAGTGTTGCAGGAACAATATGACTTTTATTTAGACTAGTTTTTAACTCCTCTTCTGATTTTGTACCGTAATACAAAACTCTATGTTCATATGATTCTAAACCTTTAATTTTTGCAATTAATTCTTCAGGTTTTAAAGATTTTAATTCAGTTTCACTTAAAATATTTGTAAATGAATTTTTTGGTCCGAACTTAGCGTAGCTAACCAAACCTTGACGTAAAATAACACCTTTGTTCAATTTAGCATCTTCACGTTCTTTTAACTTATCAGCAATTAAGTTCTCCAATGCTTCGTCGTCTGCTTTAGGATTATTTAATAAATTCTCAAATAGGTCGATTGCCTTATCAGCATTTTCACTTAAACCACTTAAGCTAACATAAACTTGGTCAGCACTATTAAACACGTTAAACGAGCAACCTAATTTATAAAACTCCTCTTGAACTTGTTTAGAGCTTAACTCAGCAGTACCCAAAAATGGTAAATACTCAATAGCAATAGGTAAAACCTTATCATTATTGCTACCCATATCAAATACGTAGTACATATCAAAAGTACTATTCTCAGAATTTTTGTAGTACAAAACTGGGATATTTGATTTGATAGTAAACTTAGCGATATCCTTTTCATAATCAATAAACGCAGGTTCAATCGGCTTGTAATTAGCCTCTACAATACTTTTTAAGAAAGGTGATTGATCTTCACGATTAACAGAAACTGGCGTAATTTGAGGCTTTTCAACCTTTTGCACATTTTTATCTTCGCCAATACGTTTGTAAACAACACAATAATTATTATTAAAACTCTTTTTAGCAAAAGCCATTAATTGTTGCTTCGTAATTTTAGATAAACGAGCAATCTCATCTACCTTAGCTTGCCAGCTTTGATTAGTAACAAAAGCGCCAACCATTTCCATAGCGCGGCTGTTGTTTTGCTCAAACGATTTAGTTTGTTGTAATTTTAAATCAGAAATAATAGCTCCCATCAAATAATCTGGAAACTCACCTTTCTTCACTTTTTCTAATTCAGCTAACATTAAATCCTTCACTTCTTCCAATTTTTGACCTTCTTTTGATTGACCATAAAAGCCTAAGATTCCGTAGTCTTTTAAAACATAACTAAAACATTCGCCGCCAATTACTTTTTGACTTTGGTTTAAATTAAGATCAATTAAACCTGCTTTTCCATTAGTTAAAACTAAGCTCAACATTTTAGCCAAATCCGCATCTTTAGTTCCAACACCGCCATGACGGAAAGCAAACATTACATTTTCTTCAGATGGCCCTAAAACTTCTTTCACAATAGGTGATAAAATAGGCTTTTCAGGTAAAAATTTATAAGGAGGAACTGGTTTCGGTTTCATTGAACCAAACTTAGCTTCGATGGTTTTAATCGCTTCATCAGGATTAAAATCACCGCTTATACAAATTGCCATGTTATTTGGCACGTAATAAGTGTTATAATACTTATTAATTTCCTTTAGTGAGGGATTTTTTAAGTGATCGATTGTACCAATTGTTGTTTGCAAACCGTAGTTGTGATTTTTAAACAAACCTGATAGTAAAGCTTCAAAAACCTTAGTACCATCGTTATCTAAACCGCGGTTCTTTTCTTCATAAACTGCTTCTAACTCTGTATGAAACAAACGAAGCACCGGCTTACGATATCTTTCTGCCTCAAGAGTCAACCAGTTATCCAACTGATTACTAGGGATTTCGTTAACATATACTGTTTGTTCAAATGAAGTGAATGCGTTTGTTCCGCTGCATCCCAAGGCTGAAGTCATCTTATCGTACTCATTGGCAATAGCGTATTTTGCCGCTTCGCCTGAAACGCTATCTATTTGATGATAAATTTTCTTTCTTTCTGCCTCATCCTTAGTTTTGCGGTAAACTTCGTATAGCTCTTCAATTTTCTTAATTAAAGGCTCTTCTTTAGCAAAATCTTTTGTACCATACTTGTCGGTTCCTTTAAAAACCATATGTTCAAGATAATGAGCTAATCCAGTTGCATCCTTAGGGTCGTTCTTACTTCCAGCTTTCACTGCAATGTAAGTTTGAATACGCGGAGCATCTTTATAAACGCTCATATAAACCTTCATACCATTGCTTAAAGTGTAAATACGAGTCTTTAAAGGATCATTTGCCACAGTTTCATAAGGCGCCTTTGATTTTGGTTTGTTAGTTGTTGGAGTAGAAACAGGTTGTGCCAACAGACTAGACGCTGACAGTATTCCTGCTAAACCCAAAACTTTAAAAGAAAATTTTTGTAACATAGTATAGTATTTAGTTGAGTAAAAGTACAAATTACTCCCAATTTACACTTACCACTTATATAAAAAAAGAGCTTTTTAGTTACCAACAATTTCAAAATAAATGCCTCATTGATTGTATATTTGTTGTCCTAATTTTCACTAGTGCGCAATTCAGATTTTTTAGACGATTTAAACCCTATTCAAAAGCAAGCTGCTTCTGTATTAAATGGGCCTGTAATGATTTTAGCCGGAGCTGGATCAGGCAAAACACGTGTATTAACCTACCGTACAGCACATTTACTAAATCAAGGCATTGATCCCTTTAACATACTCGCTCTAACCTTCACCAACAAAGCCGCACGTGAAATGAAAACTCGTATTGGTAAATTAGTTGGCGAAAATCAAGCCAAAGCGCTTTGGATGGGAACCTTTCACAGCATATTTGCAAAAATCTTACGCTTTGAGGCCGAAAGAATAGGCTTCCCGAAAAACTTTACTATATACGATACTGATGACAGTAAAGCCATCATTCGTGAAATATTAAAAGCAATGAATTTAGACGATAAGGTATATAAACCTTCATTAGTACTAAATAGAATTTCTTCTGCAAAAAACAACTTAATCTCCTACAAGCAATACCAGCAAAACTCAACTATAGTAACTGAAGATAGAACATCACAAAAGCCTTTATTGGGCCAAATTTTTGAAGCTTACACAAAGCGTTGTTTTAAAGCAGGGGCAATGGATTTTGATGATTTATTGTTCAACACAAACATTTTACTCCGTGATAACCCAGATGTATTAAACAAATATCAAAACAAGTTTAAATACATTATGGTTGATGAGTATCAAGATACAAACTTTTCGCAATACGTTATTGTGAAACAATTGGCTGCTCGCTTCGAAAACCTTTGTGTTGTTGGCGATGACGCTCAAAGTATATATGCATTTCGAGGAGCTAACATTCAAAACATATTAAATTTCGAGAAAGATTATCCAGATTTAAAAACATTTAAACTAGAACAAAACTACCGAAGTACGCAAACAATAGTAAAGGTTGCAAATACTGTAATTGCTCATAACAAAGACCAGTTCAAGAAAAATACTTGGACTCAAAATGATATGGGTGAAAAAATTAAAGTACTTCGCGCAAATACCGATAATGAAGAAGGGATGAAAGTTGCAAATTCAATATTTGAAAAGAAAATGAACTTGCAATCACTAAACAACGACTTTGCTATTTTATATCGTACAAATGCACAGTCTCGTTCATTAGAAGAGGCCTTACGAAAGCTAAATATTCCTTACAGAATTTATGGCGGGGTTTCGTTTTATCAACGTAAGGAAGTAAAAGATTTATTAGCTTATTTTAGATTATCAATAAACAATCATGATGATGAAGCTTTAAAGAGAATCATAAACTATCCTACACGAGGAATTGGACAAACAACACTTGATAAAATAATTGTTGCTGCCAATGACAATGACATAAGTATTTTTACCGTAGCAAGCAACCTCAAAGATTTTAACTTGGGAATGAATGCTGGCACTATGAGTAAAGTGGCTGATTTTGTTACATTAATAAAATCGTTCACTATAAATATTACAGCTAATGATGCTTTTGAAAGTGCAAACCATATAGCAATTAGCAGTGGCGTTGTAAAAGATTTATACACCGATAAAACGCCTGAAGGAGTTGCTAGATATGAAAATATTCAGGAGTTACTCAGTGGTATCAAAGATTTTGTTGAATCGAATAGAACACCGCAAGAAGAAGAATTAAAAGAAGCTATAGCCGAAACTCAAACTCAAAACGCTGATGATTTATTTGCAACAGCTGTTGATACAAAGCTAAGAACACTGGATGAGTTTATGCAAGATATTGCTTTACTAACGGATGTAGATAGCAAAGATGAAAAGGAAGATAAGAATGCGGATAAAGTAACTATGATGACAATTCATGCGGCTAAAGGACTAGAATTCCCGCATGTTTATATTGTAGGTTTAGAAGAAAACTTATTCCCATCACAAATGGCATTGCAAAGCCGAAGTGATTTGGAAGAAGAGCGTAGACTTTTTTATGTAGCCTTAACACGTGCAGAAAAAGATGCGACACTTACTTATGCAACAACTCGCTATAGATTTGGCCAACTAGTTTATGCCGAACCAAGTCGATTTATTGACGAGCTTGATCCAGATTATGTTGAATACCCTGAAGAACCAATGACCAATAAATTTTCGGAAAATTTATTCAACAAACTACGAGAAGATTATAATACGCCAAATACAAAAATTAATTTTAAAAATCCAAACCAAAGTTCTGCGCCACAAAAAACAGTTCCTCCCAAAAAGAATTTAATTTCTGTTAATAGTAAACCGCAAGTTACTACGCCTGCTATTGATACAGAGTTACTTCATAAAATAAAAGAAGGAGCTTTTGTTTTTCATCAAACATTTGGAAGAGGTCAAGTTCAGTTTTTAGAAGGAGATTTCCCAAATTTAAAAGCTACAATTTTATTTAGCACAGGCAGTAAACAAGTGCTTTTAAAATACGCTAAGCTTAAAATAGTTGAATAACTATATTTGGCTTTATCTGTTAAAAATTAATAGATAAAGCCAAATATAGTTATTTACAAATGTCTAAAATATCATTCAGTTATATTTGGCTTTATCTGCTAAAAATTATACCTTTAAGCCAAATATAAACTATCACATGAGTACAATAGTAGGTAGAATCCAAGAAATTAAACAACTTGAAAAGCTTTATCAATCAGACAAATCCCAATTTATAGCACTATATGGTAGAAGGCGAATTGGAAAAACATACTTAATTCGATCGGTCTTTAAAAACAAATTTACGTTTCAATTTTCGGGCTTAGCAAACTCAGATTTAGAACAACAACTTGCGAATTTCAATATCACCTTAAAAGCCATACCAGGAAATAAAAAACACCCTGAGATTAAGTCTTGGCTAAATGCATTTGACTGTATCAAGACGCTAATAAGCAAATCTAAGCAAAACAAAAAAGTAATTTTTATTGACGAGCTACCATGGCTAGACACACCAAAATCGGGATTTATGCAGGCGCTAGAAAGCTTTTGGAACAGCTGGGCATCGGCACGAAAGGATGTTATTTTAATCGTTTGTGGTTCAGCTGCATCATGGATGATAAATGAACTAATAAATAATCATGGAGGGTTACACAATAGGGTTACATGTAGAATGAAAATAGAGCCTTTCACATTAGAAGAATGCGAACATTTTTCCTCTTCTCGTAATCTAAATTTAAATAGATATCAATTACTACAACTTTACATGGCCTTTGGTGGTGTTCCGTTTTACTGGGATGCCATTGAAAAAGGAAAAAGTGCTACACAAATCATTGACACCTTATGCTTCTCTAAAAACGGATTACTTCGTACAGAATTTCCAAACATTTTTAAATCACTATTTAAAAAAGGCGAAAAACACCAAGATATAATTGAAGTTCTGGCAAAAAAAACAAACGGTTTAACACGCTTAGAAATAATCAAACAAACTAAAATAACAAACGGTGGTAGCTTTACGCGATTACTAAATGAATTGGAAGAAAGTGGTTTTATCATAAAATATACTCCATTTGGCAAGCTTACAAGAGATAGTCTTTACAAAATAATTGATTTTTACACCCTATTTTATCAAAAATTCATTAAAAATTACAAATTAAGCAACTCTAATTACTGGTCAAAAAACATAGATAATACTGCTCATAGAGCATGGGCAGGCTATACCTTTGAACAAGTATGCATTTATCATGTTCATAAAATAAAACATGCTTTAGGTATAAGTGGAGTTGATACCTATGAATCGAGTTGGAGAGGTTCAAATGGGCAAAGTAATACGCAAATTGATTTGGTAATTGATAGAAGAGATGGTATAATTAACTTATGCGAAATGAAATATTCAATAAACGAATTTACAATCGATAAAAAGTACGACGCCGAATTGCGAAATAAAATTGGTGTGTTTAAACAACAAACCAAAACAAAAAAGGCGATTTTTCTGACCCTAATTAGCACCTTTGGTGTCGGAAAAAATATTTACTCCAATAATATTCAAAATGATTTGAAAATGGATATTTT
>CAZRUA010000038.1:0-29949 GCA_964603125.1 uncultured Flavobacteriaceae bacterium | reverse complement strand
TAGGTGGTCCTGCTTTTTTAACTTTAATACTAACTGTATCCTTATTTTGAGCGCACGTTGAAAAATGAAAGAAAGCAATTAGTATAAGTCCAATATATAGCCGCATACTACTTGCTTGCCAACATATCCTTTAATTTAGAATAGCTATCAATTTCATTGCTCACATCTTTTAAGGTAAATATTTGCTTACCTTGTTTATCCGATGATGAATTAAAATCCTTTTGATTGCATATATAAACTTTATCACCAATGTTGGTTATAATGTAATTTTCCTTTTTAGGATTATAACTAAAGTTTCCAAAATAATCAGCATTGTAGGTGTAAACAGCGTTTTCATCCTTTTGTATTAAATATACATAAGTAGGGTTTAAGGGTTTACCATTCACTATAAAACTAGCTTCAACCATTTGTCCTTTAGGGAAAGATTTAGCGCAATCTGTATTATGAACACCGAAATTATTAATCTGGAAAGTTCTTAATATAGCCGACTTTTTATTTTCGGTAGCCATGTAGTTTTTAGCCTCATTATTGATTTTTTCAATGGCTAATTTCTGCTTTTCGATTTCTTGTTGTAAAAGAGCTTGCTTAGCTTCAAAAACTTTTAGTTTTGCTTCCAGTTCATCTCTATATCTTTTTTCATCATCAGCTCTTTTTGCTGCAGCTGTTTTATAGGTTTCAAACTTTTGATCAAATAATGATTTAGCTTTAGTATAAGACAAACCATCCATTACTGGATAAACAATTAGTTCAACTGTTTTAGAACCTTTGTATAGTTTTAATTTATAGTTTTCACCTTTAATTGTACCTTGGTTAAGCTCCATATTTTCATAAACCACACTAGCTAACTCAGCTGTGTAATGTTTATTTTCTTCACCCACTTCAAATACTACATCACGGTAACTAGCAAATTCTGGAAATTCATTTTCATTCACATCAACTGATAGTTTTTGTCGCGACGGATTTGATTTACGTGGTTCAACAGGTTTAACAGGTTTTGGTAAACTATTTATTTTTTTAGTCACTTCAGTTTTAACAGCTTCTTTTGCCTTAGGAATACCATTGAATGCAGTTTGTGTTTCAGCCAATTTAGCTTCCTCAGCTTGCTTCATTTTCTTTAAATCTTCTACACTAACTCTAGGTTCTTCTTGATGACTAATCACATCTTTTCCTTTAAAAACCCAGTTATTGTTGCTATCTAAAGCATAAACATTAAATTTAGGATCAGGATTATTACTGTGTAAATTCACTTCTAATTCTTTACCAGGAGCAATAAAAATTTCTTCGTTGTTTTGTGAACCTTTTATTTCCAACATACCTGAGCTTTCAAAATGATAGGTAACACCAGCACTATCATAGGTCATTGGAATTCCACTTGCTAAAATATCAGCAACATCATGCATCTCTCGGTATTGGATATCAACATCGCCAACTACAGTGCTACCATCTTTTTTCACAAAAGCATTGGCAGGAATTTTGATTTTACTTTTTGTGGTATGATTAATTTCTCCACCCTTTGCAGCATTTACTTTGTATGAAGTGTAGGGTAGAGCTGCCTTTTTGCTAATAGGAGTAATTGTTTTTTTCTTGGCAGTTTGTTCAGTTTTAGTTTTACTATCTTTTACGTTATTTGATACATTTAAAGGATCTATGGTTCCTTTTTCATTCATGTAAAATACAGTACAAACAACGGCAGCGCCAGCAATTACAGTTGAATAAACCAATTTTCGTAAACGAGGTAAACGGCTATCTTTCTTAGCTTTTTCAATGCTATCTTGTTTAAATTTTTTAACTAACTCATCGAAATTTTTCTTTGAATTGATTTCCTCATCACTAGGCTTCTCACGGTTTATGTTAAATTTAGGTTCCATTTTTTTGGATTAAATTATTTGGTTTTATTGGTAATCTTGTTTTTAATTCGTTCAAGTATTCGGTATAACTTAACCTTAGCATTTGTTTCGGTTAAATTTAAAATTTCTGCAATTTCTTTAAAAGCGCGTTTCTCAAAAAAGCGCATTTCAATCAGTTGCAATTCATCTTCGGGCAATTGTTTTATAATTTGCATCACAGGCGCTTGATATTGCTCAAGATAGTTTTCTTCAATTTCTTCAAATAAGTTTTTAAAATCACTGATATCGGCATTTACAGTACGTTTTGCCTTTTTATCTCTAAACAATTGCATTACCTCACTATGCGCAATACGATATAACCAACTTGAAAAAGGAACTCCTTTAAACTCATATTTACCAATGTTGGTTAAAGCTTTGTAAAATACCTGAGCTGTAACATCAAAAGCACTCTCTTTATCATCCATACGTTGGTACACATATGAAAATATTTGTTTGTAATATTTGTCATAAAGTGGTCCAAACTTATTCACATCACGTTTACATGCCTCAATAATTAAATATTCTGAGTTCATCTGTTCTGCCGTGGCATGATACTTTGGTGAGAATGTCATATTTGCTGTTTGGACTTGCAATGTTAACTGATTTATACTATATAACACCAGTTAAGGAAGAAGTGACAATAAAATTTAAAATATTTTATATATTATTGATTTACAGTAAGATAAAATTGTATCCCTTCTGTTTTAAGCGTGAAAAGTATCTTCGGTAAGGGTTAAATCCTTTATCAATTTCATTACAAATTCAAGCTGCTCTTCGCGTGTTAAATCAGTGTTATCTAAGGTAATTGCATCTTTTGCTTTGGTTAAAGGACTTTCTTTGCGATGCGCATCATCGTAATCACGTTGCATTAGGTTTAATTTTACTTCATTAAATTCTACGTGTTGTCCTTTACTATTCAATTCATCCACTCTTCGTTGCGTTCTTACATCATTATCAGCTGTCATGAATATTTTTAAATCTGCATTAGGAAAAACGGTTGTTCCAATATCTCTTCCATCCATTACAACACCTTTGTTTTCACCAAATTTGCGTTGCATTTCTACAAGCTTAGCTCTAACTTCTTTAATTGCACTAATAGCACTAACATTTTCAGCCACTTCCATTTTACGAATTTCTTTTTCAACGTTTTCGCCATTTAAAAAAGTTTCGTTGGTTTTGGTATGCGAATTAAACTGAAAAGCTAGATTAATTTCATTTAGCACAGCTATGATTTGCTCTTTGTCAAATTTTTGTTTTACAATTAATCCTTTTCTCAGGCAATAAAGCGTTACGCAGCGGTACATTGCACCCGAATCAACATAAATGTAATTTAAACGAGCGGCTAATGCCTTAGCAATTGTGCTTTTTCCGCAGGAAGAGTATCCATCTATTGCAATTGTAATTTTTGACATGCTATAAATTTTTCATCAATACTTTATATAAATCAATCATTGATTGGATGTCTTTTTTGTGAACCTTTTCATCTGGCGTATGCACGTATTCTTCTGCTGCTCCAATAAAGCACCAATCCCAAGGATATTCAGCCATTTGCAATTCCTTAGCATCACTTCCTCCAAAACCTTCTACTTCTAACTGAAAAGGAATTTTGTTTTCTTTGGCAATGGCAATAATTTTATTCACATAGCTTCTTCTTGGTATTAAACTATCGCGCATGCTAATTACTGGTCCCTTTGCAAAGTGCACACCCTCAGTAATCCAGCTAATATCAGAAATTAAAGCTTGTTGTATTTTGTATTTATCTTGTAGAAACTTTTGTAAGTAAGATACGCTTCCACCGCCATGTTCTTCCCAGCATGAGAAAACAATTGCCCCATCTTTTAAAGTTTCGGCAACTTTTAAAGCATTGTAAACTCCTAAACGATTATCCATGTAGCAGCATTGAACAAAATCTTTGTCCTCGCGCCAATTTGGTTTAAATGTAAGTTCCGTGCCTCTATCTAATTGACGTTTTGCAACGTATTCAATTTTGTCAGCGCCCATTTTTTTATCGTGAATGATGTTTAGTTTCGCATCAATTTTACCATGCGAATCTTCACCAACCAATTCCATTCCTTTAATTGTTCGTGGACCACCAATTTTCACCAATTGTTTTTCGTAGCGAACGGTGAAACCAATACTATCTATGTGAGCAAAAATGGCCGTTCTAGGTTTTCCAAAAACTAAAACAATGCAATCTTGAAATCCTTTACCTGAAAAAACTTTGGGTTGATGTTTCCAGCTTTTTTTATTCTTTTTAATGTAATCCAATAAAAAAGTGGTCATACCCACTTCGTTTCCAGATGGCGCATGTATAGCGCACATTGTTTTAAGCAAATCAAACGACATAAGAAATTTTGTTTCGATAAAAGTAAGGCTTATTATTGGGAAAGCCAATGTTTATTTAAAAAATCTGCGGTCGAAATTTTGCCTACAATACGGTATTTAGAAAAGGCAATTAGGTAAGAATTGTTGGTGGGTTCTTTCATTACTTTGTAAGGATAAACACCGCTGCTATGTATAAAATAGATACTATCTTTTTGATTCAAAACAAATCCTGCATGACAATCTAATCCAACCAAATACAAGCCTTCTCCAAGTTTTTTAATTTCATCATTAAACTTTTCAATACATAGCTTGCGGTAGCGGTGTACGTCATTTGAATTTACCATTAAAGTTATCATTTCTTCGCTTGCCATTTGCGCGTATTTAATGCGTTTAACAGCTATACCTGCATCTTGCAGAGTTGTAGTAACAAAATAACCGCAGGCAATTTTACCTTTTTGCGGTGTAGTCGTCATTCCATTAAAATCCCAGTCGGTCCCGTACCATTGATCAAAAATGGAATCCAGTATTACATTATTAAATGCTTTAACTTTAATTGAATCATTAGCGTTTTGGTAATTTGATTTAATGATTTGAACATTCTTTTTGGTTAGTTCATAGTCTTTCAAATGAGTAGGACGAATTATTTTCTTGAACAGGAGAGGTTGAATAGCTGCTTTATGAACCACTGTTTCAGCTACTTTTTTGGTTTTAAAACCATAAATAAAATAAGCACTCAATGTCATGGTCAGAGCCAGAACAATTAATTTGATAGTTCGTAAAGATTTCATTTTGTATCTCTTTGAACTAAATAACGAGAACTTGAAAAATAGTTACAAACTTAAAACCAGTGTTCTTTTAAAAAAGTAGGGGTAGAGATTTTTCCAACAACACGATATTTCGAATGAACCAAAAGTTTTGATTCAGGTGCATATTCTTTCATCACACAATAAGGATAAATACCACTACTATGAATGAAAAACACACTATCATTTTTGTTTAAAATAAATCCTGTATGATTATCTAAACCAATTACATACAAGCCTTTACCTAATTTTTTAATTTCACTATTAAACTTGTCAATTTTATAATTACTAAAGCGGTGAATATCACTTTTTCGAACTAAGGTTTTAATCATTTCTTCACTAGCTAGTTGAGCTAACTTTGAACGCTGAAGTTTAACCCCGGCATCTTGTAAGGTGGTTGTTACAAAATAACCGCAAGCAATTTTACCTTCATTGGGTATTTGAGTCGTGCCATAAAAATCCCATTTGGTTCCGTACCACTGACTAAATATTGAATCCGTTAAAATATTTATAAAGCTTGAAACACTTTTCTCATTCGCTTCGTTAGCCGATAATTTAGATTTAATTTTAATGATATTGGATTTGGTTAAGGTGTAATTTCTTTTAATAATGGGTTTCGAAACTTCTGCCTTATTGGGTTTTATTGCACTTAAAAAATTGTAACGATTCAAAAAATAAAACCCTACGGCTAAGATGGAGAGCAAAACGATACTTAAAATTATTTTTTTTCTCATAGTTAAATTTACTGAATAAAGGTTAATTTTGAATTATGTCCAAGGCTTTTTTAAAACAACTAATTGTTGAAGAACATTCTAAACGTAGAAAAGACGAAATAGTTACGTGGGTTGGCAAAAATGTTGAGCGTTTTAACATTTTATTTGAATTTTGTTATGGAGATGATTTTGTAATTTCTCAAAGAGCTTCCTATCCCATGTCTTACTGTGTTGAAGAACATCCTGAGTTTTTGGAGAAGCATTGGGATAAATTGTTGTTTTTAATTGAATCGGATAAATTTCATCAAGGTGTAAAACGAAATTCCCTGCGCGCAATACTTTTTGCTGAAATTCCAGTGAAATACGAATCCAAATTATTCGACCTTTGTTTGCAATGTATTACTTCGTTAAAAGACCCTGAAGGAACCAAAGCAAATTGCATACATGTGGCTTCAAAAATATGTAAAAAGTATCCTGAATTATTTCAAGAAATCAGACCTGTAATTCAAAATCTTCTGGATAGCACGGATTCTGCGGGAATTAAAAGTTCGTGTAAAAAGTTGCTAAGGTCATAAACAAAAGAGGCGCAATATATATTGCGCCTCTTTTGTTTTTATATAGTTTACTATTAATTAGGTTCTGTTGTTGTTTCACCTTTTGTTCCACCCTTTTTAGGTGTTGTTGTAGGAGTTGTATTACCTTTTTCAGGATTAGTTGATGTTTCTGTAGGTTTTGTTGTTCTTGGTGTACTTCCTCCTGAACCAGTTCCTGTTCCTGTATTTGCTGGTGTTTGAGTAGGAGCAACTGGTCTTGGTGTAGAACCATTCCCTGAACCAGAACCTGTATTAACTGGAGTAACTGTGCCAATTGGTTTTACTGTTTTAGGTTTTACAGTTCCACTTCCCGAACCATGAGTTGTTCCTGTTGAGTTACCACCATTTGTAGAAGTACCAGTTGAATTTCCGCCTGCACCATGACCACTACCACCGTTAGGAGTTGATGAACCTCCAGTACTAGGGCCACCATTTGTGTGACGAATAGTATCAGGTAAGCTACCCATTGTTGGAGTTTGTAAAGTGTAATTTACAGTACATGATTTACTATCACTTCCGCTATTATTAGTTGCCGAAACAATAAATGTATTAATACCTAAACTTAAAGTTGGATTAAAAGTTACTAAGTCGTTTGAACTAGAGTAATTAAATGGAATTGAATTACCATTTTGTTTTACAGTGATTTGATTTTGTGAAGTAACATTTAATACTTGAGCTGTAAATGATATAGAAGAACTATGAGTACTTACAGGACAGTTATTAGGATTAATGATTGTAACAACTGGTTTAGGCTGAGGAGCTGTGTAAGTAATGGTTGTTGTTTTACTATCTGATCCATCACCATTTGTTCCAGTTACTGTAATTGAGTTCGAACCATTTACTAAATTTAAAGGAATGTTAACTCCATTACTACCATTATAAGTAAAGTTAGTGTAATTAGCTCCATTGAAGCTTACAGTTACCTGATTTTGTGCAGTAATGTTAGTTATAGTAGCTGTAGCAACAAAGTTAGAATTACTTGTAGTAAAACCAGCAGTGGCAGGATTTGTAATAACTACAACTGGAGGATTTTTAACTGTTGGTACAACAGGTAATTCATATTTAATGTTTACACTTTTTGACGAATTACCAAACTGGTTTGTGCCTGTAATTGTAGCTACATTATTACCAGCAATTAAAGTAACTGGGAAAGTAACATCACCATTTTGAGCATTAAATGTAAAGTTTGAAATGTTAGCTCCGTTGTAATTTACAACAACTTGACTTGATGATTGCACATTTTTAACATTACCTTGCACTGTGAATGCTGTTACAGTTGAAGTGTAAGGAGAATAAGGAGGGTTTGAAATAGTTACTATTGGTTTTGACCCAACTTGACTTGTAACAGGGTTATGTGTTGTAGTATTTGGATTTGTAGGATTTGTAGGATTTGTTGGATTCGTTGGAGTAGTAGGTACAGTATAAACTACATTTAATACTGCATTATCATTACCATAAGCATTTTGAACTGAGATAACAATACTGTTATTTCCGTTGATTAAATTTAATGGTAATGTAATAGTTCCTTGGTTAGGATTAAAAGTATAATTAGTTACGTTACTTCCATTCACAACAATTGTAATTTGGCTTGTATTACTTACGTATTGTGTAGTAGCATTTACTGTAATTTGATTTACAGTAGAAGTGTAATTATTGTTAGGATAAGTAATATTTACTTTTGGAGGATAATTAACTGGAACCGGAGTTGTAGTGATATCTTTAACAATGTTAACTACTGCATTGTCATTTCCGTAAGCATTTTGTACTGATATTACTACGCTATTATTTCCATTATTTAAATTTACTGGTAAGTTAATTACACCTGTGTTAGAGTTAAATGTAAAGTTATTTACATTAGAACCATTTACAACAACAGTTACTTGGCTTGAATTACTTATATACTGTGTACTAGCACTTACATTAATTGAACTATTAGTTGTAGAAAAATTATTGTTTGGATAAGTAACTGTAACACGTGGAGGATTATTAACAACAGTTGGATTTGTTGGTGTGTTTGGAATATTATAATTCATAGTAATATTCTTAACATCTTGTCCGGCGTTATTAGTTGCTGTTATTGTTACCGAATTAGTTCCGTAATTTAAGTTAGCTGGAAAACTTAACGAACCATTGTTTGGGTTAAAAACAAAGTTTGTTATAGCATAACCATTTTGTGAAACTGAAATTTGGCTTGATGTAGTTACATTTTGAACATTTGCCGAAACATTTACCACGTTAGAAGCAGATGTAAATGGATTTGAACTTGGGTAATAAACAGTAATTATTGGTTTTGGTTGATAAGTTGGAGTAGGAGTATAAACATTAGGATCTGTTGATACAGGAGTTGTTGTAGCTCGCTGACGACCATATAATGTAAAGTTTAAATTAGCCGATACATAGTGATACATGTCTTTATCGGGAGATAAAGCAGTATTCGATTTCCATTGTTGACCATCAATTTTATCTGAGTTAATAAAAGTAAATTTATGCTCAAATACCAAAGCAACGTGTTTGCTAAAACGGTAACCTAAACCATAACCAGCATTCCAGTTAAAAGCTGAATTGCTATTTGGATTAACTCCATCAGCATTACTTTCGTAAGAATCATCTATTAATTGGCTATAGCCATTTGTATTGGTAACATTTGAGAAACTATACATTTTTCCATCAGCATCTAAAGCATTGATTTTAGTTTTGTAAGCACTAATACCAACACCACCCCAAAAATGGGCAATTACTCCTGTATTTCTTTCTAATCTATTTAAACCTAATTTTAACTCAAGAGCTCCTTCAGTCATTTTTGTTTTATAGTTATTTAAGAAAAAACCATTTGGTACATAATTTACCGATGGATCATCAGTACCATTTAAAGCATTGTTTTGTAAAATGCTCGTATTTTTGCGAGTATCTAAACCAAATTGGTTTGCAGATAGGTATCTAAAACCAAGACTCCAGTTAAAAACTGCTTCTTGACGCTTAGTTAAAACTTTTTCAATTGTAAAGCCGCCACCTAAGCCCAAGCCTTTTGCTCTAACATCTGATGTTTGCCAGCTTCCACCCATATTTAAACCAATTCTCCAACGATTTCCGTAATCTGTATAATTAGTTTGGGCATTTAATGAAATAAAAACTAAGCTAAAAATTACACTTAGTATTGATTTTCTGAAAGTAGATATAGTTTCCATGAATTGTATGTTTTCCTCGATAAAGCAGATAATGTGCCAAATTTAAGCAAAAACCATAAGTGGTCGCTTTTTGCACATAACTGGTATTATTTTGTATTTATCTGTATAATTTTAAACTCTGTTCTGCGGTTTTCTGCGTGTTCCTCTTCGGTACATTCAACATCATTGCCACATTTATTTTTAAGCTGCGTTTCTCCGTAACCTATAGCAATTAAGCGTTTTTTATCAATACCTTTCGATACCATGTAATCAACGGCAGTTTTTGCTCTTTTTTGAGAAAGTGTTAAGTTAAAAGCATCGGCTGCTCTCGAATCGGTGTGAGAACTAAGCTCAATTTTTAAATTCGGGTCCGACTTCAAAATTCCAATTACCTTGTCAAGAACTAAGCGTCCATTGTCGTCAAATTTATAATCGCCCAAACTGTAATAAACTTTTTCAATTATGGTTAATGCTTCTTTTAACTTCTTGTTTTTCATTTCTAAAACTTCTAACCATGGATCATCCACGTATAACTCAGCCATTTCTGTGTGATCTGATTTTAATAAGTGGTATTTGAATCCTTTTAGTTTATCTCTTATTAATTCGCGTTTCACTTTACCACTTAAGTCGGTAATAAACAATCTGTCATAACCTGCTAAAGTTGGGTCATCAGCACCCAGTGAAATAAGGTAGTTTTTATCTGAATTCAATTTTTTAAATTCAAATTTACCATTTGCGTCAGTAACAGCTGTTTCAACTACTTCACCTTTATCGTTTAATAAATATACTTTAGTACCTGGTAAAACTTTCGAATCTTTATCAATTAATTTACCTTTAAAATTCATAACTAAATCCGCATCTTCTACAACAAGTTCTTCGTATTTATTTTTATCACCAGCGAGAATTTTAAATTTAAAATCACCCTTAGAACCTGCGCGTAAAACTTTTACTTCCTTCCCATTGCTAGTAGTTAAAATTATTTTTGAGTTAGCTGGTAGATTTGCATCGTCTTCGCTTAGTTCAATTAAATAATTTTTATCTGGAGGTAGTTTATTAAATACAAAGGCACCAAAAGCATTGGTTGTAGTTGTTTCAATTACTTTCCCTTTCTCATCTAATAAAACTAGTTTTTTATAGGCTAGGGGAGAAGATGGGTTTTCGCCATACAATATATTCCCGGCTATATTAACGTCATCAGGACTATCAATTTCGGGCAATGAATTTGGGTCGGCTGGTAAATTTCTAAAAACAAATTTATCTCCTGTATTCAAATTGGTTGTGATACGTTGTAGCTCCTTTTTCGAAGACGCATAATAAAATCTATTTTCATTATTGTATCCAGCAGAAGATTGGTCAATGATTACATTATACTTTTTACCTTCTTCTAAATTATCAAATCTAAAATACCCTTCTTTGTTTGTGGAAGTTTCACCTAATCTAACTCCACTTAAATCGGCAAGCCAAACTTTTATATTATTTACAGCATCAGCACTATCCTTGCTGTATAAAACATATCCATCTAAAGAAACATAGCGATTGGTGAATGTAAATTTATAAATGTCGTCACTTCCTTTTCCTCCATCTCTATCACTACTCATGTATCCGGTTTTGTTATCCAAAAAGCAAATACCAAAATCATCCGTGAAACTGTTAATACCCAAACCTTCGTTTCTATTTAAAATCCATTGTTCTTGAATTTGTTTGGCGCTAAAAATATCTAATCCGCCAAATCCTGGTAAACCATCTGAAGAGAAAAACAACATTCCATCAGTGCTTCTAATGCTTGGAAAGGTTTCATCGCCACTTGTATTTATATCTGCACCTAAGTTTTTAGGTTTATCCCAGCCTGTACCATTTTTTTTACAAACGTATAAATCCTTTCCACCAAAGCCACCAGGCATATCACTTGAAAAATATAAGCTATTTCCATCAGGAGATAAACAAGGATGTGCTACAGAATAGTCATCACTATTGTATTGAAAAGATTGTAATTTACCCCAAGAGTTTCCATTTTTAGTTGAAACGAAAATTTTTGCTCTATTTACAAAGTCTTTACTTTTTTTATTTACCACATAATTGATACGTGTTAAATACAAAGTGTTTTCGTCTTTACTAAAACAAACTGGACCATCATGGTAATTTGAATTCACACGTTTGCTAAACCCTTTAATTTTGGAACCTTGCCCGTTTTTTAATTCTGTAAAATAAACATTCAAATAAGGTGTTCCGTTGTAATCAAACTCTTGATAATTGACTAAATCTCCTAATTGCTCACTAATAAAAACTAATTTATTTTGATAAAGTACTGGTGCAAACTCACTTTTACTTGTATTAACACTTTCAAAATTAACAACATCATATTCCTTTGGTTTTGTTTGCCAAGTTTTAATCTCATTACAAGATTTTAAGGCATTTTTGGCTTTACCATCGTTGGGGTTAGCTTGTAAATACATTTGAAACTCACGTAATGCTTCATCGTAATGATTGTTATTTTTTAAAACCATTCCGTAATGGTAGTGAGCTGAAGCGTCGATATTTCCGAGTTCTTCTGCTTGCTTGTAACATTCTTCTGCTTCCTTGTATTTTTTATCAAAGTAGTAGCAATCTCCAAGTTTTATAAAGGCATCTTGTTGATGAGCATTTTTCTTTTTTGTTGCCTTTTTAAATTTCGGTATGGCCTTGTAGTAATCTAAATGATTGTATAAACTTAAACCCTTACTATACTGAGCCAACATGTTGCCTCCAAAAAGACATATCAGAATAAAGGAAAAGAACTTGTTTTGTTTTGTAAGCATAAATTATAAATATCGTGGTGAAATCATTTTCGTTTTAAAAATATCAAAATTGTAACCTAGCATTAACTCATGACTAGATTTACCAACAGTTCCAATTTGATTAAGCCCCTTATCATAGCTATAACCAATTTTAAACTTTTCTGAAATATTATACTGCATCAAAAAAGCAAAACCATAAGAAGTTCTAACTGAAGTACCTAACCAAAGTTTTTTTGCTAATAAAACATTAGCAGAAAAGTCAATTTGAACATTGGCTAAATTTTGCATTTTAATCATGATAGTAGGATTAAAAATAACTTTTTCGCTTAGCTGCCAGCCTTTGCCTAAGTATAGAAAAGTATGTGGGCGTAAACGATAGCTAATTGAACCTAAAGAATTATTTTTCTGGTACAAGTTTGGACTATTAATGTGTGTTATTGATCCACCAGCATAAAATGAATTACTATTATAGTAAAATCCAGTATTAAAATCGAAGTCAGTTCTGTTAGCTCCTTGGTAAGTTGGTCCTGACTCACCATCATCTTTATATTGAATTTGACTCCAATCAAAAACATAATTAACAACACCTGCACTTAAACCAAATGATAATCTTGAATTACCAATTTTAAAACGATATGCAAAATCGCCATAAACTGAGCCCCATTTTTTTGGTCCTATAGTTTCTCTAACTGTATGCAAACCCACATTCAATTTTCTACCTTTAAGGGGAGTATGTAAACTTAAAGCATTAGTTTTAGGTGCTCCAGGCATATTAACCCATTGCGTTCTGCTATCAATAATTAAGGCTAAAGCTTCTTTACTACCGGCATAAGCTGGATTAATAGCCATTTGATTAAAATTATATTGGCTGTATTGAGGATCTTGTTGTGCGAACAGAAAACTAGATTGCATCGACGCAATGAGTAAAATAATATATTTTATTTTAGTTTTCATTTCCTATTTCGTTATTTCTATCCAGCCCTTTTTTTGTTCAAAGTTTTTACCTTTGATAATATAATAATACGTTCCTTCAACCAGTTCTTCGCCATTGCTTTTTTTGCCGCTAAACGGATTGTTGGTGTTGCTATAGTTTGTTGATTTATAAACTAACTCGCCCCAACGATTAAAAATGCTTACTTCAGTTCCGTTATTATTTGCACCAGTGATATACCATGTATCATTTAATCCATCTCCGTTAGGCGAAATAGCGTTATTTGGAATACTTGTTCCACTTCCAATAGAGCATTCGGATGTAATATTTACTTGAACTGTGCTGTTTCTGTCACATGATGTTGGCTGCCCTCCAAGGGGCACAGTTGAATACTGTATAATAAACATTCCTGTATCACTTTGTGCTGGGAAAATTTGACCAGTTATTCCATCTAAATTAATAGAATGAACACCTGTTGTACAATTTAAGCATTGAAAATATCCACCACCAGTATATGAACCAACAGGCAATACTGCATTATTTTCTTTGCAATAACTATATTGAGCATAAGCAAAATTTGAATTAAAAACAGAGTCTATTGTAAAACTTGAACTAGAAGAGCTAGGACATGCTCCATTTGTATTGTAAACAATATCATAATTACCAACTAATAAAAACGAATTGGATAAATCTACACCTCCGTTTAAATTCAATATTGTATTAGCTCCACTTGGTTGTGAATTAACAGTAAAAATTCCACCAGGTGTTGCCACATAAGGATCGTTAAGAGCACCATAAATACAATTATTTACCTGATAGGATAATGTAGCATCATCATAAGGATTACCTACCAAATAAATAGAATCGGTTACATAGCAACCCGAAAAAGTAATAACAACTGTATGAATACCTTCGCTTGCATTAGATAATTGATTATTTGATACAGTTGCATTATCCCAAAAAACATTTACACCAGCAGTAGCTACTGTTGAAACTTTCGCCCCATTTGTATTTGTTCCAACACATCCTTTTTGATTTTGTGAAATAGTGTAAGCAATTGATTTGTCTACAACAACATTTCTATAGCTTTTACAACTTGGATTGTTAGGGTCGAAATAAATGATATTGTAATTCCCAGAAGTTAGATTACCAAATGTAGTAGAACCTCCAGGCACAGCAGCTTGGGTGTATAAATAAAATTCATTATCATATAACTGATAATTTTGATTAGCAAAAGTAGAATTATTGGCGGCATTTATTGAACCTAAATAGGTGGTACAATTTTCTGGCGAAGGTGTTATAGTTGAAGTATTACTTAAACAGCAATTTAACTTTGATTTAAAATAATACTCTGGGTCATTGGAACAAATTGAAGTTCCATTGGTTATTTCTAGGTCACTAAAACAATATAAATCTATACTTAAATCAGTTCCTAAAGTACAACTCGAAATAGTTTTAACAGAAAAAATAAATTCCCATTGGTCATTAACACCTCCTAAATCACCCGAACTTCCCCCAGTTGAAGGGGTAAACATAAAACAATTTTGACCTACTGCAAATCCAGGCAAAGCCACACCAAAATTGTATGTCCAAGCTCCAGTTCCACTAACTGAAGCAGGTGTTAAATAACTAAAAGAACTAGGTATCCAAGCATTACCAAGTTTTGGCATAACTGCCTTTAGAGCATTTCCACTAAATTGCTTATAACCCGAAATCTTACATTTAAAAGTAACTGTTGTATTAGGCTCATAAAAACCGAAAACAGGTTTAATGTTAGGGATTATTTCTACCGATTGTGTGCATGTATTGCAAGGTTTTCTATTAGCTATCAAAAGTTTAAAAGCTCCAGATGTAGTGTTAGTTAAACTTGATACCTGTAAATAATATTTTTCTCCTGGTTTTAAGTTTCCAATTCTAAAGGTTAAACCACTGGTTCCTGTTGGTGCGGTTTTACAATCAATAGGTATTAAATTTACGCAGCTTCCTTGATACTTAAAAAATGCTAAACCAATTGAACTTATAGGTGTTGGACTATTATTATCAGGGGTAACTATGATTTCTACTTCGGTGCCGTCCATATAAAAGTCATACCATAAATCCTGTATTCCTTCAGACATATCAGCTGCACTGTTATGACAATTTTGAATTCCTGCTGTAATAACTGTATCAGTTATAGAGTAGTTATTTGTACCGAAAACAGTAATTGGCGTACTAAATACATTATTGTTATTTGGACAAACAGGAACAGCATTTAATGTTCCTAAGGGAGTTGCGGTGCAAGGGTTAATATTAAGTGGAAAAACACTTGCAAGCGAAACAAATGAAATTAGTAGAAAAAATATAAAAAGTCTTAAACGCATATTCAGACGCTAAAATAGTGAATTAAAGCGACAATATAAAATAAAAAGTAGACGAAAAAAGCTGTTATTTGTCAATAATTGACGAGATATTGGGGCGGAAGTAAAGCTCACTTTTAAGAACTTTTCCATCTTCTCTAAAAATTGGTTTTCCGTCTTTATCCAATTTACTCATATTACTTCTATGAATTTCGTCAAAAACTTCTTCAATTTTATGTTGAAGTCCGTGTTTAAGAATTGTTCCGAATAGAATATAAAGTTGGTCACCCAGAGCATCAGCTATTCCAACTAAATCGCCTTTTTTACAAGCATCTAAGTATTCTTCGTTTTCTTCTTTTAGAAGATTATAACGTAATTCTACCGTTTTTTCATCTAAAAGTTGGGGTTCAGAAGCATTTCCAATCAAAAACACATCATGAAATTCAGCAACCGAGTTTATTTTTTTTATTAAAGCCATTATTTTTTAGTAGAAATTTTTTGTTTTTCAGCGTACTCTAAATTTAAACCATTTAAAACATCACTTGTTATTTCTAATTCAGGATTTGCATATAAAACGGCAATCGAATTTTTACTTGAGTAAGTTAATATATAATCGAACTTATTATTGTTATACTTTTTAATAAACTCGGTAATATTATCCATCATAGTAGCTTGATACTTAGCTACTTTATCTTCTATGGCTTGATAATCAGCTTGTTTTTGATAAAGATTTTGCTCAATTAATTTAATTTCATCAGCCATTTTCATCATTTCTGCTTCGGGACGAATACCCGCTTGCTGTGCTTGCTGAAAATCAGCTAATTTTTCTTGTCCTTTAGCTTGGAGATTCGCGATTTGATTTTCAATACTACCTATTTGAGAATTCATGGCTTTAGTATTATCTATAATAAATTGATATCTAGCATTAATAGAATCAATATTAACATAGGCAATTTTACCTGAAGGTACTTTACTTGGATCAGTAAAAACTTTCGGGGTGTTAATTTTTACTTCTGATTCAGTTTTTGGAGTTTCTCCGGAAATTTGTTTCTTAAGATTTGAAAATTGAAAAAATAAAATTCCAACAGCAATAATTAAAATTGAGTTTAATGCAAGCGATATTTTGTTCATAGATTAGTATTTGAACTACAAATATAATCTTAATTCTCGCCTAGAAAAGATAATTTTTCTTTAAAATATAAACGTACTTCACCTTTTTGGCCAGTCAGTTTTTTAATTTTATTTGTTACGGCTTCAAATATTCTTTTTTCGGGGTAACTAGGCACTCCTAGTTCCTGCATCGACCAGTTTTTAATGGACAATTTATGTTCACCCGTTTTAATTGGTGTTGTAAAATCCTTGGCAATGTTGGGTAAATTATCTTTGGCTTCGCTGCTTAAATAAACAATTCCATTAGATGTATTTCCACTGTATAGTGTTGATGATAAATAAGAATCCC
The DNA here is from genome assembly GCA_964603125.1 of uncultured Flavobacteriaceae bacterium. Classification (GTDB taxonomy): domain Bacteria; phylum Bacteroidota; class Bacteroidia; order B-17B0; family Aurantibacillaceae; genus CAZRUA01. The sequence continues at coordinate 12,965 of CAZRUA010000038.1, read as the reverse complement.
AACTGTTAAATAAATTTAAAGCTGGCATCAAACAACATAAAAATACAATAACATAAACGGGTTTAAATTCTAAGATATAATTGATATGTGTGTGTTTTGCTTCATGAGTTCCTGCAAATAAAAAGTACAGAATAAATATCATAGCAAAATTCCAACCCCATACAACATTATTGTAATTATGGCCTAATGGGCTAAGCACAATTAGTAAACTTAAGTGCATGAATATCAAAAGAGGAATAGCAATTTTTTTGGTTGAATTAAACATTAATCCAATACCCAATAGCATTTCTAAAAAAGGAACGAAATAGCCCATTTTAGTTATCACATTCATTTGTTCGTTTGTAAAAACAGCTTTCAAAGGTTGAATTAACCATGGCCAAGTTTCTTGAAAAAAGTGATGATTCATTTTTTGAATACCACTCCAAAAGTAAAGCATCACCACAATTATTTTTAAAGTAAAGATAATTACTGTATAAGATTTAGGCTCATCAACACGCCAATTGTAAAACGATAAAACAAATAACATAAGTGCGTATTGATAAAACCAAGGTTGCAAACGGTTTTGATCGGATATAACCATGTAGGCTGCTAAAAACAAAAACGTAACGATTAACAAACGTGGTTTTCTAAATAGAATAAATAAAAATGGTAAGGCTAGGAAAATACCAAAAACTATTTTGTCGTAAGGATGTGGAATTTGATTTAAGTTTTCAAAAAAAGGTATCATTGGAAAAAATCTATCGGTTAACCAAAGCTTATAACTTGGAATAATTGATAAAATTAAACCGATGGCAATCCAATTTTTTAAAGCTCCCAAGCGAGTAGGGATATTGATAAATGGATTGTAAAGTCTATAAATAGTAGAGTTTTTGTCAATGTTCATTTTAATTTTCCTCCTTTAAAAAAGTATTTTTTGTAATAGGTTTCATTTAAATCATTAATCATTACTCCTTTTTTGGTTGAAGCATGTACAAATTTGTTATTGGTTATATAAACACCCACATGGTTTACATTTGAGTTTTCTACTTTAAAAAAAACAAAATCCCCTTCTTTTAAATCGCTTACATCAGCATCTTTACATGATGAATAAATTTCGCGAGACACACGTGGCACTGTTTTTCCGTAAACTTCTTGTTGTAATTTTTGTGTAAAACCTGAACAGTCTATTCCTGATTTATCATTTCCACCATATTTATAGGGAGTGTTATACCATTCATCAATAAATGAAAATAATTTTTCATTTTGAATAGCTGTTTTACTTACACCTAGTAACGGGGCATATTTGTCTTGAAGTGTTTCCATTTTAGCAGAAACACTAGTATTGGTAGTTGTTTTGGTAGTTTTACATGAAGCGAGAAAAAGTATTAAACTGGTAAAAATAACTGTTGCAACAATATTAATATATGTTTTTACCTTTTGCGCCATAATCAAAAATACATTTGTTTAGCGCACTAATTAAGGGAGTAGGAGAGAGGTTATCTACAAAGCTTTGTTAATTGCTTGTTTTATTTGTGATGATATTTTTCACCTTTTAAAATGCTGAATCCACGGTATAATTGTTCAACAAAAAACAAACGTATCATTTGATGTGAAAAAGTCATTTGTGATAAACAAATTTTTGAATGAGCCATTTTGTAAACATCTTCATGAAAACCAAAAGGACCTCCAATAACAAAACAAATACTTTTTTTTCCTTCGTTTAACCATTTTTGAATTTGAGTTGAAAATGATTCAGAAGTATATCCTTTGCCATTTTCATCTAACAAAATAATTAAATCAAATTTTTCTAAAACGGGTAAAAGTAATTTCGACTCTTCCTTTTTTTGTTCGTCAAAACTTTTACTTCTTATAGCTTTTGATAATGAAAGAGTTAAAGTATCAAAAGTGGTGTAATGCTTTAATCGTTTTTCGTATTTCTCAATACCCTCAATTAGCCATTTTTCATCTGTTTTCTCTATTTGAATTAAGGTGATTTTCATTCTGATTTTACACAATTTAAGCGCACCAAAAGTAACAATAATAAGTTAGTAAGTATTAAAAGCAAAATCATAAATTTTGGCTTAATTGTTGTAAATTTGATTGTCAATAAAAATTATTAAAATGAAAACTTTAGCCATCACACTTTTATTGTTAGTTAGAACAATAGTTAGTGATCCGTTTTTTGACACTAGCGATGATATAAACGCCGCTATAAAACAAGGAAATGCAAAGAGTATTGCTGCCTTTTTTAACGATAAAGTTGATTTAAAGATTAAGGATCAAGAAGATGTTTATAGCAAAGCGCAAGCCGAAAGTGTGATAAAAGATTTTTTTGCAAAGAATAAAATTAAATCATTTACCCCAGCACACAGTAGTGCTGCAAAGGGCGCTAATCAGTTTGTTGTAGGTACTTTAGATACAAATAATGGTAAATTTAGAGTAAGTTATTTGTTAAAGAAAAATGGAGACAAGTTTCTAATCAATCAATTTAGAATAGAAGAGGAAACGGAATAAGTTAGAAATTTGAAAAGAGAGCCGCTAAGAAATTAGCGGCTTTTTTATTGTATAAAATCCCAATTCTTTTAATAATCTATTCATAAAATAATAGCTATAAAAGCAATAATTTATGTACTTTTCTGCTATAAATAAATCATATGTCAAGTTATATTACATCGCATAAAAAAGAGTTTAACTTAAAAAAATTTGTTGAGAATGCTTTGCAAGAAGATATCGGTGATGGTGATCATACATCGCTTTCAACTATTCCTAAAAGTAGCAAAGGAAAAATGCATTTGTTGGTTAAGCAAAATGGGATTTTAGCTGGGGTAGAGGCAGCAAAGGAAATAATTAAATTAATAGATGCTAAACTAAAATTAACCATTAAAATAAAAGATGGAGCCAAAGTAAAAAAAGGTGATGTAGCTTTTATTTTAGAAGGAAACACTCAAAAAATGTTGGTTGCCGAACGTTTAATACTAAATGTTATGCAACGTATGAGTGGAATTGCAACACATACAGCCGAACTAATGGCTATTTGCAAAGGCACAAAAACCAAAGTAATTGATACTAGAAAAACAACTCCAGGTTTCCGCTTTTTCGAAAAATGGGCTGTGGTTATTGGAGGTGGAGCTAATCACAGATATGGTTTATTTGATATGATTTTAATTAAAGATAATCATATTGATTTTGCTGGTGGCATAACTAAAGCTATTGATGCAGCTAACGAATATTTAAAAAAGAATAAAAAGAAACTCCGTATCGAAGTGGAAACAAGAAGTTTAGATGATGTGGTTGCTGTTCTGGAACACGGTGGTTTCCACAGAATAATGTTGGATAATTTTCCTCCGCAAAATTGCACCTTGGCTGTTAAGTTAATAAACGGTGCATATGAAGTGGAAGCTTCGGGTGGAATCAACGAAAGTAATTTAAAAGCTTACGCCAAAACGGGTGTAGATTATATTTCAATAGGTGCTTTAACGCACCAAGTAAAAAGTCTCGATTTAAGTTTAAAAGCAATCAAATAAAATATGCGCAAACTATTATTATTCATTCTGGTTTTTCCATTTTTAACTCAAGCACAAACCGATAATTACGAATATCGATCAACCGAAAATCCATATTACTGGAAAAACAAAAAACCGCACGCAGCGTATTGGCAACAGGATGTTCATTATAAGCTTAAAGCTAAGCTTGATGATAAAGAAAACGTATTTGATGGTGAAGAGTCGCTAACATACTACAATAACTCACCTGACGAGTTAAGTTTTGTTTATTTCCATTTGTACAATAATGCTCAAACAAAAGATTCTTACTTGGCTGAGTTGTATGAGAAAAACAATTACAATTTAAAATTTGATAAAAACAGAAGTGCTGGTTTAGGAACATATGTCGAGACCGTTACAGTTAATGGCAATATGTTACGAACTGAATTGGATAACACTATTTTAAAAGTTTATCTACCAAGCCCATTAAAACCTGGTGAGGCTGTTGTAATTGATATGAAGTTTAAAACTTATTTTTCAGCCGCAGAAGCAATTCGTAATCGAATGAAAATGTTTATGAGTAAGGGAAACAATAAGCATTACGACTTAGTGCATTGGTATCCGCGCATATCAGTATATGATTCAAAATTTGGTTGGGATACCGAACAGCATATGGATCATGAGTTTTACGGAGATTTTGGTCAGTTTGAAGTGGAATTAACATTACCTAATCAATACATTGTTGATGGCACTGGTTCTATGCAAAACGAAGACGAAGTTTTACCAACTGATTTACGCAAGGCTCTAGACGTTTCTAATTTTAAAAGTAATTGGGAACAAAAGCCTTCCGAGGTTATAAAACCTGATGGAACTTTTAAAACTTGGAAATTCAGAGCGGTAAACACACACGATGTGGCTTATACCATGGATCCAACTTACAGAATAGGTGAAGTGAAATGGAACGGAATTCGTTGTATAGCTTTGGTGCAAGAGTCTCATGCTGCTGGTTGGCAATATGCCGCAAATTATGTAGCGGCAATTATCAAAACGAATAGCGAAAAAATTGGAATGTACGCTTATCCAAAAATGATTGCTGCTGATGCTCAAGATGGCATGGAATATCCAATGTTAACATTAGATGGCGGCTTTGATCCAATTTATCGAAGTCTTTTTGTTCATGAAATATCGCACAATTGGTTTTTTGGAATGTTAGGTAGTAACGAAACCTATCGTGCATTTATGGATGAAGGCTTTACGCAATTTTATTCAGGTTTAACCTATGAAGCTATTGAAGGTAAATACGAACCAGAAACTCCACCTAAAAATTGGTATTTAAAAAAGTTTTACGAACCAACTAATATTTTAGAATCGGAAGTTTTTAGTGGTTACTACGCGATGCAAATGCAACAAGATGAAAGCACACTAAATACTCATAGCGATGGATTTAATAGTGCAATTCGTCATGGTGGAGGTTATGGCGCAGTTTACCGAAAAACTTCAACTATGCTTTACAACTTACAGTATGTTTTAGGTGACGAGCTTTTTGAAAAGGCCATGCAAAATTATTTTAATCAGTGGAAAATGTGTCATCCTTATCCAGAGGATTTCAGAAATTCATTTATTCAATTCACTCACGTTGATTTAAATTGGTTCTTCGACCAATGGCTAGAAACATCTAAAACAATTGATTATAAAATTACTAAGGTTCGCAAAGGAGATAATCCGAATGAATATAAAATTACATTTAAGCGAATTGGTAAAATGCAAATGCCAATTGATTTTACTGTTTTCTCAAAGGATTCAGTAGCTCATAATTACCACATTCCTAACAATTGGTTCATCAAACAAACCGACGCAACTGTTCTTCCAAAATGGATTGGCTGGGATAAAGTGGGTGAAACATATACAGCAACTGTTACTGCTAAAGGTGGGATTTCAAATGTAATTATTGATACAACCAATCGTATGGCCGATATCAATATGGTAAATAATCGAATGAAAAAAAATGTGAATTTAAATTTTGATTCGAAACTTTACAAGGCTCCTGATAGAACAGCTTACCAAATGTTTGCTCGTCCAGCACTATGGTACAATGGTTACGATGGTTTTAAAATTGGGGCGCACGTTAATGGTTCATATTTAAATACAAAAAATGTGTTTGATGCAACTGTTTTCTTAAACACGGGTCGTGTTCAATATAACCTAAGCGACGTTCAAAAGGATTTTGCAAACGACCCAATGTCTTTTGTATTTAATTATAAAACAACCACTGAGAAATTTGTAAAAAAATCAAGTTTTTGGGCAAATGCAAAAATGATTGATGGTTTGCAAGCGGGTTTAATTGGTTTTGATAAAAGAAGTAATAACGACAAAAATCGTCTGTATTTTCAGCTAAAAGGTATGTTGCGTGATATGCCAAAAGATTTTAATTATTTAGTTTACAAGGCTGAATGGGGATTACGTTATTTTAACAGTAGCATGACGATTGGTTTGGATCACAATTATCAATACAAAAGAGGTACTGGTTTAATTAACATAAATCTAAAAACACCTGCATTGTATAGTTATTATAGCTTTAGTGCTTTGCAGTTTAGCACAATTAATAGAAATAATTTAGGTAAAATAAAAATTAACACCCGTTTGTTCGCTCAATTGGGAACTGGAACTATCATGCCTAACGAATCAGCTTTATACACTGCAGGTGGAAATCCAGAAGAAATGATGGATAATAAATACACACGTTCTCAAGGATTTTTCCCGATTGATTGGGCTAATTTTGGAGCAAAAACAAATCATTATACTTTTGGGGGAGGTTTAAATTTAAGAGGTTATAGTGGTTATTTGCTTCCAAGAATTGATAACAACGGTAATATAGTTTACGATTACAAAGGTAGTTCTGGCGCTTCATTTAATACAGAAATTGAATTCGGACAACTATTTAAATTTAATCCTAGATTTTTGAAAAATGCATTCAATTTAAAACCATATTTATTTGGAGATGTTGGTGTTATTAATACCAATGGTCACGATAACAATAATTTAGCCTTTACAAAACCAATGGTTGATGCTGGTTTAGGTTTTGCTTTAACCATACAAAAATGGTGGAAATTACAAACTGTGAAGCCATTAACTTTACGTTTTGATATGCCATTCTTTATTAATCGTTTACCTAATTTAGAGAAAAATTATTTCCAATTCCGTTGGATGGTTGGTGTTAATAGAGCGTTTTAAAATGGCTGTAAATATTAAATCATATTTAAGAAATTTAAAATTTAGCTACAGTGCTTATAATTTTCTTCATCAAGGACAATTGAGCCATAATAAGCAAGCTTATAAAAATTTTGGATTAAATAAGTTTCTTTTTCAAAGCATTTCCTCAAAAGATTTTGCTCATTTGCCAATTGGAAATATTCCATGGTTGGATAAGGAAAATGGAAATTCAAATTTGGAAGAAAAAATTAAAACTCTTAAAACCAGTCAGGAAAATAAAGAACAAATTAAGAATTGGCAACAAGATGGCTTTGTAGTTTTAAAAGAGTTTTTTGATTCAAAAACAATCGACTCGATTAATAGCGAAATTGACAATGGTTTAAAAAACAAAACCATGGAATTTACTTTAGGAAACAAAATTATGTTTGCTAATAAAAATTCGGATTATATACGTCAAATTACTAAGCACACGGAATTAACCGAAATTTTAAGTTTTATTCTAGGTGAAAGAGTTATTCCTTTTCAAACTATAAATTTTATCACCGGAAGCCAACAACGTGCTCATAGCGATAGTATTCACATGACCACTTATCCATTAGGCTACTTAATTGCTGTTTGGATTGCTTTGGAAGATATCCATGAGGATAGTGGACCATTATTTTATTATCCAGGAAGCCATAAATTAGCATATGTTTTAAATTCGGATTATAAACGCGGAGGAAATTCATTTACCGTTGGCGATTCGGGAAATTATACAAATTACGAGGATAGGATTGAGGAGATAGTAAATCAAAACAAATTGGAGAAGAAAGTTCTTACTATAAAAAAAGGAGACTTACTTATTTGGCATGCAAACCTTATTCATGGTGGTGGAAAAATCAACAATACCAGTTTAACACGTAAGAGCATGGTTATACATTATTATGGTGATAATGTTGTTAAATACCACGAAATTACTGAGCGTCCAGCCTTATTGGAATAATATATAAAATACCTATAATTAATATTATGTTAAATAGATAACTTAAAAGAAAAGAGGAATAAATCCTCTCTCTTAATTCTATTTACAAGCTTCTTTTAATTTAGCAGCTTCTTCAGGTTGGCCAACTCTAGCGTAACATTGACGTAATCCCATTACAGTGTATTTATCGCAAGGCTTTAATTCTAAAGCCAATTTTAAAGCTTCAATTGCAGTTCCAAAATATTTTGTAGATAAATCCTCGTATTCTTTTTGCTTTGGTGAATTCAATTTTTCTTTACCAGAAATATCCAGAAAATATTTACCAATATTATTTCTTAATGCACCTAAGTTAAAAGCTGCGTCAAAATTCTTTTTATCACATTCGCTAGCAAATTTGTAATCAGCTTCAGCTTTAGCAGCTAAATCTTGAAAATCTGCTGGTTTTGTTGTGTCTTTTCCACTTTTACCCTTTGGATTTGCAACATTATCGTAAATATTACCACGTACCAAGTATAATTGACACTCTTTTGGGCTAGCTGCAATTTGCGCATCTAATCCTGCAATAGCATCTTTGTACTTACCAGCTGCAATCATTTGCTCAATGTATTTACGGCCTAAATAAGATTCTTTTGGGAATTTTTTTAATCCTTCTTCCAAAGTTTTGTCTGCTTTATCTTTTTCTCCTAAAGCAACCTGCGCATCATACATGTAACCATAAGTTAAACCAGTTGCAATTTTTTCTGCTTTCATTTTATCGCAAAGTTCAACAACACGTTTGTGATCATTAACACGTTGTGATGCTCCAATAGCTACCAAAATTTTATTGGTATCCTTCTTACCCATCATTTTGTTAGTTTCATAACTAGCTTCGTAAAATTCAGAAGCAGTTGCGTACTCTTTTGCTTCGTATTTACCAACCGCAATGTTATTTACTTCTGGCATAATAGCCATACCTAACATGGCAACTTCCATTTGATAAGCCTTGTTTATTGAATCGTAAACATAAGTTTTCTCTAATGATTTCAAAACTTCGCCAAATAAAGTTGTATCAGCTTTACCATAAGCCATTTTTTGACGCATTGATGCATCAGTAATGTCTTTTAAAGCTGCTTTATTATCATTGATACTTTTTTGGAAAAACGCGTAGTAAATTTTACCACGTAAAGCCCAATATTTAGCTTCTTTTTCACCTTTACCTACTGAAGTTGCAATACACTCATCAATTTTAGTTTTTGCTTTTGTTAAAGATTCAATATCTTTATTATCAGATTTGTAGAAATCATAAGCTTTAAAAGCTGATTGATAAGCTGGTCCCTGAGCCATTGAAGCTAAAGGTAATAATGCGATGCTAAGTGCAGCTATTATTTTTTTCATATTATTAGTTTTTCGTTTTTAAATTCGGCTTTACAATACAATTTGCTTGCCAGTTTTTATTCCTCTGTTTTATCTTCAGACGCACCAGGTGTTTCATTTCCATAATTTTCATCAGTAGAATTTTCTGGATTTACTGTTGCGTCGTTATTTTCTAAGGCTTCTTCCACTTCCTCCTCATGATCAACTTTGGTTACAGCTCCAATTTCGTCGGTTTCGTTAATGTTTATTAAACGTACGCCTTGTGTTGCACGACCCATTACACGTAAATCAGCTACATTTAAACGAATTGTGATTCCGTTTTTGGTCATAATCATTAAATCATTAGCATCTGTTACTGATTTAATAGCAACTAAATTCCCTGTTTTTTCAGTAATGTTAATGGTTTTAACTCCTTTACCACCACGGTTTGTAACACGATATTCATCAATTTCGGAACGTTTACCATAACCTTTTTCAGAAACAACTAATACATTAGTACTTGGATTGTCGATGCAAACCATACCAATTACCTCGTTATTTCCTCCCTCTTCATCATTTAAATCAATACCAATTACACCAGAAGCATTACGTCCCATATCACGAACTTTTTCCTCAGGGAAACGACATACCTTACCTAATTTGGTAGCAAGCATAATTTCGTTTTTACCATTTGTTAAAGCTGCTTCTAATAAAACGTCTCCTTCACGAATAGTAACTGCATTAATACCGTTAGCACGCGGACGAGAATAAGCCTCTAACATGGTCTTTTTAATAATACCATTTTTAGTTGCTAAAATAATGTAGTTGTTATTTAAGTATTCTTCGTCAGATAAAGATTTAACATTAATAAATGCTTTTACTTTATCATCTTGAGGAATGTTTAATAAATTTTGGATTGCTCTACCTTTGCTTGTTTTATTTCCTTCTGGAACTTCGTATGCACGTAACCAGAAACATTGTCCTTTTTCGGTGAACAACAATAAATAAGCGTGTGTAGAAGCTATAAACATGTGTTCAATAAAATCTTCATCACGGGTTGCAGAACCTTTACTTCCTTTACCACCTCTGTTTTGTGATTTGTACTCAGATAAACTTGTACGTTTAATATAACCCATATGAGAAATTGTAATAACAACATTCTCATCAGCAATCATATCTTCAATTCTTAAATCATCACCAGCATAAACAATTTCGCTACGACGTTCATCACCGTATTTTTCTTTAATTTCTGCTAATTCTTTTTTGATAATCTCAGTACGTAAATTAACATCAGCTAAAACAGCTTTAAGGTGTGCTATTAATTTCATCAACTCATCATACTCAGCTTTTAATTTATCACGCTCAAGTCCAGTTAAAGTTCTTAAACGCATATCTAATATAGCACGAGCTTGAATATCGCTTAATTTGTAGTTTGCAATTAAAGTTTCGCGAGCAATATCTGGAGTTTCTGATTCACGAATTGTTTTAATAACTTCATCTAAGTGGTCGATCGCAATTAATAAACCTTCTAAGATATGTGCGCGTTTTTCAGCCTGATTTAATTCAAACTTTGTACGGCGAATTACAACATCATGACGGTGCTCGATGAAGTAGTGAATCATATCTTTTAAATTCAGCATTAAAGGACGACCTTTAACTAACACTACGTTATTAACTGAAAATGAAGTTTGTAAAGCTGTATATTTATATAAATTATTTAATACAACATTTGCAATTGCATCACGACGCAATTCATAAACAACACGAATACCTTCGCGATTACTTTCATCACGAATTTCGGTAATACCTTCAATTTTTTTCTCGTTACAAAGTTCCCACTGACGCTTTTGCATTTCAGCTTTATTAATTTGATACGGAACTTCTGTAATAACAATACGTTCTCTATCTCCAACACTTTCAATGTTAGCTTTAGCACGCATTATAATTCTGCCTCTACCTGTTTCTAATGCTTCTTTAACTCCGCCGTAACCATAAATTGTTCCACCAGTTGGAAAGTCAGGACCCTTTACAATTTTTAAAAGTTCCGACATTTCAATGTCATTGTTATCGCAATAAGCTAAACAAGCCGTAATAACTTCTGTTAAATTATGTGGAGCCATGTTAGTTGCCATACCAACCGCAATTCCAGATGCACCATTAATTAATAAATTTGGAATTCTAGATGGCATTACTGTTGGCTCAGTTAAAGAGTCGTCAAAGTTAGGTTGAAAATCAACCGTATCTTTTTCTAAATCTGCAATAACTTCTTCAGCAATCTTTTTAAAACGTGCTTCAGTATAACGCATAGCTGCTGGTGGATCACCATCCATACTACCAAAGTTACCTTGCCCATCAACTAAAGGATAACGTAAACTCCAATCTTGAGCCATACGCACCATTGTATCATAAACAGATGAGTCACCATGTGGGTGATATTTACCTAAAACCTCCCCTACTATACGGGCAGATTTTTTATGCGGACGATTGTGCAACACTCCTAAATCCAACATACCGTATAATACACGACGGTGAACAGGTTTTAAACCATCTCTTACATCGGGTAAAGCACGCGATACAATAACTGACATTGAATAATCAATGTAAGCTGTTTTCATTTGGTCTTCAATATTAACCGGAATTATTTTTTCTCCTTCAGCCATTTTACTTCTTGTTATTTTAATTCTATTTTATATTCTGCAATACTATCTAATTCATGCTATTTTGTCGCATTTGTAAAACAATGAAAATCAGTGCAAAAATCCCCCTATTCATTTAATTTACAGAACCTCGAAAATACCGAAAAATCTGGTATTACAGCTAAAACTTATTAACATTTTAAATGTTGAAAAATTGACCTTCAAATGACGTTTTACCACTTATAAAAAAGTAATTTTGAAATTGGCATTAATTGTGTAAATTAGGGCTAAGTTTTAAACCAAAACACAAGATTATGGAAGCAAAATTTTCACCACAGGTAAAGGAGGTTATAACCTTTAGCAGAGAAGAAGCTCTTAGATTAGGGCACGAATACATAGGTACAGAGCACCTTGTGTTAGGTATGATACGCGAAGGAGAAGGACTAGCGTTAAAATTATTAAAAACAGCGGGCGTAAATATTTCTGAATTAAGAAAGCAGATTGAAAGCTCAATGGGAGTGTCAACTAGAAAGGTGACAAACCTTAATAACATACCACTTATAAAACAAGCTGAGAGAGCCTTAAAAATGACTTATTTAGAAGCTCAAACTTTTAAGTCGCAAGAAATTGGTACAGAGCATTTATTGCTTTGTATTTTAAAAGACACAGAGAGTGTTGCATCACGCACATTTGCGCGATTTGGAATTAACTACGATAATGCAAGAAAAATGTTAGAAGATTATATTCAAAATCCTACTCGCATGGAAGGTCCTAACACACCAGGTGGCGATGACGAGGAAGAAGAAAGTGGAAACTATGCAGGAGGTGCTGGTGGAGCTAAAAAACCAACAGATAGCAAATCAAAAACTCCGGTTTTAGATAATTTCGGTAGAGATTTGACAAAAATGGCAGAAGATGGTAAACTTGACCCAATTGTTGGTCGTGAAAAAGAAATTGAGCGTGTATCGCAAATTTTATCACGTCGTAAAAAGAACAATCCAATTTTAATTGGTGAACCAGGTGTTGGTAAATCTGCGATTGCTGAGGGTTTAGCTTTGCGTATTGTTCAAAGAAAAGTATCTCGTGTGCTTTTTGGAAAGCGTGTTGTAACTTTAGATTTAGCTAGTTTAGTTGCTGGAACGAAATACCGCGGTCAGTTTGAAGAGCGAATGAAAGCTGTTATGACTGAATTAGAAAAAAGCCCAGATGTAATTTTATTCATTGACGAAATTCATACGATTATTGGTGCTGGTGGTGCAAGCGGAAGTTTAGATGCTAGTAACATGTTTAAACCTGCTTTAGCTCGTGGCGAAATTCAATGTATTGGTGCTACAACTTTAGATGAATACCGTCAATATATTGAAA
>CAZRUA010000037.1:0-29985 GCA_964603125.1 uncultured Flavobacteriaceae bacterium | reverse complement strand
CCAAAATTTATTAGATAACTACCACAAAAAATATCGTCGTGGTCGTTCCGCTGCTTTAAACATGGTTATTACAGAAACTGGAGCTGAAAGTGCTTTGAAAAAAGTATTACCTCAATTATCAGGAAAATTCACAGCTAACTCGGTTCGTGTACCAACACCAAATGTATCCTTAGCTATCTTAAACATTACAACAAACAAAGAAAATTTAACGATTGAAGAAATCAATGAAACCGTAAAAAAATATGCTTTACAAGGAAATTTAGTTGAGCAAATTCAATACGCTTTCAGTAATGAATTAGTTTCAACTGATGTAATTGGTAATCCTTGTCCATCAGTTTTTGATAGCAATGCAACAATCGTTTCTCCAAATAAGAAAAGCTTAGTGCTTTACGTTTGGTACGATAATGAATATGGCTATACAAGACAAGTTATACGATTTGCTAAACAGTTAGCAGAGGTAAGAAGATTACAATACTATTAGAATTTCAAAACCCTTTCAATTACGAAAGGGTTTTTAGTTTAAAAAACATTATGACAAGAGAAGAATTAATTAAGGAAATAAAATCAAAAAAGACCTTTTTGTGTGTAGGTTTAGACCCAGATTTAACAAAAATTCCGAAACACTTATTAAATCAAGAAGATCCTATTTTTGAATTCAATAAAGCAATCATTGATGCTACCCATGAATACTGTGTAGCTTACAAACCAAATACAGCGTTTTATGAAGCATACGGAATTGAAGGTTGGAAAAGTTTAGAAAAAACAATTGAATATTTAAACAAAAATTACCCTAATCATTTTACAATTGCCGATGCTAAACGCGGAGATATAGGAAATACAAGTAAAATGTATGCTCAGGCCTTTTTACAAAAACTAAATTTCGACTCAATAACAGTAGCGCCTTATATGGGTAGCGACTCCGTAAAACCTTTCACGGGAATTCCTAATAAATGGGTTATACTATTAGCTTTAACTAGTAACGAAGGTGCTTTTGATTTTCAAACACAGCATATTAGTAATGTTGAAGACAATCAACCCGAAGACTTTTTGTATGAAAAAGTTTTGAAAACATCCAAAAATTGGGGTACAGCTAATGATATGATGTATGTTGTTGGCGCAACAAAAGCCGAAATGCTGAGCGAAATACGCAAAATAATTCCAAAACACTTTCTTTTAGTTCCTGGAGTTGGCGCACAAGGTGGTAGCTTAGAAGAAGTATGTAAATACGGGTTAATCGAAGACATAGGCTTGCTTGTTAACTCTTCTAGGGGCATACTATACGCTTCAAATGAAATCAATTTTGCAGAAAAAGCTGCTGAAGAAGCGAAGAAAATCCAACTTGAAATGAGCAAATGGATTAAGTAAACGTTTACTATTTCACAAAGTCAGTACACATGAACGAAGACTTTTTACATTACGTTTGGAAATACAAATTGCTTGACCAAATTAGTTTAAAAACTACTCAAGGAGAAAATATTGAAATTATTAAACAAGGAGAGCACAACTTAGATGCTGGGCCCGATTTTTTTAACGCACAAATTAAAATAAATAATACCATTTGGGCTGGAAACATTGAAATTCATTTGAAATCGAGCGATTGGGATACACACGTGCATCAAAACAATTCTGCTTACAATAATGTTATTTTACATGTTGTTTTAAATCATGATAAGGAAATTCAAAACCAAAAAGGAAATTCAATCCCTACACTCGAATTGAAATTCAGAATTCTTCCTAATATCATTACAAACTATGAATTTCTGAAAAAGCAAAAAACAAAAATTCCTTGTGCTTATGGCATTTCAGAAGTAAATGAAATTACTATTGCTTCGTGGCTTGAAAGAATGCTTTATGAAAGATTAGAAACAAAAACTAGTGAAATAAAACACCAGTTACAATTAAGTAAAAATAACTGGGAAGAAACTTTCTATTTTTTCTTGGCAAAAAACTTCGGTTTCAAAGTTAATGCAGAACCCTTTTATCTTCTTGCCAAAAGCTTAAACATTAATACACTTTCAAAACACAAAAATAATTTAATTCAAATCGAATCTTTACTTTTTGGTCAAGCTGGGATGCTACAAAAAAGCCTAAAAGATGAGTATTTTAAGACCTTACAAAACGAATACACTTTTTTATCTCATAAATACAAACTCATACCAATTGCAACTGATACTTGGAAATTTATGCGCATGCGCCCAAAAAATTTTCCAACTATACGAATTGCACAATTTGCGCAACTTGTTTTCAAATCGAGTTCTTTGTTTTCAAAAATTCTCGACAGCAAAAATATCGATGAATTAAGGAAACTTTTCGAGGTTCAAGCAAGTGAGTATTGGGATAGTCATTATCAATTTGGCAAAACAAGTTCTAAATCAAAAAAGGATTTAGGAGAACAATCATTTCAAAATGTTTTAATAAATACCATTGTGCCATTTCTATTTCTTTATGGTAAAGAAAAACAAGACGAAATTTACATTGAAAGAGCAATAAATCTTTTAGAGTGTATTGAGCCTGAACAAAACAAGATAATTGCATCATTTGATGAATTAAACATTAAAGCTAAAAACGCTGGCGATACTCAGTCACTAATACAATTAAACAATAATTATTGCAAATTCAAAAAATGCCTAAACTGCGCTATTGGTAATCATTTAATGTCTAAGAAATAGCCTGATTTTCATTCATTTTTATATATTTGTAGAATTAAAACTTAAATTTTACTCAGGATGGCTAGAGCATTTTCTATTGTAGCAATTGTATTTGGAATTGCGTTAATAATTTTAACTGGATTTTATGCAGAAGAAGTTAGATCTGCAAGATGGAATTCATGGGATTCTTTTTCCTTTGAGAGTTACGGAGGCTATTCTGATTCGAATGATGACGACAACTTAACTCAACAAATGGGGTTTATTTCTGCCGCTTTTTTTGCCTTTTTTATTTTTACCTACATTCTATATTTAGTAAAAGTTAAAACTAAAACAACTAAAGTTTTAAGTATTATAGGTTTAAGTATAACTGGTATTATGTTGTTATGGGACCTTGTTATGATTGCAAGTCCTGGCAGCGTCTCATTTGATGAAACCGCACCAGGTTGGGTATTTTATTGCTTTATAGCAATTGCTTTTGCAATAGTTGGTACTGTTCATTCGTTCAGAAAAAAAGCTTAATGATAAAAAAGACAATACATTGGTTTGAAGAACAAGCCTTTGGCGTTTGCTCTTGGCTAGGCAAAAAACTTGGTATCAGAGGTACCACAGTTCGAATGTATTTTATTTATCTATCCTTTTTCACCTTTGGTTCTCCAATTATTATTTATTTCATACTTGCTTTTTTACTTGAACATAAAGACTTTTTCAAACCTAGAAAATACAGAAAACGTCCTAGTGTATGGGATTTATAAATGCATAACAATACTATAACAGCTTATTTGCTATGCTTAATGCTCTAAAACAGTATAACCGCTTCCTGCTACCACTTTACTTATTGTTGGCAATTATTTTTATTGGAATAATTGGTTATCAATTAATTTGTGGTTATAGTTTTTTCGATGCCTTTTACATGACCATAATTACAGTTGCAACGGTAGGTTACGGTGAAGTGCAACCGTTAGATACTAGCGGGAGAATTTTCACCTCCTTTCTTATTATAACAAGTTTTGGTACATTTGCATATGCCGTTACATCAATTACAAAATTTGTTAGTGATGGTGAGCTAAAAGAACTTTATAAACAACGCAAATTGAACGCAACAATAGAAAAGTTAAGAGATCATGTTATAATTTGTGGCTATGGAAGAAATGGCCGACAAGCTGCACAAGTATTAAAAAAATACAAACGTAGATTTGTTGTTATTGAAAATAAAAAAGATGTAACTACTTCAATGACGCACGAGTTTGCTGATTTAGTTTTAACAGGTGATGCAACACAAGACGAAATTTTATTGAGTGCCGGAATTTTACACGCCAAAGCTCTTATAACTACCTTACCAATTGATGCCGACAACTTATTTATTGTTTTAACAGCTCGTAATCTAAATCCAAAACTTACCATCATTAGTCGCGCAAGTGACGATAATTCTGATGTTAAACTAAAAATAGCAGGTGCGGATAATGTTATAATGCCAGATAAAATTGGTGGTGCACACATGGCTAGTTTGGTTATGAAACCTGACGTGATTGAATTTATAGATCATATCACAGGACAAGGCGGTGAAGCAATAAATCTTGAAGAGATAACTTTTGATAATATTCCCGAACACTTACGTCACAAAACATTAAAAGATTTAGAAATCAGAAATAAATCTGGTGCAAATATAATAGGCTTTAAAACAGCTATGGGCGAGTATATTGTTAATCCAAGTGCTGACACTAAAATAATTCCTGAAGCCAAAATATTTGTTTTGGGAACCTCTGAGCAAATAGTAAGATTGAAAGAATTATTGAGTAATAGCTAAACCAAAATAGCTAAACTTCCTTGATGAAATTTTACATATTTCTTTACTAAGCGATAACTTAAAAAAGAAAACAAAGGCGCTACTAAAACATCGTAGCTGTAATGAACATGCTGTATCATAACGCCAAAAGCTACTGCCAAAGCAGCTATCAAAAATATTAATTTCAATATTTTATTATCCACAAAAAAAACAAACAAAAAAACTGTAGCCGTATGACCTGAGAAAAAGAGATCTTTTAAATTACCGCCATTAGCATAAAATGTATTATCTAAAAAAGCATCTTTAAGAGTAATAATACCTTCAGGCGGGTTAAGAGGGACAAAAAACAAAGTAATCACTCTAAATACCGTCAAAAGAAAATACATTTGGCAAAGATGCACAACTAAATATGGCGTTCTACTGGCATAGATAATTCCTCCAATTGCGCTTGCGTAAGTAATACCAAAAATATAATAGGAAACATCTCTCGGCTTAAAAAATTCTAAAACAGGATCATAAAAAACATGTCCTTGTCTAAGTTCTACATAATTTAAAAACCAAGCAAAGAAATATAGTAATAATGCCAAGGCCAAAAAAGAAATCACAAATTTCATTACAAAATTTCTGTTCTTAAATGCTATGTTCCAGCTATGCCACATTATCTGCTAAATTACATTATTTCGCTATTCCTTAGGGAATAAAGAATTAACCTTATACTACTTTTTGTCAACAAGCCCAAAAATCATAGCTAAGGCGAAAAGTATAAGCAGAATAGAAGTCAACTTTTGAACAAATTGATAAGTTGTTTTCTTTAGAAATTTATTCCCGAAATAAGCTCCTATAAAAGCTGATAAAACAGCAACTAACAAATAATATTTAGCTTGATCAAAATTAATTTTATTGTAATTAGAACCATAAATAATTAGCCGAGCAACATCTACCATTAATGCAACAGAAATTCCTGTGGCCACAAACTGTTCCTTACTGAGTTTTAATTTAGTTAAAAAAGCGCTTCTTAATGCACCTTGATGCCCCGACAAACCTCCAAAAAACCCACTTATTAAGCCTCCATAAACCAACTTACTCTCGCTGAAAGCTAGTTTCTTGAAATAAGGCATAATTTCAAAAAAAGCAAAAAATATAATTAACGAACCAATAAATAAATTCACTAGTGATATATTACATATCAAACCGAAAAGCTCAAATGAATAAATATTTACAGGTTTATTAACGCTAATTAGTATATATGCACCTATAAAAGATGCTATTAATGAAGGAACTCCAAATCTCAATAGAATCTTAACATCAATATACTTACCTACTAAGAAAAATTTAAAAACATTGTTTAAAAGATGAACTATAGCAGTTAATGCAACTGCCTCTTGAACATTAAAGAAAATACAAAAAACAGGGAGCAATAATGTGCCCAAACCAAAACCGCTATAAAACGTTAATAAAGATCCGAATAAGGATACTATTGCAATTAGTAAATAATTTTCCACCTTACAAAAATAAAAAAACCCCGATTTTATCGGGGTTTTAATTTATAATTTAAATCAATTAATTAAATAAATTAACTGGACCTTGGTAATTATATTCCTTACCATCAAAACCAGTAGCTTTTAATATGTAATAGTAAGTTCCCTCTGAACAAACATTACCGTTTGCCATTCTTCCATCCCATGATTGGTTAGGTCCGGTGATCGTGTAGACTTTTTGTCCCCAACGGTTAAAGATATCTGCTTTTAAATCTTTAATACCAGTTGTAGAGAAAGTAAATAAATCATTATTACCATCTCCGTTTGGTGTAAACACATTTGGTATAGCAATGTTTGAAGGCAATTCCACTGTAATTGTTACCATCGCTGTATCAGGGCATGCTCCATTATCAGAAGCAATTAACATAATTGTATGAGTACCAATCGTTGTAATTATAGTTGGCTGAGGCGTTAATGCAGTTGAAGGTGTACCTGCAATATTCCATGAATACTGATTAGCATTAGTAGAATTGTTCACTAAAGTTACAGTTACAGGAGATAAACCTGTTAAAGGAGTCGCTGTGAATGCTGCAACCGGAACAGCTGAAGCGTTAACTACAACAGAATCTTTTGTGAAACAACCTGAGGTTGCGTCAGTAACAGTTAAAACATAAGTTCCTGGTACATTTACAGAAGTTGGTGAAACAGATCCGTTAGTTCCATTTATACCTGGACCAGTCCATGAGTAAGTATTATTACCTGCTGTCGCCTGACCAATGTTCACACTAGATACTGTACAAGTTATTGTTTGATCTAAACCTGCGTTAGCTAAAGGTGCGGAAGAGTTTGGACTAACAGTAACACTTTGAGAATTAGTACAACCATTTGTAGGATTTGTAACCACCAAAGTATAAGTACCAGTAGCATTAGTTGAAACTGGATTTGCAACACCAACAGCAGTTGGAGTATTCCATGCTAAAGTAGCTCCAGAAGTTGAAGAAGAACCGTTTAATGTAATGTTATTACCTAAACAATCTAACACTTGATTAACACCTGGGTTTACATTAGGTTTAGTTGTATCTTGAGCAATTGTTACACTTAAAGTGTTAATACAACCGTTGTCCGTATCTACAACATCAACAGTTGCAGTACCAGTATTATTTACAGTTATTGTTGAACCAGAACCTGAAACTGAACCTGTCCACACCATAGTGTTGTTAGTTGCGTTAGTTGAAGCCACTAAATTTAATTGTGTTGTTAAACAAGTTAAAGTAGGGTTATTTGGCGTAACAGTTAATGTAGGTTGAGTTGTGTTTGAAGTAACAACAAATGTTTGAGTATTAACGCAACCATTTACTGTATCCGTCACTGTTGCTGTGTATGTGCCTGGAGTGCTAATGGTAACTGGATTTGCTCCTGCAGCTCCCCAATCTAAAGTAGCATCAGTAGTTGTAGTAGATGCAGTTGCATTTACGGAAGTAATTAAACAAGTTAATTGATTTCCTGTTCCAATAACTGAAATATTTGGTTGAGCTGTATTTGTGTTTACAACATAAGTTGAACTTGAAGTACAGCCCGTTGTAATATCAGTTACAGTAAATGTATATGTTCCTGCAGCACTAACTGTTATTGGATTTCCAGCTGGCGGAGGAGTTGTTCCAGTCCAAGCTGTTCCAATGTTTCCTGTAGAAGTCGTTGTACCTTCAATCGTAACTGATGCATTAGTACATGTAATTTCAGTTCCAGTGCTTAATACGTTAACTGCTGAATTTGGCAAAGCTGATGAGGCAGATATAGTTATACTTGCAGTACTTGTACAACCATTTGCAGGATCAGTTACTGTTGCTGTATAGGTATCTGCTGCCGAAACAACTAAAGGATTTGTATTCCCTTGCGAACCAGCAGAATTATTCCAATCAAATGTACTAACTCCTGATGTTGTTGAAGAAGCTGTTAATGTGATACTAGGAACAGCACATGTTAAAATTACACCAGATGGGCTAATACTAACATTTGGCGGAGTTGTGTTCTGTGTGATTGCTTGCGTGGTAGTATTTTGACAGCCCGTAGCTAAATCTGTAACAGTTAAAGTATATGTACCAGGAGTAGTTGCATTTATTGAAGAAGTAGTTCCTGAACCAGCTCCTGACCAAACAAAATCTAAACCAGTAGGACCTGCAACTAATGGAATACTAGATGTTAAACAGTTTAATTCCGTTGAAGTTGAAGTAATTGTTGCTACA
Organism: uncultured Flavobacteriaceae bacterium; assembly: GCA_964603125.1. Lineage (GTDB taxonomy): Bacteria > Bacteroidota > Bacteroidia > B-17B0 > Aurantibacillaceae > CAZRUA01. The sequence goes on along the minus strand of CAZRUA010000037.1, from coordinate 21,833 downwards.
GGAGGTGTATTGTTAGCAGTAACATCAGAAGTATACGTTGTAACACAGCCATTATTTGGATCTGTTATGGTTGCAGTATAAGTACCAGCTGCACAAACGTTAACTGGATTTCCTGGACCAGAACTCCAAACAACATTAGCATTCGCAGGAGTTGTACTAGAAACTGTTAAGGCAACACACGTAGTTAAACAATTGATTACAGATGGTGCTGCTAAAACTGCTGTAGGAGCTACCATATCACTTGTAATAGAAACTGTTTGAGCTGATTGACATCCAGTTCCCCCATCAGTAACAGTATAGGTAAAATCACCAGCTGTTGTAATAGTGATAGGATTTGTTCCCGTGAAAGCAGTTGATGTTGGAGAACTCCAAACTCCAGTTGCACCACCAGTTGAACTTGAACCTGTAAGAGAAATTGAACTAACATTACAAGTTAATAAATTTGGAGCTGAACTAGTTGCTACAGCAACATTTGGATTACCTCCGCTAGAACTTACCGCTTGAGTTGTTGTAGTAACGCAACCATTAGCTGGATTAGTAACTGTTAAAGTATATGTTCCTGCCGAACTAACTGTAATAGGATCACCAGCTATAGGGCCAGCAGGACCGTTCCATGCCAAAGTAGCACCAGGTGTTGTTGAATTTCCATCCAATGTAACAGATGTTATTGAACAGTTTAAAGTTGTTCCAGAAGGAGTTATACTTGCATTTGGAACGGTTGTATTACTTGTTACAGAAACCGTGGCTGTGTTTGTACATCCTGCCGAAGTAGCTGTGATAGTGTAAGTACCTGCTGAAGTAGCTGTAGCCGGGTCAGCAGCATTGGTTAAACCTGGACCATTCCAAACTAAAGATGCGCCAGGTGTAGTAGTTCCGCCATCTAAGATAGAAGTTGTAGAAACACAAGTTAAAGCATTTGCTGTTCCTGAAGTTACGTTTGGAACTGCATTAACTGTGATATTATTGACTTGAGTAGCTAAACAAGCTCCTGAACCCACTGAATAAGTTACTGGGAAAGTGCCTGCACCAGAAGTAGCTGGATTAAAATTATTTCCACTAACACCTGTTCCTGACCACATTCCTCCAGCTGTTCCGGTAACTTGACCTGGTAAACTAACCGCAGAACCATTAGCACATAAAGCTGCTGGTGCGGTCCATGCAGGATTATTGGTAGAGGTTACGGTAACTGTCCACGTGGTTGAGCCTGAACAACCCGCCCCATCATTAAAACTATAAGTTACAGTATGTGTTCCAACACCGGCTATACCAGGATTAAAAACTGCTGCTCCCCAGTTAGAAGCTGGACCAGGATTATATGTTAAAGCTGCTGGAACATCAGAAGTAAAAGATGAAGTTCCAATTGGAGTGTTAGCAGGTATAGTTACCATTGTTCCACATACGTTACCTGTTCCCCCTGGAGACAAAGTTCCAGTACCTAAAGTTGCACCACTAAAACAATTCTTTATAGTGTAAGTCATACCTGCGGTTGACGAAGTGTTATGACACATTTGTATATAATGTGGTAAAGATGGGTCTAAATATCCTGCCCAAACTTCCCAATTGGTGTTTGCAGGAACTGTTCCTGCCCAATTAGCACATGTACCAGAATTTGGACCAAAACAACCTATTTGATCAGCTGCAGTTGTTCCACCTTCGTATAAAAACATTGAATTATCAGTTAAACCATTTGTAGGACTAACTTCAACTTTGATACAAGGTGTAATATTTTGACCTATTGGTAAAGGATATTCGTTAGCGATAACATTTTGAGCAGCAGCATTACAAGCTAAAGTAGTTGGTAAAGTTCCACCTGCAAAGTTAGATGATAAGCTTAATGTAGGGCAAACAACAGAACAATCTGTTGCTCCAGGACCTGCAGTTTGTTGGAAAGTTACAACACCAGATGCATTTGCATAATTAGTAATTAACAACATGTAATACTGACCCGCAACCGCATTTGGAATATGAACTGTTTCAGTTGCCGCCGTAGAGAAATTACAATCTACTGTATTACCTGCAGTTAATCCTGCAGTACAAGCTCCTGTTGGTGAAGTGAAAGGACCCCATAAAATAAAATCCACGTCAATCCCTGATCCGCTACCATCAACCTGATCAATCTGAATGGTAATATTTCCTGTTGTTCCCACTTTTAAATAGTACCATGCTGGATTAGGCTGAGAACCTAAACAACCATAACTAGGACCAGCCTCAGCTGATGTACCTGTTTGATTTGGAAATGTTACTACAGTACCTGTACAAAATGGTTCAGCTGCTGTACAATAATTACCTTGAGCCTGAACTTTGTTAGCATTTAGCAAAGAAACAACAAATGCTAATCCTAAAAATAAACGTATTAATTTATTCATATCTATAGTTACTAATTTAATTAAAACTGATTTTTAAATTCTTCCTTCAAAAAAGATTTATTTTCTGACGCCCATTTTTTCATCAAATCTTCGTATTGCTTATCCGTCATAGTATCATTATACTTTGGAAAGCTCTTAGGGATATAATTAATGTTCAAGTAAGAAAGAATTAACTTCTCTTGATTATTATAAACACTTTTTACAATAGGAGTGTAAGTAGATTTAGTTGTTGCTCTACTCTTTTTTAATTCCTCTTTAATGGCTTTACCGCCATCATCAGACTTAACAGCTGTTGAAGATTTAGTTTCTTTGGTAGATTTTGTTTTAGTTGCATTATCCTGAGCATTTAAACTAGAAATGCAAAAGAAAAATGCAACAAGCGCAGTTAAAAATAGTTTTGTTCTCATAAATTTCTTAAAATAGGTTATAACAAATATATAAGAATTTACGAGAGAAAAAAAATTTTTCGATGAAAAATCCCTGTTATTCTATATCTCATTTTACACAAACAATAAGATAGAAAAAACTTAATATCAGAAATAGGATGTTTAAAATATTGAAAATCAGTACTTTAAAATAAAATTGCAGACTATTTAAGAAGAAAGCCCTTTACACTACTGTAAACCAAATCGCTTTTTAAAATTTATAAGCTTATCAGTCATCCCACTTTTTGTGTATTGTTTTATGATATATGCGGCTAGTTTTGGGTCGTTATATGCATCATAAGCATCTTCATAACACATAGCTGCACCATTTATATCCCCTTTTTGCAATAGTAAATTACCTTTTATACTAGACAGTTGATATGATTTTCCTAAAATCTTCAATCCTCGATTTATAATGCTCTCTGCGCCTTCCAAATTCTTTCTGTTCATATATAAATCAATATAACGCTTATAAGTAAACTCGTTTTTAGGATCTTGTTTTAAGGACATTTCAAAATTCACAATTGCCAAACTATCTTGTCCAATCATTGAATATACATAACCCAAATTTTGATATGCAACAGGATAATCAGGAGAAAGATGAACCTTAACATTTTGTTTAGCAACTTCTCTCTTCAATTCAATCGCCTTTTTATAAAGCGGTATTGCCTTAGCATAAGTATCTTGAAAAGAACCATAAGTTGATGCCAAATTATGATACCATGCATAATTGCTGCTATCAACACTAATAGCAATTTCATAATGCTTAATTACTTCCTGTGCCATCGAAAGTCTTTCTTGATTATCATTTGTCCTTGACATTACAGGAAACAAATAATTAGATAACATTGCATTAGCTTTTGCAGAATTAGGAGCCAAAGGTGTGTCATGGCGGTACAATGTCAATTCATCTTTCCAATCTTGATTTCGAATAAAAGTTCTCACCAAAAACAAAAAAACAATTGTACCAAATACCAACTTAAAAGAAGATTTTAAAGTATAATTCTGAGCTCTAAAATCGAGCTTAATTAAACTGAATAAAATATAAACTATAAGCACACAAAAGCCCAAACTACTAACAAATACAAGACGTTCACCAACAATACCTGTAACTAATTTTATCAAATTACTAGCGGCTAGTAAAGTTGAGAAAAAGAAAAACAAACCGAATGTTAAAATTTTATTTGATTTATAATGTTTAAAAAAGAAATAAGCACCTACAAGTAAAGTAACTAAGCCTACAGCAAAATTCACATTACTCACATTATCAATACGAACTTCTGCATGACCATAATAAAACACCAATGTTATTGGAAAAACTAACTTAATCACATAAAACCCTACACAATTAATACTAGCAATAATCCTTGGAATAAGACCATCTCCATCTAGCAGTAAAGGATTTTCGTAATGCAAAAAATACCTAATCTCTGGCGGAAGAGTAACATTAATTAATGAAATAATGGCGAATGGTACAATCATAGCTGTGATTAACAAAATACCATTGCGCTTTTGCCATCCTTTAAAAATTAATACACTTACTGGAATAATTACAATAAATAACTCTGCCGAAAGTTTAGATAAAATACCTAGTGTCAGAAAAATAACCGAAAGTATTAATGACAGTAATTTTGAACTGTCGTAAAATTTTATAGCGTATTTAAGTGCGATGACTGAAAATAAAAAACTAAATATTTCATCGCGAGATTTTAAACTGGCAACAACCTCAGTATGTATCGGATGCGCTGCAAATAAAAGTACAATGAATGAAATAAAAACAAAATAAACTTCGCCAAATAAAAGTAGTAGTGTTTGAAAAATAACTAGAAGCAGACAACCATATAAAACAACGTTTATAAAGTGTGAAACGTGAGGATTTTGCCCAAAAAATTGATATTCAATTGCATAACTGGATGAAGTAATAGGACGATAATCGTAACTCATTCCTTCCTCATTTCCATAATGCTCAGTAAAAAAATCAGGAATAGCAGCAATACCCTTAACGACTCTTTTATTGATAGGCATAAATTTTTCATTCGGCACTGTATCGTTAGAAACGGTTACAATAGAATCATCCATCGCGTATCGATTAGATATGGTATTACCGTATAAAATGAATGCTACCGCAAAACAAAATATAGTAACCCAACGCTTTACTTTTTTATCAGAAAAATTATATTTTAATTCAATTAATTGCTTTGCTGCCATACGCCCGAAATTAAAAAGAAAAAGCGGAACTAAGTCCGCTTTTTCTAAAAAAATCTATAAATAATCTTATTTGTTTCCAGCAACAACTTCAGATAATTCAACTCTTTCTCCGTTTACTATTGCGTAAGTAACACCAATATCAATCCACTTTTGAGCCCAATATTTTTTGTCTTTAGTTGTGTTAACTTCAGCTACTAAATAATATACAGCACCTTTATCTGGTGTTGTTACTGAAGTTGTAGTGATATTAGCATCCTTTGATTTTAATTTATTTCCAATTTCACGAGCTTCTTGCATTGATTTACAACCCTTAAGGTTAAACATAACCTCTTTACCTGTAAACATATCGTCAGTTACTGTTCCTTTAAAAATTAAATACGGCTCAGTTTCAACAACAGCTGGAGTAGATGAAGCCACTGGAGTTACTGTTTTACCTTTTAGTTTTTGAGCGCTGATTGAACCTGAAGCAATCATAAATGTTGCTAATGCAATAACTGATAAAATCTTTTTCATTTTAATTTTTTTTAAGTTTGATAATGCTAAATTACTATTTATTTCGAATTTACAAAACAAATAAAATGCCAATTTGTAAAATAATTAAAATCTAATGTTAAATTTGTTATCAAGTTGAAAACCAATAAAGCCAAAATAATAGCCCAGTCGTGCTACCTACCTGAAAAAATCTTATCTAATAAAGATTTGGTTGAAGAATTTGAAAAAATAACCGAAGATGATATTTTAAGAAGAACGGGAATAAAAAACAGAAGGATAAGTGCGCCTGACGAAATTGCCAGCGATATGGCTTTTAAAGTAGGCGAATTTTTTTTCGAAGAACATCCTGAACACAAAAAAGAATCAATTGATTTAGTCGTATTCTGTTCAGAAGGATTCGACTACATAGCTCCTGCAAGTTCCTGTATTCTTCACAGCAGATTGAATTTACCTTCTAACTGTGCAAGCATAGATTTACCATATGGTTGCAGTGGGTATTTATATGGCCTTTCCATGGCAAAAGCCTATATTGAAAGTGGTATGTTTAAAACAGTACTTTTTATAACCGCTGATATTCCAAGTAAGGTAATACATAAAAATGATTTAGAATTAAGAAGTTTATTTAGCGACGCTGCCACTGCTACACTCATTTCAAACCAATTTGAAATAGGAACGGAAATCAGTGAATTTATATTTGGCACAGACGGCAATGGAGCCTGTAACTTGTTAGTGGAGAGAAGCGGTTTTAGAAATCCAATTGATGGTGATTATTTAAAACAATACAGTTTACCTGTTGGGCAAATGCGCATGGATAGTACCGAAATATTTTTATTTGCACTAAAAACAGTACCAAAACTAGTTGAAGATACTCTGGCTAAAAATGATTTAACGCAAGATCAAATAGATTTATTTATTTTACATCAAGCAAATGGCTTTATGCTAGAAACGCTTAGAAAAAAATTAAAAATTAGTCAAGAAAAATTCTACTTTTACATTGAAGATGTTGGGAATACAGTTTCATCTACAATTCCATTAGCAATGATGGATGCAAAGCAAAACGGAAAAATAAAACCCAATATGAATATTTTAATTGCAGGTTTTGGAATAGGGAATAGTTGGAGTGCAACGATATTAAAAACATAAATATGGATTTACAAGAATTTACAAAAGCGCTTGAGGCCGAATTTGAGGATGTTGAACCAGGAACAGTTACTCCAGAAACTCATTACAGAGATATTAAAAATTGGAGTAGCATGTATGCACTAATTATTATTGCATTTATCGATGCTAATTTTGATGTTACTTTAAATGCGGCTGAATTAAAAAATACTTCAACTGTAAACGATTTATATTCTTTAGTAATGAGTAAAAAAAGCTAATGGCATTTTTAAAAATAAATAATGTTTCTATTGAAGGAATTGTGTCTTGCGTACCGAAACACATTGAGAAATCAATGGATTACGAATACATTTCCATTGAAGAAAGAGAATTATTTATTAAAAGTACTGGTATTGAAGAAAGAAGAGTTGCAGATGAAAAAACCACTGCACTTGATTTAGGTGCTCAGGCTAGTCAATATTTAATTGAAAAACTAAACTGGGATAAAAGCGAAATTGATTGTATTGTTTTTGTAACACAATCACCCGATTACTTTTTACCCGCAACAAGTATTTTACTTCAAAACAAATTAGGATTATCTAAATCATGTATGGCATTCGATTTAAATCTTGGATGCTCGGGTTATATTTACGGTCTTTCAGTAATTAGCAATTTAGTTTCAACAGGTAACTTTAAAAAAGCACTTTTAGTTGTAGGAGATAAATCAACCCTCTCAACTAATTATAGAGATAAGAGTACTTACCCCTTATTTGGAGATGGGGTTACTGCAACAGCATTAACATATAATGAAAAAGCTAAAACTAGTTACTTCAATTTACAATCAGATGGAAGTGGCGAAGAAGCAATAAAAATACCTCATGGTGGATGCAGAAACTTCTTCACAGAAAAATCTTTTATTACAACTAAAATTGAAGAAGGTATCGAACGAGCGCCAAAAAATCTTCAATTGGATGGTATTGAAGTTTTTAATTTTAGCTTAAGAGAAGTTGCTCCAAACGTAAATGATTTATTGAAATTTAGTGATGATAACTTAGACAATTTTGACTTTTTTATTTTTCATCAAGCAAATAAATTGATGAATGAAAGTGTGAGAAAAAAACTCAAAATAACTCAAAAGGAAAAAGTACCGTACTCAATAGATAAGTTTGGCAACACTAGTTCGGCTTCAATACCATTAACCTTAACACATTGCATTAAAAACGAATTAAAAACCAAAAAACTAAAATTATTGCTTAGTGGATTTGGTGTAGGATTTTCATGGGGAAGTGCGATAATTGAAACAAACGAATTAAAAGTGGTAGATTTGATAGAATATAATTAATGTTGAACGGAAAAAACATATTAATAACTGGCGCTAGTTCAGGAATTGGAAAACAAGCTGCTATTCAAGCATCCGAAATGGGAGCTACTATTATAGCTTGTGGTAGAAATGAGAATGAGCTTAACGAACTAAAAAAAATAATTGGTTCTAAATGCAATTTATTTACAGGCGATTTAACTAACTCTAATAATATTACAAAATTAGTTTCAGAGATTGAAAAGATTGACGGCTTGGTTCATTCAGCCGGAATAGTGAGCCCTGTTCCAGCAAAATTTATTGCTCAAAAACACATTGATGAAATATTTCAAATCAATTTTAATGCGCCCGTTCTTTTAACGTCTGCTTTATTACAAAAAAATAAAATCAATGCTAACTCATCCATTGTTTTTATTTCAAGCATTTCAACCGAGCATCCTTATTTTGGTGGTTCACTTTATGTAAGTTCAAAAGCTGCTATTGAAGCATATAGTAGAAATTTAGCATTAGAATTGTCATCAAAAAAAATTCGTGCTAATGTTTTGCAACCCGCTTTGGTAAAAACCAAAATTTTTGAAGAAACTATAAAAGCTTCCACTCAAGAAGAAATAGATAATTATGAAAAACAATATCCATTAGGATTTGGTGAACCCGAAGATGTTGCAAATGCCATTACTTTTTTATTATCTGATAAATCGAAATGGATTACTGGCACTTGTATTAAAATGGATGGCGGTTTAGTTTTAAGTAGCAAAAAATAATGGAAACAAACTACTCGATAATTATACCTGTTTACCAAGCGCAAAGTTCAATAAGAAAAGTTGTTGATTCTATTTTTAATCAACTGCAATCATTAGATTTTGAACTAATATTGGTAGATGACGGTAGTAAAGATAATAGCTGGGAAGAAATTTTAAACTTAAAAAAAGAATACCATACTAAAATAAAAGCTGTTCGTTTATCAAAAAATTACGGGCAACATTCCGCAGTAATTTGCGGTATAGAACATGCCAAAAATAACTGGATTATAACACTTGATGATGACAACGAAGTAGAGCCTAAAGAAATTTTAAATCTCATTGAAAAAAATCAAAATCAAAACTTTGATTTAGTATATGCGCAGTTCAACAAAAAAACTAGCTCTTGGTATAGGAAATTTTTAAGTGAATTTTTTAAATCAATTTCAAGGTTAGTTGAAGGTGAAAATCAATGCAAAGGTTCTAGTTATAGACTTATAAAAACAAGTGTAGCAAAAAAAATATTACAAAATAAATCGCATTTTGTTTTTATTGATGAAGCATTGTTGTGGTATACTAACAAACTAGCTTTTGTAAATGTAAACACTAATCCAAACCCATTACAAAAATCAAGGTATAACCTTTCTGGATTATTTAAATTAAGCGGTAATTTAATTTTTTTGTCGAGTACCTTCCCATTAAAAGTGGTAAAATTTTTAGGTGTTGGTTTAGCTTTAGTTAACTTTATCATTGGAACTTATTTTATGATAAAGAAGTTTATGCTAAACATACCTGTTGAAGGTTTTGCAACAATCATTGTTTCTATCTGATTCTCTTGAGGTTTAGTTATGATTTGTTTGGCTGTTATAGCAGAATACTTGAGTAAAGCATTAAAAGCTCAAATTAACGTGCCCATTTATAGTGAGGATGAAGTAATATGATTCTTGAACAATACAATATCAAACTAACTCGTTTACTTGAATCGGAAATTGAATTGGTTCGATATTGGAGAAATCAACCTCATATTAGAAATCAAATGGAGTATAGAGATTACATAACTCCAGAAATGCAAAAAAAATGGTTTAGTACAGTTAATAACAAATACCATTACTACTTTATTATTAATTATGAAAACAACAAAGTTGGTTTAATAAATGTGAAAGGATACAAAGATGGAGCTAATAGTGCCGAAGGAGGAATATTTATTTGGGATAAAAAATATTTAGACAGCTATGTTCCCGCCTTTGCAAGCTTGTGCTTAATAAACTTTATTTTTAAAACCCTTCAAGGTTTCGAATATTCCTATATAAGAATTCTAAAAACTAACACCACATCCATTAATTATAATTTAATGTTGGGCTATGAGATAGAACCTAATCAGGAAAATGATTTAAATCAATTGTATAAGTTAAGCAAAGATGTATATTTAAAACGTGGTTCAAAAATAAACAAAGCCGCTGCCTTTCACACAAAAGACAATGCAGAAGTAAGGCTTTATGGAGAACCTTCCGAAATTAACTTAGAACAAATTAATAATTTATTAATTAAAAAAAATATTAATGAAAGCCTGGTTTAGCCTTTACGACTATAGTTTAACCTACAAAGGAAACGAACCGCATTTTTTTGAACCTAACAATTATGAGTGGGCAAAAGATGTAATGGCTAATTTTAATATTATTAACGAAGAACTTTTAGCTTACCTCAAAACAAACGATTTAGAAAGCTATTTCAGTACATCGATGGTAAATCGAAAAAATGTTTGGAGAACAATTTCAATAAGAACATGGAGTGTTAGACTTTTTAAAAATCAAAAACATTTTCCAAAAACCACCGCGTTAATTGATAAATATCCAAATATTGTATCAGCCTCATTTAACTTACTTGAAGCAAATAGTAATATTTTACCTCATTGTGGAGATACTAATGCTATTTTTAGATGTCACTTGGGGCTTAGCATTCCGGGACAACTTCCTGAAATTGGCTTTAGAGTTGGTGATGAGAAAAGAAGTTGGGAACAAGGTAAGATGATTATTTTTGTTGACGCTCATAATCATGAAGCTTGGAATAAAACAAGAGAAAACAGATATATTTTTTTATTTGATGTAGTAAGAGATGAATTTGCTTACAAAAAAAAGTGGATTTGTTCTACCGTACTAACCTCTTTGTTTCTTCAAAAACGTGTAGAGAAAAATAAGCTATTACAAAAACTTCCAATTAAATTCTTCCAGTTTATTTCACCTTGCTTTGTACCCTTTATAAGAATTGGACTTTGGGCTGCTAATGCTTTTAAAATCTTCTAAGCATTCTCTTGCATCCAGTCGAAATTGCCTTTATTAAAACACTCTATCCATTTTTCTTTTGGCAGGGTTTCTAGCATAAATTTATCCGTCATATTATTAATTTTATAACTAGAAATTTCTTTAGCTGTATGTCCGTATTTTTTATTCGGAATATCGAGCATTAATATAAACCTCTCTTCATCTGAATTGTTCCATGCCTCATGCGTGAAAGAATCATCTAATATCAAAAGTTTACCTTCACTCCAGTTCCTTGTTTCTTCACCCACTTTAATTCCACATTCCTTAGGAATTATCAAACCCAAATGAACACGCAAAATCTCTCTCGAAAAACCTCTATGTGGTTTAATGTGTGTGTGTGGTTTTAAATAAGAGAATTCAGCGGTAATTAACTCAGGGATTTTACTTAAAATTTCTGAGGTACTTTTACATAACTCATTATTACGATTTATTTTAATTGTAAAAAACTGAAATGTGAATGTCTTCCATGCATTTTCTGTGGTACTTGAAACGTAACCAGGATAAGAATTAAACCAAAAATTATCCACCTTAGCTTCAATTAACTTTTTTAAATCAGAAATAATTACTTGAGCATTCTCTTCTAAAACTTTTAGTTCTGGAAAATCAATAGGTTCATAAAACCAATTCGGATTTAATTCTGTTCTTTCAATAAGCATAATACAAATTTATGTTAAATTTTGGCTCAATATGTGCTAGCATTAATGCAAGATTGTAAATTTGTATAAATATCATATCACTTTGAGAAAAATCATATTCTTTTTTGCATTAATTGCAGTAACACCTTTAACAAACTTTGCTCAAACTTTTGATTTAGAACAAGTAGAACAGATTTTTAGGCCGAGAATAAAAGTCGATGCTCGACAAATATTCCATTCAGATTTTGTTGACACACTAAATCATTATCATCAAAAAGATGCGAATGTGCTTTTTACTTTTCCTATTAAATCAAAATTTGATGCCAATTTAAAACTAGATTTATCCAGTCTTAAACTAAAAGATATTTTAAAAAATTCCGTTCGAATTAAAGCCTCGCAAACAATGGGTACAATTAGATTTGGAGCTAAGGAAAGTTTTATAGGTTTTGATTCACTGCCAACAAAAAGACTTTATACAGCAACAGCAGGAATAATGGGCGTAAGATTAACAAAAAAATATCGCATCATGTTTTATTCCTTAACAGGGACTATTTCAGAACAAGATAAAACCATGAACAAGCTTGTTCCACGCGCTTCGGGTGTTTTAGGACAATTGCACTTGAGAGGATTAAAACGAAACTTTTTTTATGGAGTTGCGGCAACTTACAGTGATAGGTATTTTGTGCCAGCGCCATTTTTTGGAGGAAGCGAACCTATTGGTAAACATTTTATTTTTAATTACACTTTGCCTGCCAATATAAATTTACAATACAAAAACGACAAGAAACTTTTAGTAACTGCGGGTATTAGCGCTGATGGTTATAGAACAGGAATTAACTACAACAAAAAACGTATTAACCTAAACTATACCAATGTTGCAGCTTACGGAAATGTGCGATATAAATTCACAAACACTTTGCAAGCAAAAGTCGAAGGTGGATATATATTTTATCAAAACCTTAAATACACGAATACAGATTTAAGCAGAGTAAAATTTCCATTAAAGCCAGGTCCTTATGTGCAAGCAAGCTTTAGTGTTTTGTTAGGAAAAAGTGTTTGGGAGAAAATGACTGAAAGTTTGTTGGAGAAGTTATAAAGATTAAACCATTTCGCCGCTTCAGTTATTAGGTATATATTTGCACAAAAAAACATGATTCGCAGCTATACCTTAGTGTTCTTCTTCGTTCTTTCATTTTTGAATTTAAGCGCTCAAATAAATGGTCCGTCTTCTGTTTGTGCATTAAGCAACGATACTTTCACATGTTCACAAACATCCGCTACCTATTCTTGGCAAAGTAATCCTAGTACATCGGTTATTTTCTCAGATACTACAATTCAAAATCCAAGTGTTTCTTTTAGTAATGCAGGCACATACACAATTACAGTAAATACAACAGTTCCCAATAATTCCTTCACTTATACAGTAACAGTATCACCATTAACAAGTATTTCTGGAACTGTTTTAAGCAACTCAGTTCCTGTAACTGATGGAACCATTTATTTATATTCAACAGCAAACCAAGGCAAAATGTATGGATATTTAGCTACTAGCAATTTAAATTCCAATGGTCAATATACATTACCATCTGTACCCGCAGGAAATTATATCTTAAAATGCTATCCAAACACAACTACTTATCCTAACATAATAAGCACTTATTTCGGTGGTGCGTCACAATGGGATTCTGCAATAGTTATTAATCACAACTGTTCAAACAATTTTACAGCTGATATTAACTTACTAGAAAATCAACCCCTAAATGGTACTGATGTTATTTCCGGCTACTTGTTTGAAGATGTTGGATATGGTTCAAAACAAATACATACTAACCTAACTCAATCTGTTCCTGGTGATCCTATTCCAAACATTGACATCAATTTAATGAGCTCAAGTGGAATTTATGCCCAAACACAAACTGATATGACTGGAAGTTTTGCATTTAATAATGTACCATTGGAACATATACACTTTTTGTTGATATACCAGGTCTAGTAATGGATTCAACTTATTACTTATATGTTGCACCAATTGTACAAAATCCAAATAACAATTCAGTTTTCACTTCATTCAATAACCTAATCTTTTTTGCTGACAGCAATTCAATCACTCCTACAACACCCTTTGTTGGAATCAAGAATATTGAAAATAATATAGAAGCAAAGGTTTATCCAAATCCTGCGAAAAATTTAGTTTCGATCAAAACGAACAGCAGTAATGAAATAACAATTGAATTAATAAATCAATTAGGTGAAGTACTTACTTCGAAAAGAAGCTCAAACCAATTCAACACAATAGAACTTAGTAAAGTACCAGGCGGTGTTTATTTTATAAAAATAACAACTGACAATGGGAATTCAATACAGAAACTGATAGTAGAAAATTAGGTTATTTGTTTTCGTTTGCTTTAACAAACTCTTCAAAACTTAATTTAGTGCCCTTTCCTATTTCATAAACGTACTCTCGAAGCAATTGAGCCCACACTTCCTTACGTTTACTATTATCAAAAGTTTCTGGAGCAATAGGTTTGCCAAAATGAATGCGAATCGCCTTCCCTTTTTGGTTAAACATTTCATCACACAAATAAAACATTTCAATATTTGCTTTGACACCTAATCTTTTGCGCCAATTTGCTAAGTTGTAAAAGAAATTTCTATTTCTACCCTCTATAAACGTTGGAATTATTGGTTTTTTATAGGCCTGAGCTTTAGCTACAAAACTTTTTTTCCACTCCAAATCCTTTATCACACCATTAGTTTTTCTACTCACCAAACCTGCTGGAAAAACTAAAACTGCGTTGTCAGAAGCATAAATGCTTTCAATCTTAGCCAATGCATCTTTAGTGTTATCACCTATTTTATTTACAGGAACGAATACCTCTCCGAAATTCTTAAAAAACAATAAAATATCATTCACCAAAAAACGAATATCCTTTCTTTTTGCAGCTAAAACATTAATTAAAGCTACTCCATCCAACCCGCCAAGCGGGTGATTAGAGCAAATAATAACACCTCCCGTTTCAGGTACGTTTTCCAAACCAATTGATTCAGCCTTGGCACCCATAAAAGTTAAAGTAGATTGAGCAAAATCAGCCCCATGCACATCTTTATACTTTTCCATGCCAATATTGATTTCATCTTCGTGCAAAGTTCGCTTAATGTAACGCAACAAAAAACCAGGCAACCACTTATACAAAGACGGATTCTTTGTTTTAAGAACTGCTTCAATATCTACATGCTTTACAATTGTGTTTGATGAACTCATAAAATCAATAATAATATGCCAACAAAAGTAATTTTTATATCAACAGCATGGTTAAAAACATCAAAAAAGCATTTCGGTTAATAAGAACATAGAAATTAACAATTGGTTTTTACGCTTTTCAAATTCAAAAAACAATTTTAAAATCAAAAAACATATTATTCATAAGGCTTTCAGAACATTTGCCAACGAAAAAAAACATTTCAAAATTCATTAAAATTCGAAAGTTTTCAACAAAAGTGGTAAAAAATGGGTTTTCGTGGTAAAAAGTGGTAAAAAAAAGCTTATTTTTGCCTAAATCTTACAAAACACCAGTAATGACAAGCCTTATAGGAGAATTTGATTGTAAAGTGGATGCCAAAGGGCGTTTCATGTTCCCCGTGAACATGAAAAAGCAATTGGATGCTGCTTTCGAGAAAGGCTTTGTGATTAACCGAAATCTTCACCAAAAATGTTTGGTATTATATCCAATACAAGAGTGGGATAAGTTGAATAAGAAATTAAGTAAACTAAATCGTTTAATAAAAGCGAATGATGTTTTTGTAAGAAAGTTTACAGGTGGTGCAACAGGATGTGAAGCAGATAATACAGGAAGGATATTGTTGCCTAAAGCATTAGTTGATTACGCTAACATTGGAACTGACATAAAAGTTTTAGGAAGTAACAATGTTATAGAAATATGGGATAAGAAATTATATGAAGAATTCTTAAACCAAGATGTTGATATAGAAAAATTAGCAGAAGATGTGCTAGGTGGACTTGACTTTAATGATGATAAAGAATAAACATGTATCATCAACCCGTTCTTTTACAAGCATGCATTGATGGCTTGAACATTAAGCCTGATGGGGTTTACGTAGATATTACTTTTGGTGGCGGTGGTCATTCAAAAGAAATACTAAAACACTTAAATGAACATGGAAGATTAATTGCATTCGATCAGGATGAAGATGCAAAACAAAATATTCCGGATGATAAGCGTTTAATCTTCGTACCACAAAATTTCATGTACTTAAAAAATTTTTTAAGATTTCATGGTTTTGAGAAAGTTGATGGAATACTAGGAGATCTAGGTGTTTCATCACATCAGTTTGATGTTGCAGAAAGAGGCTTCTCAATAAGATTTGATGCTGACCTAGATATGCGCATGAATAAAAACGCAACTAAAACAGCAGCTCAAGTATTAAATACTTACGAAGAAAAAAAACTTCGTGATATTTTTAGAGAATATGGTGATGTTGACAATGCTTATAAACTAGCTAAACTAATATGCGATTCGCGCTTAATAGCGCCATTGCACACAATAAACGAATTTAAAGAGCTAATACTTCCATGCACACCAAAGTTTGGTGATCATAAGTATTTGGCAAAAGTTTTTCAGGCACTGAGGATTGAGGTAAATGAAGAGGTTGAAGTGCTAAAGCAATTTTTAATGCAAAGTGGTGAAACGCTTAAAGAGAATGGACGTTTGGTAATCATGAGTTATCATTCGCTTGAGGATCGATTGGTTAAAAATTACATGAAAACAGGGAATTGTGAAGGAGAAATAATAAAAGATTTTTTTGGGAAGATTGAAAGGCCATTTGAGTTAATAAACAAAAAACCAATTGAAGCCAGTGAAGAAGAAATAAAATTAAACACTCGCGCGAGAAGCGCTAAACTTAGAATTGCTGAAAAAATAAATAATGGCTAATCGTTTTAAAGACATAAAAACAGAAGTTGAAGTTGAAGAAACTCCTGTTGAAGAAATTAAAACCGAAAAGCCTAAACCAACTAAAAAAACAGGTGGTGTAGTTAAATCTATGTCTGCTGTGTTTAGTGGAACTTTTTTAGGCGATGAAAAAACATTAAAACATATACCGTTCATTATTTTTTTATCTGTGATTGCTATGCTTTACATCGCCAACAGCTATTGGGCTGATGGTAAGATTAGACAAACAAACAAAATTAATGCGCAACTAAAAGAAGTAAAAACTGATTACATCACATCTACTTCCGAAAAAATGCTATTAAGCAAACAAAGCGAAGTAGCAAAAGCAGTTGACACATTAGGTTTAAAAGAAAGTGTAGTTCCACCGATAAAAATTGTAGTAAACGACACAACAAAATAAATTGGAAAATAAAAAGGAAATATTAAAACGTACCTACATCATTTATTTAATAATGGTAGTTTTTGCGTTAGCAATAGTTTACCGTATTTTCCAATTACAGGTTTTACAAGGCGAAGAATTACGCGCTAAAGCTAAGGAACAAACTACTCAATATGTTAACGTAGATGCAACACGTGGAAATATATTCGACTCAAACGGAAATCTTATTGCTACTTCTCTACCCTACTATGAAGTAGCCGTAGATATAAATGCTCCTTCAATATTAACCGATACATTTAATAAATATGTTGGTCCGTTAGCTAAAGAACTTGCTGCCCTATTGAAAGACAAAACAGAAAAGGAATATTTAAAAATTTTAAAAAACGCACGCAAAGATCATGACAGATATGTTGTTTTAAAACGTAATGTTTCTCATGAGGATTTACAGCTGATTAAAAAATTCCCAATTCTCAAAAGAGGAAAAAAGGGTGGCTTAGTTTATTTACAAACCAATAAACGTGAATTACCTTTCAAAACACTTGCAGCACGTACTATTGGATATAAAAAAGATAAAGTAGCGGTTGGTATTGAAGGTGCATTTGATACTACATTAAGAGGTATTAGTGGAAAACGTTTGATGCAAAAAGTTGCTCCCGATGTTTGGCGACCAATTAACGATGAAAACGAAATCGATCCTAAAGATGGTAATGATGTTTACACAACTTTAGATATCAATGTACAAGACGTAACTGAAAATGCTTTATTAAAACAGCTTATAAAAAACAAAGCCGATCATGGTTGCGTTGTATTAATGGAAGTGAAAACTGGAGCAATTAAAGCTATAGCAAATCTTACACGCTCTAAAAAAGATTCAGCTGTTTATTATGAAGACAAAAATTATGCAATTGGCGATGCGACAGAGCCTGGTTCAACTTTTAAACTAGGTTCGATGCTTGCGGCATTGGAAGACGGTTATATTGATTTAGATGATAAGTTCCATGTTGGAAATGGTTCGTGCATGTATTACAATCAAGAAATGAAGGATTCACACGATCCTGAAGCTCCAGATTTAAGTGCTCAAAGAATTTTTGAAGTTTCTTCAAATGTTGGTGTAAGTAAAATTATAACTAAATATTATTCGAAAGACCCGCAAAAATTTTTAAATCACCTTTACTCATTTGGTTTATCAAAACCTTTAGGAATAACAATTCCAGGAGAAGGGAAACCAAAGATAAAAAAAGCAGGTTCGGCTGAATGGTATGGACCTAGTTTAGCATGGATTAGCATAGGATATGAATCATTAGTAACACCGATACAAACTTTAACATTATATAACGCAATTGCAAATAATGGTGTTATGGTTAAACCACGTTTTGTTGATGAGATTAAAAAGAACGGAAAAACAGTACAAAAATTTGAGCCTGAAATTGTAGAGTCGTTTAAATTAAAACCAAGTACAATTAAAAAAGCACAACAACTTTGCGAAGGTGTAGTAACAAATGGTACAGGTAAAGAATTAAGCAAGATTGCTTTTAAAGTTGCTGGAAAAACTGGCACAGCTCAAATTGCTAATGGTGCATCTTATGGTTTCCCTGGTCAACATACCTACCAAGCTTCATTTGTTGGTTATTTCCCCGCTGATAACCCAAAATACTCTTGTATCATCATTGTAAATAGTCCTTCAAATGGTTTGTATTACGGAGGTTTAGTTGCTGGCCCAATATTTAAAGAAATTGCTGAAAAAGTTTTCTCAACTAACATGGATTTCCAAAAGGAAATAAATGCTAAACCAAATGCTTTAACAAAAATGCCTTCAGTTATCAAAAACAAAAGCGAAGATTTAGAAGGAACCTTAACTAAACTAAACATCCCTCACAAATCTGCGCAAGGCAGTAAGTGGGCTTCAACAAATCCTGCGGATTCAAGTAAAATAGATTTACAACCTGTTTTAATAGAAGAAAGTTTAGAAAAGGGGATTGTTCCAAACTTAATTGGTTTAAGCGGAAGAGACGCTGTTTATTTATTGGAGAATAAAGGATTTACAGTACAATTAAGCGGGTTCGGAACTGTTAAGAAACAATCCATTGAAGCGGGTAAAAAATTTAATAAAGGAAGTTTTATTGTAATCACATTAGGGTAACATGAAATTATTAACTGACATATTATATAAAGCTGGTCTCGAAGAGATAGTAGGTACAACAAATATTGCAGTATCCTCTATTACTTTTGATTCGCGTAAAGTAAAAAAAGACAGCTTGTTTATAGCTACTCGTGGTGTAAATAGCGATGGACACGCTTACATTACTCAAGCAATTGAATCAGGAGCTAATGCCATTGTATGCGAGGAACTTCCGAGTAGTATTCAAGAAAATATTACTTATGTTAAAGTAAAAGATTCGTCATTTGCTTTAGGCTACATTGCTGCAAACTTCTATGACAACCCTTCTCAAAAATTAAAACTGGTTGGAGTTACCGGAACAAATGGCAAAACAACAACAGTAACTTTACTATACAACCTATTTAAGTCCTTAGGTTATACAGTTGGTTTATTGTCGACGGTTAAAAACAAAATTCAAAACGAAGAAATTCCTGCTACACATACAACACCTGACGCTATTTCGCTAAACGAATTGTTAAACAAAATGGTTGAAAAAGGCTGTCAGTATGCATTTATGGAAGTTAGTTCTCATGCTGTTGTTCAACATCGTGTAACTGGAATTGATTTTGTGGGTGCTGTGTTCTCAAATATCACGCACGATCATTTAGATTATCATAAAACATTTGACGAATATATTAAAGCTAAAAAGGGTTTCTTCGATCATTTGAGTGATGAAGCATTTGCATTAACCAATAAAGATGATGCGAATGGAATGGTGATGTTACAAAACACTAAAGCAAAAAAATATACTTATGCTTTAAAAAACATCGCTGATTTTAAATGTAAAATCATGGAAAACCACTTAAATGGTTTATTGTTACAAATTAACAATAAGGATTTGTGGGTAAAACTTATAGGAAACTTTAATGCTTACAATGTACTTGCAGTTTATAGTGTTGCTATTTTATTAGGTAAAGATGAAACAGATGTATTAACTGCATTAAGTGTTTTAAACTCTGTTGAAGGCCGTTTCCAGCACATGAAATCAGAAACAGGTGTTGTTGGAATTGTTGATTATGCACATACACCCGATGCTTTGAAAAATGTTTTAGAAACAATTAAAAGTATTAGAACTGGTAACGAACAAGTAATTACACTCGTAGGTTGTGGTGGCGACAGAGATGCCGCTAAGCGTCCTATTATGGCAAACATTGCTTGTGAATATAGCACTAAAGTAATTTTGACTTCTGACAATCCACGCACAGAGAACCCTGAAGATATTTTAAATCAAATGCAAGCAGGCGTATCACCTGCTGACAACAAAAAAACATTACGTATTTCAGATAGGAAAGAGGCTATAAAAACCGCTTGTTCATTGGCCAAACCTGGCGACATAATTTTAATTGCAGGAAAAGGGCATGAGAAATACCAAGAAATTAATGGTGTAAAACATCCATTTGATGATTATGAAATTTTAAAAGAAACTATAAAAGCTTTAAGTATATAATATGTTTTACTATTTATTTGATTGGTTAGATAAACAATTTGATTTTACAGGAGCTGGTGTATTTCAGTACATCTCATTCCGCGCTGCTATGGCTTTTATAGGCTCATTAGTTGTGAGCTTACTATTTGGTAAACGTATTATTAATTATATCCGTAAAAAACAAATTGGAGAAACTGTTCGTGAGTTAGGTTTAGAAGGACAAACTGCAAAAGCGGGAACTCCAACAATGGGTGGATTAATCATTTTAGCTGCAATTGTTATTCCAACCTTACTATTTGCTAAGGTACATAATGTTTACATCGTACTAATGTTAATATCTACAGTTTGGTTAGGCGCAATTGGCTTTATTGATGACTACATTAAAGTATTCAAAAAAAATAAAGAAGGTTTATCAGGTCGTTATAAAATTGTTGGACAAGTTGGAATTGGATTAGTAGTTGGTTGCGTATTATATTTTCATCCTAGTGTTGGAATGAAAGAAAGAATTTCTTCGGGGGGACAAAAACAATATAGTATTCAAAACGAACAAACTATTAAACTCCCAAAGTATTCTGTTGATATGCAACACAGCTTAAAAACAACAATTCCTTTTGTTAAAAACAATGAATTCAATTATGAGAAATTGGTTTCGTGGATTTGCGATGATTGCGGTAAATGGGGATGGATTGTTTTTATTCCAATTGTAATTCTAATTGTAACTGCAGTTTCTAATGGTGCAAATATAACTGATGGTATTGATGGTTTGGCTGCAGGAACAAGCGCTATAATAGGAACAACATTAGGAATACTTGCTTATGTAAGTGGTAATACCATTTTTGCTGATTACCTAAACATCATGTATCTGCCTAATACAGGCGAGCTGGTAGTGTTTATAGCTGCATTTGTTGGTGGTTGTATTGGTTTCTTATGGTACAATGCATATCCAGCACAAGTATTCATGGGTGATACAGGAAGTTTAGCTTTAGGAGGAATCATTGCAGTGTTTGCAATTGCCATTCGTAAAGAATTACTTATTCCAATTTTATGCGGAATATTCTTGGTAGAAAACGTTTCGGTGATTTTGCAAGTTTACTACTTCAAATACCAGAAGAAAAAACATGGTTTGGAGTTCGCAAAAGCAAATCGCTTATTTAAAATGGCTCCTCTTCATCATCATTATCAAAAGAGCGGGTTTCATGAATCAAAAATTGTTACACGTTTTTTAATTATAGGTATGATGCTAGCCGTATTAACATTTGTAACGCTAAAATTAAGATAAATGGTCATTCTGAACTCGATTCAG
>CAZRUA010000036.1:0-30431 GCA_964603125.1 uncultured Flavobacteriaceae bacterium | reverse complement strand
ATTATCCAATGTTCGTCCTCGCATAAATGCTAATGGCGCTATTTGAATTATTTTACTCTCAATATAAGTATTTCGTTTATCACCAGGAATCATTTCGTACAAAGCATCATACAAAGGTTGCATGTATGGATCTAATTTTTCCTTTAAATCGCCTGGCAAAAAACCTAAATTTTCTCCTGCTTCAACTGCAGGACGAGTTAAAATGATACGTTTAACCTCCTTGTTTTTTAAAGCTCTAACTGCTAATGCTACGGCAGTATAAGTTTTTCCAGTTCCTGCAGGCCCTATGGCAAATAACATATCGTTTTTTGCAATACTCTCCACCATCTTTTTTTGATTAGGAGTTCGAGCTTTAACCACCAAACCACTATTCCCAAAAAGAATGATATCATTTCCGTTTTCATCCTTAGCATCAATAAGGTTATCGCCTGTTTGCCCCATCAAACGCTCAATTGTACTATCAGTTAAAACACCTTGTTTGTGGTAATAATCCATTAAAAGATTATACTTCTTTTCAAACTTCTCAATTTCAGCATCATCTCCAATAACTTTAATGGAGTAACCACGAGCTACAATTTTAAGTTTAGGAAATCCACGCTTAATAATATTTAATTTATGATCGTTAACCCCATATAATTCAACAGGTTCAACCGCATCAACAGCAATAATTTTCTCGCTCACAAATGTAAAATTAATGTTTATAAATCTGTTAATCGTTTAATTGACAAGGCAACTAAGATTTGTAAAAATATTAATTACTTTTGAGAGAAAGCAATCAACTTACTAACACAAATCAAAGTTTTTAACCAATGCAAATAATTACCATTACCAGCGATTTAGGCGTGAAGGATAATTATGTAGCATTAGTGAAAGCTCAAATCTTAAAACTTGCACCCGATGTTCAAATTATTGACATCAGCAATGAAATTGAGAAATTTAATATCATTCAAGCATCTTATGTTTTTGGTAGTGCTTTTTTGAATTTTCCGGAAGGTACAATACACTTATTAGGCGTAAAATCAACACAAGTAACCAACTCAAATTATCTTCTTATTGAGTATCACAAACAATTTATTATTTGTCCTGACAATGGAATTTTTACTTTGTTTTATAAAAATGACGCGGCTCAAATTTTTAAATTAAATAATTCAAACACAATATCAACTTCATTTTACCTTAAAGACATTTTAGCTCCTGTTGCTACAGAAATAAGCAATGGTAAAGCTTTAAATGAATTAGGAACTGAGTTTAGCGATTATCAGCAACTTTTATCTTTTCAACCAAGTTCAACTCCATTTTCAATTATAGGAAGATGCTTGCATATGGATTCTTATGGAAATGTTATTACCAATATAACAAAAGACTTTTTTGACAAAACAAGAAAAGGAAGAGATTTCATTATTCACTTACCAGGTCAAAAAATTGAAAAAATATCTCATACTTACGAGGAGGTTCCAGATATTACTGCTTTGGCTTTATTTAATTCTTCTAATTACCTTGAAATAGCTATAAACAAAGGGCAAGCACGACAACTACTTTTTCCAAAAAACATTAACCTACACACTGATTTCAATATTACTGTGGAATTTTTAGAGTAATTCCGTTTTGAAAAAGCATTTTTTGTGTTAATTTTACTTATGCAAAATTTCAGACTTAAACTAAAACTCTTTAACCTTCTTTTTCTTTTACACTTAGGCACTTTTATTTTCGCTCAATCTGCAAGTAGAGATTACTTACTAAAATACAACTTTGACAACACGGATATTGAAAAAGCAAAACTTTATAATAAATCCTATGTAATTTCAAAATTCAGCAACGGCTCACTTCAAATTAACCATACGGAAGATGGTACATCTTGGTACCAGTACTTTTGGGCATATATTAACTGGAAAGAAAATTTTAGCATTACAACAAACTTTAGATACGTTGAAGGAGACACGGACGCAGGATATGGAATAATGTTTGGAGGCAAAGATTTTGAAAACTGTTTTGTTTTTGATGTTAGCTTTACAGGGTACTATCGCTTATGCGAAAATGTGAACGGAAGATATGTTGAACTTAAAGCATGGACTAAATCTTCAAATATTAACTCCAATGAAAATAAGGTAGAAGTAAAAAAAGAAAAAGATAATTTTGATTTTTATGTTAATGGAAAACTTACCTATAGCTATAAAGCTGAGCCTTTTTTAGGTTTTTATTTTGGCTATCACATAACGAATATTTTAACCATAAAGAGCGACTACTTTATCGCCTATCAAAAAGCAAAACCAATTAATTTAATTGAGAATGCAATGGGTTTTGGAAACAAAGTTAGTTTAGGAAAAAATGTAAACTCTTATGCTGTTGAGAAATCTCCTAAAATCTCGTTAGATGAAAAAACGCTATATATATCGCGCGCAGAACACGCTGGCAATATGGGTAATACAGATAATTCGGACATTTGGTACTCAGAACTAAATGTAAAAGATAGCACTTGGGGCTTGGCAAAAAACATTGGTAAGCCATTAAATAATTCAGGAAACAACTTTATTGGCGCAATCAGTTCAGATAACTCAACAATATTTGTTGGTAACAAGTATACTAGAACTGGTGAAATAAGTGGGAAAGGATTTTCCGTTTCACATAAAACCCAAAATGGCTGGTCAATGCCAAAAGATTTAGAAATTAAAAACTTTTACAACTATCATAAATACAACGAAATTTGTTTATCACCAAGCGGACAAGTAATGTTACTAGCCTTGCAAAGAGAACAAACTGAAGGTTTCAAAGATATTTATGTGTCATTTTTGCAAAAAGATAGTAGTTGGAGTGAACCCAAAAACATTGGTAACGTTGTAAATACTTTTGCAGATGAAACTAGTCCATTCATTGCTGCAGATGGAATAACCATGTACTTCTCAACTGCAGGTCATCCTGGCTATGGCGATAATGATATTTTTATGACCAAACGTTTAGATGATTCATGGACTAAATGGAGTACGCCAAAAAATCTTGGACCAAAAATTAATACTTATGATTGGGAAGCTTACTATACAATTCCTGCTTCAGGTAAAAACGCCTATATTGTTTCTGCTATAAATGGAAACGAAGACATTTTTAAATTAAAACAACCCGAATCGGCTAAACCATTGCCAGTAGAGTTAGTGAAAGGAATTGTTTTAAATTCAGAAACTAAACAACCTATGGAAGCTAC
The DNA here is from genome assembly GCA_964603125.1 of uncultured Flavobacteriaceae bacterium. Taxonomy (GTDB): domain Bacteria; phylum Bacteroidota; class Bacteroidia; order B-17B0; family Aurantibacillaceae; genus CAZRUA01. The sequence goes on along the minus strand of CAZRUA010000036.1, from coordinate 27,238 downwards.
TGTTACTTACAGCGAACTTGGTTCAAAAAAAATATTAGGACATGCTAAATCAGACCCTGTTACAGGAAAATTTGTATTATCACTTCCAACTGGAAAAAAATATTGTGTTGTGGCTAATAAAACAAATTTTATTTCGGTACACGAGAGCAGCGATATTTTAAACTTAAAAAAATACTCTGAGCACGAGATTGATTTATTTTTAACACCAATGAAAAAGGGACAAAGCGTTGTATTAAACAACCTTTTCTTCAAAGCCAATAGCGCTGAAATTCATAGCGATTCTTATCCTGAGCTAGACAAGCTTTATGAGATAATGAAATTGAATCCAAAAATAAAAATCACCATCAATGGACATACTAGTAAAAACTATTCTAATGCTGAATGGAACATGAATTTATCTACCAATAGAGCTTTAGCAGTAAAAAATTATTTGGTTGAAAAAGGAATTAACGAAAAACGAATTACACACAAAGGCTATGGTTTTTCAAAACCTATTTTTACACAAATGGATGAAGCTCATTTAGCCAAAAATCGCAGGGTAGAATTTGTAATTACCGAAAACTAAAAAGGCTGCATCAATTGATACAGCCTTTAATTATTCAATACAAAATTGCTTATTCAGCAAACAAAGGAAATTTAACCATCATTGTATTTACTTTCTTTTTGATTTTAGCAAGCTCCTTTACATTATCCTTATTCATTAAAGCGGCGTCAATTAAATCAACTATTTTCAAACAATCCTTTTCTTTTAAACCTCTAGAAGTAATAGCAGGTGTACCAATACGAATACCAGAAGTTACAAATGGAGATTTATCATCAAAAGGAACCATATTTTTGTTCACTGTAATATCAGCTTCACCTAAAGCCTTTTCAGCTTCTTTACCCGTAAGTTTTTTACTTCTTAAATCAATTAACATACAGTGATTATCAGTACCTCCAGAAATAATTTTATATCCCTTCTTCACTAAGCCGTCTGCTAAAACCTTGGCATTTTTAACTACTTGCACACAATAATGCAAATAATCATCACTTAAAGCCTCGCCATAAGCAATTGCTTTTGATGCAATCACATGTTCTAATGGGCCACCCTGAGTCCCCGGGAATACAGCTGCATCTAAGCATGCTGATAACATTTTTGGTTCGCCTTTTAATGTTTTTTCGCCCCAAGGATTTTCAATATCTTTTCCAATCATAATCATTCCACCACGAGGTCCGCGCAAGGTTTTATGAGTAGTAGTTGTAACAATATGACAGTGAGGAATTGGATCGTTTAATAATCCCTTAGCAATTAATCCAGACGGATGAGAAATATCAGCCATTAACAAAGCGCCAACTTTATCAGCAATAGCACGTAATCTCACATAATCCCAATCTCTACTATAAGCTGAAGCACCACAAATAATTAATTTTGGCTTTTCTTTTATTGCAGTTTGTTCAACTGTATCGTAATTAATTCGTCCCGTTTTTTCTTCAACACCATAAAAAGTAGGGCGATACAATTTACCAGAAAAATTAACTGGAGAGCCGTGCGTTAAATGTCCACCGTGAGACAAATCAAAACCTAAAATTGTATCGCCAGGTTTTAAACATGCTAACATTACTGCTGCATTAGCTTGAGCTCCAGAGTGAGGCTGCACATTTACCCAGCATGCGCCAAAAAGCTCTTTTGCTCTATCAATTGCTAATTGCTCAACTTTATCTACCACTTCACAACCACCATAATATCTCTTACCTGGCAAACCTTCAGCATACTTATTTGTAAGTACGGTTCCCATAGCTTTCATTACCTGAGATGATACATAATTTTCAGAAGCAATTAACTCAATACCTCTTGTTTGACGTTCGCCTTCCTCCTTAATTAGTTTAGCAATAACAGTATCCTTTTTCATTCTTTATGTTGTTTTAAATTATTTTTTAAAATAAATACAGGCGCCAAAATCATTATTGGCACAGGTGATTCCAAGATTTTACTAAACAATAAACTGGTTCTATATAAATAGTCAGTTGAACTGTTTAACACCGAAAGTCCTAAAAAACTACCCGTTAAAATTAAACCTAGACCGTAAAAGTACAAAAGCCATTTGAATGTTGGCTCTGCGGGGAAAAATTTTTTCAAGAATAAAACCGACATTAAGAAAAAAAGAAGAATAAAAATAAAAGAAGAAGCCCATTTCCAATAATACACGCTCCAAGCATCCATATTATTCAGCCATGTAAAAAAACCAGAAATAGGATATTGATCTCCTCCAACATGATTTTTATTGTATAAAATATTGTTGATATGAAAAAAACTAAACTCTCGGAAAAAACCAAAAAAACCAAAAACGATAAAAGCTAAAACAATATAAAATTTACGCATCTTTCTTTTGCTTAATACCAGAATACTTATTGGCCCAAACCAACCATAAAATAAAGATGATACTATAAACTGTAAAAGTAAATGTATAAGTATGATTAAAATCGAGGTATTGGGGATAATATCTATTTACAAGAGCTAATGCTGAAACTCGAAGAATATTAGAAACATGAATAATTAAAATTCCTAGCGGAATAAACCAAAGCTTAGTTTTAGTTGGACCCGGAAAAAATGTTATAAAAATGGTAAACAAAGCCATTAAAGTTACTCCATTGCAAGGTACACCAATCCAAATAGGGTCCCCTCCTTGAATACCCAATATTTGCATATCCACATCATCGGTTCTAACCTGGGTTTCGTAACCAATTAATTCTAAAACAAAACCACCACTTCGCGCAACGCTAGATATAACTTTTTCATCAAATAAAGTGTGAGGATCGATATAAACTCGGTAAATAAAAACCCACAATAAGTAGGCTAAGCCACCAAAAACAAAAAAAGAAGTAACCTTATTAGCCCTGATTTTTTTAAACATAATTAAAAAACCCACAAAAGTGGGTTTAAGTGATTTAGCTATTAGCTGTTTTTGTTTTCTTTGAGTAATCATAAAGCATTTTGCCGAAAAACAAACATGCAGCTATAATTAGGAATACAACACCTTTATCAATAGGTACGCAATTTGCTGGAGGCCAACATGGTGGAGTACTACCTGTTGTTGGCGGCCCTGGAGCTGGTGCAGCAACTGCTATTGAAGAAACTAAGCTGAAAACTAAGATTAATATTTTATTCAAAACTCTCATTTTAAGTATGTTTATTTAAAGGATAAATATACAACAAAAATTATGACTGACAAATAATTAAAATACAATGTTTTCAGCTAAAATTGATAAATTTGCAACACTTAAACTTAACAGCTTGGTAGCAAAAAATAACAAAAACAATAATTTAGTTGATCCAAATGATTTAAAAACAATTGCTCGAATCATTCTTAATAACTGGTATATACCTTTTATTTTTGCGGTGATTGCGTATTTTATTGGATATTTTTACACCTACAGACTTACCAATGTTTTTGAGGTATCTACTGAGATACTACTGAAAAGCAACGATCAAATCTATCAAAACAATGTTATTTCCGACCAAGATTTTTATGCAGGCAATAATTCCTATGTAGATAATTCAAATGAAATTAGAGTTTTACAGTCTTATAATTTAATTGAAAGTGCAGTAAAAAAATTAAAAGATACTTTACAGGTATCCTACTTTTATAAAGGAAGGTTAAGAACTACAGAGCAGTTTGGAAACACACCTTTCAACGTTAAAATTTTAAACTTAGGTACAAACTTGGTTGAAGTACCCATTGATTTAGATATAAAAGATGAAAACAGCTTTGTGTTAACATATGTCGACAAAAGTAATTCCGACTCAAAAATAACTTTGAATGGCAAATTTGGCAAACCACTTATTAGTTTTGGTTCTTACTCGTTTAACGTTCTAATATCTAAAACGCTGCACTTATCAAAACAAAATCTTTCAAAATTCAATCAATCACAATATCAAATTGTGCTTCATGATTTGGACAATATTGTTGGAAATATTAGAGGAAGCCTGAGTGTAACAAATCCAGATTACACAAATATTTTAAGAGTAAGCTGCAAAGATGTTTTGCCTGAGAGGGCTAAAATGTTTTTAGATACACTATGCAGTTTATATATTGACAACACTCTTATTTCTCGTTACGAGATTAACAAACGAACTTTAGATTATATCGACATTCAATTAGCAGAGGTTTCATCGTCTTTAAAGTACATTGAAGACACGATGAAAAATTATAAAACCGTTAACAACATTCTAAATTTAACTTGGGAAGAAGAAGATAATTTTGGAAAACTAAGTGGCTTCGATAAAGACAAGTCGAACTTAAACTTACAAATTGCTTCATTAAATGATTTAGAAGCATACATTAACGAAGATAAAGACCCAGCTTTCCTGCCGCCGAGCATATTTGTTACTTCCAATGATGGTTTTTTAACAAAAACAGTTACCGAGCTTTATCAAATTCAAATAAAGTTAAATGAAGAACTTCGTCACGCAACCGAGGAAAATTCAAACATTAAAACCATGCGTGAGAATATAAATAAGATCAAACAAGATTTACTTGTTTACATCAACAACTCGCGCTCTGCTTTGCACAAAATACAAACCAATTATGATTCTGAAATAAAAGAATATATATCAAAAATTAAAACAATACCTACCAAACAGCGCGACCTATTAAATATTCAAAGAAAAGTTCAAGTGAATGAAGATTTGTACAATTTCCTTTTACAAAAACGAGCAAATACTTACATATCAAAAGCTACAATAATTCCTCAAACTAAAATTATTGACAGCCCTCGTCAAAATGGTTTTATTACACCAGATAAAAACAAAATAAAAATGCAGTTTTTATTTGTTGGCTTAATTATAGGGATAGGCTTAGCCCTTGTCAAAATAATTTTCTTCACAACCATTCGTACAATTGATGAGTTAAGAGACATTACCAGCTTCCCTGTTTTAGGTGAGTTAGTTCATGTGAAAAACATGGCAGCCACGGGTTTTGTTGTCGATACAGAACCCAAATCATTTATTGCGGAATGCTTTAGAACTTTAAGAACAAACATGCAATATGTCAACTTAAATAAAGGCTCTAAAATAATTCTAATAACATCACATAATCCTGGAGAAGGTAAAACTTTCACCTCAATTAATATGGCTGCAATTCTTGCAAAAGGTGGAAGAAAAACTATAATTCTAGAATTAGACTTACATAAACCAAGGGTACAGAAGGCTTTAGAAATGAATCCTGATGTTGGGATAAGTACTGTAGTTATTGGTCAAACCACATTTGATGAGGCAGTTAAAAAAACACATATAGAAAATTTAGATGTAATGTTATCTGGGCCAATGCCTCCAAATCCTTCAGAGATGGTAACTTCAGATGAATTAAAACAAATTTTCGAGTTAGCTAAACAAAAATACGACTACGTTATTATTGACACTCCTCCCGCTGGATTGATAACAGATTCGCTTTACATGATGCAATTTGCCGACATGGTATTTTTTGTATTAAACACAAAATTCGCAACTAGAAGAATTGTGAAAGAAGTTAATCAAATTATAGAAAATAATGGAATTACCCATTTCACTTATATTTTAAACGGAACCAAACGAAAGAGAGCCAAGTATTATTATAACGGTTATGGTTATGGATACGGTTATGGATACGGCGGTTATGGTTATGGAGCTGGTTACAGCGGTTACACAGGTTATAAAAGAAAATAAAAATGAGTTTAACACCTTCAATTTCTGAATTACTTATACAAAAAACAGCTTCAATTAAAGAAGCATTAACTGTAATTGATAAAAACGCTCAAGGTATTTGCTTTGTGGTGGATGGAGAGAATAAATTATGTGGTTCCTTAACTGACGGGGATATCAGACGTGCTTTAATCAATGGTACCGAATTAAATTCTCCTTTGGAAAAAATAATGCAAACGCAATTTATTTCATTTCCTGTCACAACACCACAAACCGAAGTTCAAAAAGTATTATCACATAAAATACGTCACATACCTTTGGTTGATGAGAATAATGTTCCAGTTGATTACGCTTGTTTTTCGCGTCTTCACCGAACACCAATTATGCAACCACTTTTAGATGGAAATGAATTGGCTTATGTTAGTGATTGTATCAAAACAGGATGGATTTCTTCTCAAGGTTCTTATGTAAAACGTTTTGAAAAAGAATTTGCTGAATATTGTAGAGCCGAATATTCTATAGCTGTAAGTAATGGTACTGTGGCAATTCATTTAGCCTTAGATGCTTTAGGTATTAAAGCAGGTGACGAAGTTCTTGTTCCTGATTTAACATTTGCCGCATCAATAAATGCAATTATTTATACAGGCGCAACACCTGTAATTGTTGATGTTGACAGAACAACTTGGACAATAAGCTTAGAAGATATTGAAAAGAATATTACACCACGTACTAAAGCAATAATGCCTGTGCATCTTTATGGTCACCCATGCCACATGGATGAAATTATGGCAATAGCAAAAAAACATAATTTGCTTGTTATAGAAGATGCTGCTGAAGCTATTGGTAGTAAATACAAAAACAAACATGTAGGAACTTTTGGCGATGCTGCTACATTTAGCTTTTTCGGGAACAAAACCATAACAACTGGCGAAGGAGGAATGGTGTTTTTTAAAAACAAAGACGCTTACGAAAAAGCTGTGATTTTAAGAGATCATGGAATGAGCAAAACAAAAAAGTATTGGCATGATTTCGTTGGATTTAACTACAGAATGACAAATTTACAAGGAGCATTAGGCTGCGCACAAATGGAAAGAATTAGCGACTTTGTGGAAGCCAAAAGAACACTTGCAAAACAATACGATGAAATTTTAAAGGCTTCGGGTTGTTTTGAACTTCCTCCACAAGAATCTTGGGCATACTGCGGTTTTTGGCTTTATACAGCTATCTTAAAAGATAACGCAAATATTACTCGCGATGCTTTAATGGAAAAAATGCTAAAAAATGGAGTGGAAACAAGACCCGTTTTTTACCCTTTACACATTATGCCTCCTTATAAAAACTATCCTACAAAAAGTACTTTTGAAAACTCGAACTTTATTTCTGAAAACGGAATTAGTTTTCCATCTTCGGTAAACATTACTGCCGATGAAGTTCAAAATATTACTAAAGCATTACAAAATAGTTTAGTATTAGCCAAAGCGTAAATGAATGTTTTATTTGTAATACCCGCAAGAGGCGGAAGCAAAGGACTTCCTCGCAAAAACATAAAACCAATTGCTGGCAAACCATTAATAGCTTGGTCAATTGATTCAGCTTTAAAAGCAGCTGAAAAAATTAGTAATTGCGACGTTATTGTTTCAACAGATAGCGAAGAGATTGCTAACGTGGCTAAACAATTTGGAGCAAATGTTCCATTTTTAAGACCAGAGAATATTTCAAATGATACAGCAACATCAGTTGACGTAATGCTTCATGCATTAGAATTCATGAAACAATCTGGCCAAGAATACGATTACATTGCAATGATTGAACCTACATCTCCACAAAGAGATGAAAACGATTTAGTGAGTGCTTTTGAACTTCTAAAATCAACACCTAATGCTGAAAGTATTGTAGGTGTTAGTCAAACAGAAAGTTGCCACCCATTATTTTTAACAAAACTCAACCAAGGTTTTTTAGAGCCTTACGAAAATAAAACGTATAAAGTTTATAGAAGACAAGAAATAGATTCGGTTTATTTTTTTGAAGGAAGTATGTACATTTCGAAAGTTGATAGTTTCTTAAAAAGAAAAAGTTTCTATCATGAAAAGACCTTAGGCTTTGCAATGCCTAAATGGAAATCTTTTGAAATTGATGACATAACAGATTTCATTGTAATTGAACAATTATTAAACGCACGTAAAGAAGGAATTATAAAATGAGTTATTCAGAAAGATTACACAAAGTAATACCAGGTGGAGCGCATACATACAGCCGTGGCGATGATCAATACGCATCTAACGCTCCACAAATATTATCACATGGAAAAGGAGCATATGTTTGGGATGCTGACGGAAACAAATTTTTAGACTACGGAATGGGTCTAAGAGCAATTACCTTAGGCTATGATGATGATGAAGTATCACAAGCTGCCTTTGACGAAATAAAAAAAGGAAATAATTTAACTCGTGCATCATTAACAGAATTGAAAGCTGCCGAATTAATGATTGATTTATTTCCAGGAGCAGACATGGTTAAGTTTGCAAAAAATGGTTCAATCGTAACTACTGCAGCCATTAAATTATCACGAGCTTATACTGGAAGAAAATTTGTTGCACTGTGCGCCGAACATCCTTTCTTTACATATGATGATTGGTTTATTGGCACAACACCAATGGACAAAGGTATTCCAGAAGAAAGTAAATCAGCAAGTTTAAAATTCAATTACAACAATATTGAATCCTTACAAAAATTATTCGAGCAATATCCAAATCAAATTGCTTGTGTTATTCTAGAACCCGCAACATTTATGAGTCCATGCAATGTAAGTTGTAATGATGACAAAACACAAAAACCAAAATGCTCAGGTTGTAACACAAAAAACTTTCTACACCAAGTACAAGATTTATGTAAAAAAAACGGAACAGTATTTATTTTAGATGAAATGATTACTGGATTCCGTTGGGATTTACAAGGTGCACAAAAAACATACAACATCACTCCAGATCTATCTACCTTTGGTAAAGGAATGGCAAATGGTTTTGCACTCGCTGCGCTTGCAGGTAAAAAAGAAATCATGAATTTAGGCGGTATTCTTAATGAAGGAGAAGAACGTGTATTCCTAATTTCAACCACACATGGTAGTGAAATGAGTGCTTTTGGAGCATTTATCAAAACAATTGAAATCTACAAAAACAAAAATGTAACGGATCATTTGTGGGCTTATGGTAAAAAATTAATTGATGGAATTAATCATTTGTCAAATGAGGCTGGCCTAAAAGATTATTTTTATGCAGATGGCTTTGGTTGTTCTCCTTATTATTTTACAAAAGATAAAGACAAAAATATTTCTTTACCTTTCAGAACACTGTTCTCACAAGAAATGATTAAGCAAAATATCTTGATGCCTTGGGTTGCTTTAAGCTACTCACACAAAGAATCTGAGCTTGACATGACTTTAACAGCAGTGAAAAATATGCTTGAAGTTTATAAAAAAGCTTTGGATGGAAATCTTAACGATTACTTAGTAGGCCCTAGCATAAAACCTGTATTCAGAAAATACAATTAATGAGCAACAAGCCCGATATAATTTTAGTTGGTGGCGGTCGTCATTGCAAATCAGTAATAGATGTTATTGAGCAAGAAAATAAATTTTCTATTGCCGGAATTGTTGATTTTAAAGAAAACATCGGGCAAACAATTTTAAATTATACCATTATTGCTTGCGACGATGACTTAGAAAATCTCAGCAAGAAGTTTAAAAATTTTTGCATTACTCTTGGCCAAGGAAAATCTAATGCTGCAAGATTAAGAGTTTACAATCAACTTGTACAATTAAAAGTAAATCTTCCCTCCATTATTTCTCCAAAAGCATATGTTTCAAAACATTCAGTTATTGGTAATTCAAATGTAATTATGCATGGTGCTATTATTAATTCATTAACCAAAATTGGAGATAATAACATTTTAAATACATTTTGTTTATTGGAACATGATGTTGAAATTGGCAATCATAATCATATTTCAACTCGAAGTACCTTAAACGGAACTGTTAAAATTGGCAACAATTGCTTCATTGGAAGTGGTTCTGTGATTAAAGATGGACTATCCATTTGTGATGATACAACGCTTGGTGCCGGCACAATTGTAGTAAAAAACATCGCCGAAAGCGGAATTTATGTTGGAAATCCAGCTAAAAAGCTGAAATAAAGCATTTTATTCTCTTTTTTCTTGTTAATTTCCCCTATCTTTCGTAATATTGAGTAGTTTTTTTACTCAATAATGATAGAAACTCTTATTTCTTCAAAAACCCGAATTAAGCTGTTGATGAAATTTTTTCTCAATAGCCGTAACACTGCTTACCTTAGAAATTTGGAAGAAGAATTTGGCGAATCAACTAACGGCATACGCCTTGAATTAAACAAGTTTGAGAAAGCAGGCTTCTTAGAATCCTTTGCCGAAGGAAACAAAAAGTTATTTACTGTAAACACTAAACATCCTTTGTTTCAGGACATTAATCGCATTCTGTTAAAAATGACTGGGCTCGAATATGTTATTGATTACGTATTGCAACGCATTGGCGACTTAGAAAAAGTGTATTTAGTGGGTAAATTATCTAAAGGCCAGGACACTGATATCATTGATTTAGTTTTAGTAGGAGACAATTTGAATAAAACATTCTTGCTTGAACAAATTGAAAAAGCTGAAAAAAAACTTGATAAAAAAATAAAATACGTTCACTATACCAACAAAGAGTTTAACCTAGACTTGATAAAAGAGCCTGGAATGCATCCTTTGTTGCTATGGAGCAAATAAAATTGCCTTGAGGCAAAACACATGTTAACAATCCTCACTTGGTCCAATGGGACTGAGGAGGCGGAGCCATAATAAAATGCAACAATTACAAGCTGATATATCAACAACAAAAAGATGGTTAGCATTTTATGTAAGCTCACGGACAGAAAAAAAAATCTGTGAATTGCTTCAACAAAAAGGAATAGAAGCTTACACTCCCATAATTAAAACTATGAGACAGTGGAGCGATAGAAAAAAGCTAGTTGAACTTCCTTTAATAAGTGGATATGTGTTTGCTCGAATTTCTCCCAAAGAACAAGATACTGCGGTTCAAACAAGAGGTATTGTAAATTTTGTAAGATTATCTGGACAATTAGCTGTTATAAGAGACGAAGAAATTGAAAACTTAAAGCAATTAATACAGTTAGGTTATCATATCGAGAGCAATCCCATTAAGCATAATTTTAAAGAAGGTGAAAAAGTTAAAATAAAATCTGGCCCTTTAAAAAACATTGAAGGATTTGTGCTTGAAAATAAGGAAGGGCGATTTATTGAATTAGTGCTTGAAAGTATAGGACAAAGTTTAAGAGTAAAACTACCAAAAGAAATATTACTTCCACTATAAAAAATGAAAGAAAAAGAAGAAGAATGGGATTTAGTTGTAAAGCCGCAATCATCGCTTTTCGATATTAATTTTAAAGAAGTTTGGCGATACAGGGATTTGCTGTTTCTTTTTGTAAAGCGCGATATAGTTGCGGTTTACAAACAAACTATACTTGGGCCAATATGGTTTGTTTTGCAACCATTAATGCAAACAATTATATTTAATTTTGTATTCGCCAAAGCATTTTCAGAACAAGTAAATGGTTCCTACTTTCTTTTCACTTTTTGCGGTTTAACTTGTTGGAATTATTTTGCTGAATGTTTAAACAATACTTCAAATACATTTATAACCAATTCAAATATTTTTGGTAAAGTTTATTTTCCTCGTTTAATAGCACCCCTGTCAATCGTAGTGTCATCAATTGTGAAATTTCTAATCCAGTTTCTTTTTTTTATTTTATTATTAGCTTATTTTATTGCAACTGGTAGGTCAACTTTTGAAATAAATATTTATGTTATACTTATTCCTTTTTTAGTAATTCTTATGGCTGTATTAGGATTAAGTTTAGGAATAATTATTTCTTCATTCACAACAAAATATAGGGATTTAAGGTTTTTAATTGGATTCGGGGTTCAATTATTCATGTTTCTCTCGCCAGTATTGATGCGCGTTTCAAACGTAACCCTTGAACCCAGAAAACATTTTTGGCAAATGTTAAATCCAATGAGTTCTATTTTAGAAACCTTTAAATTTGCTTTTCTTGGGAATGGAGCAGGGACATTAGATTGGTGGGCACTGTTGTATTCAGCTGTTTTTACAGTTATTATGTTTTTAATTTCAGTCGTAATTTTCAATAAAGTTGAAAAATCATTTATGGATACTGTATAACAATGGGAGTAGTAATTAAAGTAGAAGATTTGGGGAAGCTTTACCGACTAGGTAGTGTAGGTACTGGGACAATCTCGCATGATTTAAATCGTTGGTGGGCTCGTGTTAGAGGCAAAGAAGATCCTACGTTGCAACTCGGTGTTACAAATGATAGAACCCAAAAAACAGATTCTGATTATGTATGGGCTTTAAAAAATATAAACTTTGAAGTTAATCAAGGGGATGTTTTAGGCATCATAGGAAGAAATGGGGCTGGAAAATCAACTCTTTTAAAAATCCTATCACGCACAACATCACCATCATCGGGAGCATACAAGGTAAAAGGACGTATTGCCTCATTATTGGAAGTTGGCACGGGTTTTCATCCAGAATTAACAGGTAGGGAAAATGTCTTTTTAAACGGAGCCATTTTAGGAATGACCAAAAGTGAAATAAAAAAAAACTTTGATGAAATTGTTTCATTTAGTGGAGTTGAAAGATACATTGACACTCCAGTTAAAAGATATAGCAGTGGAATGTATGTAAGACTAGCTTTTGCAGTAGCAGCTCATCTTGAACCAGAAATATTAATTGTTGACGAAGTGTTAGCTGTTGGCGACCAAGAGTTTCAGGATAAATGTATTGGAAAGATGAAGGATGTTGCTGGTGCTGGGCGAACTGTTTTATTTGTTAGTCACAACATGGTTGCAATTAAAAACTTATGTTCACGAGGCATTTTCTTAAAAAATGGGCAATTAGAATTTAGTGGCACATCACAGCAAGCCATTGATGCCTATTTTTTTTCCATACCAAAAACAAGTGAAAAAGGAATTATACCCGACGACTATGTGCGCGAATACAATACTGGAAAAATTTACTTACGCCGTATTCAATTAATTGATAGCAAAGAAAATGTAACCGACGAATTATTTTTTGAAAGCAAAATAAAGATACGAATGAGCTTGTTTGTTGTTGAACCAATAGATGAAGCCATTATTGACATTACATTTACAACAAGAGATGGAGTAGTAATTACCCACTCCACCAACTTATTTGATGATGGAAAGTTCTTTAAACTTTCAAAAGGAGAACATGAGTTTTTAATTACCCTTGATAACAATTTTCAACCGGGTAACTACAGCATAACAACGGGTGTTCATTTAGAAAACGGACTTACCCTGGAATACTTAGAGAATATTTATGACTTTACAGTTTTAAAAAGTGCGGAAGGAAACAAACCAGATTTTAAATACGATTGGGCACACGGTTGGTTGCGCTTACCTGCTAAATGGGAAAAAATAAATTAATGGAAAAAGTAAAAAACATACCTCTAATGTCGCCCGATATTACGGAGCAGGATATTAAAGTAGTTACTGATGTTTTGAAAAGCGGAATGCTTGTTCAAGGAAAAAAAGTAGCTGAAATGGAGGAGCATTTGGCAAAATATTTAGGTGTTGAACATGCTATTGCTTTAAGTAACGGAACATCAACACTTCACTTAGCATTAATTACATTAGGTATTGGGCCAGGTGATGAAGTTATAGTTCCTGCATTTTCCTATATCGCCACTGCTAATGTTGTTGAACTAGTTGGAGCTAAACCTATTTTTGTTGACATTGACATTGATACTTTTAATATTGATAGTCATCAAATAGAAAAACATATTACAAGCAAAACAAAAGCTATTATGCCGGTAAACGAATTTGGCTTAGCTTCGGAACTTACCGCAATTATTGAACTTGCAAAAAAATACAATTTACCAGTAATAGAAGATTCGGCTTGTGCGTTAGGTGCTAAAGAAAATAATAAGTTCACAGGAACTTTTGGAACTTTTGGTTCATTCTCTTTCCATCCTCGTAAAGCAATTACCTCTGGCGAAGGAGGTGTTCTTGTTACAAACAACAAAGATTTAGCAGATAAAGTTAGAATTTTAAGAAATCACGGAATCGAAATTCAAAATGGTAATATGGAATTTGTTGCCGCTGGATTTAATTATAGAATGACGGATTTTCAAGCCGCCATGATTAACAATCAGCTAGAAAGAATTGAAAACATAATTACCAAACGACAAGAGTTAGCCAATATCTATAATCAAAATATTAAAAACCCTAAGTTTAAAAAACCGACTGTTCCAAATAACAAACTACATACATGGCAAACCTATCATGTAGTTTTGGATAAAACATTAAATAGAAATGAGGTAATTACCGATTTAAAAAACAAAGCCATTGGAACCAATTATGGCGCTCAATGCATGCCTCACCAACAATATTTCAAAAAGAAGTACAATTTAAATTGCGAAGAACTTTTCCCTAACTCAATGCTTGCATACACTCAAGGCTTAGCATTGCCATTATATGAAAAACTTAACTCCGACGATATAAATTACGTAGCCCAGATAATCAATACTTTATAATAACAAATACTAAAAATTAAAACCCAAAATATCATGAAAGGAAAAAAAATATTTATCACAGGCGGCGCAGGATTCATTGCCAACACACTAATTAAGCATTACATTAAAGATAATCACATTACAGTTTACGATAATTTTCATCGCGATACTCTGAGCGGAAGTGATGTAGCTAATCATCCAAATTTAACTGTTGTTAAAGGAGATGTTTTAGATGCAGCTGCAATTACTGAAGCCATGAAAGGTTCAGAAATAGTTATTCATGCAGCTGGAATTGCAGGCATAGATACAGTAGTAAAATCACCTGTAAAAACAATGCAAGTAAATATGATTGGAACAGCCAACGCTTTAGAAGCTGCTCGAATCAACGGAATTAAAGATAGATTTGTAGATTTTTCCACTTCAGAAGTATTTGGATCAATGGCATTCAAATCAAGCGAATCAGATCAAACAGTATCAGGTTCGGCTGGTGAAGCAAGATGGACTTACGCCGTGAGTAAATTGGCTGGAGAACATTTAGCTCATGCATATTACAAGCAATATCAACTTCCTGTTGTAACAGTAAGACCATTTAATGTTTACGGACCAGGTCAAACAGGCGAAGGTGCAATTCAAATATTTATTAAAAAAGCTTTAAAAAACGAACAAATCCATATTGATGGAGATGGATCACAAATCAGAGCTTGGTGCTATGTAGATGATTTTGTTGATTGTTTAATCCGTTGTGTTGAAAATCCAAAAGCAATTGGAGAAAGTTTCAATATTGGAAACTCAAGAGCCGTTATCACAATTTTAGGTTTAGCACAATTAGTTTGCCGCGTTTTAAAATCTGATTCAAAAATTGTATTCGACCCACCATTATCTGCTGATATAGCCATTCGTATTCCGAGCGTTGAAAAAACAAAAGAAATTTTAGATTTTAAAGCGCAAGTTGATTTAGAAGAAGGTGTTTTAAGAACTGCTGAATGGATGAAAAGCAAAGGTTTGTAATTAATTGATTCCACATTCAAAACCATATATCTCTGATTTAGAAAAAAAGATTGTGACCGAATCTTTAGCTTCGCCTATTATTACAGATGGGTTTTATGCTAAGGAGTTCAGCACAACAATAAAATCTTATTTACAAAATGAGCATTTTTTCTTTACCAGTTCGGGTGCTGAGGCTTTAAGTGTTATACTAAAAGCAATGGGGATTAAACCAGACGATGAAATCATTTTGCCTTCATATGTTTGCGATAGCGTTTATTATGCTGTGGAAAATTCGGGTGCAAAACCTATACTAGTTGATATAAATGAAAACTGGGTTGTCGACCCTGAAGAAATAGAATCAAAAATTACTTCCAAAACAAAAGCAATAATTGTTGTTTACACATTCGGAATTGCATGTGATATTAAATCTATTTTAAAATTAGGTGTTCCTGTTATAGAAGATATTTGCCAGGCAATGGGTTTAGAGATAGATGAAAAAAAAGCGGGTTCATTTGGGATAGCTTCTTTCATTTCCTTCAAAGCAATTAAGTGCGTTACCCTTGCTGGCGAAGGTGGCGGAATATTGACAAACAATAATGAACTAGCAAGTTCAATTCAAAATCTTGCAGGACGAAATGTTTTTAACGACAAGGTAACAGAAGTTAACGCCTCGTTTGGTTATAGCCAATTGAAACAATACCATTCCTTTTTAAGTAAACGAAAAAAAATTGCTGATAAATACCTTAACCTTTTTATTGGTTCCAACACAATCATTAAAACATCCTTTGGCTTAGGTATGAATTATCGATTTGTTGTGCAAACCACATTAAATGTAGAAAACACAATGCAAGCATTTGCTGCTGAAGGAATTAGTTTACGCAAAGGTGTTGATAGCTTGTTGCATAAAACATTCAATATCTCGGGGAACTTCAAAGGGACTGAAAACGCTTTTAACTCAACACTTTCGTTCCCAATATATCCATCTCTCACCGATTCAGAATTTGAACAAATAAAAACAGCTATAAAAAAGCTAATGTAAATGAGTACTATAGGTTTATATACTTTCAATGAACTTCAAAAATATAGAGTTGATGAATTCCTATTAAATGATAAACTAAATCTTATCTATAGTTCACCAAAGTATATTTTCTTAATTGAAAAAATTTCGAACGCTAATCATAAGATTATAGCTAAAATTGATCATAATACCATAAAAGGTTTAATGCCTTTTATAGAAAAACATGGGCCTTTTGGAAAAGTGGTTAACTCCCTACCCTATTACGGTAGTCATGGAGGAGTTATAACTTCTGATTTGGAAACAGAAAAAGAAATTTTAACTCACTTTTTAAAATATTGCGAAGAGAACAAAATTATTTCAGCAACGCTGATTCCATCTTTTTTCAAAGGAAACACAGAACTATATTCTAGCTTTTTTGCTCCCGATTTTGAAGATGAACGTATTGGCCAATTTGTAAATATAGGAACTATTAAAGCTACAAATAAAGAAGAAATTGCTGAACGTTTGATGGAAAAATTTCATTCGAAAACACGAGGACATGTGCGCAAAGCAATTAAAAGTGGTGTTAATGTTACAGTTGATTCAAAAAAAGAATCCTTAGACTTTTTAAAACATACACATGAAGTAAATTGTAAAGCGATAAATATAGTTGCAAAAACAGATTCTTTCTTTTATAACCTTCATGAACTATTTGATGAAGGAAAAGATTTTAAAATATACACTGCATGGCACGAAAACAAACCTATAGCAGCAATGCTTTGCTTATATTACAACAAAACTATTGAATACTACTGTCCAGCAACTATTGAAGAATTTAGGATTCTTCAACCTTTATCAGCGTTAATACATAGTGCTATGATTGATGGAGTTGCTGATGGTTACGAATATTGGAACTGGGGTGGCACCAGTCTAACAGCACAAGGTGTTTATGATTTTAAAACAAGATGGGGAACAACTGATAAAAATTATAAATACTACACAAAAGTGTTTGACAAAAGTATTTATCACTTAAAAAAAGAGGACATAATGAATAACTATCCTTATTTCTTTGTTATTCCTTTTCATAAAATACAATTAGCATAAAACATGAAACTATCCGAACAAATAAATAGTATTATGTTTGATTTCGCCGATTATACGCAAGAAGAAATTGAAAACATTGCTAAAAATTTTCCGAATAAAATATTGCGATGGCTAGGTGCAAATCATCCTGACAACAGAACAAGAAAAATATTTTTTCGACTAACAAATATAAGTATTGGAGAAGACACTATCATTAATCAAAACCTAATTGTTTCAGATGGCTATCAACCATTATTAAAAATTGGCAACAGAGTAGCCTTCTCTCCTAATGTAACTATTATTTGTCAATCCGACCCAAACAACTCTCTGTTACAAGAACATCAATACGTTAAAAGTACTTTAATGGTAAACAAACCCGTTACAATTGGTGATGATGTTTGGATAGGGACAAACGCTGTAATATTACCTGGCGTTACAATAGGAAACAAATCTATTATTGCCGCTGGTTCAGTAGTGAGTAAAAACGTACCAGAAAACTCTATATACGGAGGAGTGCCAGCTAAATTAATGCGTAAACTATAAAATATACTATTTCATAAAATGGAACATAATCATTCAGAATTACAAGTTTGCACCAAATGTATTTATGATACAACACTGCCCTCAATTAAATTTGATAAAGATGGTGTTTGCAATTACTGCACCATGTTGGATGAGTACAAGGATGAATATAAAACTGGGATGCCAGAAGGAGAAGCTGCATTAGATAAAATTGTTGAAGAGATTAAAGCAGCAGGTAAGGGGAAAAAATATGATTGTATTATTGGTGTAAGTGGAGGTACGGATTCATCTTATATGATGCATTGGGCAATTAAAAAAGGCTTACGACCATTAGCAGCGCATTTTGATAATACGTATAATACTTCTATCGCAACTCAAAATATACAGAAAATTACACAGAAACTAAATATTGATTTATATACTCATGTTGTTGATAACAAAGAAATGGATGATATTTATAGAGCATTCATTATGTCTGATGTTACTGAGATTGATTGTGCAACTGACATCGCCCTTGCAGAAGTTTTATACAGGGCTGCAGCAAAATATAAAGTAAAATATGTTTTGGAAGGACATTCATTTATGGAAGAAGGAATTACACCATTAGGTAAAGGTTACTTTGATGGGAAATACATTTCGGGTATTCATAAAATGTATGGAAAAATTAAAATGAAAACTTTTCCAAATATGCCCTTCTGGACATTTATCAAATGGATTGCCTTTCTTCGAATTAAAAAGATTAGACCATTTTGGTACATGAACTATAAAAAAACAGAAGCGAAGGAACTATTGGCAAAAGAGTACGGTTGGGAAGATTACGGCGGACATCACTTAGAAAATCGTTTATCCGCTTTTGCACATAGTTATTATCTGCCTAAAAAATTTAATATTGATTATCGCAATAAAACTCTTGGGGCACAAATAAGAAATGGTTACCTAACCAGACAAGAAGCTCTTGCGGAATACGCTTCTGAACCTTATCTTGAAGACGGTTTGGTTGAGCATATAAAAAAGCGTTTAGGATTTAGTGATGAGGAGTTTGATAAAATCATGAAAGCAAAACCAAAGTTTTGGACTGATTATCCTACCTATAAAAAACGATTTGAGTTATTGCGTCCGTTCTTTTACCTTATGTACAAGTCCAGTCTTGTTCCAAAAAGTTTCTATATGAAATATTGTTTCCCTGTAAAATAAAATTATGATTACAATTGTAAACTATGGAATGGGAAACTTAGGTTCCATTGTAAATATGTTTAAGAAAATTAATGTTGATGCAAAAATCACCGATAACATTAATGAAATTGAATCGGCAGATAAATTGCTTTTACCTGGCGTTGGTTCATTTGATGCTGCAATGAGTAAAATAAAAGAAAGTGGATTTACAGATGTTTTAAACTATAAAGCAACTGAACAAAAAGTTCCGGTTTTAGGAATTTGCCTTGGCATGCAGTTACTAACAGATAGTAGCGAAGAAGGTGTACTTCCGGGCTTAGGTTGGATTCCTGCCAAAACAATAAAATTTAATTTCACTAAAGAGTCGGGATTAAAAGTGCCACATATGGGATGGAATCTAGTTAAACAAAACAACTCCAGTTTATTAACAAAAGAATTCGAAGAAGAATCAAGATTTTACTTTGTTCATTCGTACTATGTAAAATGTAACCACGAAGAAAACTCCATTCTTAAAACCAACTTCGGAATTGAGTTTGATTCTGCCATTCAAAAAGATAATATTTACGGAGCTCAGTTCCATCCAGAGAAGAGTCACAAATTTGGAATGAAACTTTTAAAAAACTTTGCTTCTATCTAATGCTACAAACACGCGTTATACCCTGTCTTTTACTAAAGAATAATGGACTAGTTAAAACAGTTCAATTTAAAAATTCATCTTATGTTGGAGATCCAATTAATACAGTTAGAATTTTTAATGAAAAGGAAGTAGATGAATTAATCTTTTTGGACATTCAAGCAACGCCACAAAAAAAAGAAATCGATTTTAAAATGCTTTCTGAGATAGCTAACGAATGCTTTATGCCCCTTGCTTATGGAGGTGGAATTAGAAACATCGATCAAGTAAAAACTTTATTCAATATTGGCATTGAAAAAGTAGCAATAAACAGCTATGCACATGAAAATCCTTCATTCATAACCGAAGTCGCTAATCTTTATGGTTCGCAAGCTGTAATTGCTTCAATAGATGTAAAAAAGAACTTTTGGAAGAAACCAACCGTTGTTTCTGAATCAGCTTCAAAAACTCACAAGTACAATGCTGTTGAATGGGCTATTGAAATGCAATCAAGAGGCGCTGGAGAAATCCTTTTAACTTCAGTTGATAAAGAAGGTACTTGGGATGGATATGATATTGAATTAATAAAATCAATTACTTCAGTAGTTGACATACCTGTAATTGCACATGGTGGTGCAGGAAATTTAGAAGACTTTACAAAGGCAAAAAAAAATGCCAACGCTTCTGCTATGGGAGTTGGTAGCATGGTTGTTTACCAAAAAAAAGATATGGGAGTTCT
Organism: uncultured Flavobacteriaceae bacterium; assembly: GCA_964603125.1. Lineage (GTDB taxonomy): Bacteria > Bacteroidota > Bacteroidia > B-17B0 > Aurantibacillaceae > CAZRUA01. The sequence continues at coordinate 6,829 of CAZRUA010000036.1, read as the reverse complement.
AATTAATTTCCCTGACAGAAAAAAACTTGAAATTGCTTTACAGTAACAATGAGCATTAAAAGAATATTAGTAGGTTCAGAAGAAATTTGTGGTTTTATTGGGCTATTAACAGGATACTATCGTACCAAAGGGTACGAGGTGGTTAGTATCGCGTCAAAAACAAAATTCTATTCGCATGAATACGATATTGACCCAGATAACTTCTTTGAAGGATGGAAAAAACATTCTAAAAAGAACTCATTTACTAAATTTATTTTATCGGCAGTATACACTTTTCTTCCTAGTAGGTTTAAACACAGCTTACTGAATAGATTGAAAAAGAGTTTTATTCAAGAATTTGATTTATATATTAATATATGGAAGTGTTTTTTTGATGAAGATCAGGCCTTTGCTGCAATGAATGAAAAAGGTGGTAAATGGATGACACTTGTCATGGGTGATGATATTCGCAACAGATGGGTTTTTCAGAATAATTTTGATATTGATGACAACTTGCTGCCTGGAGTAAACAAAAGTAAAGAGCACCTTGAAAGTAAAATGAAACGTTTGCGTTTGTTTGAGAAAAACGCTTCCTTAATTTTTTCGGGACCAGATCAAGCATCTTTAGCCTTGAGGCCCTATTATCATGCTCATGTCCCAGTAGATCTTAGTGAAATAACATTCAATATACCTCAAAATAAAAAATTAAAAGTAGTCCACTGCCCTTCCGATAGTAATGCAAAAGGGACTTCAATTATTGAAAGAGTAATAAATGAATTAATTCAAGAAGGTGAAGAAATTGAGTTTGTGAACATCAGAAATGTACCGCATATTAAATTAATGAACGTGCTTTCTGAATCCGACATTCTATTGGATGAGTTGGTATTTCATGGCCCTGGATATCTATCTTTTGAAGCCATGGCAAGTGGCTGCGCGGTACTCACCAAGTATTACGAAAACTCTCCCGACTGTTTCAAACCACCTCTTATTTCTGTTACTAAAGAAAATGTAAAAGAAAAACTCAAGACGCTAGTAAGAGACAGAAATAAAATAAAACAATTGGCAACTGAAGGAAGAGCATACGTTGAAAAAAATAATAAGCTCGAATTTATTGCAGACTATTTTATGGATTGTTTGGAAGGTAAAAGAGAGTATGATTATTTCCCTGATTATTTCAGAAATAATTTTGATCCAAAAACATACGGATTAGATACAGATATAATAAATAAAAATATTGAAAGTGTTAAGGAGTGTAATTGGTATAAAGAACACGTGAAATCTGGCCAAAGAGCAGGTTTGAATTTTTAGTATGTGTGGAATAGCTGGAATAATAAAGTTTAATGGTTTAGTTACTGAGCAGGAGTTGAAATCGATGACTGATGCAATTGCTCATCGTGGCCCTGACGGTTATGGTTCTTGGCTTAATCCATCCAATAATGTTGGACTCGGTCACCGACGCCTTTCTATCATTGACTTATCAATTGATGGGAAACAGCCCATGCATTTTGCAAATGAAAGATATACGATTACTTTCAACGGCGAAATTTACAACTATATTGAGCTTAAGGATAAACTGATTAAAGAAGGTTATCGTTTTCATACTGCAACAGATACAGAAGTTATTCTTGCATTATATGAACATAAAAAAGAAAAATGCTTGACTGATCTTGATGGGATGTTTGCTTTCGCCATTTGGGATGAGAAAGAGCAAGAGTTGTTTTGTGCGCGTGATCGCTTTGGAGAAAAGCCTTTTCATTATTTTAAAGATGAAAAGCAATTTTTATTCGCTTCTGAGATTAAACAATTTTGGGCTAATGGTATTAAAAAGAAAATATCTAATGAGCACCTAAACACTTTTATAAAAACAGGGCAGATTGATGATGCTTCGGATGTTACTAAAACTTTTTACGAAGACATAAAACGTTTGGATGCTGCACATTATATGATAATGAAGGCTAATGGTAAATTGGAAATAAAAAAATATTGGCAAATTGATTCTGCACGAACCTACACAGGGACTTTTGAAAGTGCCGCTGAAGAATTTCTTCGCTTATTTACTAAGTCAGTGAATATTCGTTTACGCTCGGACGTTCCTTTAGGAACAAGTCTTTCTGGTGGACTGGATTCGTCTTCCATTGTAATGATTATTGATAAGCTAAAAGGTAAGGAGCAACAACAAACTTCTTTCTCGGCAAGATTTAAAGATTTTGATAAAGACGAAGGAAATCACATTGATACAGTAGTAAAAGCATGTAAAAATATTCAGTCTAATTCTGTTTGGCCTGATGGAGATTATTTTTTCAATCATTTCAAAACAATTTGTCATCATCAGGATGAACCATTTGGTTCAACAAGCATAGTTGCGCAATTTGCAGTGATGGAATTAGCAAAACAAAAGGGTGTTACTGTATTAATCGATGGCCAAGGCGCTGATGAATATCTTGCAGGTTATTTACCTTATTACAAACTCTACTTGAACCAGCTTTTTTATAATAACAGATCTTTATATACAAAAGAGTCAACTGCATATAATTCATTGCACAATGCAGTAAGGCCATATGTTGGACCCGATCACAATGAATCTCTGAGAATGAAATTAGGAAGATACAAAATGTCCTTCTTAAATTCAACCAAACCCTACTCTGCTGATGCTCTACAAAAGCAGTTATTAGCTGACACAACATCTTCTGGTTTGAAAACTCTTTTGCGTTATGCTGATCGCAATTCAATGGCACATTCAAGGGAAGTTCGTTTACCATTCCTTAGCCATGAACTTGTAGAATTTGTTTTTTCTCTTCCCGATGATTTTAAATTGAGAATGGGTTGGACAAAATACATTTTGCGTAAATCAATGGAAACAATGTTACCGACTTCAATATGTTGGAGAGTGGATAAAATAGGTTACGCATCACCACAGCAAAAATGGATGAATGATCCTGATATGCAGGAAGAAACTATTAGAGCTGCAAAAAAACTTGATATTGAAATACCAACAGCTAACTCTACTACAGATAGTAATATATTAAGCTGGCGGGCATTGGTGGCTGCTCAATATTGCTAAGCAAAAAAATGAAAATTTGTTACATATATTTATCGAGTTATTCTGCAGTAAAAAGCGGAGTCGACAATAAAGTTATTGGTAAATGCCATGAATTACTTAAAATGTTTCCTGGAAGTAAGTTTGTAAGATTTACCCCACAAAAAGCCAATACCGATGACTTTTTTGAGTCAATACAAGTTAACTCACCTACGAAAAAATACTTTAAAAACTCTTACTACAATAAAGCATTGTTCGAATCTGTAGATGACATGATAACAAAAGATAAAAATACTTTTGATTTCTATATAGTGCGTTATCCTTTTGCTAGTAAAGCCTTATTAAATTTATTACAATCACATCCCCACAAAATAATATTTGAACACAATACTAATGAACGTAAAGAAAAGGAAGTGATTGTTAATGCTAATAAGAAAAAAATCCCTTTTTCATTAAGACCAAGTGTATTGGCATATTATAAAGAAAGTATTCTTCGAGCAAACAGTCTTGAAAGAAAACTCGGAGCTAAATGTCTTGAACTTGCTGCTGGAGGAATTGCGGTTACTCCTGAAATTGAAAAACTTGAAAAAATAATATATCCTTCATACAAAACTGTTGTTATAACAAATGGTATTGTTCCTGATAGCAAACCTTTAAAAAGTAGGTCGAAAGACTTTTCCCTTTTGAATGGTGTTTTTCTTGCAGGCACTAATGCTGAGTGGAATGGTATTGAACGAATTGCAGAAAGTTTTAATGCAAGCCAAATACAAGATAAAATGAAGTTGTACTTTGTTGGTAGAATTGATGACAGTTTGAAAAAAAAGTATTCATCGCCATCAATACACTTTGTTGAGTACATGAGTAAAGAAGAATTAGTAGATTTTCTGAGTAAAATGCATTTCGCTATTGGAACTTGCGCAATTCACAAAAAAGGGTTAATGCAAGGAGCAGTCTTGAAAGTGAGAGAATACCTCATATCTGGTTTACCAACAGTTTTAGGTCATAGTGACCCATACATAGAAAATATTCCTGAATTAAATAAATACTGTACTCATTTTCTAGCAGACGATTCATATATTGATTTCAACACGATTTATTCGCGATTGAAAGAAATGTATTCAGACAATGAAATAAACACTAAAATTCAAAATTTAGCATGTAAGTACCTTTCTTGGGAAGAAGTGCTGAAACCACTTCCATCTTTTTTAAACACACTTAAACAACAATAAGCAAAATGCTCGACTTAAACAACAAATCTATTCTGATAACTGGCGGCACCGGTTCGTTAGGTAAAGAGTTAACTAAAACAATTTTATCCAAATGGCCTGATGTTAAACGTCTTGTTATCTATTCGAGAGATGAACAAAAGCAATTCCAAATGGAACAAGAATTTCCGCACTCAAAATATAAAGCCATTAGATATTTTATTGGTGATGTGCGCGACTTAGAAAGATTGAAAAGAGCCTTTGTTGGAATAGATTATATTATTCATGCGGCAGCAATGAAACATGTTCATATTGCCGAATACAATCCCGATGAGTGTGTAAAAACAAATATTGGCGGGGCTCAAAACGTAATTAAAGCGGCTCTTGATTCAGATGTTACAAAGGTAGTAGCTCTATCGACCGATAAAGCCTGTGCGCCAATTAATTTATACGGAGCAACAAAGTTAACTTCAGATAAATTGTTCATAGCAGCAAATAATATAAAAGGAAATAAAGAAATAAAATTTTCTGTTGTAAGATATGGAAATGTTATGGGTTCTAATGGTTCAGTAATTCCCTTTTTCTTAAATAAAAAGAAAGAAGGTGTTTTACCAATAACCGACCCAAGCATGACTCGCTTCAATATTTCCTTAAAAGGTGGTGTTGACATGGTTCTGCACGCACTGGAAACAGCCTGGGGCGGAGAATTATTTGTACCGAAGATTCCATCATACAAAATAATGGATGTTGCAAAAGCTATTGGTCCTGAATGCGAATATAAAGTAAGCGGAATAAGACCTGGCGAAAAGATTCATGAAGAAATGATTACAAGTTCAGATTCATTTACAACTTACGATTTAGGGAAATATTATGTTATTCTTCCACAGGTAACACTTTTTAAACTGGAAGATTACATCAAACACTTCAATGCAAAATTAGTTCCACAAGGTTTTAGCTACACCTCTGGTGATAATGACGAATGGGAAACTATTGATTCGTTAAGAAAACTTATTGTTGAACATGTTGATCCAACATTTAAACCATAATTACAATGATTCCATACGGAAGACAAAATATAACTGAGGAAGATATTAATGTTGTTGTTGCTGCATTAAAATCCGACTTCTTAACACAAGGTCCTGAAATTGCATCTTTTGAAAAAGCATTTGCTGAATACATTGGTTGCAAGTATGCAGTTGCTGTTTCAAATGGAACGGCTGCTTTACATTTATGCACGTTAGCATTAGATGTTACAGAAAATACTAGAGTAATAACAAGCCCTATAACATTTGCAGCATCTGCCAATTGTGTTAGATATTCTGGTGGGGAAGTTCACTTTGCAGATATTGATCCTAAAACATATTTATTAGATATTCATAAAGTTCGCCAATTACTTGAAAGCAAACCAAAAGGATATTTTCATGGAATTATTCCTGTTGACTTTGCAGGTAACGCTGTGAATCTCGAAGAGTTTAAAAAGCTCGCTCAAGAATTTGATTGCTGGATAATTGAAGATGCTTGTCACGCACCAGGTGGTTACTTTACAGATAGTAAAGGAAATAAACAGCTTTGTGGAAACGGTAATTACGCCGATTTAGCTATTTTCTCCTTTCATCCTGTAAAACACATAGCTTGTGGTGAGGGCGGAATGATTACTACTAACGATGAAAAACTATACCAACGTTTATTAAAACTAAGAACACATGGTATTACTAAAGATCCCAATCAACTAATAAACAATGATGGTGGTTGGTACTATGAAATGCAGGAACTAGGTTATAATTACAGAATAACTGATTTTCAAGCAGCACTTGGTAAATCACAATTAAAAAGGGCAGATGAAGGTTTAACTAGGAGAAAAGAAATTGCCAAAACCTATTTTGAAGCTTTTAAGAACAACTCGAAAATAAAAGGACAATCGGGTGTTGTTGATGGCCACTCATATCATTTATACATTATAGAAGTTGAAAACAGAAAAGACTTATACGAGTTTTTAAAATCAAAAAACATTTTCTGTCAGGTTCATTACATTCCAGTTCATACTCTACCTTACTATCAAAATTTAGGTTGGAAAAAAGGAGATTTTACAAATGCAGAAAAATACTACAATCAATGTTTAAGCCTACCCATGTTTCCAACATTAACTAATGATGAACAGAAATTTGTAATTGATTCGATAAATTCATTTCTTGGTGCGTAATATTGCTATTATAACTGCAAGAGGCGGAAGCAAAAGAATTCCTAAAAAAAATATTAAGGATTTTTTAGGGAAACCTATTATTGCATACTCAATTGAAACTGCTTTAAAATCAGGTTTATTTGATTATGTTATGGTTTCAACAGATGATGCTGAAATAGAAAAAGTTGCTCTAACTTACGGCGCAAAAGTTCCTTTTAAACGAAGTGAAAAAAACTCAGATGACTTCTCAGGAACTGCTGACGTTATTTTAGAAGTATTGCAAGAAATAAAAAATTCAGGCGAAAATTTTGATAATGCATGCTGCATATACCCTACTGCACCATTCATTTCAAAAGAAAATCTTAATCAAGCTTATAAGCTTTTAATTGAAAATAAATTCGATACAGTATTCCCAGTTTGTCCGTTCTC